>NZ_SLYS01000012.1:0-140545 GCF_004341115.1 Pseudomonas sp. JUb52
CTTGAATTCAGGACTGTATTTCTTGCGCTTCATGAACACTCCTTCAGCTCGGTATGAGCTTACTCGAAAGTGTCCGTGCTAACGGGGTAGAACCCCACCGTCTGGCCACTCGGCGAGACAGTGCGACTGGACTCCACGGTCGACCGGCAACGCCTCCGGCAGCAATGCCAACGGCTGAGCGAGCTGGGCTACGCCATGGACTTCAAGTCGCAGGCCTGGAACCGCGCGGCCTAACCTCACCTTCACAACCACACCCGGCTGGGACCTCTCCCAGCGGGAAGGCCTGGCCATCACCTAAAGGACCTTCCCCATGGGCTGGCTGTTTTCTCACCCCACGCGCGATGCGCTAATCGCCGAACTGATCGCCAACGGCGAAACCGACAACTGCACCCGCACGGTCATCGATCATCATCTGGTCGACAATGTGCTGTGGCAGGTCGTGAAGCTGGTCCCCAAGCGCGATGGCGTCTTTCCCGGCGTCGCGGCGGGCGAAACCTGCACCTTGATCGGTTGCAACCTACTGGACGTTCACGGAGGCCGCTGGGGCCACAAGTCACTGGATGAAAGCTCGGGCCCCTTCTACTGGAGTTGCCCGCTTCACTTTCTGCCCAAGGCCACCCACGGCATCAACCTCGAATGGCGCGAAGGCGTCCGGCGATACCACGCGGCGCGCTGAGCGCTTTCCCTCACCCACCTCGGGGCAACCGCCCCTGGGCGCGTTGCCTCCCTCAGGAGCTGACGATGCCCCTCTACCCTATCGATGAGTGCCCCGATCTGCTGGTGGACGCCTGCGTCTGCGATGAAGAACGGCGACTGATCTTTCTTTCGGCCTGGGGCCGTGACACCGCCGTCCAGGAGTTTCTGGCCAGGCTTACCCTGGGACGCAGCGAAGGCGGCCTCGAGCAATTCCACCTGGTCCAGAGCGGCCGCAGCGTGCCGGTCTTTCCGGACGCCGAGCGACTGGAGAAACGCACGACTCGCCAACTGCGCGGCACCCTGTTTGGCAGCCTGCTTCACGTCTGGCTGTTCGACGGACGCTGCGCGGTACCGGATCGCGCCAATCACCTGGCCTACGCCCTGGTGCGCGACAACATCGACCCCCTGGCCAGCCTCTGGCCGCTGGTGGTCGACACCTGCCCGCTCCCGCTCCTGCCGCACTGGCAGGGACCGGTCATGGAGCTGCTCCTGCAGGAGCAGATGCTCGAGCGCCTGCCCGGCGCCCTGGGCGACCTGGCCGGCTGGAGACTCCGACTCAAGCTCGACGAGCTGCAGTACCACCTTGGCCAGCGCATCCGCGCCGGTCAGCTCACCACCTCCTGATCGGGCCGCTTGCGGCCCCTCCCTCCTCACTTTCCCGACACTGGAGCTCCGACTATGGCCCTGATGTTTCCGCGCCTGGCGCGCAACTTTGCCAAGAACGGCTACTACCCCACCGATGAGGTCACCCTCGAACGTACCCTGCAGGCCCTGAGCCCTGCCTCCACCGGCACCATGCGGATCCTCGATCCATGCGCCGGCGAAGGTGTGGCCCTGGCAGAAGCCGCTCATACCCTCGGGCGTGAGCGCGTCCAGGCTTGCGCTGTGGAGTACGATCGGGAGCGCGCCGAGCACGCCCGCGGCCTGCTTGATCGCGTCCTGCAGGGCGACCTGATGGACACCATCGTCACGCGCCAGGCCTTTGGGCTGCTCTGGCTCAACCCACCCTATGGCGACCTGGTCGCCGACCACAGCGGTGCCACCCAGTATCAGGGCAGCGGCCGCAGGCGACTGGAGAAGCTGTTCTATCAGCGCTCGCTACCGCTGCTGCAGTACGGCGGCACCCTGGTGCTGATCGTGCCGCACTACGTCCTGGACGATGAACTGTGTGGATGGCTCTGCAACCACTTCACCAGCCTGCGGATCCACGCGGCCGCGGATCCGACCTTCAAACAGGTGGTGATCTTCGGTATCCGGATCCGCCGGCAGGACCTGGCAAGGCCCGCTGACGTCAAGGCAACCCGAGAGCGCTTCCGTGCGATCGGTAGCGGCGAGGCCTTGGCCGAACCGCTGCCGGAGGTATGGCTCGGTGAACCCTATGGGGTGCCGGCCGCCGTCACGGAGTTGGAGCACTTCTACCGCGTCACCCTCGAGCCCGAGCAGCTCGCCCTGGAGACAGGTCGACTGGGCGGACTCTGGACTGACTTCACCCTGCACTTTGGCCAGGCTGGCCAAGTACCACGACCACCGGTCAAGGCGCTGTCGCAATGGCACCTGGCCCTGGCCCTCGCCGCGGGAGCGATCTCGGGCGTGGTCACCTCTCCCAATGGGCGCGTCCTGGTTCTCAAGGGCGACACCTACAAGGAGAAGGTCAGCCGCACCGAATTCACCGAGGATGAGGACGGCAACGTCCTAGAGTCGAGGATCCTGACTGACCGCTTCGTGCCCGTGATCCGGGCCTGGGACATGACACCGGGATCTCAGACGCTGGGACAGGTCCTGACCATCACGTCGGCGCCGGCGGCTGAGCCACCCGCACCGGCAGCACCTGAACCGCTCCAGCCACCGGCCGGACGCTTCGACCCTGGTCGAATCGTCATGACGGCAGCCGTGAGCGAGCTGGTGGAGCGCGGCGAGCTCAACCCCGCGACCTACCTGCGGCGTCACCTGCAGGCGGACTGGGGCGAGCTTGACCAAGAGGACAAGCACAGTAACGACCAGGCTCTGCGCCTGGGCAATCGCCTGTTTTCCAACTACGAGACTCCGATGTCCGATGAGCCCCGGCTCTGGATCATCACCGAAGCTGACCGCAGCGTGACCACACTGCTGTTGCCCTCTGACTACTAACCAACACCGCCCGCTGGCGGAACCGTTCTATCACCACAACCCCTTGGGTACGCCGATACCCGTCCGGGGTCGGTCGTGCCCGTTTCTCATCCCAGGAGATCCACATGACCGACCTCAACGCTGGCCAACCGGCTCTGCTCTCCACTGTCAGCCTGACCGACTTCATCGCCGAGTTCGGCGAGGGTCTGCTCGACTCACTCAACCGTTCAAATCCGCCGGTCTATGCCGGCGCCGCTCACACCGGACGCCAGGCCGTGATGGCAGGTCTCAAACGCACACCCTTCCCGGCGCAAGCCGATGTCGTCCAGGCGATCGCTGCGCTGCTGCTCGACCGCGGCGAACAGGCCGGCATCATCAACGCCGAGATGGGGACTGGAAAGACCATGATGGCCATCGCCGTGGCAGCTGTACTTCACGCCGAGGGCTATCGCCGCACCCTGGTCGTCTCGCCGCCCCACCTGGTCTACAAGTGGCGGCGCGAGATCCTTGAAACCGTTCCGGGCGCGCGCGTCTGGGTACTCAACGGGCCGGACACCCTGGTGAAGCTGCTCAAGCTCCGCCAGGCCCTGGGCGAGCCGTACGATGGCCGTCAGGAGTTCTTCATCCTGGGCCGCGTACGGATGCGGATGGGCTTCCACTGGCGGCTGGCGTGCGGTACGCGCCGCGCCGCCGGCGGAAGACGATTGGCCTGCTGTACAGACTGTGGTCGCGTGCTTGAGGACGAGGAAGGCAACTACCTCACCCTGGAGGACTTCCAGCGCGAGGAGCGACGCCGGCAGTGCCCGAAGTGCAAGGCGCCCCTCTGGACGCTGATGCGCCCAGGCAAGGCCGCCGGCGGTGACAGGCGCAGCGTGATCCTCAAGTCGATGTGCCGCATACCGACTATCGGCCCGATTCGGGCTGAGAAGTTGGTGGCGGACTTCGGCGAAGAATTTCTCGCCACGATGCTGGCTGACAACGTCCATGAGTTCATCAACCTGATGGACGCCAAGGGCAACTTCGTCTTCAGCGACCGCCAGGCCAAGCGCATGGAGCGGGCGATGGCCAACCTGGAGTTCGGCTTTGGCGAGGGCGGCTACCAGCCGACCGAGTTCATCAAACGCTACCTGCCAGACGGCTACTTCGACCTGCTGGTGGTGGACGAGGGACACGAGTACAAGAACAGCGGTTCGGCCCAAGGCCAGGCCATGGGGGTGCTGGCAGCGAAAGCGCGCAAGACGCTGCTGCTGACGGGCACACTCATGGGCGGCTATGCCGATGACCTCTTCTACCTCCTGTTCCGGATCCTCTCCCGGCGGATGATCGAGGACGGCTATCGACCGAACGCGCGCGGCAGCATGGCCCCTGCGGCCATGTCGTTCATGCGCGACCATGGCGTGCTCAAGGACATCTACACCGAGCGCGACAGCCAATCGCACAAGACGGCCCGGGGCAAGAAGCTCTCGGTGCGGACGGTGAAGGCCCCTGGGTTCGGTCCCAAGGGCATCCACCGCTTCGTGCTGCCCTTCACCGTGTTCCTCAAGCTCAAGGACATCGGCGGCAATGTGCTGCCGGCGTACCAAGAGGACTTCGTCGACATCCCGATGGAGGCGCACCAGGACGCGGCCTATCGGCAGCTGGCTGGCAAACTTACCGCGGAGTTGCGCCAGGCTCTGGCACGGCGAGACACCACCTTACTCGGGGTGGTGCTCAACGTGCTGCTGGCCTGGCCGGACTGCTGTTTCCGGCCGGAGGTGGTGAAACACCCTCGGACCCGGGACACCTTGGCCAGGATCGACGCGATCTTTGACGAAGACCAGGCCAGCCCCAAGGAGGAGGCGCTGATCGAGCTGTGCCGTCAGGAGAAGGCGCTGGGCCGCAAGGTGCTGGCCTACACCGTCTACAGCGGCACCCGGGACACGACCAGTCGGCTCAAGCGGTTGCTCGAGCAAGCCGGCCTGAAGGTGGCGGTACTGCGTGCTTCGGTGGACACGGCCCGGCGCGAGGATTGGATCCTTGACCAGGTCGACCGCGGCGTCGACGTGCTGGTCACCAACCCGGAGCTGGTGAAGACCGGTCTGGATCTGCTGGACTTTCCGACCATCGTCTTCCTGCAGACGGGTTACAACGTCTACACCCTGCAGCAGGCAGCGCGCCGGTCGTGGCGGATCGGTCAGAAGCAGGCGGTACGGGTGCTGTTCTTCGGCTATGCCGGTAGCTCGCAGATCACCTGCCTACAGCTGATGGCCAAGAAGATCGCAGTGGCTCAGAGCACGTCAGGCGACGTTCCAGAGTCAGGGCTCGATGTGTTGAACCAGGATGGTGATTCGGTCGAGATGGCGTTGGCAAGGCAGTTAGTCATTGGATGACAAAAGCCCCCTCAGCAGAGGGGGCTTTATTTATTTAAAACCTTGTTTGCAAAGACCAATCGGACTATTTGATCCAGGAAAATCTAACCCTGCTCACCACTATCTTCCAGACCTCGAGCTGCAACCTTCAACTCGATAGAAAGATAGGAGTCAAGATATTCACTTGAAATCAACGCCGCATTTTTGCCAACGACCTTTACAGCCCGCCCTTCCTCATCCTTACGCCTATCACCAAAGGCGAACAGATTTGTATAGCGAGTAGGAGATACACCTTCAAAGTTATCAAAAAACACTTTGTCCCTTGAAGCGCCCTCCACAGAAATAGCGTCTGCATGCAATTTCATAGCAAGACTTTTTTCGTAAGGCTCTATATACACTACACGCGATATGCCAGCGGCAATTATGTGTCTTGCGCAGTTATGGCACGGATATGTGGTCGTGTACATTACAGCGCCATGAGTCGTACCCTGCGCTCCTCGCGCGACATTCAGAATGGCTTCCATCTCTGCATGTATCGCCCGGGAATACTCAATAATCGACCCTAGTGATGTGTCATTTAAGATCCTATCAACCAATTTAGCAGCATCTTTAGAGCTAATAGCTAAGCCTGCATCTTCACTTGAGCCATCATCGATCTCATCGGCATCATTAGAAGATTCCGCCGTAATATCTAAAAGATTAATCTGCGCTTCAATACCGTTTGCTTCTCGCCTTTTTACCTTAGTCAAAATCCCTACAATTTCTTTAGCAAGACGCCGTTTATTATCATCGTTATAGCACTTCTTTCCATGCACAATGCATCGCTGATCGCTTTCAGAGTCCTCACTATAAAGTCCTCCTCCCCCTGCAGGCACATCATTCCAGCCGACCGAAACTATATTCCCAGATTGATCAGCTATTGCAGCACCCACTTGACGACTCAAACAAGCTGACTTTAACGATGCAGAGTAAGCAGCATACATTCCAGATTCATCGCGAGTTGGCGTGATGCCATTCTCTCCATGTACAAGTCCAACAAACCTTTTACATGGCTTAGCGATATTTCCTGAGTCTTTAAGACTATGCCTCAGGAAAAAATCGGATCTATGGATTGTTTTTTCAAGATGCTGTCCGTGCTTGACGTTATCTTTCCTATCCCTTTCGATCAAATTTTGAGCTGTGACAGGATCGAGGCCTTCCGCTTGCAGATAATCTAGACGGGCACTTCTAGGGCTAACGATGCCAACCAGGAAAAAGGCATTACGGTAGGTCAACTTGAATAAGTTGACCTCGGCCGGATGCTTAAGTTGATCCACAATAAATACAGTACGCGGGGGAACTTGGTCGCCGCTGGCATTCATCTTAATTTTTCGCTCAGCCGAAATCAACTTAATCGACTGAACTGCCAGAGCATCATCTGAATATTTGTCTCGAATCGCGTTACCAAGATCTTGCAGAGCCTTATATCTAGAAAAGAAATCAAAATTATCGATTTCACTTAACTCTACAGAAGGATCTTGAACCTCACGATTAACAGCAGCGAATTTTTTTATTAAGCCACTAACCTTAATATGTATTATTTCGTATCCATAACTACCGAATTGACTGGCGAGCTCGGCAACTACATCTTGAAGATTGCAACCAACAGCACCACACACCCCGACTACAAGCTCGTTAGTGCGGCGAGACTTTATTTTCTCTGCGAGATTATGATCATCTGCATTACTTACAGACTCAAAACCCCTACCAGCAGGAAAGTTAGCAACGCTCCCTGTACTCATAAAAACTCCAAAATACGAAAATTACCAGTCTAACTTTTTTGCACTGCTGTATATCTGAGAAATGGCCTGTTGATATTCGCGTTCTTTCTTACGCTCGGCAAATTCTTTTGACGACACGACATCCGCTTTTCTTTTGGCCGAGACCTCATTTCTTGCCAACTCTACTTGATTGCGCTCTTCCCTAGTCATGGCGTAATCCCCGATAATAAATCACTATATTCAAACCCAAAAAAACCAAGTAAACAGCACCTGAGCGACCAACTAACCACCACTCTAAGTACTTAAAAATCATATTGTGGGTTTCGGTATCAACTAGCTTCGTCAGTTCGGGTACGCTGGCGTCCGTCGCGCCAGCGTACCCGAACTGACGAAGCTGTCAATACCGCGCCTTATAGCTTCGATGTATTCGGTTGATGTTTTATCCGAAGAGCAGAATATTCCGACAAGCGGCAGCCGAGCCGCTCTTAGTAGAAAAGTCAAGTTAGAGGGTGAAAAAATTGCTGAGAATGTATCTTTAGCAATTTGAATGCCAAAGATATGGATCTAGGTGATTTTTCCAAGACCTCTGCTTCCCGACCAACACCAGAGGTTGGAAAACCTGTTCTTTTAGGGTGTACCTCACGCGCCACACTTATCCGCACGGCCTAGGGCGTGGCGAAAAGTAGTCAGACAGACCCAAACGACTACAGGTATATTTCGATACACCAAACGACTACACCGGAGCCCGCCATGTTCGTTCGCGCCTACCTTCGTGCCTCTACCGACGATCAAGACGCCACCCGCGCCCGGGAGGCCCTGCGCACGTTCGCCGCCGAGCACGGGACGCGGATCGCAGCGACCTATGTGGAAAACGCCTCGGGCACGCTGCTGGATCGGCGCGAACTGCTGCGCCTACTGGCAGATGCCGAGCCTGGGGACGTGCTACTGGTGGAAGCGGTGGACCGGCTGTCTCGTCTCGACCGCGCGACCTGGGACCAATTGCGTGAGCGGATCGCCCAGGCCGGCCTGCAGGTAGTGTCGCTCGATCTACCGCTGACCCACTCACTGCTCCGCCCGGCAGCCGCCGGCGGAGATAGCGCCCAAGAGTGGATGACGCGCGCGGTGTCCCAGATGTTCTTGGAATTCATGGCGGCGTTCGCCCGGAAAGACTATGAGACGCGCAGGGCCAGGGCCGCCCAGGGCATCGCCAAGGCGAAGGCGGCGGGAGTCTACAAAGGGCGGCCGAGGGATGAGCAGTTGCATTCGCGGATCCGCGAATGCCTGGCCAGGGGGATGTCGGTGCGGGGGACGGCCAGGCTTTTGGAGTGCTCGACCAGCACCGTTAATAGGTGCCGGGCAACACAGTTGCATCCTACCGGCTAAGCTTTTGATCAATCGCCGCCGTCGCGCCCCATCGAACGAAAGGAAATCAGGATGCAAGACGAAGCAGTTTCCCCTTTGCAGCACAACATGCAGCGTCTCGTCGATTTGTCACGAACCGAAGGGTATTGCGACATCACCTTTCACAACGGGCCACCCCTGATGGGCGTTCGGCTGAGCCCACAGCTCAACGCTACATTGATGTATGGGGCAGGCGCCAAGAAGATGACCGAGCTTTTCAACCGCGTAGAGACTCGGGGGGTAAGGTTTTCCGGGCATCGGATGTATGGGTAATAGTGGAGTTTCCCGACGGTCTCCCTTCCGACGAAGACCTGGCAGCTGTCGATTTAGCCGACGGCGAAGCGCTGGTTACCGACGACGTCACAATGCGCGACATGGCGCGGCAAATCTATCACTGCAAGACAGACGCAGATGCAGAATCGATGCTTCGCCGAGTGCTTGCCGCCTAGTCGTTTCCGCTCTCATACCGGTGCAAAATGTACACCTTGCCGGTAGCGGTTAGATCGACCAGACCTGATCGATCCTGGTAGTGAAGCCCTGACTCAGCAACTCCCGTCTCATGCTCCACCCCGGAGCTTCGCAAATCCGAGCCGCTCGTAAGGTGCCTCGGCCATACTTACGGTTCACCGCATCCAGTGTGGCCATCAGTTGGTCAGCGATGGCAGGCTGCGCCGGCGTGAAGAGGTCACCGGTGATCTCGCCGCGCTGGCAGATTTCAGCTAGCAGGATCTCCGCCTTGGAATAGGCGTAACCCTCCCGGAAGATCCTGGCCAGGCCGAACTGGGCATACTGGATCAGCACCCGGGTGTCATCAGTGGGATATGGCAGCTGCAGGGTCACGCTGTTGGCATAGAGTGGCTGATCGGGATTGAACATGCCGGTCTGAATGCCGACACGAAGGATCTGACACAGGGACTTCTGGGCCCTGAGTTTTTCTGCCGCGCGAGACGTATAGCTGGCCACTGCCTCGGCCAGTGCCGAGAGTTGATACTGGCGGGTGCCGAACATCCGGCTGCTGCAGATCATCTGCTTTGGCGGCTCGACCTCCTCAAGGTCGAGACACCGCACTCCCCTGAGCTCCCGAGCAGTCTTCTCTAGTACGACGCTGAATTGCTTGCGCAATGACCATGCATCGTACTGAGCGAGGTCCCAAGCCGTCTGGATACCCATGGCTTCGAGCTTCACCTTCAGCCGGCGGCCGACCCCCCAAACCTCGTCGACTGGCAGCTTCCGCAGTACCTTGTCGCGAAGGTCCGGGTCACGGAGATCGACTACTCCTCCGGTACGATCGATCCAGCGCTTGGCAGCATGATTGGCGAGCTTGGCCAGCGTCTTGGTGTTGGCGATCCCAACACCGACCGGGATCCGGGTCCACTGGAAAACCTTGTCTTTGATCGCCCGGCCCACGTCGATCAGCGGCTCTGGTATACCGGTTAAGTCAGCAAAGCACTCGTCGATGCTATAGATCTCGTATGCGGGCACTAGGGTCCCAATCGTGCGCATCACCCGGTCGCTGACGTCACCATAGAGGGCATAGTTGGAGCTGAACGCCTGGACGCCGTGCTGACGCGCGAATTCGCGCAGCTGGAACCACGGCGCCCCCATCTTGATGCCCAGCTGCTTCGCCTCGGCGCTGCGCGCGATGACACATCCGTCGTTGTATCTGAATGATCCTAACAATTAGTAGGTCATAACACACTGATTCATAACGCTTTTTTCCGACTAACAAATTTCGACTTTTTTCGCCTATCAGCACGAAAATTCACCATGTGGCGACAGGCGCTGGAAGCGCCTTGGAACGAATGAGTCAACAAGGAACTGGTTGATCCAGTACGCAAAAAAAAGAGGTATACAAGCCGAAGAAATGAGCTGGCTGGCCCGACCCGCGCAAAGCTCAGGCCGGGCCAGTTTCACCATCAGCTGTTCTGAAGAGCTCGTACCTTCTCGGTGGTGATGGGCTCACCGCCGATTCCCCAGTCGCCGCTCTTCACTTCCTCAAAAACGACCCAGGTCACACCACGCATTTTCTCGCCTTCGACAGAGACCATGGCGTCGGTGATCTTGCTGATGATCTCGGCCTTTTGCTCGGTAGAGAAAACCCCTTCGATACCTTTCACAGTTACCAGTGGCATAGCCAGACACCTTCAGTAGTTGAGTTACGCTGTGGATCAGCCGAAACGGTTATTCCTGGTAAGGCGCATAGTCGGTGTAGCCTTTCGCCCCGATCACGCCGTAGAAGGTGGAGTGATCGCTTGGTGCGAGAGGCCAACCGTTCTGCATCCGCTCGACCAAGTCTGGGTTTGCGATGTACGGGGTGCCGAAGGCGATCAAGTCATGATTGCCGTTCTGCAGCTCGGCCTCTGCCAGCTCCGCGGTGAAGCCACCGGCGCCGATAACCGTGCCTTTGTAGAGCGAGCGGAAGCTCTTGTAGAAGCCTTCCGGGAACGGTACTGCATCCAGTGTTGGCTGGTAGTTGAGATGGACGAAGGCCAACTCGCGCTCATTCAGTGCAGCTGCAACGCTCTTCCAGGTAGCCTCTTCCTCAGGGTAGGGACGCAGGTCGTACAGCCGACCGAATGGCGAGATGCGCACGCCGACACGGAAACTCCCAATGGCGTCTGCAATGGCATCGACGGTCTCCAGCAAGAAGCGCTGACGATTCTCGATCGATCCGCCGTATTCATCTGTACGCGTGTTGATCTGGCTGCTCAGGAACTGATCGAACAGGAAGGCATTCGCGGCCATCAGCTCGACTCCATCGAAGCCGGCTTCGACCGCACGCAGGGCGGAGGCAACGAAGTCGTCGGTGACACGGCGAATCTCATCGACGCTCAGTGCACGGGGGACACTCGGTGCGACCGGGCCAGGGAGACCAGGCTCGACCCAAGCATAAACAGTAGTACCTACTGCTGGCTCGGCACTCGCCGAGACCGGCGCAGAATTTCCTGGCTGCAGCGACACATGGGACATGCGGCCCACGTGCCAGAGCTGCGCGAAGATCTTGCCGCCGTTGGCATGCACTGCATCAGTCACTTCTCGCCAGGCACGGGTTTGCTCGTCCGTGTAGATTCCCGGGGTATACAGGTAGCCACGTCCCTCGTCGGAGATCGGCAGGCCCTCGGTGATGATCAGGCCCGCCGAGGCCCGCTGCGCGTAATACAGCGCGGTCAGTTCGGTCGGAACATTGTTTTCCGTCCGGGTGCGGGTCATCGGTGCCATAACTACCCGGTTGGCCAGCTCCAGACTGTCCAGATTGTATGGAGAAAACAGCTTTTTCATATTCAACCTCTTCAAACGAATACCTGAATCAATCGGCTGGCTTAGCCGACAACGACTTCCAGCTTTGGCACCATGCGAATGGCCTTGGAGAAGTTGGCGAGATTCACGGAAGTCTTGGTGACGATGCGGTGTAGCTCTTCCACCTTCTCGACAGGTGCATCGGTGTGGATGCGCACGACGTAGCTGATTTCGTCGAAACCGGGGTTGACGCTCTCGTCCAGGCCCAGGAAGCCGCGCAGATCCAACTCACCATCGGTCTCGATTTCAAGGTTGTGGATGGTGATGCCCATGACCGAAGCGTTCACCACATAGCCCACGGAGAGACAGGCGTTCAGAGCGGCAATCAGCAGTTCCTGCGGGTTTGGGGCAGAGTTTGCTCCCAGCAGCTCCAGTGGCTCGTCGGCCGCAATCTTGATGTCACGCGGGTAGTCGTTACCACTCAGATGAAAACGGTTCACGGTGGCTACGGTGCGGGTCTGATGCTCCCACTTGGTCTTCACGTTGAAGCGTGCGTGACGCTTGGATGCATCTTCAGCAACGCCCTGTGCGAAGGCTTGCAGAGCAGCGACGTCGATACCGTTGAGAAGCTTGTCCATTTTCAAAACCTCTTAAAGTCGTGGATAAAAAATCAAAAAAACGAAACACCCGAAGGCGATAACCCTGTCAGTGCGAACAGCCAGAAATCGAACAGCTGGTTGCACTGATTGCCTCTTCATCACTCGAAAGCTCTTCAATCGCGGCGCGGAGCACTTTGGTAAACACTGCGGGTTCCTGAGCGCCGGAGATGTAGCGATTACCATTGATGACGAACAACGGAATGCCGGTACCGAGGCTGCTTACTGCTGTTTCATCGCTCAGGATTGCGGCCTCCGCCGAATCAAAGCCGATGAGGTCGGTGGCACCTATTTCAATCGCCAGATCTCGCAGAACTCGTGCGTTGAAGATGTCCTTGCCCTCAGTAGTTCCCGCCAAATAGAGCCGCTCTACATAGCGGACCTGCAACGCCGGATCGGCGATGGCCTTGACGTACTGATGAGCCGCGGACGTGTCCCCGAAGCGCATGACGTCAAATCGATAGTCCAAACCCTCACGTGAAGCAGCTCCGCGAATGGCCCTCATGAACACATCCGCTCGGCCCTGGCTGCCTGTTTTTTGTACGAGCGCCTCTTTAAAAGGGATCGGGCTCATGCCTTTGGCCAAGCGGTATGCGCGTGGCACGATTTCAACTTCGACCTGGTCCCCGAGAGCATCAATTGCCTGCTCCAGGCGCTTCTTTGCTATCCAGCACCAGGGACAGACAAAGTCGGACCAGACCTCGACCGTAATTTTCTTCATGGAACTTCCTCTCATCTGTCTCCGATGCTTATGGATCAGCCGCGGAGGGACCTCAGCTTTGAGGTTTGCTATCCATCGCATCCAAGACGTGAGTGCTGTAAACCACTGCCGCACCGGCGTTCAGGTTCACGGCCACGCCGAGAGCTTCCGCCACTTCCTCGGTGGTAATGCCGAGCTTCCTGGCTTCTGCCGCATGGAACGCAATGCAGCCATCGCAGCGCGTGGTAACGGCAACTGCCAGTGCGATCAGCTCACGGGTCTTCGCATCAAGGCGATTGGTTTTGTTACCTGCATTACCGAGCATTGCCACGCCACGCAGGGTGTCGGGGGAATGTGCGCCGAACTCTTTCAGGCGGGCACTGACGTCGGTGATGGTTTGTTCCCAGTTAGGCATACTAGACATGATTACCACCCTACTAGTTGATAGGTAAGATCGGCCAAAAATAGGGCCGACGCGGGTCGCGTATCGGCCCTGTTGTAGGCAGAGATCAGTACTCTGCGATCATCCGAATGACAGCAATATTCACAGTCTCACCTTCCCTGGTGGCCCAGTTGATGAAGCTCGATCCCTCAAGGATACTGAGCAGCAAGTAAGACTTTTCTCTGGCCCCTCGCCCCCGGGCTAACTCACCAGCGGCAATGCCTTCGTCCATCACTCTGGTCAACCAAGACAACTGCACATCAAAGAACCGTCGTGTCAGGCGTTGAAGCCCGTCGGGCAATGCAGCCATTTCAGCTGCTAGCGCACCACACAATGGCAACAGACCACCCTCGGTGCTGGAGTAGAAGAGCACAAAGAAAGCCTTGAGCCTCTCAACTGCACCTGCCTGATTGATCTCGATTCGCTCGAACTCGGCTTGCACCCGCGAGACGTACTCTTCGACGATCGCGATCCCCAAGTCTTCCTTTGTAGGGAAGTGGTAGTGAATGCTCGCCTTGCGAATACCTACCGCGTCTGCAAGATCTGCATAGCTGAACGCTGCATACCCTTTAGTGCGCATCAGCCCTTCAGCGGCTTGAATTAACGCGTCCCGTGTTGCCAGTGCCATAACTTCTCCTGCCGTAATCGCCCCGACCAGAAAAGAGCGATTCCGGCCACTACGCAGTTATCTTACTTACCTTGCTTACGGCCAGCCATGACCCCACCGTCCACGTCCCAAACAGCACCGGTCACCCAGGACGTCTTGTCGGAGAGCAGGAACACGATGGACTCAGCAACGTCACGCGGAGTGCCGTTACGGCCCAGCGGGTGGAAATTGTTGAAGTCATTCAGCGCACCAGCCAACTGATCGCCGGGGATGAAGCGCTCGAAGATCTTCGTTTCCACAATACCCGGGCTGACCGAGTTGACGCGAATACCGTGCTGGGCCAGCTCTGCTGCCGCGTGTGTGGTCAAGGTGTCCAGGCCAATTTTGGCCATCGAGTAGGCCGAGGCCGGAACACCCTCGACCGCCTGCCTGGCTGCTACCGCGGTGACGTTCACGATCGAACCGGGTTTGCCCTGAGCTACCAGCTCCGCCGCTACTTGACGGGTTAGGAAGAAGATGGCGCGGTTCAGATTCAGGAAGTTGTCGTAATCCTCAAGCGAGTGCTCGATGAATGCTTTCGGGTAGTAGATACCCGCGGAATTGACCATCAGATCAATGTCCTTGTGGCTTGCGGCCAGTTTCTCGATCAGCGCTTGGACGCTGGCGAAATCGGTCAGATCTACAGCATAGGCCACGACCTTGTCTTCGCCGGCAACGGCGGCCAGTTGTTGGCGTGCAGCTTCGGCTTTCTCAGGGCGGTTGCCCACGATCACAACCGAACCGCCTTGCTCGGCGACCATCTGCGCGGTTTCGAGACCAATGCCACTCGTGCCACCCACTACCAGAAGCTTGCGACCTTTGAACTGCATGGTGATGCCCTCTGTTTGTCTACCTACTAGTTGGTAGACTAGATTTCGAACGGAGAGATGTCAAGCTACCGCTGATCGAGTAGTCAGAGAATGTCCGGTACACCCTTGCACGACCAGGCCAAATCAACTCTGGACTGCAGAGTGATGCCCAAGAGCTACTTTGCCCCTGGTTTTGCCGCAAGCTCGATGACCTTGCCTTGAGCAACACCTTTCAGCTGTGCTAGCTCAAGCATGAGGCGTTGATTCACGGAGGCAAGGCGAGCGATCTCCTCCAGAAGTAGGCTGTTCTCTGCGCGGAGGGCTTTGTTGAGATCCTTCTCCTTCATGAGCGCCTGGTGCTTCGAATCACGCTGAGCGCGCGTCGATTTCCCTATGAGGCTGCGGATACGCTCCGCCACGGCCGGGTAGGTGTTATGGATCAGCCCGGGGGTGACGCCTGCCGCTCTGGCGACCGAGGAGATGGAGAGCTTCTCATTGCCGGCGAGCATCCTATCGATGACCTTGTTGAGCGCATCGGCAGTCTTTGGGCGAGAGCGGCCCTTGGACGGCTCGGTCGACTTGCTAGCCATTCACAGCCTCCTCAAGCTCCTGGTCATCCGGCGACAACCCAAGACTATTGATCACGTCGAGGGCGACCTGCAGGTCGCGCTCTGCACGCTGTTTCACTGCCGGCCCTGCGTCCTCAATTTTCATTAGCTCCCGTTGCTGGGAGTAGATGCCTTGCCAAGTGCCTGCAAACGTCTCATCGATCACCGAGTGTTTGCACCCAGGGCACCTGGTGGCCTCGTACAACCCAGCGCCTCCGCAACCACGCTCAGTGGCAATGCACCATCCGTGACCGGTTGCGCGAATGTTCGCATGAGGTGCCGTTTGGGCCAGCAAGGCGGCCCTGTCCTTGACCGGAATCGCACGCAACTCAACGATTTTGCTCCCGGCACCACCTGCCAAAGGCTGGTCATCAAGCCAGGACTCAATGAGGTCGATCTTGAACTCCGTCATCTGCTGCAGGATCTCATCGAACAGCGTCAGATCCTGGAGCGGATTGGAGGCGTAGAGCTGGGTCATGCTCATACTGCTGTGCTTGAGCTGCCACTTGAGGAAGACGAGCGAGGTGCGCCCCATCCGCGACTCAACGAAGCAACGGGCATAGGTTCGCCGGCACTGGTGAGTGCGCAGCGGCCAGTCACTTCCAGCGGCTTTTGCGATGCGCTTGAAGGACTCATTCGAGCCAGCCTGTCCAAGCACTTCAATGTGCGCTAACCTTTCAGATTTTTTGCCTGATCCGTTCAAACAGAGAAACAACCTCTTCGAATCCTTTCGGGCCTTCTCTAACCGGAGCAAATGCTCAGCGGATCTGGACGAGGGTGCCATCTGCTCTAGCTCATAGACCTCAGCCTCAAGCTCTTGCCTCATTGGAGTCGTGCACTTGGCCAAGAGCTCAAGCGCGTCCAAAGTCAGTTCCGGAACGAGGTAATCGACACGACCCTTTCCAGTTTTATGCTCAGTGGTGGTTACCCAGCAGAAGGTTACGCCATCAACGGTCTCTTTCCGCCATGCCCCCGAATCAACCCCAATTACCTCTTCGTTCCGCATGCCGCTAGTAATGGAAGAGACGTACAACACCGCATCCCGACAGCGAATCGTTTTTGGACTGCGGCGGGTGAAGGATTCGACTCCTGACGCTTCAAGATCCGCCTTGGTTTCTCGAATGACTTGCTCGCAATAGTTGAATATTTTGGATTGGTCATCAGGCGGAATGATATCCGTTCTTCCCGTGTTCTTGTTGGCGGCCGAAACACCCCGTGTCTCGCCAACCCCACTTACTCGCTACAGCGAAGAACTCCCCCACGGATATTGCTCAAGGGGATGCATTGTTTCGGCAGAAAAAATCCATAGCAGGTCAACAATCCGCAGCTTCGAGTAGAGAGGGAGAGGCCTCAATGACTCTGACTTGCACTGGTGAATGTAGTTGCTTATGTGTATAGGCCGGACATCGGAAAATCGTTTAACCCCGAGGGTGCTGAGCCAACGAACAAAGGGTATAACACTAGCCCCAACAAGCGTTGTGATTCCGCGAGCGACGGGCGGCTTTGATCCTGGAAGACCTCTTTTGAACCATGCATACGCGACGGACTTGCAATCGTCTATTAACTCAACTGGAAGGCTCGTATCCCAGCTAACGAATTTGCCGCTCTCGCCAACATTGGACTGATCGAAAAACGGTCGCAGATCCCACCGTGGATCTCCAAATCGACTCAGCACGAGAGTCTCGCCACTATCATTGACAATGGCGCTTATGATTATCGAATCGCGTTCAGACTTACCAAGACCCGAGGCAGTGACAGGCTGCGTAAAAAGGACGTCATATGCCTTTAGGGAAGCTTTGGAGTTTCGATTAACCGACAAGTGAATCACCTCGGATCTTTTTCATGAGCTTGATCTTGCTGATCCAGAAGGGATGAGGAGACTCTTCTGCCTTGGCCCTCGCCTCACCAATTAACGCTTGACTGAACTTGCGAGAAGTGAAGCGATCAATAAGTGCAATTATGCTGCTCTGTCGCTGCCGCCAAGCCTCCCATTCATCAGTTAAGAAGTACTCAATCTCAGCATGCAGAAACTGCTGATAGCTGAACAGCCGATACAAGTCTTCCAAAGTTCCCACAATCGCGTAACTAGGGCATGTCAGGCAATGAATGAACTTCGAGCAATGGGTGACCCCGTCTTTGGGGGCCAAGCTTCCGTAGAGACTATCCTTGCAGCCTCCAGGTGGCGTAGGGGTAACGTTGAGGCCTCGCAGCTGATCAGGGAAAGCCTCTCCAACGAAGATGGCCCCCTCGGTTTTGATCTCGTCGTTGATTTTCAGGTAGTGGTTATCAGCGACGCCTGGAGAATGCCCCATCACAGCAGAAACCTCTAAAAGGTCTCCTCCACTTAACTTCCAGAGCCTGCTCTCCATCGTCTTTCGAAGACGCATTAGATTGACGACCAGTGATTCACCTTTATCGTCCTTCAGAGAATGTCGCTCGCAAATACTTTTTGTTGATTGAAAAACAGATCCAGCACTGAGGCTGACGATTATGTGCTCGCGGCCTGGCTGGCCTGAGCGATAAAGCCAAATGTGAGACTTAAGTTCCTCTGGTGCCAGTTCAACCAAAGGAGCTGAAATGGTGAGTGCCTTGTTTACGACAGCCACGCCATCCAGTGGAATAGCGCTGTACTCGTCATGAATCTCAGTTTGTCTAATAGTCTTGCTCTGAGCACCTTTGCCGCGTCTCTTTACAGTGGTGAGTATCCTTAGATTAGGAATGAATGGATGAGGCTGCAGTGCGTCTCTAGTCATTTCCAGCAGCGGCGTGGTGTTAATTCCAGACCTGGCAGCGGTGATCAGGAACAGAACTGTCATAGCTTCTGCAGCATTTCCTACAAAGGTACTCTTGTGAATTGAAATTAGATCAGCCTTTAGCGCAGAAATAAGCCGCTGCATTTCCGCAAGCGTGAGAGGCTTCGTGTCGCCAATGGTCTTCGCATTGTTTGGAAATGGAATGTCAGGAAGCAAATCGTCGCGACTAGCCTCAATGAAGCCATATTCAATTAGACTAATAACCAATGACTTAAACGCGGTGTAACAGTTCTTCGCCGTCGTTCCGTTCGGGTATTTGAGCTTCAGCCACGAGACGAATCTCTCTAGATGCCGTTTTTCCAGGCTATTCGGAACCGAAGGGGGACTGTCTAAAGCGCCGCCTTTCAAGAACGCCAGAAAGTAGCGCAGCCCGTTGCTGGAGTACCCAATTAGAGTGGAAGTGGAGAAATTTCCGGAGTTCAACAGCGCTCTTATGACATGAGTGCACTGAACGGCCCATGCGTCAAACCCTACCCCCATATACTGCGCGTGATCAATCTTCCCAACCTTACGTGGATTTTTTGGCAAAAGGATCACAAGGTCATCTTCAATTGCTTCAAACCCTTTCGTGACCGATTGCATTTCGGCCTTATAGTTCTTCTTGCGAGCCAATGGTATTACCTCAAGCGCTTGGAGTAGTTCCTGTGAGGAACATCATGTCGATCTCGTCTTCATGGGCGAGGACGGACTGGGCCTCGAGGGTTGATTAGGTGCAGGTACACCATCGTTGTCTGGACGTCCGAGTGCCCCATCCTGTCGCGGACATAGAGCAGAGGCTCTCCTTGGAAGTCTCGGCTCTTCCTCAGCGCCCGGAGGGTATAAGTCCCATAGGTGTGGCGGAGCATGTGGGCCCGGACGTAGAAGCCACACTTGCGCTCATATGCCTTCATCACATCAACGATGGAGTCTTTCGAGTACTGCCTCCCTTGCTTGGTAAGCACCAGAGCGGTGGCGCGCTCATTTCCGGCCGCCTTGCGCACCTCACGCACATGAAGTGAGTACGACCACATGTCCTCCATCAGCGACCAGGGCACGTCGATAGTCCGAGGCCTGCTGTACTTGAGATACATGTCTGATGGGTCAAGGGCGACGCTGATCATCTGCCCAGGGCGTAGCCCCTTCTTGAGCCGAGGATTGAAGACGTACTTTTGAGGAAAGGTGCGTGCCTCGCAGGAGCGCAGACCAGTACGAACCATCAGGTGGAGCTGGATCCGGTGGCTTGGATCGGTGTCCATAGCAAGGCAAATCTTCGCCTGGTCTTTGGTCAGGAATTTGGTCAAGCGTCTACGCTCCCGCACCATAACCGAAGGCTTCTTGCTCTCGGTATTTGGCCGCGCTACGTGGCTGAGGAAACCGGCATGCGGTGTCGTCCTGACCCTGCGCTCACCAAACGGCAGTACAGCGATCAGATCGCGCTGCTTGGCCCATTGGTAGAACCTCACCACCAGACTCAGGCGCTTGTTTAAAGTGCTGGGGTCTAGCTCCAGCTCACTGCTCGACCAGTCGCGATACCGTGATAGGACACTCAATCCATCTGCCTGGCTCTCTTCGTTCCACGCGAGATCGTTCGCTTCAAGAAAGGCGAAGTAGTCAAAGAGACGCCGGCCATAGGCCTCCCACGTCAAGGGGCTTAGAGCCTCACCAGACTCAATCAAGGTGTGCCAGAGGAAAGACTGCGCCGGCTCCACTGGCCAACCGTCGGCGCCAATCAATAGCGGAAAGCCTTCAAAGGATCGCCCTGCTACGACAAGGTCTTTTGTTGCGAACACCAGCCTCATTTCACAGCCTTGCACACCAACCCAATGACTCCCTTTCCGAAGCTCTCATAGGCCTCTTCTCGGTGGTGCGGACTGTAGTTCATTTACTAACGGAAGCCACCCATCAGATCGTTGTTGCTGAGGACCACCACCGGCACGCCGTTGAGGTCAGGCCTGAACACTCGCTCACAGCTGCAGTAGAAGCTGTTGCAATCAATGAGCGCATAGACCTGGTCAGGCATGACCGAGGCGCCGCAGGCAATCGGTAGCGATGCCCCAGACCTCGAATTCGTCTTCTTCCCGTACAGGGATCGGTTTGTAGTGGCGATTGGCTGAGTGCAGCTCGTACTGGCCGCTGGCATTTCGCTGCAACGTCTTGATCAACGGCTCGCGGTTCAGCGCCGCGACCACAACATCACCTGGCACCGCTTCACGTGCCCGTGTGATGATCAGCAAGTCATTCGGGAAGATGCCGAGGCCCATCATGCTGTCCCCGGTAGCGCGGACGATATAGGTATGCGGGGCCTTGATGTTCAGCAGGTCATCAAGCGAGATGACCGACTCGAGATGGTCCTGCGCGGGAGATGGGAACCCGCAGGGGACACGGAAGAGGAAGACCGGTAGGGCTGTTTCAGACGGAGCCAGATTGGCGACAAATTCGATAGACATGGCAAAGCGAGCCTCCTTTCGTCAGACTGTGTATTTATACAGTTAGCAAAGGAATCGCTAAGCTGTCCATCTGACGTCACTCGTCGCCGACGACTGGATATATATACATGCCAAAAACAACACAGCGAGACCTGACTTACTGCACGCTAGCCCTGCTGCTTGCAATGCGAATTCACGGGACGGAAAGCGCCGTACGTGACACGGCCAGACGCTGTGTAAAGCTGCTTCCTAAGCGACAGCGTGACCTGATGCTGAACGTTGTTCAGGCTCAGTATCCCTTGGATCTCGTCCGCCATATCGCCCGAAACCTAGATGCATGACATGCCCATTTCGATGACAGGGGATCTCCTAGGCCAAGAGCTCTACCGATCCTGAACAGCTAGGCGCTTTCGAGCAGCTCCAGTAGCTCTTGCGCAGAGTTACACTGGGGCGAAAGCAGAACCTGCCGCACCTTTTCATATGCGCGAGCGGCTTGCTCATAGGGCAGGTGACTCTCGTGATAATGCCAGCCCGCTCCTGCCAGAGCTGCGCACTTCAACTGGCGTGCTGCACCCCATCCCTTCCAGCCTTCCCAACTGGGCTGTGATCTGATGACGCCTACACCCCGTCCAAGCTTTTCTAAGAAGCCGGTGTTGGCTTTCGCTTCAGCCTCAGCTAGCTCTGCGATCGCGCGTTCCACGTGTATATAGCTCGGGAGAGGCCCTTCAATTCGGTACATTTCTGTGGCCGTGATTGGCTCGATGTCGCGAAGCTCGTCTTTAAATCGCATTGCTCAACATCCTGCATAAAGAAGTGAAGGCATCTCGATAGCGACGGGAGACGAATCAGACTCCGTCGAAGCTAGCGATTCCGATCCGGAAAGGCTTCCATTCATTCTCCGGCGTACCAGGAAGGCAGATCGCCACGCTCACCTGCTGTCCAGCCTGTGGCTCCGCCGGCTTCATGGCCACGTGACGGTAGGGCGTATGGTCAGGGACCCACATAGTCGAGCTCTGGCTCCGGTGGTATTCCCAAATGCCGTACCCGTTCGAGGTACTCACCTGGCGCTCCAGATTGATCACGCCACCTTTTTCCAGCCGAATCACTAGCACCTTGGCAGCCCTCTCAGTCAAAGCGCGCATCATAACCTGCCTGCTCTCAGCCCCGGCCAAAGGGCGACCTATAGGCTATTGAACCCCAAAACCTAACCTCCTGAGACCTGGATAAGGTTTCCTACTGACCCCCTTCAGCGCTTCTGCGACCGTGCACGGCATCTTGTGCGAGGTCTCCTATGAAGCGCCCTTCCCTATCGCAAACGCTCGTCGCTACTGGCTTTCCCGCCTTGTCTGGTGCCTGCCTGTATCTCTACGTTGAGCTGTCCCATGTCAATCGCGACCTGAACGCCACAGCTGACCAGAACACGGTCCACGCCATCACCCAACGTCTGGACAAGATGCAGGACCAGATGGATGGCTTCGCTGGTGGCAAGCCGGTCCAGGATGCGGACTTCCGGGCCAGTCAGCAGGCGCTGTCTCAGCGTATCGATACCGCCCAGGCCATGCTGGTGGAGATCCAGCGCGCCAATCAGACCGCGCTGCAGGGCATGGCCCAAGCCGGCGACCTGGTCGTGCTCGAGGCCAAGCTGGAAGGCCTGCAAAACGACCTGGGAGATCTGCGCAAAAAAGCGGTGGAGCCCGCCAAGGCGCCGCCGCCACTGATCGTCCCTAAGCAGCGCAGCACCCCGGCGGTCGCGCGTAAGTCCGAGCCGGCCAAGCCGATCGAGACGCCTCCTCCCTTCACCGTGGTCGGCATCGAGTACCGCGGCGGTGAGCGCTTCCTCTCCGTCGCTCCGCCTGGCAGCACCCAGCTCAGCGAGCTCTACCTGGTGCGCCCAGGAGACAACGTCGGCGGCACCCGCTGGCGGCTTGCCAACCTCGACGACCGCCAGGCGCAGTTCAGCGTCGACGGCGCGACCCGCACCCTTTCCGTCAAGTAGTAGAGGTAACTCATGCGCCCCCAGTCCCCTCTCTTCCCGGCGAGCTTTGCGATCGCCCTTATCCTGCTCTCGCCATCCGCGTCGGCACTCACCGCGGACCTCATCGCCCCCCAAGTCTTCTTGGGCGAAACGGGTAGCGCTGAGCGCCAAAGCTCGGTCCAGCGTAACGACAGCGCCATCGCCCAGGAATGGGGCCTGAGCAGCCAGGAGTTCCAGCGCTACCGGACCCTGATGCAGGGGAGTCGCGGCGTCTACTCGCCCGGTCTGGATCCGCTCACCGCCCTGGGCATCGAGGCTCAATCCGATGCCGAGCGGCGCCGCTATGCCGAGCTGCAGGTCCGCGCCGAGGCGCAGCGGGTGCAGAAGGAGCTAGCCTACGACCAGGCCTACCGTGACGCCTGGAATCGCCTCTACCCGAACCTGCAGCCAGTACAAGCCGGCGGCCAGGCGGCGCCTCAAGCCAGCCCGGCAGTACGCGGCAATGGGCGGCTCGCCGTGTTCGTGACAGATAGCTGCGCCGCCTGCACCGAGCGGGTTAAGGCACTGCAGAGCGCTGGCCAGGCGTTCGACCTCTACCTGATTGGCAGTCAGAACGACGATGCCCGGATCCGCCGCTGGGCCGTGCTCGCCGGCGTCGATCCGGCCAAGGTGCGGGGACGGCAGATCACGCTCAACCACGACGCCGGTCGCTGGGTCCAGCTGGGCCTAGGCGGCGAGCTGCCGGCCGTTGTCCGCGAGGTGAATGGGCAATGGCTACGGCAATGATCAAGGCGCTCAGCGCCGGCGTGATCCTGCAAGCACTTGTGTTCGGCGCCCAGGGGTCCGAGACACCGCCGCCTGCCTATCAGCTGGCTGCCCATCAGGCGGGCATCCCCTCCGAGGTGCTGTACTCAGTGGCTCTGCAGGAGAGCGGCACCCGGCTCCGTGGCAGAGGCGCGCAGCTGGTCCCCTGGCCCTGGACGCTCAATGTCGCCGGCGCGGGCTATCGCTTCGCCACTCGCGCTGATGCCTGCACTGCGCTGCTGGTCGCGTTGAGCACAGCGGGCGCCAAGCGCGTCGACGTCGGTATCGCCCAGGTCAACATGGGCTGGAACGGCCATCGCTTCGGCCGCGGCGTCTCGCCCTGTGAGGCACTCAACCCCTACAAGAACCTGGAGGTCGCCGCGCAGATGCTTGCCGAGCTGCGCGCCCAGGGCGGCGACTGGATCAATGTCGCCGGCCGCTATCACCGTCCCGCTGGCGGCGCCCCCGCTGCCAAGTACCGGGAGCTCTTCGCCAAACACCTGAGCCGGGTCACCGGCGTCACCTTGCTGGCCTCGAACCCATGAAGCAGATCCTCTCGCTCCTCGCCCTGACCGTGACCCTACCGCTGGCTGCTCAGGCTGCCAGCCTCACCGTGATCGAAGACCGCGGCGGCGTCTCTGCCCTGCCCTACTACCAGAGCCTGAACCCGGAGCCGGTGCAGGCACAACGGCAAGCGCCGCTACCACAGCCTGCCCAGGCCTTGGGCTTCCCCGTTCGATCGCAACGGCTCACCCCCGGCACCGTCCAGGGCCGCGCACTCAATGCACCTGGCCTGCAGCCCTTTTTCCTGATCGGCGACGACGAGCTATCTCGCCAGTGGCTGGCCAGCCGTGGCGAGACTCTGCAGCGCCTCGGCGCCGCTGGCCTGGCGGTCAATGTGGCCAGCGCCCAGCGCCTGGCCGCGATCCGCAGCTGGGCCCCCGGGCTGGCCATTAGCCCCGTGGTCGGCGATGACCTGGCCGCCCGCCTCGGGCTCAGCCACTACCCCGTACTCATCACCCCAACCGCTCTTGAGCAATAGGAGATCCCAGTGCCCAGCTCTCAGACTCCACACTCAGCCGCTGCTAGTGCCCTGAAACAGGATTCTCCTGAGGTGAGCCCACCTCAGAACGAAGGCTTCGGTCATCACGTCACCTTCGGCCCAACACGGTCAGGTGCTTCGTTCTATCTGACTATGGTCATTCGTCTACCTGACCACGAAAAAGCACGCGCTGCCCTGGCAGGTGACGTCGAGGTTCTGGTCGATCTTCATGGCGGCGAGATCACCGGACGCTCAATGGATGATGAGATAACCCTCAGCGAACGCTTCGAAGCGGCACTTCCACCCGGTGAAGCCGAGGCGATCCGCAGGGAGCATGCCGCCGGACTGCCCTTGCCAGGCGCTGACGAGCTGGAGCGCTGACCATGGCCCGCAACCATGCCCTGGACACGCTGCTGCGGCCTGCAGTGGAGCTCTATACGGTGCAGGTGTGCCTGGCCATGGCCTTCCTGTGCGTGTTCGCGCCCTGGGCCGTCGCCCTGACGCCGCTGTTCGGCCTGGTCACGGCCGTCGCCTTTCTTGGCTTCGGGATCTACCGCTTGCGCCAGGCGCTGCGCGTGCTGCGCTACCGGCGGAATATTCGACGCCTGTCGTTCTACAGCATGACCAGCAAGGAGATCCCGGTCAGCAATGAGCGGCTATTCGTCGGCAAGGGCTTTCGCTGGGAGCAGAAGCACACCCAGCGCCTGGTCGATACCTACCTGCCGCAGTACGCGCCCTATGTCGAGCCGTCGGAATGGACCAACAAGGCGCGGCGCCTCGAGGCGCGCCTGGAGTTCGCGCCCTTCCCGCTCACCCTGCTGGCCAAGGCCACCGCCTGGGATAACGCGGCGAACCCGTTCCGGCCGCTGCCACCCGTGGGCGGTCTGCCGCGCCTGCATGGCATTGAGCCCGAGGAGCACGACGTCACCCTGCCGCTGGGCGAGCGAGTGGGTCACTCCATCGTCCTGGGCACAACGCGCGTGGGCAAGACGCGCCTGGCCGAGCTCTTCATCACCCAAGACATCCGCCGCAAGCGGCGCGGTCAGCATGAGGTGGTGATCGTCTTCGACCCCAAGGGCGATGCCGACCTCCTCAAGCGCATGTACGTCGAGTGCGAACGCGCCGGCCGGGCCAACGAGTTCTACGTCTTCCACCTGGGCTGGCCGGACCAGTCCGCGCGCTACAACGCGGTGGGCCGCTTTGGTCGGATCTCGGAGGTGGCCACCCGCGTCGCGGGCCAGCTGTCCAGCGAGGGCAACTCGGCAGCGTTCAAGGAATTCGCTTGGCGGTTCGTCAACATCATCGCTCGGGCCCTGGTCGCCCTCGGCCGGCGGCCGGACTACCTGCAGATCCAGCAACACGTGATCAACATCGAAGGGCTGTTCCTGGAATACGCCCAGAAATACTTCGATGAGCACGACCCCAAGGCCTGGGAGAAGATCATCTTCATCGAGAGCAAACTCAACGATAAGAACGTCCCCTTCAACATGAAGGGCCGACCACTGCGGGTCATTGCCATCGACCAGTACCTGAACCAGACCCGCGTGATGGATCCAGTCATGGACGGCCTGCGCAGCGCCGTGCGCTACGACAAGACCTACTTCGACAAGATCGTCGCCTCGCTGCTGCCGCTGCTGGAGAAACTCACCACCGGCCGCATGGCCGAGCTGATTGCTCCGGACTACCACGACGTCAACGACCCCCGGCCGATCTTCGACTGGATGCAGGTGGTGCGCAAACGCGCCGTGGTCTACGTCGGCCTGGACGCCCTTTCCGACACCGAGGTCGCCGCGGCCGTGGGCAACTCCATGTTCTCGGACCTGGTCTCGGTTGCCGGCCACATCTACAAGTACGGCATCGATGATGGCTTGCCCGGGGAGGCCAGCGGCAAGGTGGCCATCAACCTGCACGCCGACGAGTTCAACGAGCTGATCGGCGATGAGTTCATCCCCATGATCAACAAGGGTGGCGGCGCCGGCCTGCAGGTGACGGCCTACACCCAGACCCTGTCCGACATCGAGGCCAAGATCGGCAACCGCGCCAAGGCCGGGCAGATCATCGGTAACTTCAACAACCTCTTCATGCTGCGGGTCCGCGAGACGGCAACGGCTGAGCTGCTGACCAACCAGTTGCCCAAGGTGCAGGTCTTTACCGCCACACCGGCAAGCAGCGCGAGCGACGCCGTCAACGGCAAGACGGCCTTCACTTCCAACACACATGACCAGCTCAGCGCCACCAGCGTGCCCATGCTGGAGCCCGCCCATGTCGTGGGCCTACCCAAGGGCCAGTGCTACGCGCTGATCGAGGGCGGCAACCTGTGGAAGGTGCGGATGCCGCTGCCGGCGGTGGATCCGGATGAAGCGATGCCCAAGGACCTGCAGGAGCTCGCGGAGAAGATGCGCAAGGCCTACCAGGTGGGCCAGGCCACCGGCAGTGAGTGGTGGGAGGCTCCAGGCCAGCGCCGGGTCGCAGACGACCTACCCCTGGACCTGCAGGACGACTTCCGGCAGATGGCCCGAGGCGCCGCCGAGGAAGGAGACGCGGCATGACCGCCATCCATGATCATGACCACCCCAGAGGAGGCCGCTAATGGCCGACGTCGCCCAGCGTGCCCAGCAGCAACAGGTCAAGGAGCAGACCTTCATCGGGTCAGTGCTCAGCTTCCCCTTCCACTTCATCGGCGTGATGTTCCTGTCCCTAGGCGGCGCCATCCTGGTCGACTGGCTCTGCCTGTATTTCCTCTGGCCAGAGGCCGGCTGGCACCACGCCAAGGGCATGCTCGATCACGAACTGGCCTGGCTGTCCCAGGGTTTCCTGTCGAGCGTTGTGGTCCAGGAGCCCGGGCACACTGCGACCTGGCTGGTAGGGCTGCTCTATGACTGGCTGTTCGTGAAGACGGGTTTGGTCCACTGGTTGACCGGGATGCAGCAGCTGGCTGCCGCCGGCCCGCGCGGCGAGCTGGATCTGCGCTACATGGCCGCGCAGGGCATCACCACGGTGCAGACCTACGGCCTGTCCGCCCTTTTCACTGTGTTGGTGTTCTGCGTGCGCCTGGTGATCTTGGTGCTCGCCGTGCCGCTCTTCGCCATGGCCGCCCTGGTCGGCTTCATCGACGGCCTGGTGCGGCGAGACATTCGCAAGTTCAGCGCGGGCCGCGAGTCGAGCTACTTCTACCACAAGGCCCGCAGCACCATGTTGCCGCTGGCCCTGCTGCCCTGGTCGCTCTACCTCGCCTTGCCGTTCAGCGTGAGCCCGCTCCTGGTGCTGCTGCCGTGTGCAGCGCTGCTGGCCTTGTCGGTGAACCTCACGACCGCCTCGTTCAAGAAGTACCTGTAGCCGCCGGCCTGCTCCGCGGCCGCAACCTGGCCACAAGGAGCGCCCTCATGCCCATCAATATGCAGGGGTGGTATTGAATCCCTGTCCCAGCCGATCTGGAGTTACCCCATGCAGTGGACCCCTGAGCAAGCCCCCGCCATCGCGTCAAACGCCCGCAAGCTGCTGATCCAGGCTTTTGCTGGCACCGGCAAGACCACCACCCTGGTGGGCTACGCCAGTGCCCATGCTGACGTGAAGATGCTCTACCTCTGCTACAACAAGTCGGTGGAGATGGCGGCGAAGAATCGCTTTCCGCGCAACGTCACCTGCAAGACCGCCCACGGCCTCGCCTATGCCGTCTATGGCACCCAGTACCAGCACAAGCAGGCCGGCAACCTGCGCATCACCGAGGTCGCCCGGGTGCTGGATACCCAGGACTGGGAGCTGGCCAGGGACGTGGTCAACACCCTCAACACCTTCATGGCCAGTGCCGACATGGCCCTGGACGGTCGCCACTTCGCCCGCTACGAAGGCCGCGGCCTGACGCCGCTGCAGGAGCGACGGATCACTCAGGTGGTGGGCATGGCCATCATCGTCTGGAAGCGCATGATCGACCTGCAGGACGCCAGCGTGCAGATCACCCACGACGGCTACCTCAAGCTCTACCAGATGAGCCGCCCGGACCTGTCCAACCGCTTCGGCGCCATCCTGCTCGATGAGGGCCAGGACGTGAACCCGGTAATCGCCGACCTGGTGCAGCGGCAGCGAACCATCCAGGTCATGGTCGGCGATCGCCACCAGCAGCTCTACCGCTTTCGTGGTGCCCAGGATGCCCTCAGCGCGACCTGGATGGCGGACGCCGAGAAGCACTACCTGACCCAGTCATTCCGCTTCGGCCCGGCCGTCGCCCACGTGGCCAACGTCATCCTGTCGTTCAAGGGCGAAACGGTGAAGCTGCAGGGGCTCGGCCAGCGCACCCTGGTCAAACGCTCGCTGCCGGAGGACCTTGCACACCGGACTTGGCTGCATCGCACCGTCAGCGGCGTGATCGAGAATGCTCTGCGCCTGGAGAAACAGGGTGGCTATAGCATGTTCTGGATCGGCGGGATCGACAGCTACTCGCTGCGCGAGCTCGAGGACCTGTTCCAGTTCAGCCGAGGTCGCAATGACCTGGTGCAGCAGAAGAAGCTCTTGCGCGACTACCGTGACTTCGAGCAGTACCAGGAGATCGCCAAGGCCACCCAGGATCCAGAGATGCAACGCTCGGTGCGGATCATCGAGGCCTACTTCGATCTGCCTAAGCGCATCGAGCAGCTGCGGCGCTGCGCGGTGGCCAGCGAGCTGGACGCTACCGTGACACTGACCACGGCGCACAAGGCGTAGGGTCTGGAATGGGACTTCGTGGGGCTCTACGACGATTTCAGCGCGGATCCGCTCGCACCGGAGACTGACCGGGCCAGCCGCGACGATGAACTGAACCTGCTATACGTGTCAGTGACCCGGGCTATGCAGATCCTGGCGGTGAACTCGCTGGTGATCGACATCATGCAGCGGTACAAGGACCTCAACGGTAGCTATGCTAGAAGTCACCCTGCTGTAAATAGCAACTAGATCGCTTCCAAATACCGAACATGAACGAGGTTACCTGGTATGAGCGCTGTAACCTGTCGAATCTGTGGGATGTTGTATTCCCCTTCCGAACCAGCAGACGTTAGCTATCACAATGAAATACACGATCTGTATGCAGGAGGCGTTCAACCTCAGAAAGTCCGAGACTTCAGCAAGACTTTCGGCTGGGCAGTAGCGCACAACGATGGCGGCCTGGAACGAGCTCATAACGAATTTGACCCAGAGCTAGGAAAACTTGTCGTTGTCTTTTCGTGGTGGAGCCGTGCGTTGTACAACGGTGTGCCCAAGCGAGATTTCAATCAATTCATGGAAGCACATCTGGCCTTTGCAGACGCGCTGGTCTCAGGGGTCAACGAGACAGCCGCTAGAGCCGGCATACAGAAATGGGAGAGATTTGCAGGCTAAGTGATAGTAGGGCCAACAAGCACATCAGAAAGGTCAGTGCCTTAGAAGACGCCTTCAGACCGATGTTGGCTCTGCCTAATACGGTCACCTACCGCGCCAGCGATCTGCCGACGTGGTTTCTGTTTGTGCTTGAGGTACTCGGATCGGCACTGGTCGAACAGCTCGGCCGCAGCTTTCAGCAGAAGCTTGCCTTGCGGCAGAGTGATCCGGTCGAAGTCGAGCATGGCCAGTATGTAGCCTTCGAGCTGCCCGTACAGCTTGCCCAAATGACCCAGGCCCATGATGGCCATGGCATGAGTCAGGTCTCGCCAGCGTCGTTTGGCTACTTCGGGGAGAAACGCAATGTCGGTCATACGACCTCCCGTGATTTTTCTGATGACAGCATAGCCAGGCGGTTTGTTCGACGCCCTGATCGTAACCTCTTGAGACCCAGATACGGTTTCGCCTGGTGAGGCTGCAATGGCCACAGGACGATGGCCACCCCATCGAACTAGAGCCGCCCATGTCCCCTGCCCGCTTCGAATACCACACGGAATTCTGCCCCCTTACCTACCGCGTCCAAGAGCGCGGCTGGCTGATGTTCAAGCACGAACAGCAGACCGGCACCCCTGACGTCGCGGCCTTCCTGGCCGATCCGGAGCGGCAGGCCCGCCTGCAGGCTCTGGGCGCTGACGGTTGGGAATTGGTCAGCGTGCAGCCGGTGCTGGAAGGCCGCGCCCAGATCGGTCAGCAGACTGCCCAGGGCAACCAGGGGTGGGGCTTGGGTTACGCGGTGGCCACCGGCTTTCTGCTGTTTTTCAAGCGCCTCATCACCCCTTCAAAGATTCAGTAACCAAGCGGGTTTGCAACCTATTTGGGTGCAGTAATGGTTTCCCGCTGACCTCCTTGGTGGCCCTCGGCATCCTGTGCGGCATCAACCCGCTGCCTAGGGCCCCGCTGTGAAACTGTCCCCTTCCCCACGCAAGCCTTCCGCCCACTTCGGTCTCGTCAGTGGCCTGGTCGTCGTGCTCGGATTCATGGCGGGTCCCGCACTCGCCGCCGGCACGGCCAGCGAGCAGGCCAACGTCGACGTGATGATCCGCCAGCTCAATGCCGTCGAGGCGGTCGCCAGGCGCAGCGCCGAGTTGCCCAGCGACGGCAGCTCCCGCTACCACTTGGATTACAACCGGCTCGCCGCCGACATCGCCCGGATCCGCCAGGGCCTGCAGGACTACCTAGCCCCAAGCCGTGCTCAGCCGCGCGATGCGGCCGAGCTCTCCGGCCAGTACCAGCGTGAAGGCGCCCAGCCATGAGCATGACCGCCGCGCAGACCGCTGCCTTTCAGGCGGCCAGCGGCCTTACGCCGGCGGCCAGCAACACCTTCTGGCTATCGGTGGCCATGGCCGTCATCACCCTCTGGTTCGCCTGGCTTTCCATCAGCCTCTACAAGGGCTGGGCGAACCAGAACCTCAAAGCCGCCGCCGCCAAGGGCGCCCTCATTCGGGGGCTGCTCCTTTACTGCGTTCTGACCTTTCTCATTTTGCATTAACCCCTCGAGGAGAAATCCATGCTGTCCCTCAAACGTCTGTTCACGTCTGGCACCAGCGCCAGCTTTACTTCTGCGGTAGTCAGCCTGGCCTTGCTGCCGGGCGTCAGCCAAGCCGCCCTACCCAGCGCTCAAGCGCCCTCGCGCGGCGAAGGTTCCACCTGGCTCGAAACCCTCAAGAACTACGGCTACGACGGCTTCATGCTGATCGCACTGGCCCTGTGCGCCTTCTGCCTCATTGTCGTGGCGTCTCACGGTATTGGTGTCTATCACGAGATCCACACGGGCAAGAAAACCTGGAAAGACCTCGGTGCGACCGTTGTCGTCGGCGTGATCCTCATCGGCCTGGTGATCTTCATCGTCACCAAAGCCAGCGGCATCATGTAAGGCAGGACGGCGCAGATGGACATCACCCAGGACCTGCATGAGGACGGCACGCTTCGCTTCTTGCCGAATCGCCTCAATACCCAACCCGTCGTCGTGGGCGGCCTGACCACCGACGAGATGTTCGCCACCATCATCGTCTGCGCCTCTTTCGGCTTTGTGGTCGGCATTCCCTTGGCATTTTTCACTACTCCGGCAATGCCGATCTTTGCTGCGCTGGCCTGTGGTTCTCTAGGCCTTGTGCTCGCCGGCCGGATCCTGCGCCGCTGGAAGCGTGGCCGTCCGGAAACCTGGCTCTGGCGCCAAGCCGAGTGGCGCCTCGCAAATTGGGGGCTGGCGGGTCGCCGCCTGGTCATTCGTAGCGGTGCCTGGACCTGCAAGCGGATGGTGGGGCTATGAGCCGCGCGTGGAAGCTGTCCGAGTCGCAGCGCGCCCATATCACCACCCTGCGTCTTGCCCTGGGCCTGGTCAGCGGCATCGCGATCTGGAACGGCTACGGCTGGTACAGCGCGCCTAAGGACCTGACCGTGCACGTGCCGCCGGACCTGCGCTCTGGGAGCACACGCCCCTGGTGGGAAATCCCTCCCGAGTCGGTCTATTCCTACGCCTTCTACATCTTCCAGCAGATGAACAGCTGGCCAGCTGATGGCGAGAAGAACTACAGCGACAACATCACGCGGTTGACCCCTTTCATCACCCCTTCGTGCAAGGCCTATCTGGAGGGGGACGAAGCACTCAAACGCAACAGCGGCGAGCTGCGCAAACGCGTACGCAACGTCGCCGAGATTCCCGGATCAGGCTACGGCGACGACCCCACTCGCCGCGTCCAGGTGCTCGGCAATAGCGAGTGGACGGTCATGCTCGATGTCGTTGCGAACGAGTACCTGGGCGGCGAGAAGGTCAAGACGGCGCTCACGCGCTACCCGCTACACATCGTCAGGTCCGACGTCGATCCCGAGAAGAACCCCTGGGGCATGAAGTGGGACTGCTACAGCGGTCAGCCACAGCGGATCGAGGCCGGCATCGAAGTCAAAGCTCGAGGTACACCATGAGATCCCGCCACTCCCTCGCCCTGGTGCTGGGCGGCCTGCTGCTCAGCAGCCTTGCCCAGGCCATCGAGATCCGCAAGTGGGAACGTGTCCCCTTGGCCATTCCGCTCGTGGTTGGCCAGGAGCGAATCCTATTCGTTGATGCCAACGTGCGCGTCGGCGTCCCACCCGCCATCGCTGACAAGCTCAGGGTGCAGAGCACTGGCGGTGCGATCTATCTACGCGCTAAAGACCCGATCGAGCCCAGCCGGCTGCAGCTGCAGAATGCGGCCACCGGCGAGATCATGCTGGTCGACATCGCCGCAACGCCGGCACAGGAAGGCCAGGCTGCGCTTGAGCCCATCAAGATCGTTCCGGGCGACACCACGCCCACTCGCTACGGTCAGCCCGCGGCGACTGCTCCTAAATCGCCATCGAACGCCAGCCGCCAAGCTGATGAGGAAGAGGACGAGCCAGCGCCGCCCAAGCGCGAAACACCTATCCCCGTCGTGCTCACCCGCTACGCCGCCCAGATGCTCTATGCGCCGCTGCGCACTGTAGAGCCGGTCGACGGTGTGGCTCAGCTCAGGATCGACAAACGCCTGGACCTGTCGACGCTGCTACCGGCGCTACCGGTTGAGGCTAGCCAACTAGGCGCCTGGCGCCTGGACGATCACTGGGTGACCGCCGTGAAGCTGCGCAACCAGACTGGCCAGCGCCTGGCCCTGGATCCGCGCGAGCTCATGGGCGACTTCGCCACCGCGACCTTCCAGCACCCCTACCTCGGCGCCCGGGGTGATGCCAGTGACACCACGGTGCTCTACCTGGTCACCCGGGATCATGGCCTTGGCCAGTCGCTGCTGCCCAGTCTGGGCGCCGCAGATCCTCGCGTCAGTGCGGAGGCCCGACATGCAGCTCAGAAGTAATCCGCTCCTCAAGTATGCGCTGCTGGGTGTTCTGGTCCTGGTGGTTTATGTCGGCGTGACCCTATTTGGTAAGGGCAAACCGCAAACGCCCGAACAGCCACAGTCCGCCCAGCTCACACCTGAGCAGGCTAAGGCGCTGGGGATCGAGGGCGATACGGCCAACGATACCCTGCGCACCATCGTCGTCGAAAGTCGCCAGCTGAAAGAGCAGATGAGCAAGGTCCTGAGGGACAACGAAGAAGCCAAGCGGGAGAACGATGGTCTCAAGGCCCAGCTGAACAACATCAACACCACGGTCGACAGCCGCGTCCAGGCGGGCATCAACCAGAGCCTCGAGAACCAGCAGAAGCAGACGCAGGGTCTGTTCGATGGCCTGCAGAAGCAGCTCAACACCCTGTCGCAGATGGGTAATCAAGTAGGCGGCAACGGGGGCTCGGGCACGGACATGCCCATCGGGCTCGGCATTGCTCCCGGAGAAGGCAATCAGTTCAAGAAAGGTAGCGGTAGTTCGGACCTGGTCTGGATCGAGCCGCAGGATGGCACCGCAGTAGATGCCGCTGGCAAGCCCATTGCTGCCGGCAGCAGCCAGGCCGCCAGCGGTTTCGCCTTCCCGACCGCCTTCGGCGCCGCAGGCCAGAAGACCCTGGACGCTGCCTCAGGCGGTGCTCAGCGCGCAGCCGATGGCATGGCTGGCGATGAGCAGGCGCGCAAGAAGGTCCGCAAGGTCTACACCCTGCCGCAGAACTCGACGCTGATGGGTTCGGTGTCCATGACTGCCCTGGTGGGCCGCGTGCCGGTTGACGGCACGGTCAACGACCCCTACCCCTTCAAGATCCTGATCGGCCCCGACAACCTGACCGCCAACGGCATCGACCTGCCCGACGTCGCCGGCGCCGTGGTAAGCGGAACCGCCTCGGGCGACTGGACGCTGTCTTGCGTGCGCGGCCAGATCCGCAGCATGACCTTCGTCTTCACCGACGGCACCGTGCGTACCCTGCCGGCGCCGCAGGAAAACGCTGGTCAGCAGAACAACGGCCAGAACAACCAGAACGCCTCAACCAACGGTCAGCCTGCTGCTGTCCAGGGTGGCATGGGCTGGATCAGCGACCCCTACGGTATCCCCTGCATCGCTGGCGAGCGCCGCAGCAACGCCGCCCAATACATCGGCTCCCAGGCCCTCATCACCGCCGCCGGCGCCGGCGCCGCCTCACTCATCAAGAACGACGGCACGACTTCAAGCTACGTCCAGACCCCGAACGGCACCATCGGGACGAGTGGCATGTCCGGCAACGAAGCCATGGGCAAGATCATCGGCCAGGGCGTCAACGACATCTCCACCTGGGTGAACAAGCTCTACGGCCAGGCCTTTGCCGCCGTCTACGTGCAGCCCGGGGCGAAGGTGGCCATCCACCTCGACCAGGAGCTGGCCATCGACTACGAACTCAAGGGCCGCAAGGTCGACTATCGGACAGGAGCTCGCCATGCCTCGGCTGCCCTCGATTAATCGCACACGACTTCAGATAGCGGCTGTACTGGCCTTGTCCCTGCTGGCCAGCGGCTGTGCGGTCGACAAGGAGAAGATGCTTCCCCATGGCGACCAGACCATGATGGACGTCTGGAACGCCGGTACCACCGGCTCCGCCGGCAGCAGCCAGGGTCGCCAACTCGTCGATGCCCGGGCAGAGCTGCGCCGTCCTGTGGACACGGCCCAGGCTCGGCCGCTGGCTGACAACGCCGGCTATTCGCGCACCGCGCAGAACGAGATCTACAGCCAGTTCAAGCGCCTGCCCAATCCGGACCTGGTCATGTACGTCTTCCCGCACCTGGCCGGCTCCGACCCGGCCCCCATCCCCGGCTACACCACCGTTTTCCCGCTCTACCAGCGTGTGCAGTACGCCATGCCCGGTGAGCGGGTGGAGAACTACTGATGGGCATTTTCGAACGTCTGCGTGGTCGCAAGGCGGCTAACACTGTTGCAGCCGAACCCAGAGTGGAATCGGATCAGATGGATGATCCGGGTTCAGAGCTGCATGTGCCAGAACCTGAGTCGGTCCTTTCGATGCCCGCTACAGAGGGTCCTCACCCTGAATCCATCCGTGCCACCCGCGCCCTCGAGGTCGACGAGGAAGCCGCCTACCAGCGCTACCTGGATCGCCTGAGAGCTCACGGTATTCCGGAGCCAGGTGCCTGGATGACCGGCAAGGAAAAACCGGCGACCGTGGCAGATGTGGCCAGGCTCTACGACGTCAATCCCAGCTTCACCAACCTGCTGCCTTGGGTCGAATACCTGCCCGAGCACCAGGCCATGCTGCTGGAAGACGGCAAGTCGCTGGCCGCCTTTTTCGACCTGGTGCCGATCGGCACCGAGGGCCGCGAAGCCAATTGGCTTCGCCAGGCCCGCGATGCCCTGGAGAACGCCCTGCAGGACGCCTTCGATGAGCTGGAGCAGAGTCCCTGGGTCATCCAGTTCTATGCCTTCGACGAGATCCAGTTCGATGGCTATCTCACCGGGCTGGCAAACTACATCCAGCCGCGCGCCCGCGGCTCCGAATTCACTCAGCTCTATCAGAGCCTGATGAAGCACCACCTGCATGCCATCGCCAAGCCTGGCGGTCTATTCAACGACACGGCCGTATCCCACCTGCCCTGGCGTGGTCAGCATCGGCGGGTGCGGATGGTCGTTTCCCGCCGCAGCATCGGCGACGGTCTGGTCAGGGGGCAGGCACCTGCCGCCTACCTTGCGAACATCTGCAGCCGGCTGACCGGCGCCCTGCGCAACGCCGGCGTGACGGCTCATCGCATGGACGAGCGCGCCATTCGCCACTGGCTCCTGCAGTGGTTCAATCCGTGCCCGGATCATCTGGGCACCTCGACCAAGGACCAGCAGCGATTCTTCGAGGTGGTCAACAGCGCCGTCGACCAGGACGAGTTGCTGGCCGAAGGCACCATTCCCTTCCTGGCCAGCGGGACCGACTTCTCCCAGTGCCTGATGTACCGCGAGCCTCGCTCGGATGCCCAGAAGGGCCTGTGGTTCTTCGATGGCCAGCCCCATCGTGTCGTGATGCTGGATCGGCTGCGTAAAGCGCCGATGACCGGCCACATGACCGGCGAGCGTACCTTTGGCGAAGCCTTGCACGCCCTGTTCGATAAAATACCCGAGGACACGGTGCTGGCTATCACTCTGGTGGCCACGCCCCAGGACACGCTGGAAGCCCACCTCAACAACCTGCACAAGAAGGCCGTCGGCGACAACCAGGCCTCTGCCCTCACCCGTGAGGCCATCAAGGACGCCCGCCAGCTGATCGGGCGTAAGCACAAGCTCTACCAGGGCAGCGTGGCCTTCTATGTTCGGGGCAAAGACGAGCAGGAGCTGGAGCAGCGCTGCAACGAGCTCACCAGCATCCTGACCGGCGCTGGTATCGAGCCTGTGCGGCCGGAGGATGAGGTGGCTGCACTCAATAGCTACCTGCGCTGGCTGCCCGGCAACTTCGATCCCAACCAGCCGCGGGCGCTGCAGTGGTACACCCAGCTCATGCTGGTTCAGCATGTTGCCAACCTGGTGCCCATCTGGGGCCGCTCAACCGGAACAGGACATCCGGGCATCACTCAATTCAACCGCGGTGGCAGTCCGCTGACCTTCGATCCACTCAGTAAGCTTGATCGGCAGATGAATGCGCATGGCTTCGTCTTCGGTCCTACCGGTGCTGGCAAATCGGCGACGCTTAACAACCTCTTGATTCAGTGGCTGGCCATCTACCGGCCGCGCATCTTCGTGGCCGAAGCCGGTAACAGCTTCGGGTTGTTGGCGGACTTTGCCCAACGCCTCGGCTTGACCGTCCACAAGGTCCGCCTGGTTCCAGGCGCTGGCGTCAGCCTGGCGCCGTTCGCCGACGCCATCCGCCTGGCCGAGGATCCGGCTCACGTCGCCGTGCTCGATGCCGAGGACCTCGACGCCTCAGACAAGGCCAGCAGCCCGAGGCCCGATCTGGAGGACGATCAACGCGACGTGCTCGGCGAGATGGAGATCGTGGCTCGCCTGATGATCACCGGCGGCGAAGAAAAAGAAGACGCACGCATGACACGCGCCGACCGTGCGGCCATCCGGCACGCCATCATCAATGCCGCCAAGGCCTGCTCCAAGGCAGAGAGGACAGTGCTCACCCAAGATGTGCGCGACGCACTGAGCGAGGCCGCGCACGACGAGAATATCCCTGAGAAAAGACGCGAGCGCCTGCAGGAGATGGCCGAAGCTATGGAGATGTTCTGCATGGGCGCCGATGGCGAGATGTTCAACCGCCCCGGCACGCCCTGGCCGGAGGCTGACCTGACCGTGGTGGACTTTGCCACCTATGCACGCGAGGGCTACCAGGCGCAGCTCGGCATCGCCTACATCTCGCTACTGAACTCGATCAACAACATCGCCGAACGTGACCAGTACAAGGGCCGGCCGTTGATCAAGCTGACCGACGAAGGCCACATCATCACCAAGCACCCGCTGCTGCTGCCCTACGCGATGAAGATCACCAAGATGTGGCGGAAGCTCGGCGCATGGTTCTGGCTGGCGACCCAGAACATCGATGACATCCCGGTTTCCGGCGCGCCGATGCTCAACATGATCGAGTGGTGGATCTGCCTGAACATGCCGCCAGATGAAGTCGAGAAGATCTCTAAATTCCGCAATCTGAGTACCGCGCAGAAGGAACTGATGCTGTCGGCACGCAAGCAGAGCGGCGCCTATACAGAAGGCGTGGTGCTCTCCAAGTCGTTGGAGACACTGTTCCGTGCGGTACCGCCTAGTCTCTATCTGGCGCTGGCTATGACGGAGCCTGAGGAGAAAGCGGAGCGCGCCCAACTGATGGAAGAGCTCGGCACCGACGAACTGGGCGCCGCGCTGGCCGTCGCCGCCCGTTTGGACCGGCTACGAGGGATCGAACCCTACCCCTTCAAGCTGCCTCCGGCTCGAGGCCCCCGGAGATGAGAGTGATGGACCAATTTACCCAAGACCTCATCGACAGCCTGACCGGCTTGCTTCGGCAGCCACATCTGCCGGAGACGCTCACGGCCCTGCAGATCTGCGCGCCGGTCTTGATCAGCAACCTGCAGGCAGTGAAATCACGCGCGGTAGATCGCCGTGAGATCGAGGTCCAGCTCGACACGGCGCTCAAGGACTGGCTGGCCAAGCATCCGCAACCGGATGACGCCCAGCAGGCGCTGCTCGAGGTCCTGCATAGGGATGTGCTGGGCCGGCAGCACGATCAGCCCGCCGCCAAAGAGGCCTCGGCATGATTAGAGGCTCCCTTTCCCACCGACCAGAGACGAAGGGGTACCTGCTACTCGCCGTGGTGCTGTTTCTTCTCTCGCACTATTTCGGATGGTTCGCGGCCGTGGACCCGCCTGTCTCACCCGAGCCCTCGATATTCGCCTACGGCAATTCCAAGGCGCGCTTCACCCTGGTCGAATACGGCGATCTGGAGTGCCCCTATTGCAAGGATATCTATCCGCAGGTCAAGCAGCTGATAGACCGGCACGGAGTGGTGAACTGGCAGTGGCATCACCTGCCGCTGCCCATGCACGGCGAAGCAGCGCAGCAGGAAGCACGTCTGGTCACCTGCGCCGGCTGGCTGGGCGGCATTCCAATGTTCTGGCAGGCGGTCGAAGCCGTCTATCAGCACAGCCGTGGGAACGGTGCCGGTCTGGCAGTCCCGATTGAGCAACTCGGCCTGCAACCAGCCGTATCGCTGCAGAACCTGCAGGCGTGCATCCAGGACAATACGACAGTGCGGCGGGTAGTCGCTGAGCAGACCGCAACCGCAGCGCAGAAGCGGATCGATGCCACCCCGACCTTCGAACTCCGGGACAATCGGTCTGGCCGTACAATCCGGCTTCCGTCGCTGCTGGACGACGCCGGCATGCTATCGGCCATGGACTGGCTGGCGAGTCAGGGAGGTGCGGATGCACAGCGGCGCCAATGACATCCCCCCTTGGCTTGCCAGCCTTTCCGATCGGACGCTGCGGCGGCTTAACAGCCGCCTTACCCATCTGCTGCGGATGATCGATGCCGAGATGCAACGCCGAGATACCCCGCATCACCGTTCTCCCCTGCCAGGCAACTCCGATGAGCAATCCCGCTGATACCTCTCTCCCCCGTGTGACCAGTGAATTACCTAAGCCCAGGATCGTGTTTGAAAGCGGCAGCGCACTTCCGCCGATCAAGCTGGCACGAGTCACCCAGGTATCCAGTCACCAGTGGCTGTTCCGAGTGGGCGCCTATGAGCATCAGGAGTCATACGGCAGTGAACGCGAAGCCATGGAATCGGCCGAGCGATTGCTCTTCACCCTTTTTCGTGACATCGCGGATGAACAGATACTGGCTGCCCTTCGCCGAGGTGATACTGCCCTCGCGGTGCGGTATGCCGAACGCCGAGGCTATTGGCAGGGACGTCGGGAAGAGAAACATCTGCACCAGGTAGCCGTAGGCAATGCATTGGCAGCGCTGAGACACCTCACCTGAAGCAGGTGCCAGCTTTCGAAATCGTTGTGAAATTCTGGAATTACCGATACCGGAAATAGCCAATCACAGTAATCGACCTGAAGCAGCTGCACGCTATCGACCAGAAGCAGACGTCGACAAGCGACCGCTACCGACCCAAAGCTGCCGTTGCCGTAGGGCAGTTAGCGGACTGGCACCGCCAGCGGCATGACGTTCGTAACGCTGGAGAATAAGTTCGGAATGGTCAATGTGGTGGTATGGCGAACTCTAGCGGAGCGCCAGCGACGCGAGCTAGTAGCGTCACACCTGCTACCAGTAGACGGGACTGTAGAGACACCCGATGGAGTGCTACACGTTGTGGCCGGCAGTTGAAGGATATCAGCGAGCTACTCACGGGATTTGGATATTCGAAGCCGGGACTTTCACTAGGCGAGCTATCTGCAGGCGCTAAGATGGCATTCAGTACGTTCTGAGTGATAGCAACGGTATAGGTATCCGCCAACGTGAGGTCTCGTGCACATTCGCAGGTAGCCGCAATCAACGCCCGGACTTTGGAAGTGAACCACGATCCAGCCCCCGGGCTGCGTTGGTCAATGCTCGCCCCTCCTGTTACCGGTACCGTGGGTGGAAAGGTAGTGGAGCTCAGGGAGAAGAGATGCAGGGAATGTTGCGAATTGGCGTGTACAGGAGCGGTAGATTTTCGTGGTGCATCCTCTGCTTCCGCTCGCGTGCAGCGTTATACGGATAGCAGATCTTAGACCACCATGGGGCGCTATACCGGCAAAAGACGTTGGCGCGCCCATTACAGCTGTAGTGATATCGCGCGCTTATCCGCCTTCAGGGCCAGTCTTTGAACAGCGACCTGAAGTAGAAGGTGAAGATCAACCGAACGTCCAGCAGCGGCGTGAATAGGTCTTGGTCCCGGAGGATGGCGGCTAAAGTGCCGCAAAACAGGCTATGCAGCTGCAGGCTGGCCACCCTAGCCGTGACCCCCATCTGCAAGCGCTGTTGTTGTCCTTCGAAAAGGCTTTCGACGAGGGCGACGAATTCACGGGTTAAGGCCTTCTCGCGCTGCTCCACTTCATGTAATTCCAGAGTGAACTCAGAACGATGTATGAGGATGGTCATGACCCTGCGCTCTCGTCCGGGCTGGACAAATCTTTCCATGCACCCGACGCACAGGTCGTACAGCCTGACCAAGCAATCGCCCTCACTATCGGCACCCAATTGCTGCGTGACTTCGTCAAGCGGGCTGCGAATGCGATTAAGCATCCCTTGAACCAGGTCTGCCTTGTCCCTGAAATGCCAATACACAGCTCCCCGAGTTACCCCACATTCGCGGGCGATCATTTCGAGGCTAGTGCGCGAAACACCTTTGGCGAGAAATAGCTCTTCGGCGACATTTAGAATGGTCTGTCTGGTCTGCTCGGCAAATTCCTTTGTACGGCGCATGGTTGTCCCGCTTCAAATGGGCCAGAGTCGCCAGCATCCTGTTAAGCCTGGCCGTTACAAACATTCGTGAATGTACGCTGCTACGTCGAGGCTTTAACTTTAGCCACTGCTAGCAAATTGCAGGTATCCAGGCGGCAGTCATAGGGCTTCAAGGCAGGTGCCTGGGGCGTGAACGGTCACGATTTCATCAGCAGTGGTTACATTTGGTGACGGCATCTGCGGCATCATTCCATTAAAAACAGAATCAGAACGACCATTCTAGTATCCAAATGATGGACTTTCAACGCTTCAGCACTAGGAACCTTGGTCGCCGTACCGAGTTGAGTCCATGTTATTCGACGACGGCAACGCGCTCGATGTAGGGGGCCTGCTAGTCTCAATGGCACCTAGTCTTTAGCCGCTACGCTGGTTCGTGGTGTGACGCTCCTTGCCCTCCGATTAGTCCCTGTCTGCCTGGGATGACTTGAATGAATTGCTACGACCTGCTTGTCAGTCACGCACCCCGCCAGTGACACATCCCCCGAATAGGATGACGCAGGCCGGAACACCTTGAACGCTCGCCGAACTGAACACCGCAAGAGCGTCTCGCCATGCTTGGTTCGGCGGCCAATCTGGAGCATAGGCCCATCATCCGGCTGGCCTATGCCACGGTAGCGTTACTGGTAAGGACGACAGGAGCGCTGGGTAATGCGCTGGTCAGTGCCAACCTGCCGAATATTCAGTGCCATTTGGGGCTTACACCCGCTTACGCTGCCTAGCTACCGGCTGCCCAGGTGATGGTAAATGTCTCCGTCAATCTTATTATGTTCAAGGTGCGTCAGCAGTACGGATTGCGCCGATTCGCAAAGTTAGGACTCGCCGTTTACCTTCTAGCAATGATTGCGCACGCATTCGTCGTCACGTTCGCCATGGCGTCACTGTTTGCGCACTCTCCGGGCTTGCAGGTGTGGTCTGCAGTACCCTAGGAATTTTCTATATGCTGCAAGCCTTTCTAAAGGCGAGCCTGATTAAAGGGCTCATCCTGGGCTTGGGTATTACTCAGTTGGCAACGCCAATCGCCTGGCAACTATCCTCGGCGCTACTAGATCTCGGTCAGTCGCACTGCCTATACATTTTCGCCGCCGGGCTGGCTATGTATACGCCAGCGGCTGTAGCAGTACTCGGACTACCAGTCAGCGAGCGAATCAAAGTGCTCGAACCCCTCGACTTTCTCACCTTCGCCATCGTCGCTCTCGGCTTGGCCGCAATAGGGGCGGTGTTAGCGTCAGGAGGAGTTCTGTGGCGGTTTGACCAGCCATGGATCGGTCGGGCACTAGCAGCGGCAGTCGTGCTATTGATCACTGCTTGGGGAATCGAACACATTCGCCAGCGCCACTCATCCAGAAACGTTGGCTAGGTACTGCCGATATCATCCGCTTTACGCTCGGCGCTTTCTTGCTGCGCCTTCTGACTGCTGAGCAAGCCTTCGTTGCCATCGGTCTGCAGCAGACGCTAGGCATGGCCGCAGATCCGCTGCAACCCCTCTATAGTATCTTGCTCATCGGGACTAATTTCAGCGCCTTGACTGAACGCTCAAAAACCTTGGCTCCGCTGATTTAACTTTCTGTAGCGCTTATAAGTATCAGCGCTTGGCCAGATAAGGACTGTAATAGCCTGACCCGTCCCTGACCTGTATCTGAGCCGGATTCTTCTATCCACGGCCAGAGGGCCGTTCATTGGACCTTAGTGGATGGGAGGGTATCGGCCCAACGCGGGCGAGGAGGCCAAACTATCTAGTGAGCTTTGTCGTGTTATTCCTATGGTGCAGAACCTCGGAGGTCTCAGCAGATCGGCCCTATATATGGTACACAGCGGATCTACCGAGAACATGATCAATCGGCTTTGGTCAATGCCGAAATCGATCCGACCAATCCAGTGACAACAGTGAGGGACAACTGTCAGCTTCCTATCGCTTCGTTATCCGCCCACTCACCGCTCAAACCAATAATGACCGGAAGCGCACAAAGTGCTCCGCTATTCCTTGAGTCTTACGGACCTCATGGCGCGTCCGTAAGCCCGTCGGACCAAAATGGTTCTCGGCCTATCAAAGGCACGCAATCCCCGTCCATAATTAGACTCTGCCATAAGATCGAGGCTTAGTCCGGGGCCGCTTAACAGGAGAAAGAACATGTCAAAATGTCATCAGAACTGACACCATCTGACATTGCGAAACGTCTTTTATATGAAAGAACCGAAGATCGTAGGTATAAGCATAGCCACTATACCATGCAATAGCACGCCCCTATCAAATCACTTACGCCTTAATCTTAAAACTTAAGTTATCAGTCGGCATTCTTTACTCACAAACTAGGATCAATAAGATGCACAGCCAACGGCATTCTTAAAAAAATCGCTCAACCATATTACGAGTAGCTAAAGACAACCAGCAATGCCACGAGGCAGCATATATCGTTAAGGTCGTTTGCAATTTTTTGATCCATGAATGATAATGCTTCACATAGCAATAAGTCTATCGAGAAAAGCATGAAAAGCCCACGTATTCCGCAGCAAGCAAGAGGTCATATCAGGTACCAAAAGATCCTCACCGCTGCGGTAGTACTTATGGAAAAACTAAAATCGTCAAATTTTACAATGCAAGATTTAGCGTCCGAAGCAGACACATCTATTGGTTCTCTATACCATTTCTTTAAATATAAAAAAGATTTGCTTAGCGAGTTAACGTCAAAACACACCCGCTTTATTATTGATTTTTATTTAGAGCGAGATAAAATACCAGATGTTTTTTGGAAGGATTGCGCACCAAATGAAGTAATAGAAGAAGCAATCATGCCCGCTCTTCGTTACATATCGTGCAACCCTGATCTTCTGGTGCTGATTCGCGAAAATCAGTTTGACTCGGCCTCGGAAAAGAATATTCACTCACAGGTTTTAAAATTTTTCAAAAAAATAATAGGTATTCGCCAGCCAAAATTTTCAGATAAAGAAATAGAGGTTTACGCGCAGATGCTTATAGCCTTGCCGGCAGGACCGTTATGTGTTGATCAAAAAGAACTCGCATTCAGCGATACAATGCTTTTGCGGGAAATACCTAGAGCACTTTCGAGCTATCTTCATTATCTTGAGTCAGATAGACGTTAACCGTGCTGCTCTAAATACTAAAAACTGAGGCACGTGTGCTAACAACATGTAGATACGATCTTCAAACAATCAATCCTGTGGATTGATCGGAGATAGTTATAATTTTCTATAGCTAAATGATCTATCTGACCATAATAGCAGAGAGTCTCACAGCTCATTACTGAAGCTAAGAGAAAGACGAAAATGATAAGGCCCAGTCCTATCATGATCGTTACGGCTTCCGGCGGGACTTCGTCTTTTAGAGTATGTAGCAGATATCGTAATGGCGGAATTGATCTTTTGTTTTCCATCGTACACCCCATTCATTTTCGCGTTAGAACTGGCTCCTTACCCATGAAGTGCGGATGGCCGTATGCATACGACACTCTCCAGTAAATTGGCAAAAGCTAAGGGTGTGGCGTTTTCTACATTTCACGTATGCTTTTAAAACGGAGAGCCAGGTAAAAAGTCTGCATCCGGATATAGGTTTGAATCGAGGATTCGAAGGCACTATCTCTATTCTGCCTGATTAAGCTTAAATGGCGTTCGGTCCTACTCGCTGGTTTGGGTTTGGAAAAGCAGACTTACGTCACGCTAGCACCCAAAAGAATCATTTTCAATGAAGCGCCGAAAGCATTTAGCGAACGGCTCCGTCCTAAATTCAGCTCCAAAACGTCGTCACCTATGAAACAAGTTTGGCGCGTGGATCTAATAAACACAGTAGGTGTATTTCAAATCAGTATCAAACATATGGAAACCGTGATTATAATGGTGAGTGAGAGAACACTGATAACAACCAAAACCATAGAAATCACAGTGTCCGTCGGATTCTCGCACTCTCCGTCCCTGTCACCACCCTTATTGTGGGGCATCATTCAAATCTCCGGTAAATTTTCGCTTCACATAGCAACCAGCTATAATTGAGACATGCTCTCTACCCACTGCTGATAGCGAATCCCTCACAACTTGTTAAATGTGGATCTCTACCATGAGACGCCAAATCCAAAAGTATATTTAGTTTCGTCAAAATTACCCTCTGCACCACTGATTAGCTGCTTGGACGCCTTGACATTTACCGATGCCCAGTTCGTGATCTTATATCGTAGCCCTGCTTCTGCATCTAAGCCAAATACGGCGGTGTTGTCTAAAGGACGTGCAAACTCTCCCGCCGCGAACATCTGGACAGTCTGGCCATAAAAATATCGACTGTAATCCCACTTAAAGGATGCCGAATAAAAGTTAGTCTCGCTTCCGCTCCTGAACTCATAATCTGCACGGTTCAGCAGAGCTGCAAGCGAAAAGGCCCCTAGCTCACTATCCCAAAACTGGAAGCCAGGCCCTGTACCTAAGGTTCGTTGGCGAGAAATATCTTGGATATTATCATCCGTGTATTCCAAGCGACCTTGCCAAAAGAATTTTTCGTTGAAGAAACGGTCCGCCGCGTACTGGATAGACCAATTGTCTGTAGCAACAGCATCTTCAGTCTTCTCTTTGTTATAAGTTCCCTGAATATTGTGGCGCCACAGATTATGGCGAGCCTGCATCTTTAAATCTACATTGTAGTCAGCTGTATTTGATTTACTACTCTTGTAATCTAAAGCAGCATCAATGTTTCCCTTCCAGGAAAAATCTCTCAAAAATGGACGTGGTGAAATTATCCGATTAACACTTATTAAATTAACGATTTGAATACCTTCAGCCTCTGTTTCTATTTTAACTTTTCCTTTCTCGGCTGGCCTGATACGTTCCACTTCGAGGTCAGCGCCATACGCTCCTTTCTCAACCAACATCTTTCGGTCTGTTTGAAGCGTGGCCACCTTGTCCCAGTCAATTAAGACGGAACCGCCATAGTCTGTTTCTAGCAATAGTTTGTTTATATCTAATAGCTTTATAGTGCCGCTGAGCCGATCTCCGTTTTTTAGCCAAACGGTATCTGAAAAAGCAAATCCCGGCCTACTCATAAAAACGCAAAAGTTAACAACCAAAACAAGTGACATCCGACTACTTTTTAAAGAGATATTCATTGTACGTAAATTTTCGCGAGAATAGCGGAAGCCAAATATCAAAAGAACACCTTCAGTATTACGCCTTACCAGAGTCCGAATAAGGCAGTAAATCAACGATGGCCGCTGAGTGAACTGGATACGGATTCATAACTATATTTCAAGCTTGCATAAACAAGTTGCTATCGCCATATAAAAGCAATCTTAATATTTACCCCATCTATTAGTTGGCTATTTTACTAATTCCCCACAGCACATAAGACTTTGTACTCTACTGCGCAGTAAATATCGGCCGATATGCTTATAGATACCAAGCTTGTATTATATATGCTAGGCATAGTGCCTTTACTGTCAAAGCTAATTTTAAGGGACGGCCCGCTGGGTATATAATTAAAATACAAAGCACTTTTACAAGCGCGACAACCGGCACTTCCTGAGGAAACAGTTTGATTAGGTCGATGCAATTGCTTCGCTAACACAACACCTACCTGTTTTGAAAAGCAGTATCGCGCATATGCGGTATCGTGTTGGCTAACCTCTAGAGTTCTCAAATCGATTTGACGTCTAGCAGTGTAGCTAAAGTGCTGGAAGCGGCTATGCTCATCTATTACATAGCCGCATCACTAACTATTAGAACGCCAATCCTAACTTTAGACCATATTCATCCCGCTTGAGCTTGGTATCTGAAGACAGCTCGCTATCACTGTCCAGCTTATATTCGGTGTAGGTGTAGTACGCACCAGCATAAACTGGCAACTGCCCGTTTTGGTTCATTAGAAAACCAATTTCAGCGTAAGGGTTCGTGCGATCCTTCAGATCCACATCGTCGCTATCGAAATCATCAGCCTTCAGTTTAGCGCTACCATTGATCGTGTGCCTCGCACCAAGCTCGATCCGCATAGTGGCGTCATTAAACTTATGGTTGTATCCGACGGCTGCCTTGGCAAACGGAGCTTTATTAGTAAGCTTAATATTCAGGTCGTCGGCTTGGGGTTCATATCGATTCCAAATATAGCCACCGCCGATAGTTGCATCCACGTAATTGATCGAATCCATAGCGAAGCGATAGCCGATATCCAAATCAGCTTGAGCTTCTTTTACCTCGTTATCGTCTTTTTCTCCATACTTAGCCGAAAGTGCTGCTTGATATATCAGTCCCCCAGCACCCGTCACCTTGTTTCCGAATTCGGCGAACAAGCCGCCTTCGCCGAGGTAAGACTTATCGTCCTCGTTTAAACCTCTACCGTCAAAGCGATACTCGTTATAGCTACCGGTGCCACCGATAGTAAATATTGGCTTGGTACTATTTTCGGCGAGGGCTTGAGTGGTGAAAGCCACCGTGAAGCAAGTCAAACCAGAAACCAACAATTTTGAATGTATCTTCATCGTGCTCTTCCTTCTCTTCTGTTAGTTATTGACAAAGCATATTTAGTCGTTTGTAAAGGTTTTGTCTTAGCTGTGTAACGACGCCCCTGAACTCACCTGCATTTTTTAAAAAACGCGACCCATAATCTCGATACCAATCGAGCAAGGAACTAACGCCAATAGTAGAATTAGAATATTGATTCTAGTCAAGACCAGCATGTGCTTTTTCTTATGCTCTTTGTGACCATTCATCGTTATTTTGGCGAGGAAGGAGCAGCAGGCCCGCTTGAGAATTTCTTGAGGCTAGAAGCGATGGCTGACGGATCGGTGTCGCTACTACAAATGCCTCACGGTTGAAATTTATGTTTTATGGTAGCTTTCAGGCGGCGCAAAGCGGTAGACGTCAATAGAGCCCAGGTAGTCAGCTTGTCCACGTAGCGGGGAGCTCTGGCCTCTTTTACTGCGTAGCTTGCGCAATCGTATGAGGCTGATAGGGGCCGGCTACAAGCCTACCCGGCCGTTGCTAGAAGCAACGTATCGCGTTGTCATGGATGTCGACGCATAGCAAAGCGGCGGCGGTACACAGCTGATAGAGTTATGGCTCCCCTACCAGGCACTTCGTAACGCTCTCGTTTACGAAGGCGCGCGCCACCGGTTCGATGCGCCTGGCCAGGGTCGCCAGGGCCTGGCGATGCGCCGCCACGACCTCGGCATAGGAGCCGCCGGCGGGCTGGCTGATCCGGCTGCCACAGGTGAGCACCCGCTCGCCGCCCGGTTCGGCCAGGCGCAGGGTCCAGAGCGAGTCCTGCTGGACGCTGCGCCCGGGCTGCGAATCGAAGCGCTGCAGATCCACCTTGATGCGCAGCACCGGGGCGCCACTGCCGCGCGGGGCATCGCCCAGGTCCAGGGTGCCGAGGTCGCGGGACAGGTCGGCGGACAGGGCGCTGCGCACCTCGTCGGCCAGGGGCGCGATCCAGCGTTCGTTTTCCAGCAGGGCGATGCCGTCGCCCTGGCGCACCACCAGCTGCGGCTGATCCACCTGGGGCGGCACCGAGACGCCTTGCAGGGCGAAGCGGAAGTCCGCCGCGCGCGCCTGGCTGGCGGGCTCCGCGGCGCTGGTCAGGGTGTGGTAGTTGAGCGGCGCCTTGGACGAACAGGCGGCCAGCAGCAGAGGCAAAGCCAGACAGGTCAGGCGCTTCATTGCAGTTTTCCTTTGGCGGGATCGCGGGAGCCCGGTTCGAACTTGGGCGGCGGATCGGTCACCAGACCGCGGATCAGGGATTCCGGATGGCGGCCGAGGTAGTCGCCGAACACGCGCAGGGAGCGTGCCATGCGCTGCATCTCTTCCAGGGTCTGGGTCAGATTCTGCTGCACCGGGGAATCCGCGCCCAGGCTCTGGCTGGCGCTGCCGGTAAGTTGCTGCACGCCCATCAGGGTGGTGGTCAGCTGCGGCAGGACCCCGGCGTTGAGCTGTTTGAGGGTGCCGCTGAGCTGCGCCAGGCTGGTGTCGAGATTCTTGCCGATGGAATCGAAGGGGATCTTGTCGATCTTGTTGACGATGCCGGCCATCTGCTCCTGCAGGCGATCGAAGCTGCCGGTGACGGTAGGGATCGACAACGGCTTGGCCTGGGGATCGAAGGCCACCTTGGGCGCATTGGGCACGAAGTCGACGGAAATGTAGAGCTGGCCGGTCAGCAGGTTGCCGGTGCGGGCCTGGGCGCGCAGACCCCGGGCCACCCAGCCGGCGAACAGCTTGCCGTCGCGGTCCTTGGTCTCGATGCGCTTGCCGACGTCGCCCAGCCGCTGGGGATAGATGACCGCGCCGACGATCAGCGAGAAGCGATCCTGGGCGTCCTCGTAGTCAGGGGTCAGGGACACCACCCGGCCGACGTTCATGCCCAGGAATTCCACCGGTGCGCCGGTCGCAAGCCCGCGCAGCGACTGCTGGAATCTCATCCGCACATAGAAGGGCTCGCCATCCGGCGGCGCCAGGGCGCTGGTCTGGTCGTCGAACAGGGTGAAACTCTGGTCTTCGTCGGCCTCCTGCGGATCCTTCGGCCATTCGGGGGTGACGAAGGCGATGCCTCCGGCGGCAACCGTGGCCAGCGACTGGGTTTTGAGGGTGAGACCACTCGCGCTTAGGGCTACATCGACGCCGCTGGCGTTCCAGAAACGGGTATTGGTGGTAACGAAGCGGTCGTAGGGCGAATCGATGAAGACCTGAGCGCTGACGTCCTTGCCATCCGGATTGAGGTGGAAGGACACCACCCGGCCGACCTGGATGCGCCGGTAATAGACTGGTGAGCCTACATCCAGTGAGCCTAGATCATCGGCAGTTATAATGAACCTCTTGCCCGAAGTGCCGTGGATCAGTGCCGGTGGTTGCTCCAGGCCCTGAAAGTCGCGCTTAGGATCGGTAGAGTCACCGATGTCAGCGCCGATAAAGGCACCCGACAGCAGGGTATCGACCCCCGAAACGCCGTTGACGCCGAAGCGCGGACGCACCACCCAGAAGCGCGCGCCCTTGGTAGCGAAGCCCTCGGCAGACTTCTCCAGCTCGATAGTGGCGGTCACTCGATCACGATCCGAGGCCAGCTGGATGTCGCTGACGGTGCCGATGACCACGTTCTTGTACTTGACCTGGGTCTTGCCGGCTTCCAGGCTTTCGGCGGTGAGAAAGGTCGCCGTGATGGTAGGCCCGCGCGAGGCCCAGCTGTGGATCACCATGGACAGCCCGATCAGGGCCGCCACGATAGGCACCAGCCAGATCAGCGATACGCTCCAGCGACTGCGGCGTACCTCGGGGGTAGGCGCCAGGGCGTCGGGTTCATGCCTGTCCGTCATCGTTCACCTCTGCATCCCAGATCAAGCGGGGATCGAAACTCATCGCGGCGAGCATCGTCAGCACCACCACAAAACCAAAGAACACAATACCCAGGCGCGGCGCCGCCGAACTCAGGGCACCGAAGTGCACCAGCGCTGAGACCAGGGCCACCACGATCACGTCGAGCATCGACCAGTAGCCGATCAGCTCAACGAAGCGATAGAGCCGGGCGCGCTGAGCCATCGCCCAGTCACTGCGGCGTTGGCAAGTCACCAGCAGGGTGCCGAGCACCAGAAACTTGATGGAAGGCACCGCCACGCTGGCGATGAAGATGACCAGGGCGACGCCCCAGGAGCCGCCCTCCCAGAATTCAACCACCCCTTCAAGAATGGTACTTTCCGCGCCTTTTCCAAGCACACCGGTGAACATCACCGGTAAAACGTTGGCCGGAATATAGAGAATTAAGGCAGCTATCAGGTAAGCCCAAGTCTTGGCATAGGCGTTGGGCTTACGTCCGTGCAGCGCCGAGCCGCAGCGGGGGCAACCGGCCTCGTGATGGCGTGGCGCCGGGCAAAGTCTTCCACAGACATGGCACAGGCAGAGGCGAAGTTTATCGGCACGCGGGGGGAGGCGGAGTGCGCTCATGAATCGCGCTCCCCGACGGCGTCCCACAGCGGATGCAGGTCGCGCTTAGCGATGATCAGCAGGACCACCATCAGCCCCACCATTCCGAACAGTCCAGCCCCTATCACCACATGCACCAAGCCAATCAGCTTGATCATCGCAACCAGAGTGCCAAGCACGAAAACCTCGATCATGCTCCAGGGCCGCAGGTAATGCAGGGTGACCATGGCCTTAGCGAAACCGGGTGCACGATGGCCGGCTTGGGCGAAGCTGAGTACCCATAGAAGCAAAACAATCTGCAGCAACGGCACTACAAACAAGGTCATGGCCACTACTAGCCCCATGATCTCAGAGAAGCCGCCCCTCATAGCCATTACAGAACCCAACAGGGTTGACTCGCTGTGCAGACCACTCAGTTTCAGTTGCAGGATGGGGCTCACGTTGGCGATCACGAACAGCACCGCGGCGGCGATCGCCAGGGCCAGTAGCCCTTGGATATCCAGGCGGCTGGCGCGATAGAGCAAGGCGCCGCAGCGCAGGCAATGCGCCCGCTCGCCCGAGACAAGGGGTCCTAAGCGATGAACCGAATCACAATGCTCGCAGATCACCAGGCGGTTACCAGCGGCAACCGATGTACGAGGTAGGGATTGGTCGGACATGTTTCTACCCAGTCGCACTCTCGAACGAGCAATGCGCGTTGATTTTGTTACACCCTTGGGGCCCTTGCGTTAAACCAAGGCGCTCACCAAACGCCAAAGCGCCGGCATCTTACATACATTTTCACACGTATGTATATTTTTGATGGCAATATGACGATAGGAGCAACAAAACTGTGTGCTTCGTCATGCCGGCATTGGAACCGCTTAGAGTCATTCAGGAGCAGCGACAACTGCTACCGATCCAATCGCCTCCAACGGTCTGTACCCGCGCATTCTTTTCCTTCTCCGTGCGAGAAGACGTGCTATGTAGCTGGAGGTGCCCAAGCATCAGGCTATGGTCTGAGATTGCTACGCGGGGCAGCTCTAAACAAACTCTCTGAGGGTAGCCTCGCCTACCATCGGGCTGCCATACGTAGGCTGGTTGACCAGCAGCTTTACTCTTGCGAAGGCTTCCTCAGAACTTCGCCTGACCGCCTCGGCCTACACAGGCAACCTGCGCAACGCCATTAGATTAGCCTGCGGCAACCACGCTGGCATCGTCACCGTTAACCGCCTCCGCGACGGCGCTACCTCTATCGCATTTGGTGGCTACATGGTCGGATGGAGCGGGCGAGGTCGTCACGATCGGTGAAGCCGTGACGCGCACGAAGGTGGGCGATCGCGTCAGTGCCTCATGCCACCCGCACTGGATCGACGGCCCCCCCGCGTCCGGAGTGTCAGCTCCACAGCCTCGGCATCACCACCGATGGTTGGCTGGCCGAGCAGATCATAGTCCACGAGAACGCTATCGTTCACATGCCGGACTACATGTCCTACGCCGAAGCAGCATCTCTATCGTGCGCTGCTGTTACTGCCTGGACCGGGCTCAACCTGTCGTCACCCCTATAAGCGGGTGAGACGGTGCTGGTTCAGGGCACAGGGGGCGTTGCGCTCTTCTCGCTCCAAGGGGCGACGATGTTCGGCGCGAAAGTCCTCGCGATCACATCGTCCGATGAGAAGGCGGAACGTCTCGAGGCGCTGGGAGCCGCGGCGGTGGTCAACTACCGGACCCATCCCGACTGGGATAAGGAAATCCTCGCCCTCACCGACGGCCGAGGGGTCGACAAGACCATCGACATCGCAGGCGATAAGACGATCGCGAAGTCGGCGGCGGCAACCCGCAAGGGCGGCGACATCACGCTGGTCGGCTTCACCAGCGGCTTCGGCGGCGGCCTTCCGCCGATCGATATTCTCTCGCGCAGCCTTCACGTGGCGGGAACAGCGATTGGACCGAGGGCGAACTTCGAAGCACTGCTGCGGGCCATGGCTCTGCACGAGATGCATCCGGTCCTCGATCAGACCTTCCCGTTCGCGGACTACCAGGCAGCTTATCAGCGGCTCAAGAGCGGCAACCACGTCGGCAAGGTCGCGATCGAGGTCGCGAACTGCGATCGCCATGTGAATAGATATGGCCCTGGCGACGAACAATCCGGGCTAATTTACTTTAGATCCCGCGAAACCAATCCGCCGTGAATTTCTATTTACATCCACGAAAGCGTTTTATAACCGTGTGATAACTTCATTCGGTAGCCCGCATAGCTACCTAGCGAATGCTCTTGCCCGCCCGTTGCTCCACGGAGCGGGATTTTTTTTAGCCTTAGACGCCGGTGATAAGCACACCTCTCGCACGTACTGCTGCAGCGCAGCTATCTGGCTTCGGGCAGCGGTGGGCAGCTTACCAACGTTCGTCGCTGGCATTTGAATGGCTGTGAAGGATCGCTAGCGGTCGCTTTTCGACGTCCGCTTTTGGCCAACTGCCGCCCCACGCGAAGGTCTGCAATGGGTCGATAGCAGCCCTCAAGCTTTACCGACGCCATTAAAGCCATCCCGAACTGTTCACGGAAAATCCCGCGGACAGTTGCATTTGCTTCGGAAACCCACAGCAGGCTCCCTCCATCCGGATGTAGGTATCTCAACCTCCAGCGGCGTAGATATGGTTTCCCGCTGACCCAGCCCACATGATCGCGTTTCCTGTACCAGCCACTTCTCTGCCTGGTACCGCGCATGTCCATTTCCCCCCCTACCTTCTCAGCAGGCTTGAAAGCCCGCCTGCTGGGCTTTGTCCTGGCCACCGCCTGCGTCCCCTTCGCCACAGCGGATGTGCTGGCCATCTCCGACGCTGCTCATCCCCTTATCAACAGCGCCGGCGCCCGGGTTGTGCTCTTGGATGCCCCGGAACGTCTTGAGCAGCAGCTCTCCGAAGGCCTGCCGGCGGATCCGCGCCGAGCCGTAGCCATCATGCAGCAGCGGATGCGTTCGGCCTCCGCGCAGCAGCTGGGGCGGGAGCTTGCCAGGGCGCACCAGGACGTGGCCGATGCCTGGAGCCTGGGTGTGGCCAAGCTGCCGGCAGTCGTGGTGGATCGCCAGTATGTGGTCTATGGCCAGCCCGACGTGGCGGCCGCCGTGGCCAGCATCGAGCGCTACCGGAGTACCGGACGATGAGTCGGCAGCTGCAACGTCTTAGGCGCCTTACCCTGGCGATCCCGCTGGCCACCAGCCTGCAAGCCACCGCAGCGGTCACCACCGCCACCATTGTGTCGTCCTCGCTCTCGCCCGACTGCCTCGAATACAAGGTGGTCGGCATCTGCTACTGGCTGTTCTGCACCCCCTACGGCTGCAAGGTGAAGACCTCGGCTAAGGTACGGCACTTCGTGCCCGATGCCGTGGTGTCCAGCTACGCCAATACCGGCGAGAACCCGTGGACTGAGATGGCCTCTTTCAGCCCCGTCAGCAGTGTCGCCGCCGGCGGCAATGACCCGGGCGACAGCGCGACCCAGGCCAACACCACGATCAGCGCGCGCTTCAAGAACACCGATGTCATCGGCCACCCGGGCGGCTACGCCTTCAGCCAGTTTGCCAGCGGCTCAGGCTACGTCTGCAAGGGCGCAGCCACCGCCTATATGCCCTACCTGCTGAGCAACTACGACTACCTGGCTTGGCGGTACGGCATCCCTGAGGCCGTCTATCCGGAGGCCCTTACCCCGGGTAAGCGTGAAGTGGGCAGCACCCTGTCGGGGAACCTCTGGGGCAACGTCTATCCGCGCAGCGGCTTCCTGCATCAGCCCGACGACTACAAGGCCGCGGCGGTCCTGGCCCAGCGCGCCGGCGACGTGGTTACGCGCTCTGGCCAGATTCACGTCTACCAGTCGCTGCTGGCTCAGCCAGAAGACGGCTACTGGCCCGCTGGCGAACTGCTCGAGGGCGATGCCACCACCGGCAAGTGGCAGGAGCTCACGCCCACGCTGAGCCAGAGCTGCGCTGCCTTTCCCAACCCGGGCCCTCACGTCCAAGACGCCGTGGGCGCCTATGCCTGGGCGCTGTGGCGCCCCTACAGCTGCTGCAAGCGTGAAGGCCAAGTCTTCCTGGGCAGCACCGACTTTCAATGATCAGGGAGCCGTCGATCATGAGCACCACTCGCCTCACCCTGCTGGCCAGCACTTGCCTGACCGGCCTTCTCCTCGGCAGCGCTGTCCAGGCGGCTGAGCCCTACCGTGTGCAGTCCCAGGGCAGCGTCATCGGTGACGACGTGCTCTACAGCATCGGCGGCGGCAATGCCGTGTCGATGGGCAGCGTCGGCAACATGGACAGCATCCAGATTGGCGGTGGCTGGAACACCAACCTGATCTGCGGAAACATGAGCCTCACCAATACCCTGCAGAACCAGCTCAACGGGGCCACTCAGGGCTTCCAGACCATCATGAGCTCGGTGCTGCAGAATGCCACCGGCGCAGTTGCCTCCCTACCCGGCCTGATCCTGCAGCGCGCCAACCCAGGCCTGTACAACCTCATCACCAACGGCATTGGCCAGGCGCGCCTGGACTTCGATCGCTCGAAGGGCACCTGCCGCGCGATCGCCGACAAGATGCTCGATGTCGCCGGCGGCCAGGTCGGCTGGAACAAGCTCGCTGAGGGGGAGGCAATGAAGTCGGCCGCTGCCGGCACCACCGATGCCGTCGCCGCGATCAACCAGGTCGAGCAGAAGAGCGGGAATGAGGGCGTAACCTGGGTCGGCGGAAGCAAGGCTGGTGGCAGTGGCCAGCAGCCCATCAAGGTGGTCAGCGACGTTACCAAGGCCGGTTACAACTTGCTGAGCGGCCGCGCGCCCACCGCCACCGGCTCGATCCCGGCCAGCAGCTGCAACGGTGGCCTCGTTTGCAGCACCTGGTCGTCGCCGCAGGAGGCTGCGACCTTCGCCACCCGGGTGCTGGGCGAGCAACAGCAGCAGACCTGCGACAACTGCCAGAAGACCGTGACCCAGGCCGGGGTGGGGCTAACCCCACTTATTCAGGAGACCTACGACACCAAGCTCAAGGCGGTGAATGCGCTGATCGCCGGCACCCAGCCGATGACGGCCGAGAACCTGGCCGCGGCCGGCAGCAACTCCATCCCGATCACCCGCGGCATCATCGAATCGCTGCGTACCGAGCAGGACCAGGACGTGCTGGCCAAGCGGCTCGTGTCCGAGGTCTCCCTAGCCGATGTGATCGAGAAGGCGCTGTCGCTGGTCCGTACTCTGGCTGCTGGCCGCCAGGAGCCCAACGTCGCCGCCAACCAGGTTGCCCAGACGCAGGTCGACCAGAACGCCGCCAACCTGCAGGTCGAGATACAGAACCTCAAGACCGAGCTGGACATGCGCCGGGAGCTAGCCGGCAACTCGCCGACCACCATCCTGCAGCGCGCCTCGATCCGCAAGGACGCCTCCAAAGGCATCTTCCAGGGCGATCCGCTGCCGAACCGGCTTGATCGCACCGAGAACCCGGCGAAGAAAGGCGAATGACCATGACGAAATCCTCGTGGACTCAGCGCGTTTGGACCGGACTCAGGATCGGCCGGCGCGGCCTTCGTCTGACCTGGTCGTTGCTATGGCCCTTCCTGCTGGCGGTAGCGATCGCCCTGGGCTTCGTGCTTGTGACGGCCTGGGGCTTCGGCGACCTGCAGAGCTACCGCCAGTGGCAGGCTGAGCACCATGGCCACTTCCTGGCGTGGCGGCTGTGCCTATACACCGGCTTGATCTGCTGCTGGTGGCCGGTCAGGCGTCGGCTGATAGCCATGACCGATGAGCGCGGCCGTATCTATCGCTGTGAGGGGCTCGCCCTGGTGGTCATCGGCCTCTTTGAACTGCGCAACGCCGGCGTGCTGTAGGAGATTGCCATGCAGCTCTATACCAACGACTACCTCGAGTACTACCTGACCCTCGTGGGCTGGATCATCAACAGCGGCATCTGGGAGATGATCGGTGGGACCGGACTGTTTGCCGCGCCGTTCGCCGCCATCATCATCCAGGAGTGGCTGCGCGCCCGCGGCGAGGGCCAGGACGAAGGCAACAAGGGTGCTTTGAGCCTAGCGCGCATCGAGAACCGGTTCTTCGTGGCCCTGGTCGTCATCATGCTCGGCCTGATGCCGCTCCCGAATGCGAACGTCAGCTTCTCGACCATCCAGTACGACCAGACCCGCTCCAAGCAATGCCAGGTCGACGTGCCCAAGCCGGACGGAACGGGCTGGGGAACGTCGTTCAGCACCCTCAACGGCAAGAGCGCCCAGGTGCCGGTCTGGTGGATGGTGGTCCACGCCCTGTCGAAGGGCATGGCGGCCGGCGCTGTGGCCAGCATTCCCTGTGGTCAGGATCTGCAGCAGCTGCGTATGGAGGTGAACGCCGAGCGGATCGACAATCCCCTCCTCGCCCAGGAGGTCGCCGACTTCACCAACGACTGCTACGCCCGGGCTCGCGCCAAGCTGTTCATGACCCAGCCCACCCTGACCGACAAGCAGTATCTGGACGTCAGCTGGATCGGCTCGAAGTACTTCCTCAACACCAGCGGCTACTACAGCGATGGCAGCTCGGGCTTCCGCTCCCATACCCCGCGTACGGCATGGCCCTACGATGCTACCCGGGACGCGGGCCTGGCACAGACCACCGGCGGAGGTGGCTACCCTACCTGCACCCAGTGGTGGTCGGACGGCTCTAAGGGCCTTAAGGCACGACTGCTGGCACAGGTTGAACCGGACACCCTGACCAAGCTGGCCAAGTGGGCAAGCTTCATGTCACAGGACGAGGTGAATGACTCAGTGATTCGGGACTTGGTGTCGCCGAAGAAGCAGACGTTGACACAGGGGCAGGTCTACGGGGACTACGGTGGCCAGATCGGCAGCTCGCTGTACAACGATGCCGCCAGGGTCACAGCCGGCCTGGGACAGGCAGTGGGCTCGCTCGCGTACTTCCCGGCCATGGACAGCGTCCGGCAGGCCGCGCCGATGGTGATGGCCTTTCTGAAGATGGCCTTCATCATCTGCATCCCCATCGTACTGGTACTGGGGACCTATGACCTCAAGGTGGCCATGACGCTCACGTTTGCCCAGTTCGCACTGATCTTCGTGGACTTCTGGCTGCAATTGGCGAGGTGGGTCGACAGCACCATCATGGATGCGCTGTATGGCACCGGGATCTACAAAGTGAATAACACCGCGCCCCACGCGAACTTCGACCCCATCATCGGCCTGAGCAATATGCAGGGAGACATGTTGCTGAACTACGTGATGGGGGCAATGTTCCTGATTTTGCCAGCCTTTTGGGTCACAGCTATGTCTTGGACGGGCTTCAAAGTAGGTGGTGTAGTTGATGGTCTCAGCAAAGCGACCAAAGGCGCTGCTGACGCATCTTCTGAGGGCGGCCGAATGGCTCAAGGGGCAGTGAAGAAGACAGCAGGTGGTGGCTGATAAGCAGCGGATTTAGCGGACTGAAGATAGCTAAATCAGTCCGCTCTATCACCCAGCATATCGAGGGGAAAACCGTAAACATCCCGGCCATGAGGGGCGTCAGGATCACGGGATACGCTACCGCCAGCGTTCGAAATGAAAAAGCTTGCAACGAGAGCTGCAGCCACAACTCCCAGTGCCATCAAAGAAACTGACGCCAGGCTCAGCGCTAACAAAGCTCGAACAGACCATTTCAGGAATAAGACGACATGAACAGGAAGTCTCATGCGCGCCAAGCTACTCCAAAGGCGCGACTCGGTACGGAGGACCCAATTGACTGCACCACCAACGGTGGCACCGAAGCGAGCTGCGTTCGAGGTGATAGTCATGAGAAACCCTAGAATACCGCAGAGGGATTGCGTTATGACATCACTTATACGCCCCAACTCACTAGCCTGCAACAGCTTTATCGTGCTAGGCCCAGCCGAGATCTGAGCAATCTGTCACATCATTCAAGGGTTTAGGAGCGGAAATGGGCTGGAGCAAAGGAGGGAATGGAAGGGAGCTTTAAGGGTAAAAGCCCTACCAGAAAGGGCCTCCGCTTTCGCTTCGGGATGACACGCTACGAAAGGGAGGCAAGCAGAAAGCGCAGTCACTTTACTCGTTACAGACTAAACGAACTCTTGCTCAGCTTTTGCCAATAGATCCCTGAGAGCCTGGATAGCAGACTTTCTCTCATCCACCGGGAGTTGCCTCAGGTCCTTCAGGGTTTCAAGATCCTCTTGCTCCTGGTCAAGATCGCTATCCTCCAGAGTCGACCTTTGGCAATCAAACCCACCACTGGCTGCGGCCATCGCATAGCCGAAACGCAGAAAAGCCTCCTTGCGGTCGTCGGACATTTTTCGATAGTAGTCGACGACTTCCCACTCATTTGTCGTGAGTGGCACCAGCCGGATCTGTGGATTATCCGGGTTGGAAGTTGTTTCGGTCATGATGTACGGCTCCAAAGGATGGGTTGATACTGCCCCACAATGCTGTCCGCTACGCCACCAACCTTCCACGGTAAACCGCAAACTCAGCGTATGAGGTTGCCTTCGGCCGCACAAAGCTGGCCTCCGGCCAGTCCAACCTCCTGAACCGTGATAGCGGTTTACCATTGTTCGGCCGATCGTACTGATCGACAACGCAGGCCCAAGAACCGCCAAGGGCATGCCATGTTCGATCTATTTTTCAGGAAGAAAGCCCCACCCTCCGCTCCTCCAGGCCCCTGCAAACAAGGCTTTACAATGCCGTCTGCAGGCAAGGACCTACTGGCCCTCCCCCGCCGGCAGAAGCTCATCGAGAACATCTGGCAGCGGACGTCGCTGTCCCGCGAGCAGTTCGCCTCACTCTATCGGGATCCTCTCGGGCGCTACGCTGACCTGGTCCAGCAACTTCCCGCTTCGGAAAACCACCACCACGCCTATCCCGGGGGCCTGCTCGACCACGGGCTGGAGATCGTCGCATACGCACTGAAGATCCGGCAGAACTACCTCCTCCCCATCGGCGCACCGCCTGAGTCACAAGCAGCCCAGGCCGAAGCGTGGTCAGCAGCAGTAGCCTACGGCGCCCTCCTCCACGACTTGGGCAAGATCGCCGTCGACATCGAGGTCGTCTTCGAAGACGGCAAGCCATGGCACCCCTGGCACGGCCGCATTGAGAAGCCCTACCGCTTCAGATACGTCAAAGGTCGCGACTACCAACTTCATGGCGCTGCCTCAGCACTCGTCTATTTCCAGGTGCTGCCGCCCCACGTGCTGGACTGGCTCAGTGGCTACCGCGAGCTATGGTCATCGCTGATCTTCGTCTTGGCCGGGCAATACCAGCATGCCGGCGTACTGGGCGAGATGATCGTCCAGGCCGACCAGGCGAGTGTCGCCCAGGAGCTCGGCGCCAACCCGCAACGTGCGATGGAGGCGCCCAAGAACACGATCCAGCGGCAGCTGGCAGACGGGTTGCGCACCCTAGTCATCGAGAAGTTCAAGCTGAACCAGCCAGACGGGCCCTCGGACGGGTGGCTGACCCAGGATGCGCTATGGCTCGTCAGCAAGCCGGCCTCAGACCAGTTGCGGGCACTGATGCTCTCCCAAGGCGTAGAAGGTATCCCCACCTCGAACGCCCCATTCTTCAACCTGATCCAGGACCAGGCCATCATCCAGGTCAACGCCCAGGACAAGGCTATCTGGAAGGCAACGATCGACACCGGCCACGGCTGGAAGAACACCTTCACCTTACTCAAGGTATCCCCCGCACTTATCTGGCCAGATCCTGCAGATCGACCAGCTCCATTTACCGGAACTCTCACACTCGAGCAGACAGACGGTGGAGAGCCAGAGCAGCAGCGGGGTGATATAGCGAGCAATATCATTTCGCCATCAATCGCGATAACACATACTGTGACGGATGTCACATCCTTCCAAAAGACAGTCCATTCCGAAACACTGCCGCCGCCCGCATTCCAGACCGGTTTGGACTCCATGGAAGACACCCTCGCACTGGCCGATGAACTCTTTGGCCATACGACCTCAGCCGCTCCACTCACTCTGCCCCAACCGACTATCGACCTCGCTCTCGATGACCAGGAAGCCCATACAGTCGAGGATGTTTCTGCGGCTGCAGTCGCGGTACCAGGTGCAGCGGAGCTAGGTCAGGCATTCATAGACTGGGCTCGTCACGGAGTCCTATCCCACAAGCTGGTGATCAACGATGCCAAGGCGATGATCCACACCGTGGATGGCACCGCGTTCTTGGTGAGTCCGGGGCTCTTCAAACGCTATGCCCTAGAACACCCTCATCTGCAGAAGGAGGCAAAGGAGCGCGATATCGATCCATGGCAACTGGTACAGCGTGCATTTGAGAAACTCAAAATCAATCGCAAGACGGCAGACAACCTCAACATCTGGACTTGCGAGGTTATCGGTCCGCGAAAATCCAAGTCGCTTAAGGGCTATCTGCTGCAGGATCCCACTTCAATCTTCGCTCAGCCGCCATTCGACAATCCCAGCATCAAACTGCAGGTCACGGAGGCAGAGCAATGAACCTGCCGCTGTTTGAGCTCACGGAGAAATTTATCGCTCTGAGCGACTTCCGCCTCGCCACTGAGAAAATCTACCGCGCGGCCGCACGCGCATTCATACGCCGCTTCGAGGATCTATCGCTCGAACAAGTTGATCGAGAGAAAATTATCGAGTGGCGGAAGCAATTGCTGGATCAAGGCTTGAGCAAGCGGAGCTGGAACACCTATAGCAGCCACCTCAAGACCATCGCCGAGTTCGGCATCAATGAGGGGCTCGTCGACCTACAGCGTAACCCCTTCAAAAAGACAAGCGTGGTGCCGCCGAAGCGAAGGAAGAAAACGGTCGCTCGCAGCGCAATCGAGCGCGCACGTGATCTTCTACTCCTGCTGGAGCAAGACGAACTCAAGGAGCAGAAGCGGGCCAAAATCACCCCTGCCTGGTTCTGGCTGATCGTATTCGAGACCTTCCATCTCACTGGGATACGGTTGAACGCCCTGCTCTCAATACGCCTGCAGGACATAGACCTTGAGGAGAACCTGATCGTAATTCGCGGAGAACTGGAGAAGACACACCGCGAGTTCGCAGTGCCGATTCCCACAGCCCTCTACCCACACCTGATCCGACTACTGGATACTGCAGTGTCATGCGGATTTGAGCCTGCCGATCAGCTGTTCAACGTCAACCGATTCTCAAGCCACTACCGCCGCGACGTGATGAACGACAATCAGGTCGAGGCCATGTACACGAAGCTAATTCGCATGACGGGTGTGAGGATGACTCCCCATCGATTCAGGCATACCTTGGCCAGCGACTTGATGCGGCAGCCTGACCGGAACATCCACGTCACCATGCAGCTCCTGAACCACTCGAATATGGCGACTACGATGGAGTACATCGAGCCAGACTATGAGGTGATGCGCGATGCCATGAACGATAGGGTCGAAGCGGCCAAGCCGAAGCATCGGCAACGGGCTCGTGTCGATTACGGCGCTCCGGTGCCAGCTATCACTAAAGCACCATCGCACCATTCGACACCTGCTCTGACTGACATGACAGCGCCCTCTGCGACAGTGGTCCAGGCCTCTCCGCGTGCGCTACCAGCGCCCAACCCTCGCACTGAGCAACGTTCAGCTGTATCTCACCATGAGCGATCTGACCCATTTGCTGGTCCAGATTTGGAAGAGATGGCCTACCAGGTAAGGCAGTTGAGCCAGCTACTATCGTCCAGTGGGCTGGATCAGCTACTACTGAGATCTGGGCATTCGATGACGACGGAAACTCGGCTCCAGGCCAGCCCTGTCAAAGTCTCCCCAGCAAGCAGATTCGAAGTCCGCTCTAAATCAGGGTGACCGACCCCTTCGCTTCGAGTCCTCAAAGTCGCCGTTCATCTGAAATTGAGAACTAGCTCTCAAGGATCGCCTGCGCGCCTTCGATAGATAACAGCCGTAATAACATGCCTTCCAGGCTCCTAGCCCAGTGCCAGAGCGTCATTGGCATGAGATATCGCGGTTTGACATCACTTCATTGCGAAGCTATGTTTCGCGACAGACGGCTGCTTGTATTAGCTGCGAGAAACGCCAAAACCCTCCGCAAGGAGGGTTCTGGGTGAAGTTGGTGGGTCGTGCAGGATTCGAACCTGCGACCAATTGGTTAAAAGCCAACTGCTCTACCGACTGAGCTAACGACCCAAATATGGTCGGGGTAGGGGGATTCGAACTCCCGACATCCTGCTCCCAAAGCAGGCGCGCTACCGGGCTGCGCTATACCCCGAGAATGGAAGTGGCTCCGCGACCTGGACTCGAACCAGGGACCCAATGATTAACAGTCATTTGCTCTACCGACTGAGCTATCGCGGAATTTCGATCTTCCAACCCCTCTTACGTCAGTGCCTTTCGGGCTTTGCCGTAAGTGAGGTGCGCCATTTTACGGAAGTGGAAACAGACGTCAACACCTAGCCTGCTGTTTTTTCACAAATTTATGCGAAAGGCCGGGCGACCCTGGGGTCGCCCGGTCATTTCCTAGGCGAAGACGATCTCGTCGCCCTCTACCCTGCCCTCGATGCGGCTGTTCGGCGCGAAGGCGCCCGAGAGGATGCGCTGGGCCAGCGGATTCTCGATCCAGCGCTGGATTGCCCGCTTGAGCGGACGGGCACCGTAGACCGGGTCGTAACCCACCGCCACCAGCTTGTCCAAGGCCTCGGGCGACAGCTCCAGCTGCAGATCGCGCTCGGCGAGGCGCTGCCGCAGGTGCTGCAGCTGGATCTCGGCGATGCCGGCGATCTGTTCGCGGCCCAGCGGCTCGAACACTACCACCTCGTCGATCCGGTTGATGAACTCGGGGCGGAAGTGACTGGCTACCGCATCCATCACCGCGGCGCGCTGGGCATCGGGGTCGCCGACCAGCTCCTGGATCTGCGCCGAGCCCAGGTTCGAGGTCATGACGATCACCGCATTGCGGAAATCCACGGTTCGGCCCTGGCTGTCGGTCAGACGCCCGTCGTCGAGCACCTGCAGGAGGATGTTGAAGACATCCGGATGAGCCTTTTCCACCTCGTCCAGCAGGACTACCGAGTAAGGCTTGCGCCGCACGGCCTCGGTCAGGTAACCGCCCTCTTCATAGCCGACATAGCCGGGCGGTGCCCCGATCAGGCGAGCCACGGAGTGCTTCTCCATGAATTCGGACATGTCGATGCGCACCATGGCGTCTTCGGTGTCGAAGAGAAACTCCGCCAGCGACTTGCACAGTTCGGTCTTGCCCACCCCGGTCGGGCCGAGGAAGAGGAAGGAACCACTGGGGCGATTCGGATCGGACAGGCCCGCCCGCGAACGGCGCACGGCATTGGCCACGGCGGTGACCGCTTCGTCCTGGCCGATCACCCGGTTGTGCAGGGCCTCTTCCATGCGCAAGAGCTTGTCACGCTCGCCTTCGAGCATCTTGCTGACCGGGATACCGGTCCATTTGGAGACCACTTCGGCGATCTCGTCTTCGGTGACCTTGTTGCGCAAGAGCTGGTTGGCCGGCTTCTCGTGCTGGTCGACCATCTGCAGGCTGCGTTCCAGATCGGGAATGGTGCCGTACTGCAGCTCGGCCATGCGATTGAGGTCACCCTTGCGGCGAGCGGCCTCCAGCTCAGTGCGCGCCTGTTCGATGCGCTGCTGCAACTGAGCGGAATCCTGGACCTCGGCTTTTTCCGCCTTCCAGACCTCCTCGAGATCGGCGTATTCCTGTTCGAGGCGAGCGATGTCCTCGTCGAGTTTTTCCAGTCGCTTGCGCGCGGCCTCGTCCTCTTCCTTCTTCAGCGCCTGACGTTCCACCTTGAGCTGGATCAGCCGGCGATCCAGGCGATCGAGGGCCTCCGGTTTGGAGTCGATCTCCATGCGGATGCGGCTGGCGGCCTCGTCGATCAGGTCGATGGCCTTGTCCGGCAGCTGACGATCGGTGATGTAGCGATGTGACAACTTGGCCGCGGCGATGATGGCGCCATCGGTGATGGCCACCTTATGGTGTACCTCGTAGCGCTCCTTGAGGCCACGCAGGATGGCGATGGTGTCTTCCTCGCTCGGCTCGTCCACCAGCACCTTCTGGAAGCGCCGCTCCAGGGCCGCGTCCTTCTCGATGTACTGGCGGTACTCGTCGAGGGTGGTGGCACCCACGCAGTGCAACTCGCCACGGGCCAGGGCCGGCTTGAGCATGTTACCGGCATCCATGGCGCCCTCGGCCTTGCCGGCGCCGACCATGGTGTGCAACTCGTCGATGAAGAGGATGATGCGCCCTTCCTGCTTGGCCAGTTCGTTGAGCACGCCCTTGAGGCGCTCCTCGAATTCGCCGCGGAATTTGGCACCGGCGATCAGCGCGCCCATGTCCAGGGCCAGCAGGCGCTTATCCTTGAGGCCATCGGGCACTTCGCCATTGATGATGCGCTGGGCCAGGCCCTCGGCGATGGCGGTCTTGCCGACGCCGGGCTCCCCGATCAGGACCGGGTTGTTCTTGGTGCGGCGCTGCAGGACCTGAATGGTGCGGCGAATCTCGTCGTCCCGGCCGATCACCGGGTCGAGCTTGCCGTCTTCGGCGCGCTTGGTGAGATCGACGGTGAACTTGTCCAGCGCCTTGCGGCTGTCTTCGGCATTGGGGTCATTGACCGCCTCGCCGCCGCGCAGGTTGTTGATGGCGTTCTCCAGCGCCTTGCGCGAGACGCCCTGCCCCAGCAGCAACTTGCCGAGGCGGGTGTTCTCGTCCATGGCGGCGAGCAGCACCAGCTCGCTGGAGATGAACTGGTCGCCCTTTTGCTGGGCCAGGCGGTCGGCCTGGTTGAGCAGGCGCGCCAGATCCTGGGACAGATTCACGTCGCCGGTGGGATTCTGGATCTTGGGCAGCTTGTCCAGCTCTTCGGCCAGGGTCTTGCGCAGGCTGGCGAGATCGAAGCCGACCTGGCGCAGCAGCGGAGAAATGGAACCGCCCTGCTGGTCGAGCAGCGCGGAGAACAGGTGCAGCGGCTCGATGGCCGGATGGTCATGGCCGACGGCCAGGGACTGGGCATCCGCCAGGGCGAGCTGCAATTTGCTGGTGAAACGGTCTATACGCATGGGCAAAGTCCTATCTGAGACGCGGGATGGCGCAGCAGAGGGCGCTTTCGATTACCCGCGGGAATGACCTTTAGATAGGGGCGATGCCTAACGATTCAAGCCACAGAGGCTTGACATCCGAAAAAATACTTAGGCGTTGATCCAGATCAGGCTGGCAAAGCGACCGGTCCGCGCGCCACGCCGATAGGAAAAGAAGCGCTCCTCGTCGGCGAAGGTATCGAAGCCACCGCCATGGACCGCCGTAATGCCTTGAGCCGCTAAGCGCAGACGAGCCAGGGCATAGAGATCGCCCAGGTACTTGTCCCCGCCCCTGGCCACGAAGCACTGCTCGGCCTCGGCGTGCTGGGCGACAAAGGCCTCGCGCACCTCGGCGCCTACTTCGAAACTGGCCGGCCCTATGGCGGGACCCAGCCAGACCAGCACCTCGGCGGGAGCGACCTCCAGACTGGCGGCAGCCGCCTCCAGCACGCCACCCGCCAGACCGCGCCAGCCAGCGTGGGCCGCCGCGACGCGGGAGCCGTCCCGCCGGCAGAACAGGGCCGGCAGGCAATCGGCGGTCATCATGGTCACGGCGATACCGGGCGTGGCCGTCCAGGCGGCATCGGCCTGGAGCACCTTGGTCGGATCGGCTTCGACGACGGCAGTGCCATGGACCTGTTCGAGCCAGGCCGGCCGGCACCCCAGGGCCTGGCCCAGGCGTCGACGATTCTCGGCGACCGCAGCCGGATCGTCACCGACGTGGGCACCCAGGTTGAGACTGGCGAAAGGCGCCTGGCTGACGCCCCCGGCCCGGGTCGTCACACAGGCCTGGACGCCGACCGGCGCCGGCCAGTCCGGCCGCAGCCAGTCGGCGTCGATCATTCGAAGGATTCCCGATCCTGGCGCAGCAGATCCAGCAGCCAGACCAGGTCTTCCGGCAGCGGCGACTCCCAGCGCAGGCGTTCGCCGGTCACCGGATGATCCAGTTCGAGGAAGCGCGCGTGCAGCGCCTGACGCGGGAATTCGCGCAGGGTCTTGACCAGGGTCGGATTGGTCGCCGGCGGGATCCTGAAGCGACCGCCGTAGACCGGATCGCCTACCAGGGGGAAACCGACATGGGTCATGTGCACGCGGATCTGGTGGGTGCGCCCGGTCTCCAGCTTGACCCGGGTATGGGTATAGGCACGAAAGCGCTCCAGCACCCGGTAGTGACTGACCGCGGGCTTGCCACCGGCGATCACCGCCATCTGCTGGCGGCGCTGGGAATGACGGCCGATGGGCGCATTGACGGTGCCGCCGGCGACGATCACCCCGGCGACGATGGCCTCATAGATGCGACTCACCGAGCGCGCCTGTAACTGGGCGACCAGGTGGGTATGGGCCTCCAGGGTCTTGGCCACCACCATGAGTCCGGTGGTGTCCTTGTCCAGGCGATGGACGATGCCGGCACGCGGCACGCTGTCCAGCGAGGGCACGTGGTGCAGCAAGGCATTGAGCAGGGTGCCATCGGCATGGCCGGCGGCCGGATGCACCACCAGCCCGGCGGGCTTGTCGAGCACCAGCAGGTGATCGTCTTCGTAGACGATGTCCAGTTCGATGTCCTGGGCCACCCACTCGCCCTGGGCCTCGCGCTCGGCGCGCAGCGCCAGCTGGGCGCCGCCATGGACGGTATCACGCGGACGCAGCACGGCGCCGTCGACGGTCAGGCTGCCGTCCTTGATCCAGGCGGCGAGACGCGAGCGGGAGTGTTCGGCGAACAGCTGGGCAGCGACCTGATCGAGGCGCTGGCCACCGAGTTCGTAGGGGACTTCGGCATTGAGAACGATGGATTCGGACATGGATCTGCGCGGGCAATGGCAGGGCTTTTGGAATCGGCCCGGCCCTGTGGTTAAATACGGCGACTTTTTTGCCCCGGCATTCCGGGTCGATCATCATAACAGGACGGTTCCGGCCCCGTCACAGGCTAGGTGAGCGCTCTCCGCGCTCATCCCTGCAGCGCCGACCGTTTCGGGGAATCCAAGCCGCCATGCAATTGAAGCACCTGCTGCTGGTCACCAGCCTAGTCCTCACCGCCGCCTGCTCCTCGAAAGCGCCCGAGGTTCCGGAAAATCTGCCGGAAGGCGAGCTCTACACCCAGGCTCAGCGCGATATCTCCAACAGCAGCTACACGGACGCCATCAGCAAGCTGAAGGCCCTGGAGTCGCGGTATCCCTTCGGTCGCTATGCCGAGCAGGCCCAGCTCGAGCTGATCTACGCCAACTACAAGAATGGCGAGCCCGAGGCGGCGCGCACGGCGGCGGATCGCTTCATCCGTCTGCATCCGCAACACCCCAACGTCGACTACGCCTACTACATGAAGGGCGTGTCCTCCTTCGAACAGGACCGTGGCCTGCTGGCGCGCTTCCTGCCGCTGGACATGACCAAGCGTGACCCGGGCGCGGCGCGCGATTCCTTCAACGACTTCGCCCAGTTCACCAGCCGCTTCCCCAACAGCCGCTACGCCCCGGACGCCAAGGCGCGCATGGTCTACCTGCGCAACCTGCTGGCGGCCTACGACGTGCACGTCGGCCACTACTATCTGACCCGCAAGGCCTATGTGGCCGCCGCCAACCGGGGTCGCTACGTGGTCGAGAACTTCCAGGGCACCCCGTCCGTGGGCGATGGCCTGGCGATCATGACCGAAGCCTACAAGCACCTGGGTCTCAATGACCTGGCGGCCACCAGCCTGGAAACCCTCAAGCTCAACTACCCGGACAACGTCAGCCTCAAGGATGGCGAATTCCAGCTGCGCGAGCCGGATGACAAGGATCAGCAGCGCTCCTGGCTGACCCGTGCGACCCTGGGCCTGATCGATCGCCCGAGCGATCCGCTGCCGCCCGGCGAGACCCGTGCCAGCCAGGACATCCAGCGCAAGTACCAGGAAGAGCGTGACAACCTGGCGCCCGAGCTGCGCATCGTCGACCCGGCCGAAGCCGAGAAGGCCGGCGGCGCGACGCCGGCGCCGGCCAAGCGCTCCTGGTTCAGCCGCCTGACCTTTGGTCTGTTCGACTGATTCGGCAGCAGACGTGAAAAGGGGAAGCCAGTGGCTTCCCCTTTTTTATTGCCCGCAATGGCTGGCGCACCCCTCTGGCGCCGGATCGCAGGGGTCCGGCGCCTGACGAGCTAGTCGCCGATGCGCCAGCCCGAGGTGATCGGATAGCGCCGATCACGCCCGAAACCGCGCTGGGTGACCCGGGCGCCCACCGCCGCCTGGCGCCGCTTGTATTCGTTGAGATCCACCAGGCGCAGCACCCTGCGCACCGTTTCCTCGTCGAAGCCGGCGGCGACGATGTCCACGGCCGAGAGATCCTGCTCGACATACAGTCGCAGGATCTCGTCGAGCACCGGATAGGGCGGCAGCGAGTCCTCGTCCTTCTGGTCCGGCGACAGCTCGGCCGATGGCGGGCGGTCGATCACGCGCTGGGGAATCACCTCACCCGCGCGATTGCGGTATTCGCAGAGGTGGAACACCAGAGTCTTGGGCACATCCTTGAGCACGTCGAAGCCACCGGCCATGTCGCCATAGAGGGTGGCGTAACCGACGGCCATCTCGCTCTTGTTGCCGGTGGTGAGCACCAGATAGCCCTTCTTGTTGGAGATGGCCATCAGCAGGGTCCCGCGGCAGCGCGCCTGCAGATTCTCTTCGGTGGTATCCCGCCCGAGTCCCGCGAATTCGCCGGCCAGGGTCGTCTGGAAGGCCTCGACCATGGGCGCGATGGGCAAGACGCTGTAGCGCACCCCCAACGTCCGCGCCTCGGCTTCGGCGTCGTCCAGACTGATCTGGGCGGTGTAGTGGTAGGGCATCATCACCGCCTCCACCTGCTCCGCGCCCAGCGCATCCACGGCGACCGCCAGCACTAGGGCCGAATCGATGCCACCGGACAGGCCCAGCACCACGCCCTTGAAGCCGTTCTTGCGCACATAGTCGCGCACCCCGAGCACCAGGGCGTCATAGACGCTGGCCTCCAGCGAGGCGACGGGGGCGAGTTCGGCCGGCTGCGGTTGCAGGGCCGCATCGATGACCACCGGATAAAGGCCTTCGACGAAGGCCGGCGCGCGCTGACAGACCTGCCCCTGGGCATCGACCACGAAGGAATGACCGTCGAATACCAGCTCGTCCTGGCCACCCACCTGGTTGACGTAGACCACCGGCATGCCGCCCTCGCGGGCACGCTCGCCCACCACGGCCTCGCGCTCCGGCTGCTTGCCGCCGTGGAAGGGCGAGGCATTGAGGTTGAGCATGAGTCGTGCCCCGGCCGCTCGCGCCCTCGCCATGGGCTCGGCGAACCAGATGTCCTCGCAGATGGTGACGCCGATGGGCACGCCCTGGTAGTCGAACACGGCAGCGCTGTCGCCCGGCTCGAAATAGCGCTTCTCGTCGAACACCCGGTAGTTGGGCAATTGCTGCTTGCGATAGAAGGCCAGCTCGGCGCCATCGCGATAGACCGCGCAGGCGTTGTAGCGTCGCCCCTCCTCCAGCCAAGGAAAGCCCACCAGCACATGGATGCCAACGATCTCCTGGCGGATCCGCTGCAGCCCCTGCTCGATCCGACGCTGCATGCTTGAGCGCAGCAACAGGTCCTCCGGGGGATAGCCGCACAGCGACAGCTCCGGAAAGACGATGAGATCGCCCTGCAGCTCATCCCGGGCCTGCCGGGCGGTAGTGATGATGCGTTCCACATTGCCGTGGATGTCGCCGACCTTGAGGTTCACCTGCGCCATCACGACGTTCAGCAACTGACTCATGCACTCTTCCTTGCCCGATTGATCGGCGCATTTTCCCGCAAGCAGCGAAGCGGGACAATCGATGCCATGCGGGGCTCACCGCCTGCAGCGGCCCTGCTAAACTCCACCCTCCTTCACGCTGCGAGATCGCCATGGGTCTGCTTCGCCTGCTGTTGTGGCTCGTCCTCCTGGGCGCGCTGTTCTGGATGATCAGACGCTGGTGGCGTGGCAAGACGCAGACGCCGTCCGGCAAGGCCCGTCCGCTACCGCCCAACCCCATGGTGCGCTGCGCCCATTGCGGGGTGCACGTGCCCCAGGAGAGAGCCCTGGCCGATGGCGAAGGCCAGCGCTGGTATTGCAGCGCCGAACATCGCCGGTTGCAGCATGAGCACCGCTACTGATCCAGGCACCCTGAGAGCCGACGCGGTCCTGCGGCTCTATCACCTCTATCGCATCGTCATCGGCCTGGCGCTGGTGGTGCTGATTTCCAGCGACCTGGACCAGCACTGGCTGCGCACCGTCGACGGCCAGCTGTTCCGCCAGGCCAGCTGGGCCTATCTCGCGGTCAACGCCGTGCTGGCGGTCGGCCAGCGGCTCTTGCGCGGTCGCGCCTTCACCCTGGCGCTGATCGACATCCTCGCCCTGGGCGGGCTGTTCTTCCTGGCCGGTGGCATCGCCAGCGGCATGGGCAGTCTGCTGGTGGTGACCGTCGGGGTGTCCAACGTCCTGATCCGCGGCCGCCGTGGCCTGCTGATCGCCGCCCTGGCGGCCATCGCCCTGCTGCTGGCGACCGGCTATCTCGACCTGCGCCGCGGCGACAGTGGCAGTGGCTATGTGCAGGCGGCGGGCCTGGGCACCCTCTGCTTCGCCACGGCGCTGCTGGTGCAGGGCCTGGTCCGGCGGCTGCTGGACAGTCAGGCCCTGGCCGAAACCCGCGCCACGGCCGTGGCCGAACTGGAGGCCCTCAATGCCCTGATCCTCGAACGGATGCGGACCGGCATCCTGGTATTCGATGCCGAATACCAGGTGCTGCTGGTGAATCCGGCAGCCCGGCGTTTGCTCGGCGTGGACGACGAGGACACCATCGCTCCCCTGGCCCTAGGTCTCGCCCAGCGCCTGGAGGAATGGGAGCGCAATCCCAGTATCCGCCCCGCGCCCTGGCGCGCCTATGCCAACGGCCCCCTGTTGCAACCCAGCTTCGCCCGCCTGCAACAGGGCGAAGGCGAGCGGGTGCTGACCTTTCTCGAAGACGTCTCGCGCATCGCCCAGCAGGCCCAGCAACTCAAGCTCGCCTCCCTGGGCCGGCTCACCGCCGGCATCGCCCACGAGATCCGCAATCCGCTGGGCGCCATCAGTCACGCCGCCCAGCTGCTGCAGGAATCCGAAGAGCTGACCACGCCGGACCGGCGCCTGGCGCAGATCATCCAGGACCAGTCGCGGCGGATGAATCGGGTGGTGGAAAACGTCCTGCAGCTGTCTCGCCGCCAGCAGGCCGCCCCTCAGCTGATCGACCTGCGCTACTGGGCGCACCGCTTCGCCGGGGAGTTGCGCCCTACCCTGCCCGCCGGCCAGACGCTGCACGTCAAGACCGAGCCGGGCACCCTGCAGACGCACATGGATCCCCACCAACTGGGCCAGATCCTGACCAACCTGGTGCAGAACGGCCTGCGCTACAGCTGCCAGAAGCACGGCATCGGCCAGGTCTGGCTCAGCACCTACCGCGATCCGGAAAGCGACCTGCCCATCCTCGAAGTGGTCGACGACGGACCGGGCGTCGCCGCCGAGCAACTCGACCACCTGTTCGAGCCCTTCTTCACCACCGAAAACAAGGGGACCGGGCTGGGCCTGTACATCTCCCGTGAGCTTTGCGAGAGCAACCAGGCCAGACTTGGCTATCATCCCTTGGCGAACGGCAGCTGTTTTCGCATCACCTTCGCCCATCCCCGCACAATGAGCTGAGCATGGCCCGACAGAAAGTCCTGATCGTCGACGATGAACCCGATATCCGCGAACTCCTGGAGATCACCCTGGGGCGGATGAAGCTCGACACCGCCAGCGCCAAGAACATCGCCGATGCCCGGGCCATCCTCGAACGGGAAAGCTTCGACCTCTGCCTGACCGACATGCGCCTGCCCGACGGCTCGGGACTGGACCTGATCCAGTTCATCCAGCAACGCTTTCCGCAATTGCCGGTAGCCATGATCACCGCCTTCGGCAGTCTGGAAACCGCGGTCCAGGCCCTCAAGGCCGGTGCTTTCGACTACCTCACCAAGCCGGTGGACCTGCCGCGCCTGCGTGAGCTGGTAGGCACCGCGCTGCGCCTGTCCGGGCCTGCCCCGACAGCGGCCGGCGCCAGCGAAACCCAACTGCTCGGCGAATCGCCGCCGATGCGCGCCCTGCGCAACCAGATTGCCAAGCTGGCGCGCAGCCAGGCGCCGGTCTACATCAGCGGCGAATCGGGCAGCGGCAAGGAGCGGGTGGCACGACTGATCCATGAGCAGGGGCCGCGGGCCGGTCGGCCCTTCGTGCCGGTCAACTGCGGCGCCATCCCCTCGGAACTGGTGGAAAGCGAATTCTTCGGTCACCGCAAGGGCAGCTTCACCGGCGCCATCGAGGACAAGCAGGGCCTGTTCCAGGCTGCCCAGGGCGGCACCCTGTTTCTCGACGAGGTAGCCGATCTGCCGCTGCCGATGCAGGTCAAGCTGTTGCGCGCCATCCAGGAAAAGGCCGTGCGCCCGGTAGGCAGCCAGCAGGAGATCAGCCTGGACGTGCGCATCCTCAGCGCCACCCACCGGGACCTGGCCGCCGAGGTCGCCGCCGGGACCTTTCGCCAGGACCTCTATTACCGCCTCAACGTCATCGAACTGCAGGTGCCGGCCCTGCGCGAGCGCCGCGAAGACATCGGCATCCTGGCCAACCATATGCTCGAGCGCCTGGCACGCGACTCCGGCCTGGCGGCGGCCACGCTGGGCGAGGATGCCCTGGCCAAGCTCAAGAGCTACCGCTTCCCCGGCAACGTGCGGGAACTGGAAAACATGCTGGAGCGGGCCTACACCCTCTGCGAAGGCGACGTCATCCGCCCGGCCGATCTACGCCTGGCCGATGCCCCAGCAGCCACTGCCACCGGCGAAGCCAGCCTGGCCAACATCGCCAATCTGGAAGACCACCTGGAGTCCATCGAACGCCAGCTGATCATGCAGGCGCTCGAAGAGACCCGCTGGAATCGCACCGCCGCCGCGGAACGCCTGGGCCTCTCCTTCCGCTCGATGCGCTATCGACTGAAGAAGCTCGGCATCGACTGATCAGCTCACCGCCAACCGCGCGCCTGGCGCATAGGGCGCCGGATCGATGATGGGCGTGCGCTCGGTGAGCAGATCGGTCAGCAACTGGCAGGACGCCGGCGCCAGCACCAGGCCGTTGCGATAGTGCCCGCAGTTGAGCCACAGCCCAGGCAGCTCCGGTACCGGCCCGATGAAGGGCACGCCATCCGGCGACCCCGGCCGCAGTCCCGCCCAGTGCGCCACCGGCGCCTGGCCGGCCAGGGCCGGCAGCAACTCGGCGGCCGAGGCCTGCAGGCTGGCCAGCGCCTCGGCGGTCGGCGTCTTGTCGAATTCGGCGTGCTCCAGGGTACTGCCGATGAGGATATGCCCATCGCGGCGCGGAATGGCGTAGCGCCCCTTGGCCAGCACCATGCTGGTCAGATAACCCACCGGCTGGCGATACAGCAGCATCTGCCCCTTCACCGGCCGCACCGGCACCGCCAACCCCAGGCTCTGCAGCAACTCACCGCTCCAGGCCCCGGCACAGACCACCACGGACTCGGCATGGATGGCCTCGCGCGCGGTCTGCACCCCCACTACCCGCTCACCCTGGCGCAGGAAACCGGTCACCGGCGACTCGCTCACCAGCGTCACATTGGGCATGCGCAGCAGGGCTTCGCGCAGAGAGCGCACCAGCCGGGGATTGCGCACATTGGCCACCCCCGCCATGAAGACCGCCCGCTCATAGCCCGGCCCCAGCACCGGCACCCGCTGCCGCACCGCCGCGACCGACACCGACGCCAGCGGCCGCACATTGCGCCGCGCCCAGTCCAGCGCCTCGGCTTCGTCCTCCAGATCGAGCCAGTACAGCCCGGTCACTTCCACCTCGGGGTCCACCCCCGTCTCCTGCCGGAGCCGCTCCCCCAGCACCGGATAGAAATCCTGCGACCAGTGCGCCAGCGCCGTCACCGCGGGCTGGTAGCGCCACGGATACAGCGGCGAAACGATCCCGCCGCCGGCCCAGGACGCCTCCCGCCCCGGCTCGCCGCGCTCGACTACCACCACCCGCCGACCGCTCAAGGACAGGCAATAGGCCGACATCAGCCCTATCGCACCCGCCCCGACCACCGCTACATCAAAGATCACGTCACACCTCTACATCCTGGAATTGACTGTTCCGCCGTCCTGGCGCAAAACGGCTAGTGCGGCCAGGAAGGCCGCCTACCTACAAGGACGTCAACATGACCTATCGCATCGCGCGAGGCTTCAGCCTTTTCGAATCCCTGATCTGCCTCAGCATACTGAGTATCGTTGCCTCCCTGGCCGTCCCCGCCTTTGGGGGAATGCTGCAGCGCAATCGCCAGCAACTGGCCATTCAGCAACTCAGGGAGACAGTCAACTTCGCACGTGCGGCTGCCATCAACGGCCATGGCAGTGTGTCCATCTGTCACGCGCCGGCCGGCGAGTGCGACGGCTCAAACCTCTGGGCAGCCACTACGCGCGTCTTCCAAGACAGCAATCGCGATGGCCTTCAATCAGTCGAAGAGCCCACCCTGCTGATCAGTCAGCTCCCCGAGGGCCTGCACTGGCGGTGGAACAATTTCCGTACGCTACCTCATCTGACGTTTTTAAACAGTGGCGTGACCAACGCCCTGAATGGCAGCTTCATTCTCTGCCAAGGCACCGAGCCGCGCGCACGACTGGTCCTGAACAAGGCCGGACGGATCGAGACGGCGAATGTTCGCGACAGCGATCGTTGCGCCTGAACTCCCTGACCAGACACCTTCCCGTTTCGACCGGATATCTGCCGTACGCTGTTCCAGCCGACCGTCATACCCCATGCTTGGCTTTCCAGCCCGGCGAAAACGACGATGCGTACCCAGTACGGCTTTACACTGATCGAAACCCTGGTAACGCTCGCCATTCTGGCGATCGTGGTCAGCATTGCTGCGCCTTCTTTCACTCGAACGTTACAGAGCAACAGGGCTGCAGTCATGAGCAATGAACTGCTTGGCGCCATGCAGATAGCACGCTCCGAAGCCCTGAAGCGTCGTACCGACGTCACCCTATGTCGGCGTAATGTCGCGGGTGATGCCTGCGAAAACGGGACCGACTGGACAGCGGGTTGGCTGATGATTCAAGGCGCAAACGTCATTCGGATCTGGGAGCCTACCACCGGCATCACCTTGAACGGCCCCGTTAATGGCGTCACCTATCGCAGCACTGGCCTCACCACCCTTGTTGCCGCCCAGTCGTTCAGTATCGAAACACCCAGCTGCCGCCGTACGGTTTCGGTGAGTCTCACCGGAAATGCCTTCGTCAACCAGAACGGCTGCCAGTCGCCATGAATGCAAAGCAGCAAATGGGCGCAACCCTGATCGAGGTGCTGGTTGCCATGGTCATTCTCGCCATTGGCCTGCTGGGGCTCGCGGGGCTGCAATCGGTAAGCGTTCAAAGTAACCAAGGTGCCTATTACCGCTCACAGGCGACCATCTTGGCCAACGACATGGCCGATCGTATGCGTGCGAACCGTACTGCTGCCGTGGCGGGTAGCTACGCCCTGACCACCTTTCCCGCTCCGTCGACCAGCAACGCTATTACTGGCACCCCGGCCCAGCGCGATACAGGCCAATGGCTCAATAACCTGGCAACCACTCTGCCACAGGGCACAGGGACCATAGTGACCAGCGGACAGATCGTGACCCTGACCATTTGCTGGAACGACAGCCGAGCCCGAATCAAGTCCACCCAATACGCGCCGCCACAGAACGATAGCTGTACCTCTACCGCCGAGAATTCGGGCTTCGAAACCTTCTCCTACAGGACTCGCCTATGAAACATCGGGCACCTCGCCGTCAGAAGGGCCTATCCATCATCGAACTCATGATCGCCTTGCTTCTGGGGCTATTGCTCATGGGCGGCGTCATGCAGGTCTTTCTGTCTTCCCGGCAAACTTATCAGACCAATTCCGCGCTCTCTCAGGTACAGGAATCTGGACGCTTCGCCCTGGACTTTCTGGCCTATGATCTGAAAAACGCCGGCTATCGCGGAGACTGTCTGTTTCCACTCTATGATCCAACGCCAGCGACACTGACCAAAGACGAACGCTATGTTCTCGGTACCGGTATCGAAGGCTGGAATGACGCTGGAGAGAACTCTATCCCGGGCTGGCTGAACGATATCTACACCACGAGCCGACGAGCCGGAACGGATGTCATTCTGCTCAAGCATGCTGCTGGCGCGACCGGCATAGCCCTATCCAATCCCGTCAGTGCAGACGCCACGACCATTAACGCGACCGCAGCGACCGGCCAGACACCTGGTAGCCTGCTGATCATCTCCGACACAGCTGGCTGCCAACTTTTCATCAATCAAAGCGCAGCCAACGCCACCACGTTGACAACGCTGCAGGCGATCAACCGCCCCTATGCGCAAACGGCGGTAATCTCAAATTTCCAAAGTTCGCTCTATTACATAGGTCAGAGTTCCGTTATAGCCGGCCTTCCTGCGCTACGCCGAATTCGCTATCTGGCCACAGCCGACGCGAGGCCCTTGGTGGCCGATGAGGAGTTGGTCAGTGGCATCCAAGATCTGCAGATCCAATATGCAGTAGGGAATAGCAATGGCCAGATAACAGGACAGTATAGAGACGCCCAGGAGATCAACGATTGGCAGTCCGTAATTTCCGCCCAAATCAGCCTGATTGCCGTTAGTAGAGATACCCAGGCCGTATCACCAGATCAGCAACTTACCTTTCGTGGCGGTACCGTCACCCTTGATAACGGTCGCCTGGGGCAGGTATTCAACCTAACCGTCAGCATTCGGAACCATCTGCCATGAGAACATCAGGCCTCCATCAAACCGGCGCGGTGTTGATCGTGACCTTGGTGATGCTGCTACTGATGACCCTGATTGCCCTGGCCAGTATGAGAGGCACGACGCTGCAGGAACGCATGGCAGGAAATGCTCGCGATCAAAGCCAGGCTTTTCAAGCATCGGAAATGGCCCAGCGACAGGCTGAAGCCTTCGCCCTCACCCGCAGCGTCACCGACTGGCAAAACACTGCCCAAACTGCCAACTGGACAAATGCAGATGCTTTGACAGATCTGCCCAATCAGGCCCGCTTCAGGATCAATCCAACACCAGGTGTCAATCCGTTGAGATCCGGCGATGGCCTTCAGGTGATTCCGCTGGACGTAAGCGTACTGCGCATCGAAACCCAAGGTGCTGGAGCAGCTACAACTGCTGGAGCCGGGTCGGCGTCCACGGCGAATGTCACCATCAACACCATCTTTGTCAGGCGATAGATACTCGGAGAGCGTCATGCCTCATCAATTGCGAATTCTGACGTGGACCCTGCCTTCAGCGATGGTGCTGCTTCTACTGAGTACGCCTGGCAAAGCCACGGTGTCCCAGACTCCGCTGGCTGTAGGGGGGGATATTCCAGGCAGCCTGGCGCTGGTGCCCTCGGTAGAGTGGCCGACGGTCCTATCTGTAGCCAACCTTGGCAGCTACAGTTCCGGCAACGTCTATAGCGGATACTTCGATTCGGACAAATGCTATACCTACGCCTTTGGCAGCTCACTGGACAATAGTTGGTTCAACCCTGTCAGTGCCGCCAATAGCCGTCGCTGCAGCGGTGCCAGACAATGGAGCGGCAATTTTCTCAACTGGGCCGCTACTCCAACCATCGACCCTTTCCGCAGCGCTCTGACCGGCGGCGCCAGAGTGCGGGACGATGTCGGCCTTACCGTGCTGCAAAAAGCTCGGCACAGCGGACAAAACTCTGCTGGTAACCGTTTGAATAGCGGTCAGGGACTGCTGCCAGCGTCCGAGATTGCCGGTGCTACCCCCTTTGCGGCCAACTGGGCTGGCTTCTATGTTCGTCTCGAAGGCCAGGGGTTCGACATGCTGTTCTCCAATTGGAACGATCGAATCGGTGGCGGCGGCTCTGCCGACTATGGCGCGGGCAACAATATGTCGAGCGTCTGGGTTAATCTGGATCCAAACGATAGCAACCAATGGAATGGCAATTTACTCAAGGCTGACTATACCGGGGGTTCGATTTTCAACTCGACCCGCTACAGTGTCTATCGAGTAAGAGTGCAGGTAAAAGTATGTGATCCCAGCGTTGGCTTAGAAGCCAACTGCAAAAGATATTCGGCAAGCAACTACAAACCCGAGGGACTTCTGCAACAGTATTCTGACAAGTTACGCTATTCGGTATTTAGCTATCTTAATGACTCCAGCGCAACACGTGATGGCGGTGTTCTACGGGCTAACCAGAGCTTCATCGGCCCCCTCAAGCCAGATCTCAGCAGTAATTCCGCACGCGCCGAATGGGACCCTCAGACAGGCATTCTGGTGCGTAATCCCTCTGCCAGTGAAGCATCAGCAACAGGCTACGGAGTAGCAGATAGCGGTGTCATTAATTATCTGAACAAATTCGGCTCAATGCCTTATGCGCCAAATACCTATCTTAGCTTAAAAAGCAACGACCCGGTTAGCGAGCTCTATTATACAGCGCTACGTTATTTCAAGAACCAGGGTAACGTATCTGCCTACAGTACGCTATCCGGCTCCACGGATACCGACAAATACGCCCAAGCCGACGGCTTTCCCGTAGTGACCAATTGGCAAGATCCAATCACCTATTCCTGTCAGAAGAACGTTATTCTCGGCATCGGCGACACGAACACCTGGAATGACAAGAATCTACCGGGAGGTATCACTTCCTCGGGCGGAGAACCGGCCAAGCCTGCAGAAGTGACCAGCGACACCTCTATAGATGTAGAGGCCTTGACACAGAAGGTCGCCAGTCTCGAAAACATCACCATAGGCACACCCTTCACAGGTCGCGGCAACTCTGCCTACATCGCCGGCCTTGCCTATGATGCCCATACTCGGGACCAGCGTAGCGATAAAGCAGGTAGCCAGACCATTTCTACCTATTGGATGGATGTCCGCGAGAACCAAAGTCTGGCCGGCAGATCATCGAACCAATACTGGCTCGCTGCCAAATATGGCGGCTTCACGGTCCCCCAAGGCTTTGCTAGCAGCGAAGCCACCGCTGCTAGCATTACCGACGACCTGTGGTGGACTAGCGGTGAGTATCTCTCTTCCAATTACAAGCGCCCCGACAATTTCTACGTTGCTAGCGACGCCCCCAACATGATCAAGGGTCTTCGAGCAGCCTTTGCCAAGATCGTTCAAGAGGTAACTACTTCGACCACCTCGATCAGCACCAACGGCCAGCAACTCGATACCGGCAGCGGCACCTTTCAAACTCAATTCGAAGCCAAGTTCTGGAGTGGCGATCTTCTGGCCAGAACGCTAAGTGCTTCGGGAGTTGCCAGCTCCTACAGCTGGAGCGCGGCAAACAAGCTCGACATCTTAGAGCCAAGCAGCCGAAAGATTTTTACGAGCAATACCCTAACCGCCCAGAGTAACAACGCCTATTCATTGGCTGCAGGCCAAGGCGTCAATTTTCTCTGGAGCAGCTTGGATGCTGAGAGCAAGGTCGCGCTGCAAGGAACCGCGACGACAGGCACCAATGTAAGCACCACAGAAGGGTCGCGTCGTCTCGACTATCTGCGCGGTGATCGGAGCCAGGAGACCGTCAGTAGTAACCCTATGCGCAAACGCAAGAGTCGCCTGGGAGACATTGTAAACTCAGACCCTTTATATATAGGAAAACCAGATTACGGCTATAACCGTCTAGCCGGATCCGTGTGGGGAAGTGCGGGTGAAAGCTATCTGACCTACCGTCAAAGCACAGCCTATCAGGCACGCAAGGCGCTGGTCGTAGTAGGTGCCAATGACGGCATGCTTCATGGTTTCGACGCCAGCCTGGCCGATGGCGGCAATGAACTGTTCGCCTATGTGCCTCGTACCCTGATGGGCGAACTCTACCGCTTGACCGACCCCAGCTATAGCCATCGCTACTATGTAGACGGCTCGCCAACGGGAGGAGACGCCTGGATCAACAATGGTTGGAAGTCCCTCATCGTGGGGACGGCGGGTGCCGGAGGAAACACCGTATTCGCGCTGGACGCGAGCGACCCGAGTAACATGGCTCCCAGCAACGTACTCTGGGAGTTCTCTTCGCCCGACATGCGGTATCCCATTCAGAAGCCTGCCTTGGTCGCGCTGGAGAATGGCAAGTTCGGTGTGATCGTGACCAGTGGCTTCAGCGACAGCAGTGTCAGCCAAGGCAAGATCTGGATCCTGAACGCCGCCACTGGCAGTGTCCTCAAGACCTTCACTGTCGCTACGACCGGCGGCTTGGGCGAGCCCCTTGCCATCGATACCAATAACGATCGCATCGTGGATCGTCTTTATGCTGGCGATACTGCCGGCAATATCTGGCGCTTCGACCTGAAAGGAGCCGACCCGGCCAATTGGGACGCTCCTGCAGCCTTGAAGAGCGGGGCAAACATTCTGCCCTTGTTCATTGCAAGGACAGCCAATGGTACCAGCAGTCCCACTCAACCTATCACTGCGCCTCTCGAAGCCGCCCTCAACAGCGACGGCAATCCGATCATTCTTTTTGGTACCGGAAGCTACTACCAGATTGGAGACAATGAGGTACCTGCCAATCCGCGCTTGGAAACCTTCTATGGCCTGATCGACAGGGGGCAGCAAATCAGCCGGAGCAATCTCGTCGAACAGGCCATTATTGCCCAACAAACCATCGGTAACCGCCGTGCCCGCGCAGTCACCAGTGCAGATATCGGCACGGATAAATCAGGCTGGTTCATGGATCTGGCATGGAAGAGCAGCAATGGCGGGTCTGGAGCTCTAACAAGCGAAAGGGTCATTGCCCGGCCGACACTGAGAAACGGCGTCTTGGTCTTTACTACCATGACCCCCAACAGTGATCCATGCGGCGGCGGAGGTACAAGCTGGATCATGACGTTGAATGTGCTGAACGGAGGCACTCTCAACTTCAGTTTTTTCGACTACAACGGTGACGGAACCTTTGATCAGCGTGACTATTACAGCTTGGCAAATGGCACCAAGGTCCCTTTCTCTGGGATCTCAGACGATCAAAGCGGCATCATCAAGACGCCAAGTTTCGTTCGCGGTAACGGCGACACGACCGACGGCTCTACAGCAACGGGGAAATTGTGCCACTCGGACGCGAGTGGCAACACGATCTGCCAAAATATCAATGACCCGAATAGCAGTTCGAAACGCATGACTTGGCGTGAAATCAGATGAAGTCAATTACGCAAAATCACCATTCAAACCACCAAAGAGGCTTCACGCTCATCGAATTGATGATCGTTGTGGCTATAGTTGGCATCTTGGCGGCCATTGCCTATCCGTCCTACACGGAGCACGTACGCAAGGGGAACAGGGCTGACGCTGAGGCTTCGCTCATGGAGTTGGCTCAGCTCATGGAGCGAAACTATACCCGCCTGGGGCGCTATACCACGGATGTGGCTGGTACGGCTGCACCCACCCTGCCGTTCACTACCTCTCCCAAGGATGGTGGGCGGGCCATCTACGATTTGAGCCTGAGTGCAGTCACTGCTACTAGCTATACGCTTCAGGCAGCCCCACGTGCAGGCGGCCCCATGGCAGGTGATCGATGCGGAAGTCTGACACTTACCAATACCGGGCTGAAGGGACAAGCGACCGGCGCCACCACTGCCGACTGCTGGCGCCGCTAAGGACGCCAGCGACTCCTATACCGCCTTTACCCTGAGCTCTCGCGGCAGGGTGAAGGTGATGTTCTCCGGCTCGCCTTCCAGCTCCACCTCGCCGGTGGCGCCCCAGCTCTGCAGCCGGTCGATGACGCCGCGCACCAGGACTTCCGGGGCCGAGGCGCCGGCGGTGACACCGATGCGTTGCACGCCCTCGAACCATGCCTGCTGCAGGTCTTCGGCGCCGTCGATGAGGTAGGCCGGGGTGCCCAGGCGTTCGGCGAGTTCGCGCAGGCGGTTGGAGTTGGAGCTGCTGGGACTGCCCACGACCAGCACTACGTCGCTTTCCAGGGCCAGGGTCTTCACGGCGTCCTGGCGGTTGGTGGTGGCGTAGCAGATGTCGTTCTTGCGCGGGCCATTGATGGAGGGAAACTTGGCACGCAAGGCGTCGATCACCTTGCGGGTATCGTCCATCGACAGGGTGGTCTGGGAGACGTAGAACAGGGCTTCGGGGTTGCGCACCTCGAGCTTTTCCACGTCGTCCTCGTCTTCCACCAGATAGATGGCACCGCCGGCACGATCGTCGTACTGGCCCATGGTGCCCTCCACTTCCGGATGCCCGGCGTGGCCGATGAGGATGCACTCCTGGCCGTCGCGGCTGTAGCGCGCGACTTCCATGTGCACCTTGGTCACCAGCGGGCAGGTGGCGTCGAACACCTTGAGGCCACGCTCGGCGGCCTCGCGGCGCACGGCCTGGGAGACGCCATGGGCGCTGAAGATAAGGATGACGTCATCCGGTACGTCGGCCACGTCTTCAACGAAGACGGCGCCACGGGCGCGCAGGTTGTCGACCACGAACTTGTTGTGCACCACTTCGTGACGCACATAGATGGGCGGACCGAAAACGTCCAGTGCCCGGTCGACGATGTCGATGGCGCGGTCCACGCCGGCGCAGAAGCCGCGGGGATTGGCGAGCTTGATCTGCATAGGCTCCTCTGCCCGCTTCACGGGCGGCGTTGGATCAATGGGAGACGGCAGGCTCGATGGCCAGGATTTCCACGTCGAAGGTCAGCACACGGCCGGCCAGCGGGTGGTTGAAGTCGATGATCACCTGCTCTTCGTCGTAGCTTTTGACCACGCCAGGCATCTCGCCACCGGCGGCGTCGCTGAAGATGATCAGCAGACCGGGCGACAGCTCCATGTCACTGAAGTCGTCACGCGCCATGGTCTGCAGATTGCCGTCGTTGGGCTGGCCGAAGCCGCGCTCCGGCGGAATGGTCAGGCTGGTCTTGGTACCGGCCTGCAGACCGAACAGCGCCTGCTCGAAACCGGGCAGCAGATTGCCGTCGCCGGCGGTGAAGGTGGCCGGCGCCTTGTCGAAGGTGCTGTCCACCACGTCGCCATTCTGCAGCTTGATGGCGAAATGCAGGGTGACCCGGGTATCCGGGCCGATGGTGATCTCAGCCATGGGCTTCCTCGGGTTTCTTCTTGCGGAACATGTCCAGGGCCAGCATTACGGCACCGACGGTGATGGCGCTGTCGGCCAGGTTGAAGGCCGGGTAGTACCATTCCTGGCGCCAGTGCACCAGGATGAAGTCGATGACGTGGCCCAGGACCAGGCGGTCATAGAGATTGCCCAGCGCACCACCGAGGATCAGGGCCAGGGCGATGGCGGTCCAGGTGTCGTTGCGCAGGCGCTTGAGCCAGACCACCAGCACCACGCTCACCACCGCGGCGATGCCGGCGAAGAACCAGCGCTGCCAACCGGAGTGATCGGCCAGGAAGCTGAAGGCGGCGCCCGGGTTGTAGGCCAGGGTCCAGCTGAGGATGTCCGGAATCACCGGCACCTGCTGGTAGAGCGACAGGTTGGCCTGGAAGTAGAGCTTGGTCAGCTGATCCAGCAGGATCACCACCACACTCAGGGCCAACCAGGGCAAGGCACCGAAACGCGAGGCGTCACGCATGCTCGCGCACCTCGCCGGCACCGTAGACGTTGGTCACGCAGCGCTCGCAGATCTCCGGGTGCGCGGCATCCTGGCCAACGCTGTGGCTGTGGTGCCAGCAGCGGGCGCACTTGGGTGCCTCGGACTTGCGCACCACCAGCTTGAGGCCGCTCAGTTCGCTGGCCACGGCACCTTCCGGAGCCTTCTCCAGCGGCTGGACAGCGGCCTGGGACGAGATCAGCACGAACCTGAGTTCGTTGCCCAGGGCTTCCAGCACGGTCTGCAGGGCGCTGTCGGCGTAGAGGGTGATCTCCGCCTGCAGGCTGCCACCCAGGGTCTTGGCGGCGCGCTGGTTCTCCAGCTCCTTGTTGACCGCGGCCTTGACCGCCATCACCTGATCCCAATAGGCACGATCCAGGGTCGCGCCCTCGGGCAGGGCGAAGAGGCCGTCGTACCAGGTGGTCAGCATCACCGATTCTTCCCGCTCGCCCGGCAGGTACTGCCAGATCTCGTCGGCGGTAAAGGACAGGATGGGCGCGATCCAGCGTACCAGGGCCTCGGCGATGAGATACAGCGCGGTCTGGCAGGAACGCCGCGGCAGGCTGTCGGCCCCGGTGGTGTACTGACGGTCCTTGATGATGTCGAGGTAGAAACCGCCCAGTTCCTGCACGCAGAAGTTGTGCACCTTCTGGTAGACGTTGAGGAAACGATACTCGGCGTAGGCCTGCTCGATTTCCTGCTGCAGCAGCAGGGCGCGATCCACCGCCCAGCGATCCAGGTCGATCATGTCTTCGGGAGCGACCCGATTCACCGCCGGATCGAAGCCGGACAGGTTGGAGAGCAGAAAGCGCGCGGTGTTGCGGATGCGGCGATAGGAGTCGGCGCTGCGCTGCAGGATCTGGTCGGAGACCGCCATCTCGCCGGTGTAGTCGGTCGACGCGACCCAGAGGCGCAGGATGTCGGCACCCAGGCTGTCGATGACCTTTTGCGGGGCGACCACGTTGCCCAGCGACTTGGATTGCTTGCGACCCTGCTCGTCCACGGTGAAGCCATGGGTCAGCAGTTCCTTGTAGGGGGCATGGCCGTCGATGGCGCAACCGGTCAGCAGCGAGGAGTGGAACCAGCCACGATGCTGGTCGGAGCCTTCCAGGTAGAGATCGGCCGCCGGGCCCTGGTCATGGGCCAGCTCGGCGTGGGAACCGCGCAGCACGTGCCAGTGGGTGGTGCCGGAATCGAACCAGACGTCGAGGGTGTCGCGACTCTTGTCGTACTGGCCGGCTTCTTCGCCGAGCAGTTCAGCGGGATCGAGCTTGAACCAGGCTTCGATGCCCTCGCGCTCGACGCGCTGGGCGACCTCTTCCATCAGTTCGACGGTACGCGGATGCAGCTCGCCGCTTTCCTTGTGGGTAAAGAAGGGAATCGGCACGCCCCAGTTGCGTTGGCGCGAGATACACCAGTCGGGCCGGCCGGCGATCATGCCGTGCAGCCGCGCCTGACCCCAGGCCGGGACGAACTGGGTCTGCTCGATGGCCGCCAGGGAACGCTCGCGCAGGGTGGCCCCTTCGTTGGGCTGCTTGTCCATGCCAACGAACCACTGGGCGGTAGCGCGATAGATCAGCGGGGTCTTGTGCCGCCAGCAGTGCATGTAGCTGTGGTTGATCGCCTCGTGCTTGAGCAGGGCGCCCGCCTCTTCCAGCGCGGCGACGATGGCCGGATTGGCCTTCCAGATGAACTGGCCGCCAAACAGCGGCAGCGACTCGGCGTAGACACCGTTGCTCTGCACCGGATTGAGGATGTCGTCGTTGCTCAGGCCGTACTGCTTGCAGATGCGGAAGTCATCTTCGCCATAGGCAGGCGAACAGTGCACGATGCCGGTACCGGCGCCCAGCTCGACGTATTCGGCAAGGTAGACGGGCGACAGGCGCTCGTACAGCGGATGGCGGAAGTTGATCAGCTCCAGGGCAGTACCCGGAGCAGTGGCAATTACCTCGCCCTGCAGGCCGTAGCGCGCCAGGCAACTTTCCACCAGCTCTTCGGCCAGCAGCAGCAGGCGATCGCCGACATCCACCAGCGCATAGGTGAACTCGGGATGCACGTTGAGCGCCTGGTTGGCCGGGATGGTCCAGGGAGTGGTGGTCCAGATGACGATGGCGGTGGGCTTGGCCAGGGCGCCAAGACCAAAGGCAGCCGCCAGCTTGTCGGCATCGGCGACCGGGAAGGCCACGTCGATGGCGTCGGATCTCTTGTCCTGGTACTCCACCTCGGCCTCGGCCAGGGCCGAGCCGCAGTCGAAGCAGAAGTTGACCGGCTTGAGGCCCTTGAAGACGAAGCCCTTCTTGACCAATTCGCCCAGGGCGCGGATCTCGCCGGCCTCGTTGGCGAAGTTCATGGTCAGGTAGGGATTGCTCCAGTCACCGAGCACGCCCAGGCGGACGAAGCCGGCCTTCTGCTCTTCGATCTGCTCGCTGGCATAGGCGCGGCAGCGCTCGCGGGTCAGGTCCGCCGGCTGGTTCTTGCCGAAGGTGGTTTCCACCTTGTGCTCGATGGGCAGGCCATGGCAGTCCCAGCCCGGCACATAGGGAGCATCGAAGCCGGCCAGGGTCTTGGACCGGGTAATGATGTCCTTGAGGATCTTGTTCAGCGCATGACCGATGTGGATGCTGCCGTTGGCATAGGGCGGACCGTCATGCAGGATGAAGGTCGGACGGCCCTTGCCGATGGCGCGCAGCTTCCCGTACAGGTCGATATCCTGCCAGCGCTTGAGCGCTTCCGGCTCGCGCTGCGGCAGGCCGGCTTTCATCGGGAATGCCGTTTCCGGCAGGTTGAGCGTCGCTTTGTAATCGGTCATGTCAGTCCAGGCTCGTTGACGGTTGCCCCTGCCAGTAGGCGCGGGCCGTGGCGACGTCCGCTTCGATCGCCGCCTTGAGGGCCTCCAGAGAGGCGAATTTCTGTTCGTCGCGGACCTTCTGCACGAAGGTCACGCTGAGGTGGCGGCCATAGAGGTCGCCGGCAAAGTCCAGCAGATGGATTTCCAGGTGCGGACGGCCATCGCCCTGCACCGTCGGCCGCTGGCCGATATTGGCCACGCCCGGCACCACCCGCCCATCGATCAGGCTGCTGACCAGATAGACGCCGCGCAGCGGCGGTCGACGCCGCTTGAGCTGGACGTTGGCCGTGGGCCAGCCCAGCTGACGCGCCAGCTTCTGGCCATGCAAGACCCGTCCCGAGAGGCTGTAGGGCCGGCCCAGCATGCGCGCGGCCAGGGCCAGATCGCCGTCGGCCAGGGCCTGGCGGATCAGGGTACTGCTCACCCGCAGGCCGTCCAGCTCGACGGTGGTGGCGGCTTCCAGGGTGAAGCCGTGGTCGCGGGCAGCCAGGTTCAGGTAGGTGAAGTCGCCGGCGCGGTCGCAGCCGAAACGGAAGTCGTCACCGATCTCCAGGTGCTTCACCCCCAGGCCTTCCACCAGCACCTGCTGGACGAAGGCCTCGGCGGACAATTCGCGCAGCCGTCGATTGAAATTCAGGCAGAGCACGTTGTCGACGCCCAGGCGTGCGAAGCATTCCAGCTTCTCGCGCAGGCGGGTCAGACGCACCGGCGCGATATCGGGCAGGAAGAATTCCCGCGGCTGCGGCTCGAAGATCACCACGCAACTCGGCACGCCGAGCTCCGCCGCCCGCTCACGCAGCCGCGCGAGGATGGCCTGGTGCCCCAGGTGAACCCCGTCGAAGTTGCCAATGGTGGCAACGCAGCCCTTGGGAAAGGCGTCGAGATGATGGAGACCACGAAACAGCTGCATGGGTAGGTATTGCTCAGAAATTAATCGATTATATCCGGATGCCCGCCGCGAGGACAGGCGCACACCCGGCCTTGTGCAATCACAGCACCGCGCGCCGATTGAAGTCGCGCACGCGGAAGCCGAGCAGGAAGAGACTGGCGAAATAGGCCAGCACCCCCGCCGCGACCAGACCACCCAGACGCAAGAGGCGCTGCCACATCAGACCTTCGCTCCAGCTGGGCAGCAGCTGCATCAGGCCGAACAGGACGGCGGTCATTACCGCTACCGCGATCAGCAGTCGCAGCAGGAAGCCTGTCCAGCCTGCCTGGGGGATGAACAGGTTATGGCGGCGCAGTTGCCAGAATAAAAGGCCGGCGTTGAGACAAGCCGCCAGGCCTATGGCCAGGGCCAGGCCGACATGCTGCAGCGGCCCGATCAGGATCAGGTTGAGCACCTGGGTCACCGCCAGGGTGAAGAGCGCGATCTTTACCGGGGTCTTGATGTTCTGCTGGGCATAGAAGCCCGGCGCCAGCACCTTGACCAGGATGATGCCGAGCAGCCCCACGGCATAGGCGACCAGCGCTCGCTGGGTCATCAGGGCGTCATGGGCATCGAAACGGCCGTACTGGAACAGCGAGACGGTCAGGGGCTCGGACAGCAGCGCCAGGGCCGCCGAGCAGGGCAGCACCAGCAGGAAGCACAGTCGCAGGCCCCAGTCGAGCAGCCGCGAATATTCCTGGCGATCGGCCTTGGCGTAGGTGCGCGACAGTGCCGGCAGCAGGATGGTCCCCAGCGCCACGCCGAGCACCCCCGAGGGCAGCTCCATCAGGCGATCGGCGTAGTACATCCAGGACACCGAACCGGCCGCCAGGAAGGAGGCGAAGATGGTGTTGATGATCAGCGAAATCTGGCTGACCGAGACCCCGAGGATCGCCGGCCCCATCTGCTTCATGACCCGCCAGACGCCACTGTCCCGCAGATTCAGTCGCGGCAGCACCAGCATGCCGATGCGCTTGAGATGCGGCAGCTGATAGAGGAATTGCGCCAGGCCACCCACCAGGGTCGCCCAGGCCATGGCCATGATCGGCGGATCGAAATAGGGGGTCAGGAACAGCGCGAAGATGATCATGCTGACGTTGAGCAGGGTCGGCACGAAGGCCGGCACGCTGAATCTGTTCCAGGTGTTGAGCACGGCGCCGGCCAGGGACGCCAGGGAGATCAGCAGGATGTAGGGAAAGGTCACCCGCAGCAGGCTGGAGGTGAGGGCGAATTTCTCCGGGGTGTCGGCGAAACCCGGCGCGGTGATCCAGATCACCAGGGGCGCGGCCAGCATGCCCAGCACCGTGACCAGCGCCAGCACCAGGGTCAGCAGGCCGCTGACGTAGGCCAGGAAGGTGCGGGTGGCCTCCTCGCCCTGCTGGGCCTTGTATTCGGCGAGGATGGGGACGAACGCCTGGGAAAAGGCCCCTTCGGCGAAGATGCGGCGCAGCAGGTTGGGCAGCTTGAAGGCGACGAAAAAGGCGTCGGTGGCCATGCCGGCGCCAAAGGTGCGGGCGACGATGGTGTCGCGCACGAAACCCAGCACACGGGACAGCATGGTCATGGAGCTGACGGCGGCCAGGGACTTGAGCAGATTCATGGCAGGGAGAGGACTCGGTGAACGCAGCGGGACGTGACAGAGGATGCGCGTGAGCGCAGTCGCGCGATGGGCACAAGCGATCGAGTGTAACGAGGCCCTTCATCGGCGACCAGCCGGATATCCATCCAGACAGCCTTGACAGGCGCCGCCAGGGACGTCAAGATTCGCGACCTTAATTTAGCTCTGTACTTGCTACAGAGTTCGCTCTGTACCCAATACAGTCTTTTTCGAAGGAGCTCCACGGTGGCTAACTCCCCCTCCGCCAAAAAACGCGCCAAACAGGCTGAGAAGCGTCGCAGCCACAATGCGAGCCTGCGCTCCATGGTGCGTACCTACATCAAGAACGTCGTCAAGGCGATCGAAGCCAAGGACCTGGAAAAAGCCAAGTCCGCTTATGTTGCTGCCGTTCCGGTCATCGACCGCATGGCCGACAAGGGCATCATCGACAAGAACAAGGCCGCTCGTCACAAGAGCCGCCTGAACGCTCACATCAAGGCCCTGGCTACCCCCGCCGCTGCCTGATAAGCGTTCAAGTAAAAAACCGGCTTCGGCCGGTTTTTTACTGCCTGGGATTCAGGAATCCAACGCCTCCGGAGAGGCGCCAGGATCGACGATCGTCAGACCAGGACGAGGTTGTCCCGGTGAATCAGCTCGGGCTCATAGACATAGCCCAGCTCGACCACGATGGCGTCCGAAGGCCGCCCCAGGATGCGCTGCGCCTCGGTCGCACTGTAGTTGACCAGGCCACGCGCCACCTCGCGCCCGTCCGGACCGACGCAGGCGACCATCTCGCCGCGCCGGAAGCTGCCTTCCAGCGCTCGCACGCCCACCGGCAGCAGACTGCGATGACCGCCCACCAGGGCCTCCACCGCACCGGCGTCCAGGCGCAGGGTACCGCGCACCTGCAGATGCCCCGCCAGCCACTGCTTGCGCGCCGCCACCAGGCCACGCTCGGGTGACAGCAGGGTGCCCAGCTGTTCGCCCTGCTGCAGGCGACTGAGCACCTGCTGGATCCGCCCGCCGACGATGACGGTATAGGCACCGGACCGTGCCGCCAGACGCGCAGCACGCAGCTTGGTCTGCATGCCGCCACGCCCCAGGGCACCGCCGGTACCACCGGCGACCAGATCCAGGGCCGGATCGTCGGCGCGCGCCTCGCTGATGAGGCTGGCATCGGGATTGTTGCGCGGATCGGCATCGAACATGCCATCGCGATCGGTGAGGATGACCAGCAGATCGGCTTCGACCAGGTTGGCCACCAGGGCGGCCAGGGTGTCGTTGTCGCCGAAGCGGATCTCGTCCGTGACGACGGTATCGTTCTCGTTGATCACCGGCACCACGCCCAGGCTCACCAGAGTGCGCAGGGTGCTGCGAGCATTGAGATAGCGCTTGCGATCGGACAGGTCGTCATGGGTGAGCAGGATCTGCGCGGTCTGCACCTGATGCTCGGCGAAACTGGATTCCCAGGCCTGCACCAGCCCCATCTGCCCTACCGCCGCGGCCGCCTGCAACTCGTTGATGGCGGTCGGACGCTGCGTCCAGCCGAGCCGACTCATGCCGGCCGCCACCGCACCCGAGGACACCAGCACCAGCTCGATGCCCGCCTGGTGCAGGGCCACCATCTGCTCGACCCAGCCGGCCATGGCCCCGCCATCCAGACAACGCCCGTCGTCGGTCAGCAGGGCACTGCCGATCTTCACCACCCAGCGCTGGGCGCCAGACACCTGATCACGCATGGGCAAGCTCCTTTCTTACCGTACGTAGAAGATTTCCGGACCGTCGCCGTCGTCTTCGTCATCATCGAAGTCGTCGTCTTCGTCCACCGCCTTGACGCCCGAACGGCGCAGGGCTCGCTGGTCGTCCAGCGCCTGCAGACGCGCCCGCGCCTCGTCCTCGATGCGCTGATCGAGCTCCTCCAGCGCCTCGGCATAGGCCGGGTCTTCGGCGAGACGCAGGGTCCGCTCGTCGAGATACTGCATGATGGCCTGACAGAGCTGCTCGGTGCCTTCCCGCTCCAGGGCGGAGATGACGAAGACCGGACCCTGCCAGTCCAGACGCTCGACCACCGCCTTGAGGCGCTCTTCGCGCTCGTCATCGAGCAACTGGTCGGCCTTGTTCAACACCAGCCAGCGGTCACGCTCGCCCAGCGCCGGACTGAACTTGGTCAGCTCGTTGATGATGGTCTCGGCAGCCTCGGCCGGATCGCTTTCATCCAGGGGCGCCATGTCGACGAGGTGCAGCAGCAGGCGGGTCCGCGCCAGGTGCTTGAGGAAACGGATCCCCAGGCCGGCGCCTTCGGACGCCCCTTCGATCAGCCCCGGGATGTCGGCGACCACGAAGCTCTTGAAGCGCCCCACGCTGACCACGCCCAGGTTGGGCACCAGGGTGGTGAAGGGATAGTCGGCGACCTTGGGCTTGGCGGCCGAGACCGCGCGAATGAAGGTGCTCTTGCCGGCATTGGGCAGGCCGAGCAGACCGATGTCCGCCAGCACCTTGAGCTCCAGCTTGAGATCGCGCTCTTCGCCGGGCTTGCCCGGGGTGGTCTGCCGCGGTGCGCGGTTGGTGCTGGACTTGAACCGGGTGTTGCCCAGGCCGTGCCAGCCGCCCTGGACGACGCGGATGCGCTGACCGGGCTGGGTCAGGTCACCGATGATCTCCTGGGTCGCCGCATCGATCACCGTGGTGCCCACGGGGACCGGCAGCACCAGGTCTTCACCCTTGGCGCCGGTGCACTCGGTGCTCCCGCCCTTCTCACCGTTCTGCGCGGTGAAACGTCGGGTGTAACGGTAATCGACCAGGGTGTTCAGGTTGATGTCGGCTTCGAGCCAGATCGACCCGCCATCGCCGCCGTCACCCCCATTGGGGCCACCCTTCTCGATGAATTTCTCCCGGCGGAAACTCATCATGCCGTTGCCGCCGTCACCCGCTTTTACGTGTATGGATACTTCATCGACGAATTTCATCTGGACCTCCCGCGCTCGCGGGCCGCTGCAAACAAGGAACTAGTGTGGTGCTTCAGGAGTTCGCGCAAGAATTGGCGAGTGATTTTTCGGTCTGGGCTAGGCGCCGCGACGAGTCATAGCAGGGCCATGGCGAGGAGTGGCAACAACGCCCAGGCGGAAAAAGCGCCGCCAAAATTGTGCAGATAACTTCTGAAACACCACACTAGCTTAACTACAAACGAAAAAGCCCCGTCGGGTAGACAGGGCTTTTCTTTCGTCACGGGCCTTAGGCGGCGGCGACGATGCTCACGTAACGACGGCCGAAGGCGCCCTTCACGTCGAACTTGATCACGCCGTCCACTTTCGCGAACAGGGTGTGATCCTTGCCGAGGCCCACGCCGTAACCGGCATGGTACTGGGTGCCGCGCTGACGCACGATGATGTTGCCGGCCTTGACGACCTGGCCGCCGTACAGCTTCACGCCAAGGCGTTTGCTTTCGGAATCGCGACCGTTACGAGTAGAACCACCCGCTTTTTTGTGTGCCATGAGTCAATTCTCCGTTAGAGGCGAGATCAGGCCTGGATGCCAGTGATCTTGATTTCGGTGAACCACTGACGGTGGCCCTGACGCTTCATGTGATGCTTACGACGACGGAATTTGATGATGGTGACCTTGTCGTGACGGCCCTGGGCGGTCACTTCGGCGGTCACTTTGGCACCATCAACGACCGGCAGACCGATCTTGACGTCGTCACCGTTGCCAACCAGCAGAACCTGGTCGAAGGTGACGGTTTCACCGGTGGCGATGTCGAGCTTCTCGACCTTCAGATATTCGCCTTCGGCGACCTTGTATTGCTTGCCACCGGTAACGATAACTGCGTAGGACATGGTAAATCTCCGTTAAACCTGCTCACCCGGTGCTTTATAGGAGGTATCGTCGACCGGCATGGCTGCACGGGACCGGAAGGACCACCGCGCAATTGCGTAAGACAGGGGGTTAACCCTAGGAATGTTCAGGGCCCGCGATTCTACGCAAGCCGTGCCCGGGAGGCAAGAGCCGCCCGCCCGCGCCTTGACAGCCCCCCACCCCACCCCTAGCATGCCGCGCAACCTCGTTCAGCGGCCATGCCGGGCCGGTGCCCAGCCGAATCGGCATGAGCGGCGAGCCGCGGGAGCGCGATGGCAATCCCTGGGCATGGCACTCGTGCCGGTCCCTAGGGCATAGTCTGGCGGTCATGCGCCATCCGGCCGCTTGAATATTGCCCGGACCTCCAGTGGACACCTCTCAATGACGCAGCAATCCCAGTCCTTCTATCGCGTGGTGACGGACGATTTCGCCGCCGTAGACGGCATCATCCGCCAGCAGCTGACCTCGCGCGTGCCGCTGGTCGAGAAGATTGGCGACTACATCGTCTCCGCGGGTGGCAAGCGCCTGCGTCCGCTGCTGGTCCTGCTGGCCGGTAAGGCGCTCGGGCGCGCCGATCACGATCTGCAACTGCTGGCGGCGACCATCGAATTCCTGCACACCTCCACCCTGCTGCACGACGACGTCGTCGATGCCTCGGGGATGCGCCGTGGCCGCTCCACCGCCAATGCCCTCTGGGGCAACGCCCCCAGCGTCCTGGTGGGCGATTTCCTCTATGCCCGCTCCTTCGAGATGATGGTGGCGCTGGGCTCCATGGAGGTGATGCGCATCATCTCCCAGGCCACTCGCGTCATCGCCGAGGGCGAGGTGCTGCAGCTGTCGAAGGTCCGCGACGCCAGCACCACCGAAGAGATCTACATGGAAGTCATCCGCGGCAAGACCGCCATGCTCTTCGAAGCCTCCACCCACAGCGCGGCGATCCTGGCCGGCGCCAGCGCCGAGCAGGCCGACGCCCTGCGTCGCTATGGCGATCATCTGGGCGTGGCCTTCCAGCTGGTCGACGACCTGCTCGACTACCAGGGCGACGCCGTCGCGCTGGGCAAGAACGTCGGTGACGATCTGGCCGAGGGCAAGCCGACCCTGCCGCTGATCGTGACCATGCGCGAAGGCTCTGCCGAACAGGCCGCCCTGGTACGCCAGGCGATCCGCCAGGGCGGCAGTCAGGACCTGGAAGGCGTGCGCGCCGCCGTCGAAGCCGCTGGCGCCCTCGACTACACCGCACGCAAGGCCCAGGAATTCGCCGAGCGGGCGATCGCCTGCCTGGACGCCCTGCCCGCCAGCGAATATCGCGATGCCCTGGCCGACCTGGGTCGGTTCTCGGTGGCCCGTACCCACTGACGCCTGCACCGACCGATCGAGCCCGCCGTCGCCAGATCGCGGGCTTTTTCATATCCGACCAAAAAAGTCAGGTAATCCCTTGCTATTTATTGAATAAGAATTATTCTCATAAATAGCACAGCAGGAGCCCTTGCCATGACTTATCTGATCGACGCCTGGCTGGACCGGCCGCACCCCTATCTGCGCATCCTCAACCGGGAAACCGGCAAGGTCTGCGCGGAGCTGGACGAGACGGCCCTGGAAGAACTCAAGGACCTGGGCGAGCTGGATCTGCACAGCCTCACCTCCAGCGAGCCGCGGGTGGTGAAGGAGCAGATCCGTCAGGTCTTCCTGTTCAGCTACGCCCTGGCGCTGCGCCCGGACAACGAGGCGCTGCGCCTGGACTGCTAGCGTTAGAGGACGTCGAGCAGCTCGACGTCGAACACCAGCACGCTGTGCGGCGGGATGCCGCCAACGCCCTGGGCGCCATAGGCCAGTTCGCTGGGCACGTGCAGGCGCCACTTGCTGCCGGCAGGCATCAGTTGCAGGGCTTCGGTCCAGCCGGCGATCACGCCGCCCACCGGAAACTCGGCCGGCTGGCCGCGCTGGTAGGAGCTGTCGAACACGCTGCCGTCGATGAGGGTGCCGTGGTAGTGGGTGCGCACCTGGTCTTCACGGGTCGGCGTGGCGCCCTCCCCCTGGGTGAGCACCTCGTATTGCAGACCGGACGGCAGCACCACGACGCCAGGGCGCTCGGCATTGGCCTTGAGGTAGTCGACGCCTTCGTGAGCCGCCGCAGCGGCCTTGGCCTGGGCTTCCGCCTGCATACGCTCGCGGATGACGCGGAAGCTGGCATTCAGCGACTCGACGTCCACCCGGGAATCCTGGCCGTCGAAGGCCTCGGTCAGGCCGGCGAGCACGGCCGCCAGCTGCATACCGGGAACCGGGTTCTGACGCAGCTGATCGCCCAGCTGGCGGCCGATGCCGTAGCTGACGCGGGCTTCGTCGGTGTCGAGCAGGATGTCGTTCATAGCAGCCTTTCCATCGTGAAAAAAGGAGCCGAGCCTAGCACATCAGGGTCCCGGCTCGCCGCCGAGGCTGCCGCGCTGCCGGCGACAGCGCTCGGAGCAGTAGCGCACCTCGTCCCAATTGCGCTCCCATTTCTTGCGCCATGCGAAGGGCCGCTGGCAGACCGGACAGACCTTGGTGGGCAGATCGCCCTTCTTCATAGGGATTCTCCCGCGTCGAGACGCGCCAGCAGGGCTTCGCCACGCTGCCAGAGGGCCTGCTGGCGCTCCGGGGCCTGGCGATCGAGATTGCGATAGAGATCGAGCATGCGCGGATAGTGGGCGAAACGCTCGCGATGGCGGATCAGGAAGTGCCAGTAGAGGGCATTGAAGGGACAGGCCCTGTCGCCCAGCGCTTCCGTGACCTGATAGTGACAGCCCTTGCAGTAGTCGGACTGACGACGGATGTACTGGCCACTGGCGCAATAGGGCTTGCTCGCCAGATAGCCGCCGTCGGCATGCATCACCATGGCCTGGGTATTGGGCAGCTCGACCCACTCGAAGGCATCCAGGTAGACCGCCAGATACCACTCGCCGATGGCCTGGGGCATGATGCCGGCCAGCAGGGCGAAGTTGCCGGTGACCATCAAGCGCTGGATATGGTGCGCATAGCCCAGCGCCAGGGTCTGGCCGATGGCTTCGCGCATACAGGCCATGGCGGTCGTCCCGGTCCAGTAGAACTCCGGCAGCGCCCGGGTATTGCCCAGTGCATTGAGCTCACGGTATTCGGGCATGCGCAGCCAATAGACGCCATGCACGTACTCCCGCCAACCGATCAGCTGACGCAGGAAGCCCTCGGCACTGTTGAGCGGCACCCTGCCCTCGCGATAGGCGGCGTCCACGTCGGCGCAGAGCTGACGCAGGTCCAGCAGCCCGATATTGAGCGCCGCACTGATCCGGGCATGATGCAGATAGGGCTCGCCACGGGCCATGGCGTCCTGATAGCTGCCGAAGTCGCGCAAGCCTGTGCCCAGGAAGTGCTGCCAGAGGCGCTCGGCATCCGCCCGGGTCACCGGATAGTCGAAGCCCTCCAGCCGGCCATAGTGGTGGGCGAAGCGCTGCCCGACCAGTTCGAGCACGTCCCGGGTACAGGCATCAGGCGGACAGCTGAAGGACTCGGGAACAGGATGGTCTTTAGGCAGCGCCTTGCGATTGTCCTTGTCCAGATTCCAGACGCCACCGCAAGGCTCGTCTGGTCCCGCCATCAGCCAGCCGTGTCGCCTGCGCATGCCGCGGTAGAAGGCCTCCATGCGCAGCTCGGTGCGCGACCCGGCCCAGCGGGCAAAGGCGGCGCGACTGCAGAGAAATCTGTCATCGCCGTGCCAGTGCACGGGTATCGCCAGGTCCAGCGCGCGCAGCGCCTGTTCCAGTCGCCACTCGCCGGCCTCGGTCAGCTGAATCTCGCGTGCACCCGTCGCCTCTGCCCAGAACGCGATCTCGGCCGGCAGCGAGCCCTGGTTGTCGGGGTCGTCCAGGGTGCGGTACAGAACCCGGAAGCCGCGCGCGCGCATCTCGCTGGCGAAGTGGCGCATGGCGCTGAAGATCAAGGCGATCTTGCGCGGATGATGAGGGACGTAGCTGGCTTCGCTCATCACCTCGGCGAGCAGCAGCACGTCCTGCGCGGGATCGGCGTCGCGCAGGGAGGCCAGGCGGGGCGAAAGCTGGTCGCCGAAGACCGGCAGCAGGCGCCGGACGGCGCCTTCGCTCAAGTGGCGTTCCGGTAGTTCAGCGGGATCTTCAGGGGTTCGGCCGAGCGTGGCGCCATGCCGACCATCTCGTCGTAGGCACTGTGCTGGATGAGAAAGCACGGCAGTGCCGGCAGATCGGCCAGCAGGCGGCGGGCCTGGGCAGCCGAGCCCAGCCGGTAGAAGTGCCCGTCCCGTCCGGTCAGGCGCGTGCGACCGCTCTGGGTGAGCACCTCGAGCACATAGAAACCGCCCTCGATGGAAAGCAGATTGAGTTCACGAACCTCACCGGCCTGGGCGCGCTGGGTCAATTCCGGCAATTGCATGGAAACCTCCGGGTCGAGATCGACACCAGGGATGGCGTCGATCGGCAGCTGTGAGCATTCGACAACCTAGGACAAGCAAGCGCAGCGGCGCAATCCACAAAGCGTAAGCGAAAGCTGCCGGCGGCGGACCAATGGCCGCCCGGCCCGTCAATGCTTGGTCAAGCGATCCAGATAGCCCATGGCGAAGGCCGAGACCACGAACACCAGATGGATGATCACGTACCACTTGAGGTACTCGGGATTGGTGTTCTGGGCATCCATGAAGATGCGCAGCAGGTGAATCGAGGAGATGGCGACGATGGACGCGGCCACCTTGTTCTTCAGCGAGCCCGAATCCATCTTGCCCAGCCAGCTGAGCTTTTCCGAGCCTTCGTCGATGTCCAGCTGGGACACGAAATTCTCGTAGCCGGAAATCATCACCATGACCAGCAGGCCACCTACCAGCGCCATGTCGATCAGCGACAGCACCAGGAGGATCAGCTCGGCCTCGGTGGATTCGAAGATGTGCGGCAGGACGTGGAAGACTTCCTGAAAGAACTTGAGCGCCAGCAGGACCAGGGCCAGGGACAGACCCAGATAGATGGGCGCCAGCAGCCAGCGGGAGGCGTAAAGGGCTTTTTCGATCAGACGTTCCATGCACACTCGCTCGGATTACCAGGGCCGGGCGAGTATACCGGGGCGGTGCAGGCGGACCAATGCGGCAGGTTGTACCTGACTCAGGCGTCGGGGCCGACCTGGAAACGCACCTGCTGATGGGCACGCTCGCCATTCATCTTGCGCAGCTCACTCTGCATGTGCAGGCGCCAGATCTGGGTTTCTTCGACCTGGATATAGCCCTGCTCGACCAAGTTCTCGGCAATGGCGGTCATTACGCCTTCGGCCGCCTTGGGACCGTGGAAAGGTCCCTGGGCCTTGATGGCGGTGGGCTGCTGACCGTTCAAGCCGGCGGCGCACAACAGGGTCCAGAGGCCCTGTTCCTGACCGAGCGGCTTGATTTCGCATTCGATACGGGTGACGAGGCCCAGGCAGGGACGGATCAGGGTAATGGTGCGGGACATGGCGTCATCCTCTCGAAGCGCTCAATGCTCGCCGGTCCTAGGCCAGAGGTATCCACAAAGGCTGTGGACAACCCTGTTGGTCAACAGGGGGCAAGCGGGTCTGGGCGCCGTGCTACTTGGGCTGCGGCGCCTTGTACAAAATCCGACCTGCCCCCTGGACCTCAGTTCTCCGCCGCTTGGTTGTTTTTCCCTTTTGCCTTGGAGTTATCACTGAGTTTGTCGGCCAGTTCATCTTCCAGCTCGAGCTCGGCGATTTCCTTGAGACGCTGTACCACACGCGCATTGACGCTGCCGTCGGGGAAGCGACCCTTGGCATCCGGCGCCCCGGCAGGCTCGCCCACCAGCAGCGACAGGGCCTCGTCCGCCTGACGTACGGCATAGACATGGAACAGCCCCGCGCGGACCGCTTCCAGCACGGTTTCGTCGAGCATCAGGTTGGTGACGTTGGCGCGCGGAATGATCACCCCCTGCTCGCCGGTCAGGCCGCGGGCCTGGCAGAGGCGGAAGAAGCCTTCGATCTTCTCGTTCACGCCACCGACCGGCTGCACCTCGCCGAACTGGTTGATGGAGCCGGTGATGGCGAAGCACTGCTTGAGCGGGGTGCGCGAAAGGGCCGAGATCAGGGTGCAGGCTTCGCCGAGGGAGGCGCTGTCGCCATCGACATAGCCATAGGACTGCTCCAGGGCAATGCTGGCCGAGATCGACAGCGGGAATTCCTGGGCATAGCGACTGCCCAGGTAGCCGGTCAGGATCATCACCCCCTTGGAGTGGATCGGCTGACCCAGGCTGACTTCGCGCTCGATGTCGAGGATGCCGCTGGCGCCCGGGTAGACGGTGGCCGAGATGCGCGCCGGCATGCCGAAGGCGGAGTCGGCGACCTCCAGTACGGTGAGACCGTTGCACTTGCCCACCGCCGCGCCCTGGGTGTCGATGAGGATGAGCCCGGTGAGCATGTCGTCCAGCACCCGGGCGCAGACGCGACCGGTGCGGGTCTCCTTGGCCTTGAGCGCGCGCTCGACGTGGCCCTTGTCGGTCCGCTCATCGCCGGCCAGGTGGCGGATGAAGTCGGCTTCGCTGACCAGTTGGAACAGATCGCCGATACGCGCCGACAGCCGTCCCTGGTGTTCGGCCAGGCGGGCGCTGTAGGTGGCCAGGCGGGCCACGGCCGCCGAGGTCAGGGGCGCCATGCCCTCTTCCGAGGTGCGCGTCTTGAGCAGCTGGGCGAACTGCTCCAGGCTCTCGTCGCGCAGCGGCAGTTCTTCATCGAAGTCCACCAGTACCCGGAACATCTCCTGGAAGTCCGAATCCAGCTCCTGCAGGGTGTAGTAGATGTTGCGCGAGCCGATGATGATGACCTTGAGCTGCAGCGGAATCTGCTGCGGCGCCAGACTCATGGCCGTGAGACGCCCCAGCTCGGCCAGCGGCGATTCCATCTTCAGCTGACGCGAATGCAGGGCGCGCTTGAGCGCATCCCAGACGAAGGGCTCGGTCAGCAGCTTGTCCGCCTCGACGATGAGGAAGCCGCCGTTGGCGCGGTGCAGGGCACCCGGGCGCAGCTGGCGATAATTGGTGTAAAGCGCGCCCTGATCGGACTGGTACTCGATGCGCCCGAAGAGGTTGTCGTAGGTCGGGTGGGACTCGAACACCACCGGCGCACCGCCGGTGACGTGGTGGCCGATGATCAGATTGGGCTCGTACTGTTCGCGCAATTCCTTGCGCCGCTGCATGTCGGGCTTGGCGTCGTCGGCCAGTTGCTCGACCACCGTCTTGAGCAGATCCACCTGCATGGCCTGCAGGTAGGCGCAGACCCCGGGATTGTCGTTGTACTTCTCCGACAGCGGCGCCAGCAGCGGCTGCAGGGCCTGGATGATGGTGTCTTCATTCAGGGCACGCAGCTGGTTGCTCGATTCGCGCCGCCACTGCGGCAGGCTGGCCAGCTCTTCGTTGAGGCGCTCTTCCAGGCTGGAGATGTCGGCGTGGAAACGCTCGCGCTCGGCCTCGGGCAGCTGGGCGAAGTCGGCCTCGTCCAGCGCCTTGCCCTCCTTCATCGGGGTGAAGGCGACATTGTTGGCGTCGCGATAGAGGGCGATCTCCTTTTCCAGGGCGAGCTTTTCCACCACGTCCAAGGCTTGGTCATAGCGCTGGTTGAAGGCGCGCTCGATGGCGCTCTTCTTCTGCTGGAACGCCGGGTGCTCGAACACCGCCGGAAAGGTCGCCAGCAGGTTGTCGATGAAATGGGCCATGTCGGCCACGAAGGCCTCGCCTTCACCAGGCGGCAACTCCAGAGCGCCCGGTGCGCGGGGCTCTTCGAAGTGATTCAGGTAGACCCAGTCGTTGGGCGTCGGCTGGCGCTTGGCTTCGGCCTTGAGATAGCGCTGGACGAAGGAAAAGCGACCGGTGCCCGGCTCGCCCATGACAAAGACGTTGTAGCCGGGCCGCGGCATGGCCACCCCGAACTGCAGGGCTTCCACCGCGCGCTCCTGACCGAGGATGCCACGGAAGGGTTCGAGCTGATCGGTATCGGCAAAGGAGAATTGTTCGGGAGCGAAGGGGCGGGTCAGCTCATCAGGAGCGAGCCGGAGACCGGCCGCGACGGGATCGTGCATCGTAAGTCCTTGTCAGGCATGCAAGCAGTGTCCGCATTCTGCGACCGGGATGACAGCCGAAGCAAGGCAAGCGGCGCTCCCCTGCCCATTTAAGCGCAGCGGTGCGTGAGGCTAGCGCAACGTCTGTCGGTATTTTTCGGCTCCAGCGTTTTTTGACGAAATTCTCACCAGACGCCTACTAAGCTTTCTACATGGGGATCAGTCGTAGGATCCCGTGAGGAGGTCCCATGGCTGGCTCTCGTCGTTTCATTCCGCTGTTCTTCCTGCTGTCCGCACTCGCGGCCTGCACCAGCTATCACGACCAGTTGATCGCCAAGGGCTATCCACCGGCCTATGCCGATGGCTTCAGCGACGGCTGCCAGACCGGCAAGCAGGCGGTCAACGGCATAGGTTACGAGCACAAGGACGCTCGCCGCTTCGCCGCGGAAAAGCCCTATCAGCAGGGCTGGGACGCGGGCTATACGCAATGCGTGCAGGTAGCCCAGCGCGAAGAGCAGCAGCGGTTCCTGGACCAGGTCCGGGAAAACCGCGAAGGCGCCGAGCAACTGCACCTGCGCTCCAAAACACGTTGAGGTCGTAGCCAACCTTGCGGCGCGGATAGGATGACCTATGCTGGCGGGCCCGCTTGTCGAGCCCTGCCGATGTCTGCCCGTTCGCCACTGTTCGCCGTTGCCCTGCTGCTGGTCGCCATGACCTCGATCCAGACCAGCGCCAGCCTGGCCAAGACCCTGTTCCTGCGCCTGGACCCGGTGGGTGTCACCACCCTGCGGCTGATCTTCGCCGCGCTGGTCCTGCTGCTCGTGCTGCGCCCCTGGCGCAACTTTCGCCGGGAGGCGCTGGGCAGTCTGCTTGGCTATGGCGTCGCCATGGGCGTGATGAACCTGACCATCTACCTGGCCATGCAGCGGTTGCCGATCGGTATCGCCGTCGGCCTGGAATTCGTGGGCCCCCTGGTGGTGGCGCTGTGCGCCCTGCGCCGCTGGCTGGACCTGCTGTGGATCGTGCTGGTGGTGGCCGGCCTGGCGGTACTCCTGCCCTTCGGCCATAACGCCTCGGCGCTGGATCCGCTAGGCACCGCCCTGGCCCTGGGCGCCGGCGCCTGCTGGGCGCTGTACATCGTGCTGGGCAAGCGCGCTGGCGCGGTTCACGGTACCGGCACGGTGGCTTTCGGCGCGACCATCGCCGCCCTGGTCGTCCTGCCCATCGGCATCGCCCATAGCGGCAGCAATCTCTTGCAACCGGAAATCTGGCCGCTGGCACTGGCCCTGGCGCTGATGTCCACGGCCATTCCCTACGCCCTGGAGATGGTGGTCCTGACCCGCCTGCCGGCGTCCACCTTCGGCACCCTGATGAGCCTGGAACCCGCGCTGGGTGCCCTCTCCGGCTGGGTATTCCTCGGCGAGATCTTGGGCATCTCCCAGTGGTTCGCCTTGGCCTGCATCATCGCCGCGTCCATCGGCGCTACCTGGAGCAGCCGCCTGACCCCGGAGCAAACGCCGCTCTAGGGACTCTATAGCGAGGCGAATCCTCACGCGGAGTACCGACGATGATCTATCTGATAATGGGCGTCTCGGGCAGTGGCAAGACCACCCTGGGCGAACTCCTGGCCAGCCGGCTGGGTTGTCGTTTCGACGATGCCGACACCTTTCACAGCCAGGCCAACAAGGACAAGATGGCCAAGGGCATCGCCCTCACCGACGAGGATCGCTGGCCCTGGCTGGATGCCATCCACGACGCCATGCAGCAGGCGCAAGCCAAGGGCACCACCCGGGTGTTCGCCTGCTCGGCGTTGAAAAAGATCTATCGCGACCGCCTGCTGAGCGGCCTGAAAGGCGTCCGGCTGCTGTTTCTCAAGGGCTCGCCGGAGCTCCTGGCCGAGCGCATCGGCAGCCGCCGTGGGCACTTCTTCGATCCCAAGCTCTTGCAGAGCCAGCTCGATACCCTGGAGGCGCCCGATCACCTGGAAGCCCAGGTGCTGGACGTGCGCAAATCGCCCGAGCAGCTGGTGGACGAGGTGCTGGAGCCTGGCCACAGCGCCTGAGCGCTGCGGCCAGCGCCTCAGACCGCGACGGGTGCCTTGATGTGCGGGTGGGCCTGATAGCCTTCCAGTTCGAAATCCTCGAAGCGGAAGGCGAACAGGTCCGTGACTGCCGGATTGAGCTTCATGGTCGGCAGCGGCAGCGGCTCGCGGGTCAGCTGCAGGTCGGTCTGTTCCAGGTGATTGGCATACAGATGACAATCACCGCCGGTCCAGATGAATTCGCCCGGCTGCAGCCCGGTGACCTGGGCCACCATCAGGGTCAGCAGCGCATAGCTGGCGATGTTGAAGGGCACGCCGAGGAAGATGTCGGCGGAACGCTGATACAGCTGGCAGCTCAGGCGACCATTGGCGACATAGAACTGGAACAGCGCATGGCACGGCGGCAGCGCCATCTCGTCCACCAGGGCCGGATTCCAGGCCGAGACGATCAGGCGGCGCGAGTCGGGGTTGGCGCGGATCATGTCCACCACCCCGGCGATCTGGTCGATATGGCGACCATCGGGTGCCGGCCAACTGCGCCACTGGTAGCCGTAGACCGGACCCAGCTCGCCATTCTCGTCGGCCCATTCGTCCCAGATGGACACGCCGTGGTCCTTCAAATAGCGGATATTCGTATCGCCCTGCAGAAACCACAGCAGTTCGTGGATGATGGAGCGCAGATGGCACTTCTTGGTGGTGACCAGGGGAAAACCCTCGGCCAGATCGAATCTCATCTGGTAACCGAAGACGCTGTAGGTCCCGGTGCCGGTGCGGTCGCTCTTGAAGGTGCCGTGTTCGCGCACGTGGCGCATCAGGTCGAGGTACTGTTTCATGGCGAGAGCGCTACCTGGCAAAAGGCAAATGGTACCAAATCGCGCCCCGTTACAGCGGTCGCGCTTGTCGCAGCCCCAATCGAGGCACAAAAAAAGCGGCCCGAAGGCCGCCTTTTCCAGGACACCTAGCTATTGGCTGGCGGCGCCGTGAGGGTCGCCGTTTCGCGCTCGCGCTGGGTGATCTCCGAGGCCGTGGCATCCATGGCTTCCTGTAGACCCTGCAGCCGTTTCTTCTCGGCGCGGCGGGTGAAGTACCAGGCGAAGAAGGTGAACAGCGAGACCGCCAAGAGGATCAGGCTGGCGATGGCGTTGATCTCCGGCTTCACGCCCAGGCGCACCGCGGAGAACACCTCCATCGGTAGGGTGGTCGAGCCGGGGCCCGAAACGAAGCTCGCCAGCACCAGGTCATCCAGCGACAGGGCGAAGGACATCATGCCGCCCGCCGCCAGCGACGGCGCGATCATGGGAATGGTGATCAGTAGGAACACCTTCCACGGCCGGGCGCCCAGGTCCATGGCCGCCTCTTCGATGGACAGATCCAACTCGCGCAGGCGCGAGGAGACCACTACCGCCACATAGGAGGCGCAGAAGCTGGTGTGGGCGATCCAGATAGTGGTCACTCCGCGATCCTGCGGCCAGCCGATCAGCTGGGCCATGGAGACGAACAGCAGCAGCAGCGACAGACCGGTGATCACCTCGGGCATCACCAGCGGCGCCGTGACCATGCCACCGAAGATAGTGCGGCCACGGAAGCGCGGGATGCGGGTCAGTACGAAGGCTGCCAGGGTGCCGAGGATCACCGAGGAGATGGCCGTGTAGAAGGCGATCTCCAGGGAGCGGAACACCGCACTCATCAGCTGGCTGTTGTCCAGCAGACCGACGTACCACTTCACCGACCAGCCGCCCCAGACGGTCACCAGGCGCGACTCGTTGAAGGAGTAGATGACCAGGATGACCATCGGCAGGTAGATGAACAGCAGTCCGAGCACCAGCATCAGGTTGGTGAACTTGAGGCCTCTCATAGCTTGCCCTCCAGTTCCTTGGCTTGGTTTCTGTTGAACAGCACGATGGGCACGATGAGGATCAGCAGCATCACCACCGCCAGGGCGGAGGCCACCGGCCAGTCACGGTTGTTGAAGAATTCCTGCCAGAGCACGCGGCCGATCATCAGGGTCTCAGGGCCACCCAGCAACTCGGGAATGACGAACTCGCCCACCGCCGGAATGAACACCAGCATGCAGCCGGCGATGATGCCGTTCTTGGACAGCGGCACGGTGATCTTCCAGAAGCTGGTGAAGCGGCTGGCACCCAGGTCGCCGGCGGCTTCCAGCAGGGTCAGGTCATGCTTCACCAGGTTGGCGAACAGCGGCAGAATCATGAACGGCAGATAGGAATAGACGATCCCCAGATACACCGCGAAGTTGGTGTTGAGCATCTGCAGCGGACTGCTGATGATCCCCAGGTTCATCAGGAAGCTGTTGATCAGGCCGTTGGTGGACAGCAGCCCCATCCAGGCATAGACGCGGATGAGAATGGCGGTCCAGGTCGGCATCATGATCAGCAGCAGCAGGACCGTCTGCTTCTCGCGACTGGCCCGGGCGATGGCATAGGCCATAGGGTAGCCGATCAGCAGGCAGATCAGGGTGCTGATGCCGGCCATCTTCAGCGAGCCGAGATAGGCATCCAGATACAGCGGATCGTCGGCGAACATCAGGTAGTTGCCGAAGTTGAGCGCGATATCCAGTTGCTGATCGGCGTAGCTGAACAGCTCGGTATAGGGCGGGATGGCCACGTCCGCCAGCGAGAAGCTGATCTTGAGCACGATCAGGAACGGCAGCAGGAAGAACAGGAACAGCCAGACGAAGGGCACGCCGATGGTCAGGCGGCGGCCATCGAGCAGGCGCTTGAGCAAGGGAGGTCTGGTCATGCTTGCAGTACCACGCCGCTGTCGTCTTCCCAGTACACCACCACGGCGTCATCCCAGGTGGGTCGCTTGCCGAGGCGTTCGGCGTTGGCGATGAAGCACTGGACCAGATGGCCGGAAGCCAGGCGCACGTAGTACACCGAGTGCCCGCCCAGGTAGGCGATGTCCTGCACGGTACCACTGCACCAGTTGTAATCGGGATGCTCGTGATCCGCCGGCAGGCTCGTGCCCATCAGCAGTTTTTCGGGACGCAGGGCGAAGGTTACCTGCTTTTCCTGAGCCCGAGTACTGATGCCGTGACCGATGTAAATCGGTCGCTCCAGTTGCGGACTCTGGATGATGGCGTGGTCGGCGCCGTCGTCGGTCAGCTCGCCGTCGAAGACGTTGACGCTGCCGATGAACTCGCAGACCAGCCGGCTCGCCGGGGTCTCGTAGATGTCCATGGGGCTGCCCACCTGGGCGATCCAGCCCAGGTGCATGATGGCGATGCGCTCGGCCATGGTCATGGCCTCTTCCTGATCGTGGGTCACCATCACGCAGGTCACCCCCACGCGCTCGATGATCTCCACCAGTTCCAGCTGCATCTGCGAGCGCAGCTTCTTGTCCAGGGCGCCCATGGGCTCATCGAGCAGCAGCAGCTTGGGTCGCTTGGCCAGGGAGCGCGCCAGGGCCACCCGCTGGCGCTGGCCACCGGAGAGCTGGTGCGGCTTGCGCTTGGCGTACTGGGTCATGTGCACCAGCTTGAGCATCTCGGCCACGCGGGCATCGATCTCGGCCTTGGGCAGCTTGTCCTGCTTGAGACCAAAGGCGATGTTCTGCTCCACGCTCATGTGCGGGAACAGCGCATAGGACTGGAACATCATGTTGATCGGCCGCTCGTAGGGCGGCATGTCGGTGATGTCCACGCCATCGAGGAAGATGCGCCCCTCGCTGGGCCGTTCGAAACCGGCCAGCATGCGCAGCAGGGTCGACTTGCCCGAACCCGAGCCGCCGAGCAGGGCAAAGATCTCGCCCTTGTTGATGGTCAGGGAGACGTCGTCGACAGCGACGGTTTCGTCGAACTTCTTGGTGACCCGGTCGATCTTGACCAGGACTTCCTTGGCTTTCTTGTCGCCGGTGGCGGCTTTCTTGAAGGCACTGGTGGCGGTCGCCATGTACATCTCCCCAGGAAAATCGGGGACCGGCCGGGCCGGTCCGCTTAGCGTTGGTTATTTGCCGGACTTGACCCGCGTCCAGCTGCGGGTTTCCAGGCGCAGGAGTTGCGGAGGCAGCTCCTTCATGACGTACAGCTTGTCCATCACCGCCTGTGGCGGATAGACGGTCTCGTCCTGCCGCAGCTCGGCACTCATCAGCTCGCCCGCCTTGGGATTGGGGTTGGCGTAGCCGACATAGTCACTGACCTTGGCGATGACCTCGGGCTGCAGCAGATAGTTGATGAAGGCATGGGCCTCCTTCACGTTCTTGGCATCCTTGGGGATGGCCAGGAGGTCGAACCAGAGGTTCGCGCCCTCCTTGGGAATCGCGTAGCCGATGTTGACGCCCTTCTTCGCTTCCTCGGCACGCGAGCGCGCCTGAAAGACATCGCCGGAGTAGCCGAAGGCCACGCAGATGTTGCCGTTGGCGAGGTCCGAGATGTACTTGGAGGAATGGAAATAGGTGATGTACGGCCGCACCTTGAGCAGCTGTGCCTCGGCCTTCTTGTAGTCGTCAGGGTTGGTGCTGTTGGGATCGAGTCCCAGGTATTGCAGTACCGCCGGATAGACCTCATCGGGCGAATCCATGAAGGACACGCCGCACTTGCTTAGCTTCTTGAGGTTCTCAGGTTCGAACAGGATGGCCCAGGAATCGAGCTTGTCGGTTCCCAGCGCGGCCTTGACCTTGTCGACATTGTACCCGATGCCGTTGGTGCCCCACAGGTAGGGAACGCCATATTGATTGCCCGGATCGCTCTTTTCCAGCTGCTTGAGCAACGCCGGGTCGAGATTCTGCCAGTTCGGCAGCTGGCTCTTGTCCAGTTTCTGGAAGGCGCCCGCCTTGATCTGCTTGGCCAGGAAGTTGCTCGAGGGCACCACCACGTCGTAGCCGGTATGGCCGGCCAGCAGTTTGCCTTCGAGGGTTTCGTTGGAATCGAAGACGTCATAGACCGGGGTGATGCCGGTTGCCTTCTGGAAATCCTCCAGCGTGGTCTCGCCGACGTAATCGCTCCAGTTGTAGACGCGGACCGTCGATTCGGCGACGGCGGTTCCCATGACGGTCAGGGTGGTCATGGCCAGCAGGGTTTTACGCAACGAAAGCACGGGCGGCTCCTTTCATGGTGGGTATCGGCGGCGACACCCTTTCGGCGGTCCATACAGACGTACGGCACGCCGGAGTGACTCCGGCGTGCCGTCCTTTCAGCCGCACACGGCGGCAGAACTCACTTGCCGGACTTGATGGTGGTCCAGGTACGGGTCATCAGACGCTGGGTCTTGGCCGGAAGATCCGGGAAGGCGTACAGCTTGGCCATGGTTTCCTGGGTCGGATAGATCCCCGGGTTGGTGCGGATCTCTTCGGCCACCAGCGGGGTCGCCGCCTTGTTGCCGTTGGGATACTGCACGTAGTCGCTGACCGCCGCGATCACCTTGGGCTCCATGATGTAGTTGATGAACTTGAGCGCCCCTTCGGGGTTCTCGGCATCCTTGGGAATGGCCATGGTGTCGAAGAAGGTGCCAGCGCCTTCCTTGGGAATGTTGTAAGCCACGGTCACGCCGTTCTTGGCGTCGGCCGCGCGGGCCTTGGCCTGGGCGATGTCGCCGGAATAGCCGACCGCCACGCAGACGTTGCCGTTGGCCAGGTCCGAGATGTACTTGGAGCTGTGGAAATAGGTGATGTAAGGACGCACCTTGAGGAACAGGTCCTCGGCCGCCTTGATCTCCTTGGGATCCTGGCTATCCGGCTTGTAGCCGAGGTAGTGCAGACCGGCGGGAATGATCTCGGTGGGCGAATCCAGCACCGCCACGCCGCAGCCCTTGAGCTTGGAGAGGTTCTCGGGCTTGAAGATCAGGTCCCAGGAATCCACCGGGGCATTGTCGCCAAGGGCAGCCTTGACCTTGGCCGGGTTGTAGCCGATGCCGATAGTGCCCCACAGGTAGGGGATGGCGTACTGGTTGCCCGGATCGCTGACTTCCAGGGTCTTCATCAGCTGCGGATCCAGGTTGCTGTAGTTGGGCAACTTGGACTTGTCCAGCGGCTGGTAGACGCCGGCCTTGATCTGCTTGGCCAGGAAGGAGTTGGACGGCACCACCACGTCGTAGCCGGAACGACCGGCCAGCAGCTTGGCCTCGAGGGTCTCGTTGCTGTCGTAGACGTCATAGACCACCTTGATCCCCGACTCCTTCTCGAAGTTGGCGATGGTGTCTTCGGCAATGTAGTCGTTCCAGTTGTAGACGTGCAGGACCTTGGGGTCCGCCGAGGCGTTACCGGCAAAGAGGCCGGCCAGGCTCAGCGCTAGAAGAGTCTTGCCAAAAACATTCATGCGGTGGTGCTCCTCAAGTCATCGTTGGTCTTTTGATTCGGTGCGCGGCCAGCGCCCGCGCGCAGTCTGGCAAGGTCCGCCGCCGCGCTCAAGCCTTGCCGGCCATTAGCCACGCTGGCGCAGCACCTCATGTGTCTGATCGAGGCTCAAGCGCGCCAGGGTGACCAGCTCGTCGATGGACTCGGGCGTGATCACCAGCGGCGGCGCGATGATCATGGTATCGCCCACCGCGCGCATCACCAGGCCATTGCGGAAGCAGTGCTCACGACAGAGCATGCCCGCCCCACCCTCGTAGCGGGTCCGCGTCTTCTTGTCGCGCACCAGCTCCAGTGCCGCCACCATGCCGACGCCACGGGTCTCGCCCACCAGCGGGTGGTCGGCCAGCTCCGCCCAGCGTTTCTGCAGATAGGGTGCCGTGGTGCTGCGAACCCGGTCGACGATGCCTTCGTCGCGCAGGATGCGGATGTTTTCCAGGGCCACGGCGGCCGCCACCGGATGCCCGGAATAGGTGAAGCCGTGATAGAACTCCCCGCCCTCGTCAAGCACCCTGACCACCTCGTCACGCACCACCACACCGCCCATGGGCACGTAGCCGGAGGTGAGCCCCTTGGCGATGGGCATGAGGTCCGGAGCATTGCCATAGTACTGGCTGCCGAACCATTCTCCGGTACGACCGAAGCCGCAGATGACCTCGTCGGCGATGAAGAGGATGTCGTACTTGTCGAGGATCTGGCGCACCCGCGGCCAGTAGCTTTCCGGCGGCACGATCACTCCGCCGGCGCCCTGGATGGGCTCGGCGATAAAGGCGGCTACCCGTTCCTCTCCTACCTCGAGGATCTTCCGCTCCAGCTGATCGGCCGCCCAAATGCCGAATTCCTCCGGACTCATCTCGCCGCCTTCACCAAACCAGTAGGGCTGCGGGATGTGCACGATGTCGGGCAGCAGGCCGCCCTGCTCGTGCATCGCCGCCATGCCGCCCAGGCTCGCCCCGGCCATGGTCGAACCGTGGTAACCGTTCCAGCGGCCGATGACCACGCGCTTCTCCGGCTGGCCCTTGATCGCCCAGTAATGGCGTACCAGGCGCAGCACGGTGTCGTTGGCCTCCGAACCGGAACCGGTAAAGAACACGTGGTTCATGCCCTCCGGCGCTAGCTCGGCGATGGCCTTGGCCAGCTCCAGCGCCGGCGGGTGGGCGGTCTGGAAGAACAGGTTGTAGTAGGGCAACTCGCGCATCTGGCGGCTGGCCGCCTCGACCAGCTCTTCCCGGCCGTAGCCGACGTTGACGCACCAGAGCCCGGCCATGCCGTCGAGGATGCGCTGACCCTCGCTGTCCCAGAGGTGGACGCCGGAGGCCTTGGTGATGATGCGCGCGCCCTTTTCGTTGAGCTGGCGATAGTCGGTGAAGGGCGCCAGCAGATGCCGGCGACTCAGGTCCTGCCAATGGGCGGTGGTAAAGGTATTCACGAAGCCTCTCCTCGGATCGCGGTCAGACGCTGAGCAGCAGGAATTCCCGCTCCCAGGAACTGATCACGCGCTTGTAGTTCTCGTGTTCGGCGCGCTTCACCGCGACATAGCCGCGGGTGAAACGACTCCCCAGATAGCGTTCCAGGGTGGCCGACTGTTCCATGCGCTCCAGGGCGGCTTCCAGGGTCAGCGGCAGGCGCAGGTTGCGACGTTCGTAGCCACGCCCCTGCACCGGCGCGCTGGGCGAGACGTTCTCGGTCATGCCCAGATAGCCGCACAGCAGGCTGGCCGCTAAAGCCAGGTAGGGGTTGGCATCGGCACCCGCCAGGCGATTCTCCACCCGGCGATTCTGCGGATCGGAATCCGGCACCCGCAGTCCCACGGTGCGGTTCTCCTCGCCCCACTCCACGTTGACCGGCGCCGAGGTGTCGGGCAGGAAGCGGCGGAAGGAATTCACATTGGGGGCGAACAACGGCAGCGCCTCGGGAATGTATTTCTGCAGGCCGCCGATGTGGTGCAGGAACAGCTCGCTCATGCTGCCATCGGAGTTGGAAAACACCGTCTTGCCGGTCTTGAGATCCACCACGCTCTGGTGCAGGTGCATGGCGCTGCCGGGCTCGCCGGTCATGGGCTTGGCCATGAAGGTGGCGGTGACGTTGTGCTTGAGCGCTGCCTCGCGCAGGGTGCGCTTGAAGACAAAGATCTGGTCGGCCAGGTGCAACGGATCGCCGTGGCGGAAGTTGATCTCCATCTGGGCAGTGCCTTCCTCGTGGATCAGGGTATCCAGATCCAGTTCCTGGGCCTCGCACCAGTCGTACATGTCTTCGAACAGCGGATCGAATTCGTTGGCCGCATCGATGGAAAAGGACTGGCGCCCGGTTTCCTGGCGCCCGGAACGGCCTACCGGCGGCTGCAGCGGATAGTCGGGGTCGTCACTGCGCTTGGTCAGGTAGAACTCCATTTCCGGCGCGACGATGGGCTGCCAGCCGTGCTCGGCATAGAGCTTGAGCACCTTCTTGAGCAGGTTGCGCGGTGACAGCTCGATGGGGATGCCGCGCTTGTCGTAGGTGTCGTGGATCACCAGGGCGGTGGGCTCCAGTGCCCAGGGCACCAGGAACACCGCGCGATCGTCCGGACGACAGTGCATGTCGATGTCCGCCGGATCGAGCAGTTCGTAGTAGATGTCGTCGTCGACATAGTCCCCGGTCACGCTCTGCAGGAGCACGCTCTCCGGCAGGCGCATGCCCTTTTCATTGAGAAACTTGGCGGTGGGGGAAATCTTGCCGCGGGCGATGCCGGTCAGGTCGGCGACCAGGCATTCCACTTCAGTGATCTTGCGTTCTTTCAACCAGGCGGTGAGCCGGTCAAGCGGGGTGCTCATAAAGACCTCGAAGGTTCGAGCGGGGTGAACAGCATCAGCGATCGGCAGCGCGCTCCTTGCAGGCCTTGCCAAACGCCTCGAATAAGGCGAGATAGACCGGGTGACTGTGCACCTTCCATTCCGGGTGCCACTGCACGCCACAAGCGAAGGCGCGGGCCTCTCGGATCGAGACGGCCTCGATCAGGCCATCGGGGGCCAGTGCCTCGGCGCGCAACCCCGGTGCCAAGCGATCGATGCCCTGGCCGTGGATGGAATTCACCGCGAAGCGCGCCGGCAGGCGCAGGGCTTCGAACAGGCCACCCGGCTGGATCTCGACCGGATGGTGCAGGCCATAGTGCTCCTCCAGGGTCTCGCCGCGTTCGCGGTGATCCATGAGGGAACCGACCTCGTGCACCTTCTGGTGCAGGCTGCCGCCAAAGGCCACGTTCATTTCCTGGAAGCCGCGGCAGATGCCCAGCACTGGAACGCCCGCCGCCACGGCGGCGCGCAACAGCGGCAGGGTCACGGCATCGCGGGCCGCGTCGTGCAGGGTGCCGGGCTCGCTGGGCGTGCCCTGGTAGTGATGGGGCTCGACGTTGGATGGCGAGCCGGTGAACAGCAGACCATCCAGGCGCTCGAGCAGGGCCTCGATGGCGATGAAGTCGGCCAGGGCCGGGATCACCAGCGGCATGCCCTCGGCGCCCTCCACCACCGCGCGCAGATACTTGTCGCCAGCGATGTGAAAGGGATGCAGGCCTAGTTGCCTGGTACAGGCTGTGACACCTATGAGGGGCAGCGTGGACATGGGACACCGGGTTGACCAGGAATCATCCGAGCCTAGTCTTGTTCGTTATTTTTCACAACCACCGGCAAAAAGTTTCGAGATTCTGCACAGAAGCGGCGAAACAGAGGCCTTCCGGCCCTGCTAAATGCGCCAAAAACAGGCACCTGCGCACCACCTCTGAGCAGGGCTGCCTCCAGTTGACTTTGGTCCGCCTTTCGGATTGACTCCAGGGTGGTAACTCCGCTGATTGATATTTTTAACAGGGGCGCTGACAAAGCGTCGGAGCGCAGGCGAGACCGTACTCTCAGGTCGCTGTCGGATCGACAGCGGGCACTCGTGCCCTCACTGCGGTTGGCCCACTGGGCAAACAGGCGCATCAGGCGCTAACCGTTTTGTCGAGCGCAGCCAAAAGCAAAGGTGTTTCATCATGTCGGTACCCCCGCGTGCCGTTCGTTTGGATGAAGCGACCGACTTCCTCAGGGAACACCCTGAGGTCCAGTTCGTCGATCTTCTGATTGCGGATATGAATGGCGTGGTGCGTGGCAAACGCATCGAGCGCAACAATCTGCCCAAAGTCTTCGAGAAAGGAATCAACCTCCCCGCTTCGCTGTTCGCCCTCGACATCACCGGCTCCACCGTCGAAAGCACCGGTCTCGGCCTCGACATCGGCGACGCCGACCGCGTCTGCTTCCCCATCACCGACACCCTCTCGATGGAGCCCTGGCAGAAGCGCCCCACTGCGCAGCTGCTGATGACCATGCACGAGATGGAAGGCGAGCCCTTCTTCGCCGATCCGCGCGAGGTCCTGCGCCAGGTCGTCCAGCGCTTCGACGAGCTTGGACTCACGGTCTGCGCCGCCTTCGAGCTGGAGTTCTATCTGATCGACCAGGAGAACATCAACGGCCGCCCGCAACCGCCGCGTTCGCCCATTTCCGGCAAGCGTCCCCAGTCGGTCCAGGTCTACTCCATGGACGACCTGGACGAATACGCGGACTGCCTGCAGGACATCATCGACGGCGCCCGCGCCCAGGGCATTCCGGCCGACGCCATCGTCGCCGAATCGGCTCCGGCGCAATTCGAGGTCAACCTCAATCACGTCGCCGACCCGATCAAGGCCTGCGATTACGCCGTGCTGCTCAAGCGGCTGATCAAGAACGTTGCCTATGACCATGAAATGGACACCACCTTCATGGCCAAGCCCTACCCGGGCCAGGCGGGCAACGGCCTGCACGTGCACATCTCCCTGCTGGACAAGGAAGGCCGCAACATCTTTGCCGGTGAGGATCCCGAGCAGAACGCCGCATTGCGTCATGCCATCGGCGGTGTGCTCGAGACCCTACCCGCCTGCATGGCCTTCCTGTGCCCCAACGTGAACAGCTATCGCCGCTTCGGCTCGCAATTCTTCGTGCCCAATGCGCCGAGCTGGGGTCTGGACAACCGCACCACCGCGCTGCGCGTCCCCACCGGCACGCCGGAAGCGCACCGCATCGAGCATCGGGTGGCTGGCGCCGACGCCAACCCCTACCTGCTGCTGGCCGGCGTCCTCGCCGGTGTGCACCATGGCCTGACCCGGCAGATCGAGCCCGGTCCGGTCACCGAGGGCAACTCCTACGAGCAGCACGAGCAGAGCCTGCCGAACAACCTGCGCGATGCCTTGCGCTACCTGGACGACAGCTCGGTGATGGCGGAATACATCGATCCGAAGTACATCGATATCTTCGTCGCCTGCAAGGAGCACGAGCTGGAGGAGTTCGAGCACTCCATTTCCGACCTCGAGTACAACTGGTACCTGCATACCGTGTAAACGCCGGCCTGCCGACCGGTCCCGCACCGGTCGGCAGCTGTTCTGCGGTACCCCTGACGCCCTGCGCGTGTTCACGCCCGCGGCGCCCTTTCGCTTCTTCCCTTTATCAGCCAACGACGACTCTGGACGGAGAGCCTCGCCATGACCACCCTCACCACGCCGCGTGCCGACGGCTTCCACATGCCGGCCGAATGGGCCGACCAGCGCCAGATCTGGATGGTCTGGCCCGAGCGCCCGGACAACTGGCGCCTGGGCGGCAAACCCGCCCAGGCCGCCTTCACCGCCGTCGCCCAGGCCATCGCCCGTTTCGAGCCGGTCACTGTCGGCGCCTCCGCGCAGCAATACGAGAATGCCCGCGCCCGTCTGCAGCACCCGCATATCCGCGTGGTGGAAATCAGCAATGACGACGCCTGGTGCCGCGACACCGGTCCGACCTTCGTCAGCGACGGCCAGGGCGGCGTGCGCGGTGTCGACTGGAGCTTCAACGCCTGGGGTGGCCTGGATGGCGGCCTCTATTTCCCCTGGCAGCGCGATGACCAGGTGGCCGGCAAGATCCTGGCGATCGAGAATCTGCCGGGCTATCGCACCCCTGACTTCGTCCTCGAAGGCGGCTCCATCCATGTCGACGGCGAAGGTACCCTGATCACCACCGAGGAATGCCTGCTCAACACCAACCGCAATCCACACCTGGATCGCGAGACGATCGAGCGCTACCTGAGCGACTACCTGGCGGTGGACAAGGTCATCTGGCTGCCCCATGGTCTCTACAACGACGAGACCAACGGCCACGTGGACAACTTCTGCTGCTACGTGCGTCCGGGCGAGGTGCTGCTGAGCTGGTGCGACGACCAGGCCGATCCCAACTACCACCGCTGCCGCGAGGCCCTGGCCGTACTGGAGCGCGAAACCGATGCCCGCGGCCGCACCTTCAAGGTGCATCGGATCGTTACCCCGGGCCCGCTGTTCGCCAGCGAAGAAGAATGCCGTGACGTGGATGCCTGCCTCGGTACCCAGCCACGCCGGGCCGGCGAGCGCCTGGCTGCGTCCTACGTCAACTTCCTGATCGTGAACGGCGGCATCATCGCCCCGACCTTTGGCGTTCCCGAGGATGCCGAGGCGCTGCGCACCCTGCAGGCCTGCTTCCCGGAGCACGAGGTGGTACAGGTGCCCGGGCGCGAGATTTTGCTGGGGGGTGGCAACATCCACTGCATCACCCAGCAGCAGCCGACCGGCCGCTGATTTCTGGCAGAAACGAAAAAGCCCGTCTTGCGACGGGCTTTTTTCTGACCTGAGCGCGGCTTAGAGCAGCGGCAGGGTGTAGCTGACGATCAGACGGTTTTCGTCCTGATCACGCTGGCTGGAGGCCGGCAGGTCAGTACGGTACATCGCGTTACGCCAGGTGAAGCCCAGACCTTTCAGCTGGCCTTCCGGAATGACGTAGCTGACGGTCAGGTCGCGTTCCCACTCCATGGAGTCACCACCAGCGGTGCGGATGTTGTCGCCACGCTGGTAGATGACACCAGCGGTCAGACCCTTGGCGCCCAGCTGAGCGAAGTCATAGGAGTAGCGAGCTTGCCAGGTGTCTTCGCCCGAACGGGTGAAGTTGTTGATCTGGATATCGGTGATGGTGTAGGTCGAGGCACCACCCGCCTGGTTCAGATACGGGAAGTTGCTGTCGCCGTTGGTGCTCTGATAGCCCAGGCCCAGGGTGTGACCATAGATGGAGTAGGTGAACAGGCCGCTGTAGAGACGGTTGTCCACTTCGCCACGAGTACGGGTGCCGCCGTAATAGCCGGTAGAACCGTACAGGGCGCCTTGGGTATCGGCGTCCTTGTTGTTGCCATTGCCCTTGCTATTGAAATAGCGCAGGTCGGTCTTGAAGGTGCCATCGCCCAGCTTGACCGCGTGGGTCAGACCCAGGAAGTGCTGGTTGTAGAAGTCTTCCAGCTGACCGAAGTAGTACTGCAGGGTCAGGTCTTTGGTGACCTTGTAATCAGCACCGATGAAGTTGAACTTGTTGCTGTCACGCGCAGTGGAACCGCTGTTGGAACCCGCGATGGACAGTTGGTCCTGATCGGTGGAGTTACGGTTCTTCGCGCTCTGCAGCTGGCCGCCGGTCAGGGTCAGGTTCTTGATGTCCTTGGACGTCACCTGGGCGCCTTGATAGGTCTGCGGCAGCAGACGACCGTCGTTGAAGGTCACGACCGGCAGCTTGGGCATCAGGGTGCCGTAGCGGAATTCGGTCTCGGAAATCTTCATCTTGGCGGTAGCACCAACGCTGGAGAATTCATCGACGGAGCTGTTGTCAGTCTCGCGCGGGAACATGGTGCCCGGCTGGTTGGAGTTGGTAGAGCGGCCGGCATGGCCGCTGCCATCCAGACGCAGGCCCAGCATGCCGATGGCGTCAACGCCAAAACCGACGGTGCCCTGGGTGAAGCCCGACTGATAGTTCAGCAGGAAGCCCTGACCCCACTCTTCAACCTTGGAGGGGTTCCGTGCAGCATAGGAAGCCTCGTTGCGGTTGTCGTTGTTGTAGTAGAAGTTGCGCAGGCTGAGGGTGGCCTTGCTGTCTTCGATGAAGCCGGCAGCGTGGGCAGCGGCAATGACGGACAGGTTCAGACAGGCCGCGGAGACCGCGACCACCAGTGGCTTCTTGACCATGTGTGCTCCAGGGGTGAATCGTTGTTATGCAGCCACCAGAGGTGTCAGCGCCTGCTGGTGGTATGCCCGACGGGCCGTGCGGAAGGGAAAGCTAGAGGGCTTTTGTTTCAATTTGGAGAATTATCCCGGGCCTGGTCGACTTTTAAGTTGCGACCTCCAGCACAGGGTCTCTGCCACCGTCTTCCACGTTGCGAAAGCTAATTGCAAAAAAGCATTTCGTCTAGCGATACCTGGTTGAAAACCCGCCCTGTGGTCTTCCGCTCTGACTGTTCGGTCATTCCCCCGGGGAACCTGCCCCGCCCACACCTCAGGAAAGGTTTGCCTTTTATAGATAAAGCAGCTCTTCCAGCCCGACACCCTGATGCTCTAGAACGGTAATCTCAGGGCACTTCCGGCCTCGTTTCCGTCACCCACCTCGGCGCGAGAACTCTGACTCCAAAAGAATTTTTGTTTGTCTTCAAGGACTTGTAATTTTTTGCAACTGGCCTTCCAGTCGACTTTCGTAGGCATCGACCGCTTTCGCTCCTGATCAGGCGCCGCATGCCTTGCCACAAAAGTCTTTCCAATCGGCGCAGTGCCCCCCCCTTGCAGCCTGCGGGCCAGGCGATGCGGCAGACTGAACGGAAAACTCAGCGAACGGAAGGGGAACGTCTACGTGCAGGTTGTGGAGGCAAGGCAGCCGTCAGGCCGGTAGGGCAGAGCCAGAGGGGCGGCGCAGACGGCCGACAATCGGAAGCCAGGCAACCCGGGGTGTCGCCGGGCCGCCTGGCAGGGGATTTCAGCCCTGGACGATCTGATCCTTGCCCTGGCGCTTGGCTCGGTACATGGCTTCGTCCGCGCGGACATAAAGGGTGTCGAGGGACTCATCGCCCTCGCGCAGGACGGTGACGCCCTGACTGATGGTGACCTTCAGCGGCCCCTCGGCAGTGGGCACCGCCAGTTGCCGCACGGCCCGTTGCAGGCGTCCGCCGATCTGCAGTGCCAGGTCGCTGTCGCAGCCCGGCAGCAGCAGGGCGAATTCCTCGCCCCCGATACGGCCGAACAGATCGCCCCTACGCGTGGTCTGGGCACCGCACTCAGCAACACGCTGTAACACTTGATCACCCATCTGGTGACCGAAGCGGTCGTTGATCTTCTTGAAGTCGTCGATATCGAGCAGCAGGAAGGCCAAGGGCTCGCCTTCGTTCTGGGCGAATTCGAAGGCGCGCTGGGCACTCTCGAAGAAATGCCTGCGGTTGCTGCTGCGTGTCAGCACATCGGTAGTGGCGAGCCGCTGCAGCTCTTCCTCCATGCGCTTCTTATCGGTGATGTCTTCGGCGATGCCCACCACCAGCAGAGGCATCCCGGCTTCGCTGCGCTGGCTGACGAAGCACTTGTCGCTGAGCCAGCGGATCTCACCGTCGGCGCGGATGATGCGGTACTCGCGCGACTCCACGGCACCCTGCTCGATCACCTGTTCCAGCGTACGCTGAGCGTATTCCAGGTCGTCGGGATAGATGTTGTTGAGCCAGGTGCTGTAGTCGCTCAGTACCAGCGACTGGGAACGACCGAAGATCTGGGCGTAGGCGGGGCTGACATAGATGATCTGACGATTGCGCCAGTCCAGCGCCCAGAGGACGGCGTTGACGCTTTCGAGCAGTGCGCTGAAGAGCTGCTCACGATCACGCAGGCGATCTGCCTCGGCCCGCGAGTGCAGGAGAGCCAGAAGATTCTCTTCCGGAGTGGGAAGAGCAGACAGCGGGGGTTGTTCATCCATATACAAATGCGCCTACGCGGGGTCCTGAGGGAATTAGAGACAGCTGAAACCAGCCTGGTTCAATCCCCGCGTAGGGCAGCCCGCCGCTTCGACGGGCTTTTGTGAAGCCTTTCTCAGGCGGTTCCGGCCGGCCGCAGGGAATAAGTTCTCAGCTGTTCGGCGAATTCGCGCAGGGACTGGATACCACTGGCTTCGGCCTCGCCGATCCACTGGCGGGTCGCGGCCAGCATGTCATGGCCATTGGCGCTGGTGCGAGCCCAGATCTGCTGCAGCGCCAGGCGCTTTTCGTAGATCAGCTTCAGCGCCTGGCTGTGCTCGAGCAATTCGTCGATGCGCACCTGATGGCGCGCCTTGAGCAGGCTGGTCTCCCGTGCCAGCAGACCACGCGCGCGACGGAACAGCGGGCGCTGGGAGGGCGCGGCGCTGCCCCGCTCCTGCCGCAGCAACGGGCCGATCACCTGCTTGCGATACTGGGCCATGATCTGGAAGCGGTTGTTGAGGATGGCCATGGCGGTGTCCATGTCCAGTTGCCCCTTACCTTCGATGCGATGGGCGATGGGGGCGACGCGATTGACCTTGGCCAGGCGCAGCCAGGTGAACAGCTTGATCCAGGCCCAGCCCATGTCGAATTCCCAGCGCTTGACCGACAGCTTGGCCGAGTTGGGGTAGGTATGGTGATTGTTGTGCAGCTCTTCGCCACCGATGACGATGCCCCAGGGGATAAGGTTGGTGGCGGCGTCGCGGCATTCGAAGTTGCGATAGCCCACGGCATGGCCCAGGCCATTGACCACGCCCGCGGCCCAGAAGGGAATCCAGACCATCTGCACCGCCCAGACGGTGAGACCCAGGGCGCCGAACAGAGCGATGTCGATCAGCAGCATCAGAACCACACCCAGGTTGCGGGTGCGCGGATTGGAATAGAGCTTGCACTCGATCCAGTCATCCGGACAGTTCTTGCCATAGATGCGCAGGGTGTCGGCGTTGCTGGCCTCGGCCTTGTACAGCTCGGCACCGCGCCGGACCACGGTGGCCAGGCCCTTGTGCACCGGACTGTGGGGGTCTTCCTCGGTTTCGCACTTGGCGTGGTGCTTGCGATGGATGGCGGTCCACTCGCGAGTGTTCATCGCCGTGGTCAGCCACAGCCAGAAGCGGAAGGCGTGCTTGAGCGCGGGATGCAACTCCAGCGAGCGGTGGGCGGAGTAGCGATGCAGGTAGACGGTGACACTGACAATGGTCAGGTGGGTCAGTACCAGGGTGACCACCACCAGTTGCCAGACAGACAGGTCGAGCAGGCCGTTGTAGCTCATGGACGCAGAGGACCTCGCGCGGGTTGTGTAGTGCAACTGTCACGGAAAGTTCAGTGAACAGGCGTTCGCGCATTATTGCCGCGGCGGACGATAAATCCAGCTCTCCCTTTTGCTACATAACGTGTCCTTCACAGACTGCTAATTCTAAAATTGAATAAATAAAGCATTATTAGCAATTTTAAGAAATAAAGACCGGCATCCTAAGATGGTCCACCTCTTCGCCCATCTCCACCTCCGAGGACGCCGTCCCATGAGCTCCGTTCCGTTCCGCAGCCTGGAAAACCAGGACGAAACCGCACTGCTCCGCGATATCCAGCAGGCTTTGCGCGGACTCAGGTTCGGCGCCATCGAGATCACCGTGCACAACGGGCAGGTGGTGCAGATCGAGCGTAAGGAAAAATTCCGGCCCCAGAGCGGCCACCCCAACAAGCACTGAGTTCTCGAGGTCAGCGGACGAGCGGGCAAGGTGCCCGCCAGACGGTGTCCGGCATTCTCACGTCAAGGAGCCTTTTCATGTCGATTCGCCGTTTCGCCCTGGCCGCGCTGGCCGGTGCCCTGTTCGCCACCCAAATCCACGCCGTTGAGTTGCTCAACGTGTCCTACGATCCGACCCGCGAGCTTTACCAGCAGTACAACGCCGCCTTCGCCAAGCACTGGAAGGCCGAGACCGGCGAAGACGTGACCATCAAGAATTCCCATGGCGGCTCCGGCAAGCAGGCGCGCTCGGTGATCGATGGCCTGCAGGCGGATGTGGTGACCCTGGCGCTATCCGGCGATATCGATGCCCTCAACCTGCGCCAGCAGCTGGTCGACCCCAACTGGCAGAAGCGTCTGGCGGACAACAGCACCCCCTACACCTCGACCATCGTCTTCCTGGTGCGCAAGGGTAATCCCAAGGGCATCAAGGACTGGGACGACCTGGTGAAGAAGGATGTCCAGGTCATCACCCCCAATCCCAAGACCTCTGGCGGCGCCCGCTGGAACTTCCTCGCCGCCTGGGCCTATGCCAAGGCCAAGTACGGCAGCGACGCCGAGGCGCTCAAGTTCGTCACCGAGCTCTATCGCCACGCCCCGGTGCTGGACACCGGCGCCCGCGGCGCCACCATCAGCTTCGTGCAGCGTCAGCTGGGCGACGTGCTGATCGCCTGGGAAAACGAAGCCTATCTGTCGCTCAAGGAAGAAGGCGGCGACCAGTTGGAGATCGTCACCCCGTCGCTGTCGATCCTGGCGGAGCCCCCGGTGGCGGTGGTGGACAAGGTGGTCGACAAGAAGGGCACCCGCAAGCAGGCCGAGGCCTATTTGCAGTATCTCTACAGCCCCGAGGGCCAGCGCATCGCCGCGCAGAACTTCTATCGTCCCCGCGATGCCAAGGTGGCGGCGGAATTCAAGGATCAGTTCAAGCCGGTCAAGCTGGTGACCATCGACGAGGAATTCGGCGGCTGGAAAGAGGCGCAGCCCAAGTACTTCGCCGACGGCGGCGTGTTCGACAAGATCTTCGCCGACATCAACAAATAGCACCCCGGCCGGGACGGCTCACGCTGACCGGCCCGGAACAGGTATCGTTCCACCCCTCTGCGCCCTGGCGAATGCATCGCCGGGGCGCCTTGCAGAAGGACGTCTCATGCCTCGCCGTCTCTCCCCGGTCATACCCGGCTTCGGGTTGACCCTGGGATTCTCCCTGACCTACCTCGCGCTGATCGTGCTGATCCCGCTGGGCGCCATGTTCCTTCACGCCAGCCAGCTGACCCTCGGGCAGTTCTGGTCGCTGATCACCGGGCGCCAGGTGCTGGCCGCTTTGCAGCTGTCCTTTGGCACGGCCCTGCTCGCCGCCTTCGTCAACGGCATCCTCGGCACCCTGCTGGCCTGGGTGCTGGTGCGCTACGAATTTCCCGGGCGCAAGCTGATCGATGCCATGGTCGATCTGCCCTTCGCCCTGCCCACCGCGGTGGCCGGCATCGCCCTGACGGCCCTTTATGCGCCCAACGGTCTGATCGGTTCGCTGTTTCCCTTCAAGATCGCCTACACGCCGATCGGCATCACCCTGGCGCTGATCTTCGTCACCCTGCCCTTCGTGGTGCGCACCCTGCAGCCGGTGCTGGCGGACATCCCCAAGGAGCTCGAGGAAGCCGCCACCTGCCTGGGCGCGCGCCCCTGGCAGGTGTTCCGCTACGTGCTGGTGCCGACCCTGCTGCCGGCCTGGCTGACCGGTTTCGCCCTGGCCTTCGCCCGCGGCGTGGGCGAGTACGGTTCGGTGGTGTTCATCGCTGGCAACATCCCGTTCAAGACCGAGATCCTGCCGCTGCTCATCGTCTCCAAGCTGGACCAGTACGACTACACCGGCGCCACGGGCATCGGCGTGTTCATGCTGCTGGTGTCCTTTGTCATGCTGCTGCTGATCAATATCCTGCAGCGCCGCATCCAGCCCAACATCTAAGGACGTCCGCATGAGCCTCATGACTTCCACCAAGGCCGATGCGCGCGCCAACAAGCAGCGCACCCCGGTGGCCATCGCGCTGATCGCCAGCGCCTGGCTGATCTTTTTGCTGGTCCTGGTGCTGCCGCTGTACATGGTGCTGAGCCAGGGCCTGGCCAACGGCATCGGGGCCTTCTGGGACGCCATCAGCGAACCGGATGCAATCTCGGCGCTCAAGCTGACGCTGTTCGCCACCGCGATCTCGGTGCCCCTGAATCTGGCCTTCGGCCTGGCCGCGGCCTGGTGCGTGACCAAGTTCGAGTTCACCGGCAAGAGCCTGCTGATCACCCTGATCGACCTGCCCTTCTCGGTCTCGCCGGTGATCGCCGGCCTCATCTATGTGCTGCTGTTCGGCGCCCAGGGACTGCTGGGCCCCTATCTGCAAAGCGTGAACGTCCAGATCGTCTTCGCCGTACCGGGCATCGTGCTGGCGACGATCTTCGTCACCTTTCCCTATGTGGCCCGCGAACTGATCCCGCTGATGCAGGAACAGGGCACCCAGGAAGAAGAGGCGGCACGCCTGCTGGGCGCCAGCGGCTGGCAGCTGTTCTGGCACGTGACCCTGCCCAATGTGAAATGGGCGCTGATCTATGGCGTGGTGCTCTGTACCGCCCGGGCCATGGGCGAGTTCGGCGCGGTGTCGGTGGTCTCCGGCCATATCCGCGGCCTGACCAACACCCTGCCGCTGCACATCGAGATTCTCTACAACGAATACAACATCGTCGCCGCCTTCAGCGTGGCGATCCTGCTGCTGATGATGGCCCTGGTGATCCTGCTGCTGCGGCAGTGGAGCGAGAGTCGCCTGAGCCGCCAACTGCAGCACCGTGACGAGGAATAAGCCGCCATGAGTATCGAGATCCAGGGCATCAACAAGAGGTTTGGCGCCTTCCAGGCGCTTAAGGACATCAACCTGCACATCGAGAGTGGCGAGCTGGTCGCCCTGCTCGGCCCCTCGGGCTGCGGCAAGACCACCCTGCTGCGCATCATCGCCGGCCTGGAAGCGCCGGACACCGGCAACATCGGCTTCCATGGCGAAGACGTCTCCGGGCGTGACGTGCGCGATCGCAATGTCGGCTTCGTCTTCCAGCACTATGCGCTGTTCCGCCACATGACGGTGTTCGACAACGTGGCCTTCGGGCTGCGCATGAAGCCGCGCCGCGAGCGGCCGAGCGAGGCGCAGATCGCCAGCAAGGTGCACGAGTTGCTGAACATGGTGCAACTCGACTGGCTGGCCGATCGCTATCCCGAGCAGCTCTCCGGCGGTCAGCGCCAGCGCATCGCCCTGGCCCGCGCCCTGGCGGTGGAGCCCAAGATCCTGCTGCTCGACGAACCCTTCGGCGCCCTGGATGCCAAGGTGCGCAAGGAGCTGCGGCGCTGGCTGGCACGGCTGCACGAGGAGATCCACCTGACCTCCGTGTTCGTCACCCACGACCAGGAAGAAGCCATGGAGGTGGCCGACCGCATCGTGGTGATGAACAAGGGCCAGATCGAGCAGGTCGGCTCGCCCGGCGAGGTCTACGAGCAGCCGGTGAGCGACTTCGTCTATCACTTCCTCGGCGACTCCAACCGCCTGGCCCTGGGCGAGCAGGAGGTGCTGTTCCGTCCGCACGAGGTGGAGCTGGAGCGTGAGCCGCGACCGGGTTACCACGCCGCCGAAGTGCGCGACATCCGGCCGCTGGGCGCCACTACCCGGGTCACCCTGAGGGTGCCGGAGCAGAGCGAGGTGATCGAGGTGGAACTGGTCAAGGACCACCCGGTGCTGGCCGGGCTGCAACGGGGTGCGCCGCTGCATTTCCTGCCGCGTACGCCCTGACCCTCCGCAGGCGGCTAAGACGAAAGTCGTAGCCGCCGGGACCAGACAGCGGTTGCAACCTCCGGAAAGCCGGCTCCATGATCGAAGAAGCTGACAGCCGTCACACTTCGTATTCGATCGAGCAGAATAACAAGGAGGTCGCATGCCCAGGCGCTGGCCCATCGTGTTGTCGCTTCACGTGGCCAGCCTCGTGGCGGCCCTGCTGCTCTGGCAGGGGCTGACGCTGTCCGCCGCCGCTGGCATGGGGCTGGTCCTGATGGCCGCCCTCTGGCCCTGGTCGCTGCTACGCAAGCCCGAGGCACCACCCGCTTCCACCCAGTCTTTCGATGAACTGACCGGCGATCTCTCGCGCAGCACGGCGCGCAACGCCGTGGCCATCGCCGGCGTGGCCTTTGCCGCCCAGCAGCTGGCGGCTCGGGTCCAGTCCCAGGCCAGCACGGCCGCGCAGATTTCCAGCAGTGCCTCAGCCCTCACCCAGACCGAGCACGACAGCGCCGCCAGCGCCCGCCAGGCCCTGGCGGTGGCGCGGCAGGTGCACCAGCGCAGCGAGGCCGGTCAGGACGCCCTGAGTACGGCGATCGCCGCCATCCGTGCCCTCAGCGAGCACGCCCGCCAGAGCCGCGAACTGATCGCCGGCCTGAGTGCCCGCACCGAAAAGATCCAGCAGGTCACCGAGGTCATCCAGGGCATCGCCAGCCAGACCAACCTGCTGGCGCTCAATGCCGCCATCGAGGCCGCCCGGGCCGGCGAGCACGGGCGCGGTTTCGCCGTGGTCGCCGACGAGGTCCGGGGCCTGGCGGCGCGGACCTCCAGCGCGACCGGCGAGGTGGGGCTGATCGTTGCCGACATCAGCCAGCAGACCGACGCCGTGGTGGCGCAGATCCAGGAACTGGCCCAGGCGCTGGAAGACGGCGTGCGCCAGGTCGAACGCACCGGCGAAGGCCTGCAGGAGATCGCTCAGCTGGCGCAGACCGCCGAGCGCCAGGCCGCGGACATCGCCCAGGGCACCTCGGCCAATCTCGCCCAGCTGGAAAGCCTGGCCCAGGCGGTGGAGCAGGTGCACAGCGATCTGGCCGACAGCGAGCGCCAGACCAGCCGGCTCAGCAGCGCCGCCGACGAACTGGTGGACATGGCCGAAGCCAGCAGCGAACGCCTGGCCGAGGTCGGTCTGGACAGCTATCACCAGCGCATCTTCGAACTGGCGCGCCAGGGCGCAGATGCGATCGGCCGGCGCTTCGAGGAAGACCTGGCCGCCGGACGCATCACCCAGGATGCCCTCTTCGACCGCCAGTACCAGCCGGTGCCCGGCAGTCAGCCGGCCAAGTACCGCACCCGTTTCGACAGCTATACCGATGGCGTGCTACCGGCGATCCAGGAGCCGCTGCTGGATCAGCATCCCGGCCTGGTCTTCGCCATCGCCTGTACCCCGGAAGGCTATGTGCCCACCCACAACCGCGCCTTCGCCCATGCGCCCACCGGCGACGTGGCGGTGGATACCGCGCGTAGTCGCAGCAAGCGCCTGTTCAGCGACCGCACCGGCAGGCGCTGCGGCAGCCATCAGCGCCGCCTGCTGTTGCAGACCTACATGAGAGACACCGGCGAGGTGATGCACGACCTTTCGGTGCCGATCCTGGTGAATGGCCGGCACTGGGGTGGACTGCGGCTGGGCTATCGCCCCGACACCGGGCGCTAGCTCAGCTTGAGCTGGGTGACGGCCAGCTGCCAGACCGCCGCCTCCAGCCCCAACATGCGCCCGGCCTTGTGCTCCAGCAGGGCTTCGAGGGACTCGCCCGGGGCGGGATCCGCCGCCTGCGCCGCCAGGTGCAGGATCAGCGACGGCTTGGGCAACACGCCCTGCAGGCTGTGCACCGCGGCCACCAGCTCGCGCAACTCCAGCGGCAGTCGCCAGTGCCGCTGCAATTCCGCGGAGAATTCCAGGCTGTAGCTCAGCAGCGCGCGTTCCAGCGCGGCTTCGTCGATGGCACCACCCCCGTCGCACCAGCGCTGCACGCCTTGCAGCACGGCCAGCTCACCCAGGCGGTGCAGCAGGCCGGCGGTATAGCAGCGTTCGGCGTCTTCGCGCACATAGCGCAGCGCCAGCAGCCGCGCGCAATCGGCGGCGCGCTGGGCGAGGTGCAGATAGCCCTCGGCGCGTCCGGCCAGTAGCGGCTCGGCCAGGCGGGTTGCGCGTCGCAGACTCAGGCCCAGGACCAGATTGAGGGTGAAGCCGACGCCCAGCCGCGGCAGGGCCTGGCTGAGGGTCTGGCAGGACTGGCCGACGCGCTGGGAGGCACTGTTAGCCGCGGCGATCAGGGTCGCCGTGACCAGCGGATCCTGGCCGAATTCGGTTTCCAGTTCGCCCAGGCTGCAGCTCTCGCTCTCGCGGCAGCGCTGGATGATGGCGGGCAAGTCGGCGAACAGCGGCACGGCGTCGATTTCGGCGGCCATGCGCTGCAGATGATCGTCAAGCGAACCCAGGGCCGTGGCACTGGCCGCCTGAGAAGCGTCTCCGGCCGGCGGCAACAGACTGCGCAGGCGGCGCAATACCTCTTCCGCCGCATAGGGTTTGACCAGATAGGCCGTTGGTGCCAGACGCAGGGCGGCGCGCACATAGGCGGTATCGGAATGGTCGGACAACAGGATCACCGGCTGCAGCGGCTGGGCGCCGCGCTGGCGAATGCGCCGCAACAGGTCGAGGCCGTCGCAGTCGGCCGGTCGCTCGACGATGATCAGGGCGCATCTCTTGCGCTGATCCAGTTCGGCGAGGGCCTGATAGCCATGGCCGTATTCATGCACCAGGGCATCGGCACGCACGGCCAGCACCAGCGACTTGAGCAGGTCACGGGTCCAGGGATTGGCGTCTACGATGAGTATCAGGGGCGGCATCCCAACCCACTCCTGCTTGAGGAAAGCGAAGCGGCGGATGATGCGGCAAAGCGAGGTTTGTGCCAAGCGTGTCACAAAAAAACCGCCCTCCAGGAGGGCGGTTTAGGCAGGACTCAGGCCAATTCGGCAAAACACTCGCCGATAATGGCCAAGCCGCGATCCAGCTCTTCGTCGCTGGCGGTCAGGGGCACCAGGATGCGCAGCACGTTGCCGTAGCTGCCGCAGCTGAGCAGGATCAGGCCCTTCTGACGCGCCCGGACCACGATCTGGCTGGTCAGCTCGGCATCGGGCTGCTCGATGTCGCCGCCCTTGCCCAGCTCCATGGCGATCATGGCGCCCAGGCCACGGACGTCGCAGATCTGCGCGTGCTTGGCGGCCAGTTCGCGCAGACCGGCGGTGAGGCGTTCGCCCACGGCCTTGGAGCGGTCCAGCAGGTTCTCTTCCTTGAAGGTCTCGATCACCGCCAGGGCCGCGGCGCAGGCGATGGGGCTGCCGGCGTAGGTGCCACCCAGGCCACCGGGGGTGACGGCATCCATCACCGTGGCGCGACCGGTCACGCCCGACAGCGGGAAGCCGCCGGCGATGGACTTGGCGAAGGTCACCAGGTCGGCGTCGACGCCCATCTGCTCCATGGCGAAGAAGGTGCCGGTCCGGCCGGCACCGGACTGGACTTCATCGGCGATCAGCAGGATGCCGTGGGTGTCGCACAGGGTGCGCAGGCGCTGCATGAATTCCTTAGGCGCGGCATAGAAACCGCCCTCGCCCTGCACCGGCTCGAGGATGATGGCCGCGATGTCACCGGGGGCGGCATCGTTCTTGAAGATGCGCTCGACGCTGGCAATGGCGTCATCGACGCTGATGCCATGCAGTTCGCAGGGGTAGAGCGCGCGATAGACGCCGCCGGGCATCAGGCCCATGCCGGCCGAATAGGGCGCGACCTTGCCGGTCAGCGACAGGGTCATCATGGTGCGACCGTGGTAGGCGCTGGAGAAGGCGATGACGCCGGCACGCTGGGTGGCGGCGCGGGCGATCTTGACCGCGTTCTCCACGGCTTCGGAGCCGGAGTTGAACAGCGCGGTCTTTTTCGGGAAGTTGCCCGGCACCAGTTCGTTGAGCTTTTCGCAGACCTCGACATAGGGCTCGTAGGCCAGCACCTGGAAGCAGGTGTGGGAGACCTTGGTCAGCTGCTCCTGCACGGCCGCCACCACGCGCGGATGCAGGTGGCCGGTGTTGAGCACGGCGATGCCGCCGGCGAAGTCCAGGAACTCGTTGCCCTCGACGTCCCAGACCTTGGCGTTCTCCGCGCGGGCGACGAAGATCGGGTGGGTCTGGCCGACGCCACGGGCGACGGCGGCGCTGCGGCGGTGCATCAGGGAATCATTGGTGTGGCTCATTGCAGTCCTCGATGGCCGCTCATCGTGGCGGCCGGCTACGGGAAAGGCGCGGACCGGATTCCGGGCAGCATACGATGATCGACTGCCAACGGCCCGGCGTCCGCGCCGGGGGAAAGCTAGGGGCGAGCTGGAAGTGTTGGGCTTCGACGGAGGAGCCGTCTCAACCCAACCTACGGGTGCTGGTAGGTTGGGTTGAGCACAGCGAAGCCCAACAGATCAGCGGCGTCGGGTCAGACGCCCAGGCAGAGGTACTTGATCTCTAGGTACTCCTCGATGCCGTACTTGGAGCCCTCGCGGCCCAGGCCCGAGGCCTTGACGCCACCGAAGGGGGCGACCTCGTTGGAGATCAGGCCGGTGTTGATGCCGACCATGCCGTACTCCAGCGCCTCGGCCACGCGGAACACGCGGGACAGGTCGCGGGCATAGAAGTAGGAGGCCAGACCGAATTCGGTGTCGTTGGCCAGTTCGATGACCTCGGCCTCGTCCTTGAAGCGGAACAGCGGCGCCAGCGGGCCGAAGGTCTCTTCCTTGGACACCTTGGCGCTCTTGGGCACGTCGGCGAGGATGGTCGGCTCGAAGTAGCTGCCACCGTTGGCGTGGGCCTTGCCCCCGGCGATGACCTTGGCGCCCTGGCTCACGGCGTCGTCGATGTGTTCCTTCACCTTGGCCGCGGCCTTGGCGTCGATCAGCGGGCCGATGGTCACGCCCTCTTCCAGGCCGTTGCCGACCTTGAGCTTGGCCACGGCGGCCTTGAACTTCTCGGCGAAGGCGTTGTAGACACCGTCCTGGATGTAGAGGCGGTTGACGCAGACGCAGGTCTGGCCGGCGTTGCGGTACTTGGAGGCAATGGCGCCTTCCACGGCCTTGTCCAGGTCGGCGTCGTCGAAGACGATGAAGGGCGCGTTGCCGCCCAGCTCCAGCGACAGCTTCTTGATGGTGGGCGCGCTCTGCTCCATCAGCTTGGCACCGATCTCGGTGGAGCCGGTAAAGGAGATCTTGCGCACGATGGGGCTTTCGGTCAGCTCGGCGCCGATCTCGGCGGCCGAGCCGGTGACCACGCTCAGCACGCCCTTGGGAATGCCGGCGCGCTCGGCCAGCTTGACCAGGGCCAGCGCCGAATAGGGGGTCTGGCTGGCGGGCTTGATCACCATGGTGCAACCGGCGGCCAGGGCCGGACCGGCCTTGCGGGTGATCATCGCGGTGGGGAAGTTCCACGGCGTGATGGCGGCGGTGACGCCGATGGGCTGCTTGATCACCAGGATGCGCTTGTCGGCCTGGTGGCCGGGGATGGTGTCACCATAGATGCGCTTGGCTTCTTCGGCGAACCACTCGATGAAGGAGGCGGCGTAGGCGATCTCACCCTTGGCCTCGGCCAGCGGCTTGCCCTGCTCCAGGGTCATCAGGCGGCCCAGGTCGTCCTGGTTCTCGATCATCAGCTCGTACCAGCGACGCAGCTTGGCCGAACGCTCCTTGGCGGTCAGCGCCCGCCAGGCCGGCAGGGCGCGGTTGGCGGCATCGATGGCACGCTTGGTCTCGGCGCGACCGAGCTTGGGAATGGTGCCCAGGGTCTCGCCGGTGGCCGGGTTGTCCACCTTAACGGTGGCACCGCTGTCGGCGTCGATCCAGGCGCCGTCGACATAGGCTTGCTGGCGAAACAGGGAAGCGTCTTTGAGCTGCATTACGGTCTCCTTGGCTGAAAGGGCCGGAAGCAAGGGCATGACACCCCTGCGCCTGCGATAGGGTCAGGCCTGGAAACGCTGGCATCGCCACCGTTCAGTGCCCGCTCGAGCAACGTCCGAACCGCCCTGGGCGTTCGAAATATTGAACGCATCCTAGGAGAATATTGAACCCCCGCGCAAGAGCGCCGGAGCGGTTTTCGCGCGGACTTCCTCCTTGTTTATGCAGCCCTTGCCAAGCCCCGCGAAACAGTCGTTCAAAATCAACAACATCGTGCATGCGGGCATGGACGGTCGAGGGCAAGGTGAGTATGATGGCGACCGATTCAGCGTCACCGAATCGCTGCACTCGTAGCTCAGCTGGATAGAGTACTGCCCTCCGAAGGCAGGGGTCGTGGGTTCGAATCCCGCCGAGTGCGCCATCTCCCGTTCACCGCTGCGTGAACCTCAGCAAAGCCCGCCATCGCGCGGGCTTTGTTGTTTATGGCTGTCGCTCAAGCCGTTCCGAGACGCTCAAAACGTTCTGTAAAAGACGATCGCCAGATCACCGGCGTGAATTATCTGACCATTATCCCTGGCGCTAACGCGATTCTGCTCTAAGCTCTGACCTCTAGACCCGCTCCAACAGGCCGGCCGGATGCCGATACCCTGGTGATCACCCTGCAAGGACGCCTCATGAGATACCTCCTGACCAGCTCGGTCACTCTATTTCTCGCCGCTCCGCTCCTGACCGAAGACACCGCCCTGGCCCAGGCCGGCCATGCCCTGCGTCCGGGGATAGAGGCAGCGGCGCACGCCCTCAACCTGTCGCTGCTGCAGAGCAGCGCGGTTGGCAGAGGGCCGGTGGCCGACGGCGCGCGGCTGCAGCTGGCGGCGCTGGAACGGCAGGCGCGGCTGGACGACTAGGGCTTCAAGGCGTTTGCCAAGGCCCGGCGCAGAGCCATTCTTGAACGAAGCGCCCGTCCCGGGCTCTCAAGGTCTCCACCACGGCCACTCCGAGGAGACCTGGATGAAATCCCTGATTCCCCTGTTGCTGCTGCCGCTCGCCCTGGGCGCCTGTACCAAGGAACAACGACCTCGCGACGATCTTGGCTTGCCCAGCTGCAATCTGCAGCAGCAGCGTGAACTCCCGGGTGAGCTGGGCGGCGCCATAACCGATCCGCGGCAGGCGCATGTATCCATGCGCGCCAATGTGCTGCTGGCGGATGTGAGCACGGCGCGCAAGGCGCAGCGGATCAGTCAGGAACAGGCGACCGCCTTCAGCGAGCGCATTGCCGCGGTGCGCAGCCAGACCGATGCCCTGGTCGGGCAGCAAGGCTTTCTCAGCGCGGCCGAACGCGCCAGCTTCGACCGGGAATTCGACGGGATCGCCATGCAGATCTGCCAGCCGCGCTAGCGGGTGATGGGTAGCGACTGCCAGGCCGGGTCGAACGGCGCGGCCATGAACGGCTAGGATAGTAGAGCCGATCAGGCGGTGGAGCAGCCTGCCGCCCTTCTCTCTTGGCCCCCGGGGACGACCCCGGCGATCGGTGGGCAGCGTTCCGGGACGGCCCGGTTTTACAGGAGGCCGTCGTTGGCTTGGTTCTATCTGGTGTGCGCGGGACTGCTCGAGGTGGTCTGGGCGTTCTATATGAAGCAGTCCGCGGGCTTCACCCGTCTCACGCCCACGCTGATCACCGGGGTCGCCATGGTGGCCAGCGTGGCGCTGCTGTCGATCTCAATGCGCAGCCTGCCGCTGGGCACCGCCTATACGATCTGGACCGGCATTGGCGCGGTCGGCGCCTTCATGGTGGGCATTCTGGTGCTGGGCGAGGCGGCGAGTCCTCTGCGCATCCTGGCCGCCGCGCTGATCGTCAGCGGACTGGTGCTGATGAAGCTGACCTCGTCCTGAGCGCCCTCCCCTAGCGCGGGACCACCGAGCGCGCCAGCCAGATGAACAGCAGCCCGCCAAGCAATCCACCCACGGCCATCGCCAGCAGCCCCTCCAGGGTGCGCGTCGCATAGATGAGCACCGGCATAGGCGCGAAGGCGTCGATCAGGCGGATGGCGGCGATCAGGCTGAGGCTGCTGGCCAGCGGCAGCAGGCAGGCGCGATAGGCACCGCCGTGACGCCCCAGCCAGAGGGCCGCGGCAAAGGCTGGTAACCAAGCGGCGAGCACGATCGCGGCATAGACGGGTCCGAAGCCCAGCAGATCCTCCAGCGAGGTCCGCCAGCGCGTGGGCAGGTCGATCGGCTGGCCGAGTCCCTGGAGAGCCGCCAGATTGTACTGGGTCTGCACCAGGCTGCCCCAGGCGGTGGCCAGCAGCAGGGCCGCGGCGAACGCCAGCAGGGTGCGCGGTTGCAAAAGGGCGCGCCAGAGCGGTTGAGACATGGTCGAAAGATCCCTTGGAGAGAGGCAGATGCTAGCGAAAGCGAGTACCCGGAGTAGACCTCAAGCGTTACCTAAAGCTTCCGGCCGCTGGGCCTGGCTGGCCTGGCTGGCCCTGCTGGCGGTTCCGCTGGCGCTGGCGGCGCCGGCCTATCGGATCGAGACGGTGGCGACCGGACTGGACCGGCCCTGGTCGCTGGCCTTCCTGCCCGATGGCCGCGCGCTCCTGACCGAGGGCGCCGGGCGCTTGCGGCTGCTGGTGCCAGATGGAGACGGCCGCCTTAGATTGCACGCGGAAGCGCTGGACGGACTACCCACCCTTTACAACGAAGGCCAGGCCGGGCTGTTCGAGGTGCTGGCGGATCCGGATTTCGCGCGTAACCAGCTGATCTATCTCTCCTATGCGACAGGCACGCGCCAGGCCAATCACTTGAGGGTGGTACGCGCGCGGCTGGAGGGCGGACGCCTGCAGGACGTCCAGCCGTTGTTCACCAGTCAGCCGGCCAAGGCCTTCGGCCAGCACTTCGGGGCGCGGATGGCCCTGCTTGGCGACGGCACCCTGGCCATCGCCCTGGGTGACGGCAACGTGGAACGTACCGATGCCCAGCGACTGGATACCCATCTGGGCAAGATCGTGCGCATCACCCGCAACGGCCAGGTGCCGGCGGACAATCCCTTCATCAAGCGACCCGGCGCCCTGCCGGAGATCTACAGCCTGGGCCATCGCAATCCCCAGGGCCTGGTCTGGGTGGCCGAGCGCCAGGCGCTTTACGAGCACGAGCACGGCTCCAAGGGCGGCGACGAACTCAATCTGATCCGCAGCGGTGCCAACTATGGCTGGCCGCTGACCACCGGCGGCGTGGACTACACCGGCGCGCGCATCTCGCCCTTCCGCGAATTGCCGGGCATCACTCCACCACTGCTGGAGTGGACCCCCTCCATCGCCCCGGCCGGCATGACCTGGTACGACGGCCAGGGCTTTCCCGCCTGGCGCGGCAGTCTGTTCGTGGCGGCGCTGCGGGAAAAATCGGTGCGGCGGATACCGCTGGTGGACGGCCAGCTCGGTCAGCAGGAGCTCCTGTTCCAGGAGCTGGACCAGCGTCTGCGCGATGTGCGCAGTGGACCGGACGGCAATCTCTGGCTGCTCACCGATGGCGAAGACGGGCAGCTGTTGCGGGTGGTGCCGGATAAGGGCAGCGGCGCCTGAGCGGGCATAGAGCGTTCGGCCTATCGCGGCCATGGCGGTCCGCCGATGCGGCCGCTCCTACAGGTTCTATGTAACCGTAGGAGCGGCCCATGGCCGCGATCAAGGTCACCGCGCAAACCTCCTTCGGTAACAGCGCTCCGACCCACGAGCGAGACGCTTCGTCGAAACGACGAAAACTCCGTCGCTTCGTCAAATAAAGCACAACACTTCGACGCTCTGACGCTCACATCTGACAGCGCCACTTTTTAAGCTGGAGCCTCAACCACGGAGGATCCGCCATGAAAGTCACCCTGCTCGGCGCCGGCCATATCGGCTACACCATTTCGCAATTGCTGCACGCCAGTGGCGACTATCAGGTGACGGTGGCGGATCGCGACGAGCGCGCCCTGGCGGCCATCGCTGCCCTGGGCGTGCAGACCCGGACCCTGGATACCGCCGACGCCAGCGCCCTGGCCGCGGCCCTGGACGACCAGGACGTGGTGCTCAATGCCCTGCCCTATCACCTGGCGATTCCCGTAGCCCAGGCGGCCAAGGCCACCAACACCCACTATTTCGACCTGACCGAAGACGTCAAGGCGACCAAGACCATCCGCCAGCTGGCCGAGGGCGCGAGCAATGCCTTCATGCCCCAGTGCGGTCTGGCGCCGGGCTTCATCGGCATCGCCGCCCACTCCCTGGCCAAGCGCTTCGACAGCGTGCGCGAGGTGAAGATGCGCGTCGGCGCCCTGCCGGAATTCCCTACCAATGCCCTGAAGTACAACCTGACCTGGAGCGTCGACGGCCTGGTCAACGAGTACTGCCACCCCTGCGAGGCGGTGCGCAACGGCGAGCTGCAACTGGTGCAGCCGCTGGAAGGCCTGGAGCACTTCTCTTTGGACGGCGTGGAATACGAGGCCTTCAACACCTCGGGCGGCCTGGGCACCCTCTGCGAGACCCTGCAGGGCCAGGTGGAAACCCTGGACTACAAGACCGTGCGCTATCCCGGTCATCGCGACCTGATGAAATTCCTGCTGGAAGACCTGCGCCTGGCCAGTGACCAGGAGCAGCTCAAGACCATCCTGCGCGGCGCGGTGCCCACCACCATGCAGGATGTGGTGCTGGTGTTCGTCACCGTCAGCGGGATGCGCGGCGGCAAGCTGGTGCAGGAGGTGTTCAGCCGCAAGATCTTTGCCGCCGAGCGCGACGGTCGCCTGACCAGCGCCATCCAGATCACCACCGCCGCCGGTATCTGCACCGCCCTGGATCTGTTCCGCGAAGGCAAGCTGCCGCAGCGCGGCTTCATCGCCCAGGAGCAGGTGGACATGGAGGCCTTCCTAGCCAACCGTTTCGGCAAGGCCTACCAGCCGGCCTGATCGGGGAAGCTTAGCGGCGCACCCGGGGTCCATAACGGAACAGTTGCCGTTAGAGGACCCCTCGTCATGCTCAGCGTCGCCATCGTCGGTTGCGAACAGATCCACGCCCAGGACTACCTGGACACCAGCCTGGCCGATCCGCGGGTGCGGGTGGTGGCGGTGGCCAGCGAACTGGATCCCGCCCGCGCCCGGCGCCTCGCCGCCCCTCATGATCTGCCGGTAGTGGACGACTTCACCCGGCTGCCCGAAGTGGACCTGGCCTTCGTCACCACCGCGATCGAGGATCACGAGGCGGCGGTAACCGCCCTGCTCCCGCGCGCCCGACACCTCTTCGTGGAAAAGCCGCTGGCCGTCTCGGCCGCCCGGGCCACCGCCCTGGCCAGGCAGCTCGCCGGACGGTCCTGCTTCAGCGGCTTCTATCTGCGCACCGATCCGGCCCTGCAGCTGTTGCGCCAGCGGGCGCGGGACGGGGCCATCGGCACGCTCAGCCACCTGTCGCTAACCGCCGGGCATCCCGGACTGCTGGAGGGTTGGCTCAGCGACTGGCCGGCGCACCTGGACGAGCGCCGCATGGGCTATGGCGCCTTTGGCGATCTGGCGGTGCATCTGCTGGATTTCAGCGCCTGGCTAAGCGGTGAGGCCCTGACCGTCACGCACAGTCGGCTGGACCGCGATCCGCGCTGGCCACTGGATCATGGCGGCGAGGCCCTGCTCCATGCCGGTGCTCTGCCGATTCATCTGCGTGCCAGCGCCACCCTGCGCGGTCCGCGCCTGGCCATTCGACTGGACGGCAGCGAGGGAACCCTGGAGCTCTCTGCGGGGCGGCTGGTGCTGCACGACGCCAAGGGCCATCGCCAGGTGCTGGTCGAAGGGGTGGACCCCGGCGTACCCCAGGGCGCCCAGGCGGTGTTCGATCAGTTGCTTGGCCGGCCGCGGCCGGAACTGGCCAGTCTGGCGGAGGCGCTGGCGGCCAATCGGCTGGTCGACCGGCTCTATGGACGCGACTGAAGGCGGACCGGAACGATCGTGAGCCCGCCACCTCACCTAAAGGTCGGACTGTTGGTGCCGATAGCGAGGGTATCCAGCGCAACTTGCTGATACCCACCTCGCAGAAAGGAAGGCTCCATGGTCTGGTTCAACAATCTGGCGCTGGCGAAGAAACTCGCCGTGGCCTTTGGTCTTTGCACGGCGATCACCCTGGGCATTGGCGCAGTGGGCATGAGTGGACTCAACAGCCTCAATGCGCTGCTGAATAACCTGCTGAGCGACAATCTGCGCTCCATCGTTCTGCTCAACGACGCCAAGAGCAATGTCATCGGTCATAACCGCGACCTCTTCCGCCTGCTGTCCATGGCCTATGGCGAGGCACCCCAGAACGACCAGGAGGCCGTCATCGCCTCCATGAAGAGCAACCAGGCCGATGCCGAAAAGCCCTTCGCCGCTTACCGTGCCACCCCGCTGGAAGACGATGAAAAGCAGGCTGGCGATGCCTTCGAGCGTGACTGGAAGACCTATATTGCCGGTGTCGACAGCATCCTGGCGCGCTTGGCCGCCAAGGACGTGGCCGGTGCGGCCAAGTTGCTCAACGAGCAGGTGCAGCCCACCTATCGCAAGACCATGGCCTCCTTCAAGATCATGGTGGAATCCAACAAGCGCCAGAGCACCGAAGCCGGGGTCGAGGCAAAGACTACCTATGACAAGGCCTTCTGGACGCTCGCCGGCGGTCTGCTGCTGGCCACGCTCTGCGCCCTGGCGCTGGGCATCATCATCACCCGAATGATCGTCACGCCGATCCGCCAGGCGGTGACCAGCGCCGAGCGCGTCGCCCAGGGCGACCTGACCCAGGCGATCCAGAGTTCGCGCCGCGACGAGGCCGGGCAACTGCTGCAAGCGCTGGGTGGCATGCAGCGCAGCCTGAAAGACACCGTGCAACAGATGGCCGGTGCCTCCAGCCAGCTCGCCGCGGCCGCCGAGGAATTGCATGCCGTGACCGAGGAGACTTCCCGAGGTCAGGTCCGCCAGCACGATGAACTGCAGCAGGCCGCCACCGCGGTGAACCAGATGACCGCGGCCGTGGAAGAGGTGGCGCGCAATGCGGCCTCCACCTCCACCGCCTCCCAGGACACCAGCCGCGAAGCCCAGAAGGGTCGCGAGCAGGTGCAGCAGGCGGCCCAGGCCATGGCGGTAATGACCGGCGAGATCACCGATTCCACCCAGAAGGTGCAGACCCTGGAAGGCCAGGTGCGCGAGATCGGCAAGCTGCTGGAGGTGATCCGCGGGATCGCCGAGCAGACCAACCTGCTGGCGCTCAATGCCGCCATCGAGGCCGCCCGGGCCGGCGAACAGGGCCGCGGCTTCGCCGTGGTGGCGGACGAGGTCCGCGCCCTGGCCCATCGCACCCAGGGTTCCACCGGCGAGATCGAACGCATGATGAGCGCCGTGCGCAGCAGCGCCGAAGAGGCGGTGAGCGCCATGCACAAGAGCCAGTCCCTGGCCGACAGCACCCAGGTGCGCGCCAACCAGGCGGGTGAAGCCCTGGACCGCATCGCCGCCGGGGTTGCCCAGATCGAGGAGCGCAACCTGGTGATCGCCAGCGCCGCCGAGGAGCAGGCCCAGGTCGCCCGCGAAGTGGACCGCAATCTGGTCAATATCCAGGACCTCTCCACCCAGACCGCCACCGGTGCCCAGCAGACGGCCGCCTCCAGCCAGGAGCTGTCGCGACTGGCCACCTCGTTCCAGGGCCTGGTGGCGCAATTTCGTTATTGATCGGCCGTTCAGGAAACTTCCGACCAGCGGTCAGCCTGCCCTCGCCCCTGCGAGGGGCAGGCTTTCGGCATGGCCATGGACCGGCTAACGCAGTGCGCCGATGTTCGCAATTGAACATTGCGTGCCCGCGCGGCTCTGAGCTGAAACACCTGAATGGATGCTCCCATGCGCTTTACCTACGATGCCCGTCGCAGCTATCGCCTGATCGGTCTGGACGATGGCCGTCTGGCAGGCCAGTTGCTGTGCGGGCAGCTGTACATCATGGTCGGAGGGGATGGCAGGCAACCAGAGTCCTATGCCCAGCTGGAAGACGACCAGTTGCGCACCGCCGAAGGCCGGCTGATCGGCTGTCGCGAGGCGGATATCCTCACCCTGCAACGGACCGGTGTCGCCCTGCGGCTGGAGCCGCTCGACGCCTGAGCGAGACCCCTAGCGCGGCCCCCTTTGCTCCGGGCCACCGCCGGGCCCGCCGTGGCCGCCATGACCACCCCCTCCAGGCGGTGGCGTGAACAGCCAGCAACCGGACAGGGACAACAGGGCCGCCAGCACGGCCACCTTGACGCCTTTCATCACCACCTTTACCTTGTAGTGGTCAACCCATCCCGGACAGTGGGTTAAGTTTTTCTTCGGCCACCGCAGGCGGTAGCCCATCGTTGAATTGATGCGGCCTGATCCAGTT
>NZ_SLYS01000013.1:0-136063 GCF_004341115.1 Pseudomonas sp. JUb52
GGAAACGGCTTGCCATCCTCCCCCGATGATCAGTCGGGGACTATGACCTCGCAAAGAGGCCTCAGTCGAGATACAAGGGTGGAAAACCGCGCAGCCTTTTCCACCCGTTGGGGTCATATCGCGGCCATGGCGGTCCGCCGATGCGGCCGCTCCTACAGGTGCGAATTATCCTGTAGGAGCGGCCCATGGCCGCGATAACATCATCACTCGACTACCGCCGCTCCACTGCCAGGGCCACGCCCTGGCCACCGCCGATACACAGGGTCGCCAGGCCACGCCGACCCTCGCGCCGCCGCAATTCGTGGAGCAAGGTCACCAGTACCCTACAGCCCGAGGCGCCGATGGGGTGGCCCAGGGCGATGGCGCCGCCGTTGACGTTGACCTTCTCGTCATCCCAACCCAGCTCCTGGCCCACGGCCAGGGCCTGGGCGGCGAAGGCTTCGTTGGCCTCGATCAGGTCTAGATCGCTCAGCTGCCAGCCGGCCTTTTCTAGGGTTTTGCGGGTGGCCGAGACCGGGCCGATGCCCATGATCGCCGGGTCCACTCCGGCGCTGGCATAGGCGGCGATATGGGCCAGCGGCATCAGGCCAAGGGCGGCAGCCCTGGTCGCGCTCATTACCAGCACCGCGGCAGCGCCGTCGTTGAGGCTGGAGGCGTTGCCGGCGGTGACGCTGCCGTCCTTGGCGAAGGCCGGCCGCAGGCGGGCCAGGCCCTCGGCGGTGGTATCGGCGCGGATGCCTTCGTCGGTGTCGAACAGCAGCGGCTCGCCCTTGCGCTGGGGGATGGCCACCGGGGTGATCTCCTCGCGGAAACGCCCGGATTCCACCGCCGCCGCGGCGCGCTGCTGGGAGCGGGCGGCGAAGGCATCCTGGGCCTCGCGGCTGATCTGGTACTGCTGCACCAGATTCTCCGCGGTTTGGCCCATGTGGTAGTCGTTGAAGGCATCCCACAGCCCATCGCTGATCATGGAATCGACCAGCTCGGCATGCCCCAGGCGCAGGCCGCTGCGCACCTTGGGCAGCACATAGGGCGCAAGGCTCATGTTTTCCATGCCACCGGCGATGACGATCTCGGCGTCGCCGCAACGGATCGCTTGGACGGCCAGTTGCACCGCCTTGAGGCCGGAGCCGCAGACCTTGTTCAGGGTCAGGGCCGGCACCTCGTGGGGTAGGCCGGCCTTGACCGCCGCCTGGCGGGCGGGATTCTGGCCGGCGCCGGCGGTGAGTACCTGGCCGAGGATGACTTCATCCACCTCGGCTGGCACCACGCCGGTCTGTGCCAGCAGGGCGCGGATGACGGTGGCGCCGAGTTCGACCGCGGGTACGTTGGCCAGGGAGCCCTGGAAACTGCCGACCGCGGTGCGGGTGGCGGCGACGATGACGACATCTTGCATGGCTGGGGTCTCCTCAGGCCTGGATGGGGGCGCCGGTGGCGGCGCGCAGTTCATCGAGGCTCACGCCTTCGGCCAGTTCCACCAGCTTCAGACCGCCTTCGGTCACCTCCAGCACGGCCAGGTCGGTGATGATCAGGTCGACCACGCCGACTCCGGTCAGCGGCAGGTCGCAGGCCGGCAGGATCTTGTGGGCGCCCTTGGCGGTGTGCTCCATCAGCACCACCACGCGCTGTACGCCGGCTACCAGGTCCATGGCGCCGCCCATGCCCTTGACCATCTTGCCGGGGATCATCCAGTTGGCCAGATCGCCTTGTTCCGACACCTGCATGGCGCCGAGGATGGCCAGATTCACATGGCCGCCGCGGATCATGCCGAAGCTCGCGGCGCTGTCGAAATAGCTGCTGCCGGGCAGGGCGGTGACGGTCTGCTTGCCGGCGTTGATCAGGTCCGGATCCACCGTCTCGGCGGTGGGAAAGGGGCCGATGCCGAGCAGGCCGTTTTCCGACTGCAGCCAGACGTCCATGCCGGCGGGGATATAGTTGGCGACGAGGGTCGGCAAGCCGATGCCGAGGTTGACGTAGAAGCCGTCCTGCAGCTCCCGGGCGGCGCGTTGCGCCATCTGTTCGCGGGTCCAGGCCATCTTACTTCTCCTCGCTCAGGGTGCGTTTCTCGATACGTTTCTCGGGGCTGGCGTTGACCACCAGGCGCTGCACGAAGATGCCGGGCAGGTGGATCTGGTCGGGATCCAGCTCGCCGACCTCCACCAGCTCTTCCACCTCGGCCACGCAGACGCGACCGGCCATGGCGCACAGCGGATTGAAGTTGCGCGCGGTCTTGTTGAAGACCAGATTGCCGGCCTTGTCGGCGCGTTGCGCCTTGACCAGGGCCACGTCGGCGGTCAGCGCCAGTTCCATGACATGGGGCTGGCCGTTGAAGTCGCGGACCTCCTTGCCCTCGGCCACCAGGGTGCCGTAGCCGGTGCGGGTATAGAACGCCGGAATGCCCGCGCCACCGGCGCGCAGCTTCTCGGCCAGGGTGCCCTGGGGGGTGAATTCCAGCTCCAGTTCGCCGGCCAGGTACTGGCGCTCGAATTCCTTGTTCTCGCCGACGTAGGAGGAAATCATCTTGCGGATCTGCCGGGTCTCCAGCAGCTGGCCGAGGCCGAAGCCGTCCACCCCGGCGTTGTTGCTGATGGCGGTCAGTTCACGGGCGCCGGTGTCTCTCAGGGCGGCGATCAGCGCCTCGGGGATGCCGCAGAGACCGAAGCCGCCCACGGCCAGGGTGATGCCGTCGCTGACCAGCCCATCGAGGGCAGCCGCGGCGTTGGGATAGAGCTTGTTCATGATGGAGATCCTCTTGTCGTTATTGGGCGGTCCAGCCGCCGTCCATGGTCCAGGCGGCGCCCCGTACCTGAGCAGCGGCCTGGCTGCACAGGAACAGCGCCAGTTCGCCCAACTGGTCGGTGGTGACGAATTCCTGCGACGGCTGCTTGTCGCTGAGCAGGTCGCGCCGCGCCTGGTCCGGATCACTGCCACGGCTGTCCAGCTGCTGCTGGATCAGCGGGGTGAGCACGAAACCCGGGCAGAGGGCGTTACAGGTGATGCCGGTGCGGGCGGTCTCCAGGGCAGTGACCTTGGTCAGGCCCACCACGCCATGCTTGGCGGCCACATAGGCGGCCTTGCCGGTGGAGGCCACCAGGCCATGCACTGAAGAGATGTTGATGATGCGACCCCAGTCGCGTGCGCGCATGCCTGGCAGCGCCAGGCGGGTGGTGTGGAACACCGCCGAGAGATTGAGCGCGATCACCGCGTCCCAGCGCTCCATCGGAAAGTCTTCCACCGGCGCCACGTGCTGGATGCCGGCGTTGTTGACCAGGATGTCCACGCCGCCGAAGTCGCGCTGGGCGTAGGCGAAGAGCTCTTCGATCTCCTCTGGCCTGGACAGGTCGGCGCCGTGGAAGCCACTGCGGCCGGGCAGGCTGGCCTGGGCCGCAGCGGGATCGCCGAAGCCGTTGAGGATGAGGGTGGCACCAGCGGCGGCCAGGCGCTGGGCGATGCCCAGGCCGATGCCGCTGGTGGAGCCGGTGACCAGGGCGGTCTTGCCGGTGAGGTCCATGGCTGTCTCCTTAGACGAGGCCGGTCAGGTAGTAGAGGGCGATGACGAAGAACACCGCCACGGTCTTGATCAGGGTGATCTTGAACACGCCGCCATAGGCTTCGCGGTGGGTCAGGCCGGTCACCGCCAGCAGGGTGATGACCGCGCCGTTGTGCGGCAGGGTGTCCATGCCGCCGCTGGCCATGGCCGCCACCCGGTGCAGCACCTCCAGGGGGATGCCGGCCGCGTTGGCGGCGGCGATGAAGGTGTCGCTCATGGCGGCCAGAGCGATGCTCATGCCACCGGACGCCGAGCCGGTGATGCCGGCCAGCAGGGTCACGCTGACGGCTTCGTTGATCAGCGGATCGGGGATGGCCTTGAGGCCCTGGGCGAACAGCACGAAGCCGGGCAGGGCGGCGATCACCGCGCCGAAGCCGTATTCCGATGCCGTGTTCATCCCGGCCAGCAGGGCACCGGAGACGGCCGTCTTGCTGCCTTCGGCCAGGCGTCCGCGGATGGCGCCGAAGCCGGTCGCCAGCACCAGCAGGATGCCCGCCAGCAACGCGCCTTCCACCGCCCAGATGCCGGTCAGCTTGGCGACTTCCTGGGTCACCGGTTTGGCCATGCCGGGCAGGGCCAGGTTATGGGTGGCGCCGTACCAGTCGGGAATCCAGCGGGTCAGCAGCAGGTTGAGCACGCCCACCAGCACCAGCGGTGCGAGGGCCAGCCAGGGATTGGGCAGCGGCAGGTCGGCAGCGGTCTCGGGTTCGTTGCGCAGCGGCACGCTGGCATAGCCTTCGCCACTGTTGCGCGCCTTGCGGCGAGCGCTGCCGAGGTAGGCCAGGCCCACGGCGATGACGAACAGCGATCCGGCCAGGCCCAGCCAGGGCGCGGCCCAGGCGGTGGTCTGGAAGAAGCTGGTGGGGATGATGTTCTGAATCTGCGGCGTGCCGGGCAGGGCGTCCATGGTGAAGGAGAAGGCGCCCAGGGCGATGGTCGCCGGGATCAGCCGCTTGGGAATGTCGCTCTGGCGAAACATCTCCGCGGCGAAGGGATAGACGGCGAAGACCACCACGAACAGCGAGACGCCGCCATAGGTGAGCAGGGCGCAGACCGCGACGATCACCGGGATGGCCCGCTCGCGACCGAGCAGGCGAATGGCCGCGGCGACGATGGCACGGGAAAAGCCCGACAGCTCGATTAGCTTGCCGAACAGGGCGCCCAGCATGAACACCGGGAAATAGAGTTTGAGAAAGCCCACCATCTTGTCCATGAACATCCCAGTGAAGGCGGGCGCCACGGCGGACGGGTCGGTGAGCAGCACGGCGCCGAGGGCGGCGAGGGGGGCGAAGAGGATGACACTGAAACCCCGGTAGGCGGCGAACATCAGCAGCGCCAGGGCGGCGAGTGCGATCAGGACACTCATGGCTTCTCCTAGAGCTCCGCCTGGGGCGAAGCGGTTTTTGTTGTTATAGGGCGATGCAGAGATCGCCCGAATGCAGGAGCCAGAACCGTGCCAGATCTATAAATTATTGTTTTGTATGAATTTTTATTTTGATCGCTGCCAATTACCGCCATTTTTTCTCAAAAGCTGGACACCGGAGGTTGGGCTGAGCGCAGCGAAGCCCAACAACGGCCCGACGCCGGCCATGTTGGGCTTCGACGATAGAGCCATCTCAATCCAACCTACTGCAAGGATCCTGTAGGAGCGGCCCATGGCCGCGATAGATCGTCAATCGCGGCCATGGGCCGCTCCTACAGGATATTTCTCAATTTATGGATATGTCTCATATTCGAGACATCAGCCCCAGCGCCACCAGCTTCTTGTATAGCGTAGAACGCCCCAACCCCAGGCGCCGGGCGGCTTCATCCACCTTGCCGCCGCAGGCGGCCAGGGTCGCCTGGAACAGTTCCCGGTCGAAGCGCTGGCGGGCTTCGGCGTAGGTTTCGCCGGTAGCGCTCGCCACGGGCTTGGCTGGCAGTTCGGCGGAAACGCCCAAGGCCTCCGCCAGCGCCGCGGCGTCCAGCTGGCTGTCGTCGCCCAGCAGCACCGCGCGCTCCAGCACGTTGCGCAACTCCCGCACATTGCCGGGCCAGGGTTGGCGCTGCAGCAGGGCCAGGCCGTCGGCGGTGAGTTCGGGCGTCGACTGTCCGCCCACCTGCGGCAGCCCGTCGAGGATGGCCTCGGTCAGCACCGCCAGGTCGTCCAGGCGTTCACGCAGCGGCGGGATGCGGATCGGCAGCACGTTGAGGCGGTAATAGAGATCGGCGCGAAAGCGTCCCTCGGCCACGGCGGTCTCCAGGTCGCGGGAGGTGGCGGCGATCATGCGCACGTCGCAGGCCAGCACCTCGTTGGAGCCCAGGGGTTCGTACTCCTTTTCCTGCAGCACCCGCAGCAGCTTGGCCTGCAAGGCCAGGGGCATGTCGCCGATCTCGTCGAGAAACAGGGTGCCGCCCTGGGCGATCTGCAGCTTGCCCGGGCGGGCGCGCCGTTCGGCACCGGTGAAGGCGCCAGGCGCGGTGCCGAAGAATTCCGCTTCCAGCAGGCTTTCCGGGATGGCTGCGGCATTGATGCTGACGAAGGGCCGCCCGGCCCGTGGCGAGGCGCCGTGAATGGCGTGAGCCAGCAACTCCTTGCCGGTGCCGGTCTCGCCCAGCAGCAGCACCGCAGCCTCGCTGGCGGCGGCGCGCCGGGCGCGGCGCTTGACCTCCAGGCTGACCGGGCCGCTGCCGACGAAGTGGCCGAAACCGTACTTGGCGGTGCGCGCATGCTGCAGCGAGCGCCGGGTGGTGGCCAGCTCTTCCTGGATGCGCAGGTAGCGGGTCACCAGCGGCGCCAGTTGCTGCAACTGGTCGAACAGGGCGAAACCGATGGCACCGATCAGCTCGCCCTCGTCGGTATGGATCGGCAGGCGCATCACCACCAGCGGTCCGTTGCGGGTCTCCAGCATGTCCAGCAGGATCGGCTGGCCATTGCGCGCCACCTCGCGCAGCAGGCTGTGGGGAATGATCTGTTCCACCGGCTGACCGATGGCGGCGGCGGCATCCGGCAGGCCGAAGTGCTGGGCGTATCTCTGGTTGATCCAGACGATGCGCGCCTCGCGGTCGACGATCACCGTGCCGTTGCTGGTCTGCTCGATGATCTCGAACAGCGAGCGGATCGCCCGCTGGCGGATGTCGGCATAGTCTTCCAGCCCGGGCAGACCCGGCGGGGGGCGGCTCATGGCTTCAGCGCATGGCGCAGCTGGTGCAGGCGCCGCTGGACGATGCGCTCGCGCCGCGCCGCGTCCCACTCATGGAAGCCGTGGCCGCTGCGCAGGCCGGTACGGCCGGCCGCCACCTGGTCTTCCAGCAGCTGTAGCGGCGCCTCGTCCCGCGCCAGGGTCGGCCAGAGATGCCGGGCGATGTCGCGAAAGGTATCCAGGCCACCCATGTCCGCCGCTTCCAGCGGCCCGACCATGGCATAGCGCCGACCCAGGGAGGCGCGCATCACCCGGTCCACCGTCTCGGCGTCCGCCGCGCCGCTCTGCACGATGTGCAGGGCCTCGCGCAGCAGGGCGAATTGCAGGCGATTGCCGACAAAGCCGGGAATGGCGCGCTGCAGGACCACGGCTTCCAGCTCCGCGGCTTCCAGCAGTAGGCGCACGGATTCCAGATGGGCGGGCAGGGTGGCCGTGCCGGGCACCAGCTCCACCAGGGGAATGAAGTGCGGTGGATTCCAGAAGTGGGCGATCAGCAGGCGCTCGGGATGGCGCAGGTGCGCGGCCAGTTCGTCCGGTGGCAGGCCGCTGGTGTTGCTGGCGATCAGGGCGTCCGGGCGCAGCACGGCTTCGAGCTGGGCATAGAGGCGGTGCTTGAGCTCCAGGCGCTCGGGCACGGCTTCGAACAGCAGGTCGCAGTCGGCGAGATCGGCCAGCTCGGTGGTGGTGCTGAGGCGAGCGATGACCGCCTCGGTGTCCACCGCGATGTCGGCTTCTTCCAGCTCGGCGAGCAGGGTGCGCGCGGTGGCGGCCACCTCGGCGAGGCGGGCGGGGTCGACGTCCTGCAGCTGCACGGCATGGCCGTGGCGCGCCAGGTGTACGGCGATGCCGATGCCCATGAGACCGGAACCCAGGACGGCGAGGCGTGGCGTGGTCATGATCTTTTCCTTGTGAGACGGCCGCGGCAACCGTCTCACACTTGACCGCCCCCGGCCAAGGCACGGGACAGCGCCTTGCACCAAAGACGGGCTCCAGGGATCGGCCGGCAAGGGCGCCCTGGCCTCTGCCATGCCGCTTGGCGGGGCCTGGCACGGCCACTGCTAAGGGTCAGGTACGCCCATCCCGAGGAATGCCTTATGAGCAACGCCGGCAACGACTATCCCCTGAGCGAAGTCCCGCCCCACGCCCGCAAGGGGCTGGCCTCCCTGGCCATGGTGCTGCTGGGCTTCACCTTCTTCACCGCCACCATGTTCGCCGGCGGCAAGCTGGGGGTGGCCTTCGGTTTCACCGACCTGCTGTGGGTGATCGCCCTCGGCAATCTGCTGCTGGGTCTCTATGCCGCCGCCCTCGGCCATATCGCCTGTCGCAGCGGCCTCAACTCGGTGCTGATGGGGCGCTTCGCCTTTGGCGAACGCGGCAGCAAGCTGTGCGACCTCATCCTCGGCTTCACCCAGATCGGCTGGTATGCCTGGGGGACGGCCACCGCTGCCGTGGTGCTGGGCAGGTACTTCGGCCTGGAGCAGGGCGCGGTGCTGGCGCTGATGGCGGTGTTCGGCCTGGGCTTCTGCGCCACCGCCTACATCGGCTACCGCGGCCTGGAGATCCTCTCCTGGATCGCCGTGCCGGCCATGGCGCTGCTGCTGATCCTGTCCATGAGCGTGACCACCGCCAAGGCCGGCGGTCTGGCCGGCCTGCTGGCGATCCAGCCCAGCGCCAGCCTGGACCTGTCCACCGCCATCACCCTGGTGTTCGGCACCTTCGTCAGCGGCGCCACCCAGGCCACCAACTGGACCCGCTTCGCCCGTTCCACCCGGGTGGCGGTGCTGACCAGCCTGATCGGCTTCTTCATCGGCAACGGCCTGATGGTGCTGATCGGCGCCTATGGCGCCATCGTCTACCAGCAGCCGGACGTGGTGGAGGTGCTGATGCTGCAGGGCTTCGCCACCGCCGCCCTGGCCATGCTGTTGCTCAACATCTGGAGCACCCAGGACAACACCATCTACAACTTCGCCGTGGCCGGCTGCAATCTGGTGCGTACCAGCCGCCGCAAGACGGTGACCCTGGCCGGCGCCCTGATCGGTACCGCCCTGGCCGTGCTGGGCATGTACGACCTGCTGGTGCCCTATCTGGTACTGCTCGGCACGGTGATCCCACCCATCGGCGGGGTGATCGTCGCCGACTTCTGGCTGCGCCATCGCGGGCGCTATCCGCTGCTCGCCGAGGCCCGCCTGCCGCACTACAACTGGCCGGGCCTGGCCGCCTACGGCCTGGGCACCATCGCCGCCTTCGGTTCGCCCTGGGTGGCGCCCCTGGTGGGCATCGGGGTGGCGGCGCTCGGCTATGGCGTGTTCAATGGCCTGAGTCGCGGTCGTCGTGCCGCCGCCCCCGCTTCGCTCTAGGAGATCGACCATGCGCATCCTCAACGCCCGCCTGCGTGACCGCGAAGGCCTGTATGACATCCGCCTCGAAGGCGGACTCATCGCCGCCATCGCCGAGCAGCTCATGCCGCCTGCGGTAGGGCCGGACGACATCGACGCCGCTGGCAACCTGGTGGTGCCGCCCTTCGTCGAGCCGCACATCCACCTCGACGCCACCCTGACCGCCGGTGAGCCGCGCTGGAACATGAGCGGCACCCTGTTCGAGGGCATCGAGTGCTGGGGCGAGCGCAAGGCCACCATCACCCAGGAAGACACCAAGACCCGCGCCACACGCACCATCCGCGCCCTGGCCGCCCATGGCATCCAGCACGTGCGCACCCACGTCGACGTCACCGATCCGTCGCTGGCCGCACTCAAGGCCATGCTCGAGGTACGCGAGGAGACCGCCCACCTGATCGACCTGCAGATCGTCGCCTTTCCCCAGGAGGGCATCGAGTCCTTCAAGAATGGGCGCGAGTTGATGGAGGAATCCATTCGCCTGGGCGCGGATGTGGTCGGCGGCATCCCGCACTTCGAATACACCCGCGACCAGGGCGTGAGCTCGGTGAAATTCCTCATGGACCTGGCCGAGCGCACCGGCTGCCTGGTGGACGTCCATTGCGACGAGACCGACGATCCCCACTCGCGCTTTCTCGAGGTGCTGGCCGAAGAGGCACGCAGCCGCGGCATGGGTTCGCGGGTCACCGCCAGCCACACCACCGCCATGGGCTCCTACGACAACGCCTACTGCGCCAAGCTGTTCCGCCTGCTGACCCACGCCGGCATCAACTTCATCTCCTGCCCGACCGAGAGCATCCACCTGCAGGGCCGCTTCGACACCTTTCCCAAGCGTCGCGGCGTGACCCGGGTCAACGAGTTGCTGGAGGCCGGCCTCAACGTCTGCTTCGCCCAGGATTCCATCGTCGATCCCTGGTATCCGCTGGGCAACGGCAACATCCTGCGGGTGCTGGAAGCGGGACTGCACATCTGCCACATGCTCGGCTATCGCAACCTGCAATCGGCGCTGGATCTGGTCACGGTCAACAGCGCCAAGGCCCTGTGCCTGGGCGATCGCTACGGCCTGGAGGAGGGGCGACCGGCCAACCTGCTGGTGCTCTCCGCCGACAGCGACTACGAGATGGTCCGCAGTCAGGGCCTGCCGCTGTACTCCATCCGTAACGGCAAGGTGCTGATGCAGCGCCGACCGGCACAGGTGGAACTGGCGGAGCGGTAACGGGTGGCGGTCAGCCGATGCGGACAGGCTTGTGCCGGTCGCCTGCGATTTTCAGGGCTAGCAAAGATCTGATTTTCACTCGGACAGAGCCCCCTCTCCCTCTGGGAGAGGGCTGGGGTGAGGGCGCGCCCCATGCCGCAGTCCCCTGTGGAAAAGGCTGCGCCATTTTCCACGCTACGGTGCTGCGATTTTCAGGGCTGGCAAAGATCTGATTATCACTCGGACAAAGCCCCCTCTCCCTCTGGGAGAGGGCTGGGGTGAGGGCGCGCCTCATGCCGCAGTCCCCGGTGGAAAAGGCTGCGCCGTTTTCCACGCTACGACGCTGATCCTTGGTCGAAAATCCCCCTCTCCCTTTGGGAGAGGGTTGGGGTGAGGGCGCGCCCCATGCCGACGTCCCCGGTGGAAAAGGCAGTGCCGTTTTCCACGCTACGGCGTTGATCGCGGCCATGGGGCGCTCCTGCAGGGGAATCGGAATCCGTAGGAGCGGCCCATGGCCGCGATCGGCGTCCCCCGGCAACAGCGGATCGCCATAACCGCAACCAACATTACCCATGTCGCGTCCCATCGCGTCGGGCTTCGCTGGCGCTCAACCCAACCTTTGAATCCTACCGCCCACTCTCGGCGAAATCCCGCAGCGCCGCGCCGTCCAGGCGATAGCGCACCCATTCGCTCTGGGCCTCGGCGCCCAGGCTTTCGTAGAAGTCGATGGCCGGGGTGTTCCAGTCCAGCACGCTCCATTCCAGGCGGCCGCAGTCGTTGGCCACCGCTTCCTGGGCCAGTTCGCGCAACAGGCCCTTGCCCAGGCCGGTGCCGCGGGCGCTGGGGCTCACATAGAGGTCCTCCAGGTAGATGCCGTTGCGGCCCAGCCAGGTGGAATAGCTGTAGAAATACACGGCATAGCCCACCACCACGCCGTCGTGCTCGGCGACCAGCGCCCGGGTCGGGGTGTCGGCGGCGAACAGCGTCGCCTCGATCTGGGCCGGGCTGGCCAGCACCTCGTGGACGGCCTTTTCATAGTCGGCCAGTTCGACGATCAGTTCGTGAATGCGGGTGGCGTCTTCGCGGCGGGCGGGGCGGATCTGGGCGGTCATGGGGTCCTTGGCTAGGTCGCGGGGCGGCGGCGACCTCAGGAGGGCGCCACGGCCCGATTGGCGGACCCGGACAGCATGGCGGCGACCTGCGCAGCCAACTGGTCCAGGGTAAAGGGCTTGGTCATCAGCTCCATGTTACCACCCAGGAAGGAAGTCCTACTGAGTGCGCCCTCGGCGTAGCCGGTGAGGAACAGCACCGGCAGCCGCGGCCTGAGCTGCTGGATGACCTCCGCCAGCTGGCGACCATTGAGGCCCGGCAGACCGACGTCGGTCACCAGCAGGTCCAGCTGCGGGATCTGATCCAGCAGACGCAGCGCGGCCTTGCCCTCGGCCGCGCTCCAGACCCGATAGCCCAGGGCTTGCAGTGCCTCCTGATTGACCAGCCGTACCGCATCGTCGTCTTCCACCAGGAGGATGGTCTGGCCGGCGCCCTGGACGAGCTCCGCCGGCTCGGCGCGCTGCGGCTCGCGGCGCTGTTCCGCCGTGGGCAGATAGACGCACACCCGGGTTCCGCTGGCGTCACTGGCGAGGGTCAGGCGGCCATTGCTCTGCCGGGCGAAGCCATAGACCATCGACAGCCCCAGACCGGTGCCCTGGCCCTGGGGCTTGGTGGTGAAGAAGGGCTCGAGCACCTTGTCCAGCAGGCGCTCCGGAATGCCGGTTCCGCTGTCCCGCACCTCGATGCAGACATAGTCTCCAGGAGGCAGCGCCTCGTCTTCGGCCGCCGGCTCGGTGACCATCACCGGATAGGTCGCCAGGGTGACGACGCCGCCATCCGGCATGGCATCGCGGGCATTGATCACCAGGTTGAGGAGGGCATTCTCCAGCTGGTTGGCGTCGGCCAGGATCCAGGGCGCCGCCGGGTCCAGTTCCAGCGTCACCGAGATCTGCTCGCTCACGGTGCCCTGCAGCAGATCCTGCAGCGCCAGGATCAGGTCGTTGGCCGACATCGGGCGCGATTCCAGCGATTGCCGGCGTGAGAAGGCCAGCAACCGCTGGGTGAGAGCCGCCGCCCGATGCGCCGAGTGCTGCGCCGCCTCCATGTAGCGCTCCAGGCCGGCCAGTTGCCCCTTGTTCTTGATCTTCATCAGGTCCAGGGCGCCCAGCACCCCGGTGAGCATGTTGTTGAAGTCATGGGCGATGCCGCCGGTGAGCTGGCCGACCGCTTCCATCTTCAGTGACTGACGCAGCTGCTCTTCGGCGCGACTGCGTTCGGCGGTTTCCCGCTGCAATTCGCTAAGGGTAAGCGCCAGGGTACGGGTGCGCTCCTCGACCTGGACTTCCAGTTCTTCGTTGAAGCGGCGCAAGGCCAGTTCCGCGCGTTTCTCCTCGCTGATATCGGCGATCACCGTAGTCGCACCGATGATCTGCTGGCCGGCGTCGTGAAGCGGCACCGCGCTCACCCGCAGCCAGGATTCCTCGCCGGTGGCACTGGTGTGATAGAAGTCCTGCCCCTTGACCCGCTCGCCACCCAGCGCCCGAGCGCCCGGGAAACGTTCGGGCGGCAGCAGCCGGCCATTGCTGTCGAGCGCGGTCCAGCGCGCCACTTCCTGCGGTTGCTGGGACGGAATGCGCTGACCCGGCACGTACTGCTCATAGAAGGGATTGCTGACCAGGGTGCGGCCCTGGGCATCCATGAAGCACACCCCCACCGGCAGGTTCTCCAGCAGCGTCTGCAGGCGTTCGCGCTCCTGGGCGAGTTCGGCGAGACGGTCGCGCATCTCGAACTGGCGCAGTCGCGACCGCCAGGCGGCGGCCACGCTGCTCAGCAGGGAGGCCCCACTCAGGGGCCGCTCCAGGATGACCAGATTGGTGGCGGCCGCGGGCAGCTGACGACGCAGGAGATCGTTGCCGCGGCCCGAGCGTTTGGAGTCGGAAGCCAGCAGCACCAGCGGGATGTCCGACCAGGTCGGCTGGCGCTCCAAGGCCTGCGCCAGAGCGTTCAGCTCCTGGCGCAGAGCCTCCTCGGTAAACACGATGATGCCCGTCTCGTCGCCCAGCGCGGCTGCAACCTCGTTGAGCGTGGACAGGTAGCGCGTGTGATAGCCCTGGGTGAAGAGTCGCTGCAGGCTGGCGGCATCGCCCCGGAGCGGGGCACAGATGATCAGCTCGCAGGAAGGCGTCTTGGTCTCGGTCAATCGCGCTCTTCCATCAGGGGTTGCTTGGCACCGAAGTACTCCGGGGTGCCGGTCAGCACGCCGCGGAAGTCCACCAGGGGCTGACCCACCCGGATGCCCCGGGTATCGATGCGCAATTCCCGAATCGCGTCCTCGTGGCCGCCACCGCGGTGCTTGAGGATGGAAATGGCCTTGCGCAGTCGGCCCTGGGCCTCGAAGAAACGGATCAGCACCACGGTATCGGCGATGTAGGAGATGTCGAGGCTGGAGGTCATCGTCCCGACCAGACCGTGCTGGGGATTGATGAGAAAGGTCACCACCCCGGACTGACTCAGGTAGGAAAGCAACTCGTGCATCTGCAGGATCAGGTGTTGCTCCTGGGGCATGGCGGCGAGGTAGCCGTTGAGGCTGTCCATGACCAGCAGTCGGCAGTCGTTCTCATCCACATCCCGCCGTACGCGCCAGGCGAATTCGCCGGGAGACAGTTCGGCCGGATCGATCTGGTGGACCACCAGCAGACCCTCGTCGATATAGCGATGGAGCGGCATACCCATGCTTTCCGCGCGCTTGAGCAGGGTGCCGATACGCTCGTCGAATTCATAGACGGCGCACCTTTCGCCGCGCGCGCAGGCCGCGGTGACATATTGCAGGGCCAGGGTGGTCTTGCCGGTACCGGCCGGGCCGGTGATCAGGGTGCTGGTGCCGCGCAGGGGGCCGCCATGCAGCAGCGCATCCATGTCCGCGATGTTGCTGGGCACGGGCTGGCCCACGAAATCCTGGTAGCGCCCTGCGGCGATCATGCGCGGATAGATCTCCAGGCCGCCGCGGCGCAGGACGAAGTCGTGATAGCCGGCGATGAAGTCCACGCCACGCAACTTCTGGATCTGCAGGCGCCGGCGGGCGGCGCCGAAGTCCAGGGTCAGGCGCTCCAGGGTCAGCACCCCGTGGCAGAGGCTGTGCAGATGATTGTCGCGCTCGCCCCCACTGGCGGTCAGATCGTCCACCAGCAACACGGTCAGGCCGCGTCCGGCGAAGAATTGCTTGAGCGCGAGCACCTGGCGGCGATAGCGCAAGGGATCCTGGGCCAGCAGGCGCATCTCCGACAGGCTGTCGAACACCAGGCGGCGCGGCTGGAGTTCGTCGACGCGGGCCTGGATCAGCTCGATGGTGTCACCCAGTTCGGACTCCCAGGGATGCAGGATGGTCTGCTCCTGCGCACCGCCGAGCACGGCATCGGCGGCGGACAGCTCGAACAGGTGCACGCCGTCCAGGCTCCAGCCGTGGGACTCGGCCACGCACCGCAGCTCTTCGCTGGTCTCCGACAGGGTGATATAGAGCACCGACTCGCCCTGGCGGACCCCTTCGAAGAGAAACTGCAAGCCCAGGGTCGTCTTGCCCGAACCTGGGGTGCCCTCCAGCAGGTAGAGCCGATCCTTGGGTAGACCGCCGCGCAGGACCTGATCCAGGCCGGCATTGCCTGTCGCGATAATGGACGCGCTAGAAGAATTCATGGATGGCCAAACCTCGCGGCGTCGGAAACGAAGAGCACGGAAAACATGCGGCGCAGACGGCTGCTGGAGCAGAGGCGCCGTGCGTTACGCTGAGGTAAGGGAGCGATGGAGCTGCGTTGGAACCATGCAGCGGAAAAAACGGAGGGCGCGATCCGCGCCCCGTTAATCGTCAGTCTAATCGTGTCGCTGGTCCAAGGCCACTCCGACCCATCGACACGGCCCGGCCCCGGCGCGGGTAAGAGCGCTCGCACCCTCAGGCGATCCCGTTGGGTCCGTCCAGCACCCGGCGAATCTTGCGCGCCAAGTCGTTGGGGATGTAGGGCTTGGAGATCACATCGAATTCCGAACCGCCGATGTCGGTGCGCTCCAGCGAATTCTCGGCGTAGCCGGTGGTGAGCAGTATCTTCATCGCCGGGTGCAGGCGTTTCACCTCGCGCGCCAGCATCACCCCATTCATGCCGCCCGGCATGATCAGGTCGGTGAACACCAGGTCGAACGGCTGCTCGTCTTCGCGCAGCAGGCGTAGGGCTTCGCTGGCATTGAAGGCGATCTGCGCGGTGTAGCCGTAGTCTTCCAGCACCAGCTTGGCCAGTTCCGCAACGTCCGGACGGTCTTCCACCACCAGGATGCGCTCGGTACCGCTGCGGCGCTCCGAGCGCTGCTCGGCCTGTTGCTGGGTGACATGGCTGTCATCCACCGGAAAGTAAAGGCGCAGGGTGGTGCCGACGTCTTCTTCCGAATAGATGCGCACCGTGCCGCCGGATTGCTTGGCGAAGCCATAGACCATCGACAGGCCGAGCCCCGAGCCCTTGCCTTCTTCCTTGGTGGTGAAGAAGGGATCCATCACCCGATCGCGGATGCTGGCCGGCATGCCGTGGCCGTTGTCGGTGATCGCCAGGCTGACATAGCGCCCGGGCATGAGGCCGTCGTAGGACATGTTCGCCAGCTCGCGCACCTCGACGTTGCGCGTCTCGATGCCCACGCTGGGCTGCGGGCAATCCGCCAGGGCGTCGCGGGCGTTGATCAGGATATTGAGCAGCGCCACCTCGGCCTGGGTGGGATCGATGCGGCAATTCCACAGCTCGGGGTCCAACTGAGTGCGGATTTCCACGTCGCCCAGGGTTCGCTCCGCCAGTTCATGGGAGGTGCGGATCAGGTTGTTGAGGTTGAGTACCCGGCCTTCGAGCTTCTGCTTGCGGGAAAAGGCCAGCAGCTGCTGGGTGAGGGTACTGGCGCGCTCCGCCGCCGACTTGGCGTGGGTGGCGCTGCGCACGATGCGTTCCTGGTCGAAGCTGGGCTTTTCCGCAGTGCGCTGGATGATGTCGATATAGCCCATCATCACCTGCAGCAGATTGTTGAAGTCGTGGGCGATGCCGCCGGTGAGCTGGCCTAGCGCCTCCATCTTCTGCGCCTGGCGCAGGGCGTCCTCGGCGTCGCGCCGCCGGCTGACATCCAGCTGGGACGCGAAGTAGTAGGTCAGCTCGCCCGCGTCGTTGTACACCGGCGAGACGAACAGCGCATTCCAGAAGGTCGAGCCGTCCTTGCGGTAGTTGATGATCTCCACCGAGATCTCGCGCTCCTGCTCCACCGCCTCGCGAATCTGGCCGACCACCGAACGATCCGTCTCCGGTCCCTGCAGGAAGCGGCAGTTGCGCCCCAGCAACTCGTCCACCTGGTAGCCGGTCATGTCGGTGAAGGCGTTGTTGGCGAAGATGATCGGGTTGTCCGGCTGCTTGGGATCGGTCACCAGCATCGGCATCCGCGTGGTTTCCACCGCGGCAAAGAAGATGTTCTTGCCCTCGTGCGAAACATCGCTGGTAGCGGAATTGTCGACCCGCGCCTTGCGGGAGGGGGGCTGTCGGCTCACGGAGGCGGGGTCCTTGCGCAGGCGAAAAATGGGCGTCTTGGCCCTCAGACAGCCAAGCGGCGAAAAAACTTCATCCGCGCCCCTCACGAGGCCGTCTGGCATGGTTCTTTTAAGGGCTGAAAGCCAGGCGTGGCGCGGGTTTGAAGGCAATTGGCCAGCCTACCGCTCACCTGCCTTAGGTGACCGTTAGGTAGGTTTGGGGAGAACCTCTCCCGCCTTCGCTGTCTGAGCTGCCATGAAGCCGAGAAGCCTTGAAATACAAAGACAAATTCTTGTTCTGGAAGACGATCCGGGGCAGCGCGAGCTGCTGACCGAAATCCTCACCGAGCAGGGGCTGAACGTCGTGGCAGTCGCCTCCAGCGATGAAGCGATGGCTCATATGGACACCCGCGGCAGCGATACCAAGATGGTCATCGCCGACGTCAACGTGCCGGGCATGCTGGACGGTCTGGCCTTCGCCCAGCTCGCGGCGGTGAGCTGGCCCACGGTGCCCTTCATCATCATTTCCGGCTACATCGACCAGGATCTCGCCGTCCTTCCGCGGCGCGCTGCCTTCCTGCCCAAACCCTGGAGCGTGGCCGACCTCAGCCAGTTGGTCGAGAGCCTGCTGCCGCGTCGCTAGTGTCCTGTTTCCTGGGATAGGACGGTTGGTGCGACCTACCTACCCAGCTCTTGTCATCGCTCCTTTCGTCCCCCGAATAGACACGCTCGTCGGCCTCGACCGGTCGGCACTGGCCAAATGATATGACGTCCGTCGGCATGCCCGTTTTGCAGGGAACCAAATGCGCTGAACGCTATCAATGTGCCATCTATTCCCGACTGGCAAGGAGCGCTTCATGGACGCAGTCATCACCCAGATTTCTCAGATCACCGATTGGGAATTTCTCATTGCGCTGGAGCGCAGCCTGGAAAGCCGCGGTCGCCTCGACCTGGCCGCGCGAGAAGCCCTCGAACGCCAGGGCAATCAGCTCTCGCGCCGTTACCTGATGCAGAAGGGCAAGCTCGGCAACGGCCCCTTCACCCCGGTGGAAAACGAGATCCTCGACGTCCTGGCCATGGCCACCGCCGCTCTGCGTCGCAGCCGCCGTCTGCCCCACAACATCGTCAAGACCCTGCGCGCCGGTGGTCTGATCGAAGCGGTCGAGCGCAACGTCTGCCACGCCGGCGCCCTGCAGTGCCGCACCGACTTCGAAGCCGACGGCATCCCTCGCGGCACCCTGGAGCGCATCGTCGATGGCAATCCCCAGGCCTTCGAACTGGAAGCCCGCCGCGCCGCCGCCCGCTACATCGCTGACCAGGAACCCGCCTTCCGCGCCGCCGGTTGAGCCTTGCCATGGCCGCCTGCGGGCGGCCATCGCGGTACGAGGGCAGGCCGATCGTCGTACTGACCCCGTGCTACCGTTTCGAGCCTCTCCCGCCGAAACGAGCCCCGCCATGTCCCTCGCCGACAACCTGCTGGCCTTCACCCTGGCCGCGTCCCTGCTCACCGTCACTCCGGGTCTCGATACCGCGCTGATCCTGCGCACCGCCGCGGTAGAAGGCCGCGCCCAGGCCTGGCGCGCGGCCCTGGGGATCAATGCCGGCTGCCTGCTCTGGGGCGCCGCCGTGGCCTTCGGCCTGGGTGCGCTGCTGGCGGTCTCGGAACTGGCCTATACGCTGCTCAAGTACTGCGGCGCCGCCTACCTCTGCTGGCTCGGCCTCAACCTGCTGCTGCGCCCCCGTAACGGCATCGCCCCTGCGGCAAGCGAGGGCGGCTCAGGCTCCAACTGGTTTCTCAAGGGGATGCTGGGCAACGTGCTCAATCCCAAGGTCGGCATCTTCTATGTGTCCTTCCTGCCCCAGTTCATCCCCCAGGGCCAACCCCTGATCGCCTGGACCTTCGGCCTGGTCGCCATCCATGTGGCGCTGGGCCTGCTCTGGTCCCTGACCCTGATCGGCGCCACCCGCACCCTGGGCGAGACCCTGCGCAAGGCCGCGGTGATCCGCTGGCTGGATCGGATGACGGGCGTGGTCTTTCTGCTGTTCGCCGCCAAGCTGGCGTTGAGTCGGCGATAGAGGGGGGAGGGCGGCGCTCCTTGGGGCGCTAAAGCCAAACCCCAGAAACGACAAAGCCCGCACTAGGCGGGCCTTGGGGTGATCCTTGCGGATCAAATTGGTCGGAGCGACTGGATTCGAACCAGCGACCTTCTCGTCCCGAACGAGACGCGCTACCAAACTGCGCTACGCTCCGTGATGGATGGCGCGCATTCTACCTAAAACTCATGCAAGCACAAGGGGTTAGGTAAAAAAATCGCGCCGGGCAGGAATCAGAGCTCCTTGATGGTGCGAACCTGGTCCTTGTTGATGCGGGTCGGCTTGCCGTCGAGCTGCTTGAAGGTATAGAAGCCCGAGTCGTCATCGTACTTCGGCGTGTCGGTGGCCTGGATCTCGCGGCCATCGTTGAGGGTGATGACGCTGGGCGTGGAGCAGCCGGCGAGCAGGGCGCTGGCAGCGACCAGCAGGGCGGCGGGGAGCAGGTGCTTGTTCATGTGACGGTCTCCTTTCTTGGCAACCAAGCGGGCTTAGGACCGCGGGTGCAGGGCCGAGTTCGTCCGGGAACCGATGGGTCACGCCCTCTGGCCGGGTGGATCGCCGCGTTCAGACCGCGCTTTCCAGGGCCGCGGGGTCGTTGAAGTTGGCCAGGCGAATATCGTCTTCAGTGAAGTCCACGGCGGTCAGGCCAAGGGGCAGCAGGGCGCCACGCGGACTGCGCTCGCCATCCGCCCAGGCCTGGCGCAAGGCCGGCAACAGGCGCCGGGGCAGGGCGCTGAACAGCGGTTGCCAGTAGCCACCCTGGCGCGCCATTACTGGCCCCACGCTCGCCTGAGCCGCCGCGAGCAGTTGCAGGGCGAGGGCGGCATCGATGCGCGGCGCATCGCAGGGCAGCAGCAGCACCCAGTCATGCCGCGCCACGGCGAGGCCGGCGAGGATGCCGGCCAGCGGGCCAGGAAAGTCCGGTTGGTCATCGGCCACCAGCTGGTCGGCCCACTGGGCATAGCGCGGCGCATTGCGGTTGCAGGAGATCACCAGGTCATCGGTCAGTGGCCTTACCGCGGCCTGCACCTGGGCCACCAGGGGTTGGCCGCGCCATTCCACCAGTCCCTTGTCGCGTCCGCCCATGCGCTGGCCGCGACCGCCGGCGAGGATCAGGATGGAAGCGGGCAGAAGGGACATGCAGCTGACCTCGGGCTTTCGGACGTGGGGAGCGGGCGTTCATCCTAGCCCGGTTTCATCGCTGGCGGTCGGCGGGAGCGGGGTTTGTCGAGGCGCAACGGCTGGGCTAGACTCGGGCGCGCCCCGTGCAAAGGGGCGTGCTAGACACCTTTGATCCCTGCCGTGCGGTGGCGGGGAGTCCCCGCCCAGAAGGAGTTTGGAAACGATGAAGACGATGCTGCTCCCTGCGTTGGCCCTGGCCGCCTTGCCCGCCTTTGGCGCGGGCGGCGGTGAACCTCCCTCGGTCAAGGTCACCTTTGGACAGCCGACCATCCGTCAGAAGCTGTTCTACGAAAAGCTCTACGAGAAGAAGCCCTATCCCGACGCCACCCTCTATTACTACAGCAACGGCGTCTACAAGATCATCTCGCCCGGCGAGGAGCACTACGGCGTCTATGTGGTGCACGGCAAGCTGACCGACGACCAGTACCAGGTGGATTTCATCTCCCTGCCGTCCGCGGACTGGGGCGGCAAGACGGCCCGGCATTTCCTCAAGTTCGATCGCAAGGCCGGGACCTTCACCCAGCAGGCGACCTGGGAGGAGGACCCGAACATCGCGCCCCAGTACGGGCGCTTCAGCCAGGATGCCAACGACATGGCCGATCCGCGCCCCATCAAATGGGAGACCCATGCCGAAGGCGAACAACGCCAGCGCTAGGCGTGGCCAGGCGCCCTCTCGGTTGAAGGGGCGCCGGCTTTTCCTCTAGGCTGTGACGATGCAGCCTTCTCGGACCTTCCCCGCGATCGTGGCCCACAGTGACCCTGACTGTCGACGCGGCCACCTCCCGGTCGCTGCCAGTCCGGCGCTCACCCCCTCCGGGAAACCCGAGGCCCGTCCGGCGGTCTTCCGCTGCACCCTTTCTTTCGCACACTTCGGAAACCCAAGCAGATGAGCCACAAAGCCGAGGCGGTTTTCGTACCGCTGAACATCGCCGTCCTGACGGTCAGCGATACCCGCACCTTCGAGACCGACACCTCGGGTCAGCTGTTCGTCGACCGCCTGGAGGCCGCCGGCCATTTCCTCGCCGACCGCGTGCTGCTCAAGGATGACCTCTACCGGATCCGCGCCCAGGTCGCCCACTGGATCGCCGAAGACCAGGTGCAGGTGGTGCTGATCACCGGCGGCACCGGCTTCACCGGTCGCGACAGCACCCCGGAAGCCGTGGCCTGCCTGCTGGACAAGCAGGTGGATGGCTTTGGTGAACTGTTCCGCCAGATCTCCGTGGCCGACATCGGCACCTCCACCGTGCAGTCCCGCGCCCTGGCCGGCCTGGCCAACGGCACCCTGGTCTGCTGCCTGCCGGGTTCGACCAATGCCTGCCGCACCGCCTGGGACGGCATCCTCGCCGAGCAGCTGGACAACCGTCATCGCCCCTGCAACTTCGTGCCGCATCTCAAGCAGGCCGAACCCTGCGGGCCACGCGGATGAGCCTGCTGTCGCTGGAAGAGGCCCTGGCGCGACTGCTGGCCTTGGCGGCCGAAGACGGTCCCTTGCCCCTCGAGCAGGTCGCCCTGGAAGACGCCGACGGGCGCATCCTGGCCGCGCCCCTGGTAGCCGACCTGGATCTGCCGCCCTGGGACAACAGCGCCATGGACGGCTACGCCCTGCGTTTGGACGACTGGCAGGGCGAACCGCTGCGGGTCTCCCAGCGCATCTTCGCCGGCCAGGCACCGGCCCCGCTGGAGCCGGGAACCTGCGCCCGTATCTTTACCGGCGCGCCAGTGCCGGCGGGTGCCGACTGCGTGGAAATGCAGGAAAACACCGAGGTGCTGGACGATGGTCAGGTGCGCTTCGTCGAGCAACTGCGGTCGGGCCGCAACATCCGGCGCCGCGGCAACGAGGTCAAGGTGGGTGACGAGGTCCTGTCGGCCGGCACCGCCCTGGGTCCTGCGGAACTGGGCGTCGCCGCCTCCCTCGGCCGGGCCCAACTGACTGTCTTTCGCCGCCTCAGGGTCGCGGTGCTGTCCACCGGCGATGAACTGGTCGCGCCCGGCCAGCCGCTCGGCCCGGGGCAGATCTACAACAGCAATCGTGCTCTGCTGATCAGCTGGTTGCGGCGGCTGGGCTGCGAGGTGTCGGACCAGGGCATCCTGCCTGACGATCTCGCCGAGACGCGCCGGCGGCTGGGCGCGCTGCAGGCCGATCTGATCCTTTCCACCGGCGGCGTCTCGGTGGGCGAAGCCGACTACCTGGGCCAGGCCCTGCGCGAGGAGGGCGAGCTGACCCTGTGGAAGCTGGCGCTCAAGCCGGGCAAGCCGCTGACCTGTGGGCGCTTCCGCGGGATCCCGCTGATCGGTCTGCCGGGCAATCCCGCCTCGACGCTGGTGACCTTCGGTCTGCTGGCGCGGCCCTATCTGCTGCGGCGGGCCGGCAAGATCGACGTGGCCCCCCTGAGCGTCGAGGTGCCGGCCGGTTTCGACTGGCCGCGTGCCGGTGCGCGCCGCGAATACCAGCGGGCGCGCCTGGAGAATGGCCGGGCGGTACCCCACCGCAACCAGGGCTCCAATGTGCTGCAGACGGCGGCCTGGGCCCATGGCCTGGTGGAGATCCGCGAGGACCGCACCTTCGCCGTGGGTGACCCGGTGCGCTTCATCCCGCTGGCAGAATTGCTCAAGGCCTAGCCAACCGGCGGTCAGGACTGAACGTGGCCGTTGGGCCACAGTCCTAGTCTCCAGATTCGCTCGCCGGGCGCTGCCCGGTACCTGACGCGGCATCTCGCCGCGCAGCGCCAACCTTGGACGACAGACATGACGACGACAGGCACCCTGGCTGACGCAGCCCTGGTCATTCTCAATGGCAAGGAAACCGGTAACGAGGACGTTCGGGAGGCCATTCTCGAACGGCGTGCCGCCGGTCATCGCATCGATGTGCGGGTGACCTGGGAAGAAGACGATGCCGCGCGCTTCGTCGAGCAGGCGACCCGCGAAGGCTACGGCACCCTGGTCGCGGCCGGCGGCGACGGCACCCTGCGGGCGGTGGCCGAGGCCATGGCGCAGAACCACAGTCAGGCCCGTCTCGGCCTGCTGCCCCTGGGGACCGCCAACGACTTCGCCCGCGCGGCCGGTGTGCCGGTGGAGCCTGCTGCAGCGCTGGCGCTACTGGATGGCCCGACCAGCGCCATCGACCTGGTAGAGGCGGAGGGTCAGCTGTTCCTCAACATGGCCACCGGCGGCTTCGGCTCCCAGGTCACCGCCAACACCCCGGGTGAACTCAAGCGTCTGCTGGGTGGCGCGGCCTACTTCCTCACCGGCCTGACCCGCTTCGCCGAGGTGCATTCGGCCCATGGCCGCTTCCGCGGTCCCGGTTTCGAATGGGAAGGCGAATTCCTCGCCCTGGGCATCGGCAACGGTCGCCAGGCTGGCGGCGGTCATGTGCTCTGTCCCACCGCCGTGGTCAACGATGGTCTGCTCGACGTGGGTATCCTGCCGGCGTCCCAAGACGTGCTCGGCACCCTGGGCGAATTCCTCAGCAAGGGCTTCAGCACCGAGGAGATGTTCATCCGCGCGCGACTGCCCTGGGTGGAGCTGGAAGCCGCCGAAGGCCTGGACATGAACCTCGATGGCGAACCGGTCAAGCGAGACCGGGTGAGATTCGAGGTGCGTCCGGGTATCCTGCAGGTCTGTCTACCGGTGGATTCGCCCCTGCTGGGCGAGACCGCCGGCACCCTGGCCGAGCCGGCGGCGACGTCCTGAGCAGGCGCCTGCGGAGGTAACGTTGGAGCTACTGATCAATGCGGGAATCGTGCTGGCTACCGTGGCCGGCATGGAAGCCTTCGCCTGGTGGTCGCACAAGTACATCATGCATGGCTGGGGGTGGGGCTGGCATGAATCCCACCACCGCCCGCGTACCGGCTGGTTCGAGAAGAACGATCTCTATGCGGTGGTCTTCGCTGGCCTCGCGATCCTCCTGATCGCCCTGGGTAACGCCGGCTACTGGCACCTGCAGTGGATCGGCGCCGGCATGACCCTCTATGGCCTGCTGTACTTCATCGCCCACGACGGCCTGGTGCATCAGCGCTGGCCGTTTCGCTACATCCCGCGCAGCGGCTATCTGAAGCGGCTCTATCAGGCGCATCGCATGCATCATGCGGTGGACGGCAAGGACGGCTGCGTGTCCTTCGGTTTCCTGCTGGCGCCCACCACCCAGCAACTCAAGCAGCAGCTGCGCGAGATACACGGCGGCGCCCTGGATTCTTCGCGCGAGCGCAAGGCGCGGGATCAGGTGCAGGAAGGTGCGGACTAGGCAGGAGAGGGGAGCGCCTCCAGGGAGGCGCTAAGCAGGGTCAGGCGACGGCGGGAGTGTCGTCGTAGGCGGCGAACAGGGAGTGGGCGTACTGACTGCGTTCGCTTTCGTTGCGCAGCAGATCGATGAATTCCTTGGCCGGCGGATTCAGGGTACCCGCTTCGGCGGCGGTGACCACCTGGGCCTGTTCTCCGGCCGCCAATTCGGCGAAACCGGCACCTAGACGCTCGGTGCAATAGCTGTCCACCACGGCCAGACCGTCACGCAGCAGATCACGCAGGTTGGCACCCTGCTGGACCTGGGCCTGCTCGTCGAAGGGATCGACGATATTGGAGCGATCGCCGTGGGCGTAGGGGGTCAGCATGTGGCGATCGATGAACTCGGGCAGCCGTGCATCGGCCTGCTCGCTGTCGGCCTGCAGGTGAGCGCAGAGGGCGACCAGGGTGCGCCACTGGGTGGCGTTGAAGAATTCGGGCTTGTAGCCGGACTGCGCGTTAGCGGAAAGGCCAAGGGCAAGTAGTGACGAGGAGGCAGCGAAGCGATCGTGTGAAACAGCCGTTTCCGTCTTGTGCATGTGCAAATCCCATACTCGTAGGCTGACTACCGGATGCAGCGCTCTGGCTCAGGCATCCATCCATCCGCGGCCCACCAGGGGTCGCTTTAATCCGACCCGTTTATCGCATAAAAGTTTGCGGGTGGGCAGCCCCAAGATGCGCACAAATGTGACCGAAGCGCGATCGCGGGCGTCAGCGTCGCGGCCGGGTCCAGAGCTCGGTCGAGCGTGGCTCGTCGCGCTGGTGGCGGGAGAGCATGGCGCGGGCGGCGCCGCGGCAGACCAGGCGCAGCTTGTCGGCGGTGCTGGTGCTGACGCGTTGATCCCAGGCCTGGGCGCCCAGGTGCAGCACCTGCACGCCGATCTCGCGATAGACGCCGCGGGCGGTGGCGATGGCCCAGGCCGAACGCAGGGGCAGGGCGGCCAGGCCCTGGCGTGCCGAGTCGTAGTAGGGCTCGGCCAGGCGCACCAGACGCTCGGCCAGCTGGGCGACGGCTTCGCGATGGCGCGGCGCGGCCAGTTCGTCCGCCGGCACCCCGAGTTCGTCGAGCCATAGCCGCGGCAGATAGACGCGGCCGATACGGGCGTCCTCGACGATGTCGCGGGCGATGTTGGTGAGCTGGAAGGCCATGCCCAGGTCGCAGGCACGATCCAGGGTTTCCTCGTCTTCGGCGCCCATGATGCGCGCCATCATCACCCCGACCACCCCGGCGACGTGGTAGCAGTACTCCAGGGTGTCTTCCAGTTCCACATAGACGCGCTCCTCGACGTCCATGCGAAAGCCGGCCAGGTGATCCAGCGGCAGGGCCAGGGGAATGCCGTGGCGCCTGACCACCCGCTGGAAGGCGGCGAAGGCCGGATCCTGCAGCGGCTCGTCGCCGTAGGCGGCGCGGGTCAGGCGTTCCAGCTCGGCCAGGCGTTCCTGTCCGGCGCGACGATCGCCCTCGACCTGACCATGGCCCAGTTCCTGGCCATCGATGACGTCGTCGCAGTGGCGACACCAGGCATAGAGCAGCACCGCGCTCTCGCGGGTTTCGGGGGCGAACAGCTTGGCGGCCGCGGCAAAGCTCTTGGAACCGACGGCGATGCTCTGCTCGGCGTGGTCGACGACGTCAGGGGTGGCTGGCATGGCTAACCGTGCTCCTCGAGGATGACGCTGGCGGTGGCCTTGGCCGAGCCGACCACGCCCGGAACGCCGGCCCCGGGATGGGTGCCCGCGCCGACCAGGTAGAGGTTGGGAATGACACTATCGCGATTGTGCGGCCGGAACCAGGCGCTCTGGGTGAGGATGGGCTCCAGGGAGAAGGCCGAGCCGACATGGGCATTGAGCTCCTGGCGGAAATCGGCCGGGGTGAAGATGCGCGAGGTGACCAGGTTGGCCCTCAGGCCGGGCATGTAGCGCTCTTCCAGGTAGGCGAAGATCTTGTCTCTCAGGAGCGGGCCCTCCACGCTCCAGTCGACGTCGGCATTGCCCAGGTGCGGGACCGGCGCCAGCACGTAGTGGGAGCTGTGCCCGGGCGGTGCCAGCGACGGATCGGTGACGCAGGGCGAATGCAGGTAGAGCGAGAAGTCGTCCGGTACGCCCGGGCCCTTGAACAGTTCGTCGATCAGGCCGCGATAGCGCTGGCCGAAGCAGACCATGTGGTGTTCGAGACCCACCGGCGGCTGGCTCAGGCCGAAATGGATGACGAACAGCGACATGCTGTGTCTCTTGCGCTTGAGGCGATTGCCCTCGACCACGCCATGGGTGTGGTGGCCAAGCAGCTTGCGATAGGTGTGCACCACGTCGGCGTTGGAAGCCACCAGATCGGCCGCGAGCTGGCTGCCATCGGCCAGGCAGACACCGGTGGCGCGATTGCCTTCGGTGAGGATGCGTTCCACCGGCGCGTTAAGCCGCACTTCGCCGCCGAGGTCGGTAAAGAGCTTCAGCAGGCCGAGCACCAGCTGGTGGGTACCGCCCTTGGCGAACCAGACGCCCCACTTGCGTTCCAGCGCATGGATCAGCGCATAGATCGAGGAGGTGGCGAAGGGGTTGCCGCCCACCAGCAGGGTATGGAAGGACAGCGTCTGGCGCAGCTTCTCGCTCTTCACGAAGCGCGACACCTGGGTGTAGACGCTGCGCCAGGCGCTGAGCTGGGCCAGCTTGGGACCGGCGGCGAGCATGTCGCCGACCTTGAGGAAGGGTTTGGCGCCGAGGCGGATGTAGCCTTCTTCGAACACCGCCTGGGAATAGGCCAGGAAGCGCTGGTAGCCGGCCACGTCGTCCGGTTCCAGTGCGCGGATCTGCTCGTCCAGCCGGGCCTGGTCGTTGACGTAGTCGAAGCGGGTGCCGTCTTCCCAGCACAGCTGGTAGAAGGGGCTGACCGGCAGCAGCTCCACATAGTCGCGCATCTGTCGACCGCTGAGGGTGAACAGCTCCTCCAGGGCCGAGGGATCGGTGATGACGGTCGGACCGGCGTCGAAGGTGAAGCCCGCGTCCTCGTAGACGTAGGCACGACCGCCGGGCTTGTCGCGGCCCTCGATGAGGGTGGTGGCGATGCCGGCCGACTGCAGACGGATCGCCAGGGCGATACCGCCAAAGCCGGCGCCGATGACGATGGCCCGCTTGGGCGCGTTACCTTGGGTCATGGTGCTTCCTTGAACTGAGGAGGACGAGCCAGCGCGGCATCCAGGGCCGGTTTCAGCGGCACCGGCGGTTTGCCGGAAAGGATGCGCAGCCGATCGAAGGCGGTGAGGCGGCCGGCGTAGAAGCGCTGGATCAGCGGTTCTCCGAGGCCGTAGAACCTTTGCATGACGCGCACCCGGTGCTCGGGGCGGCCGGCGAGAAAGAGCATGCGATTGAGCAGGCGGAAGAAGCCCTGGCCCTGCCAGCGGCCCTGGGCGTACTGGCGCAGGCCGTCGCGCAGCACGGCGCTGGAGGTGAAGGGCTGGGCGGCCAGGTGCTCCGCCAGGCGTACCGCTTCGGGCAGCGAATAGCCGGTGGTGGGATGGAACAGCCCGGCGGCCAGGCCGATGGGGGCGCCGGCGGTGACGTTGTCCCAGTAGCGGTCCAGATCGCCGCCCAGGGTGATGGGCAGCACGCCCTGTTCCTCGCGCAGCACCTCGGCGATCTCCCAGCCCTGCTGCCCGGCATAGTCGGCCAGGTGCTGGCGCAGGCGCTCGACCGGCAGGCTCTCGCCATCGGCATAGTAGGTGTCTTCGATCAGCAGCCGGTCGGGGGCCAGTGGCAGGCTGTAGACGAAGCGATAGCCGTCCAGCTGATCGACGGTGGCATCCATCACGATGGGTTCGGCCAGGCCATGGGGCCGCGTGAGGCGTACCTCCTGGCCGAGAAATTTCTGATAGCCGAGCCAGAGCGCCGGATCGGGTCGCGGTCCGCGGGCGTCGATCACCGCGCCGGCGGCCAGGGTGTAGCCATCGGCGAAGACCACGCCATCGTCTTGCAGGCGCAGCACCTCGCGTCCCAGCAGCAGGCGCTCGGCGGGCAGGCGCGCGCTCAATACCTCATGGAAGCGTTCGGCGCTGATGCTGGCGTAGCCGCTACCGAGTTGCCGCTGGCGCTGGGGGAAGCGCACCTCGTAGCCCGGCCAGCGATGGGCGACCAGCGGATCGATCCAGGCATGCTGCGGCGCGGTGAGGTCCGGCTCGTGGAAGGACCAGGTGTGGTTGCCGCCCAGGCGCGGACCGGCTTCCACCAGGCGCCAGTCCAGCTCCGGGCGCGTTTCGGCCAGGCGCAGGGCGAGCAGGCCGCCGGCCAGGCCGCCGCCGACGATCAGCAGGTCAGGACGCACGTTCGAGTCCTCGCCGGGCCAGGCCATCCACCAGGCGAGCGGCCGTGGCGACGCCGCCTGCCGCTCTGGCGATGGGCACGAAGCGTTCAGCCGCCTGGCGATAGCTGGGGTCGGCCAGCACGGCGCCCAGGGCCTGGGTCAGGCGGGCCTTGCTGGCCAGCCGCGGTGCCAGGCAGATGCCGGCACCGACCCGCTCCAGGCGCCGGGCGATGCCCGGCTGGTCGAACACCATGGGCAGGGCGAGCATGGGCTTGCCGGCCGCCAGGGCGTCCAGCACGGTATTGAAGCCGCCGTGGGTGATGACCGCATCGGCGCGGGCAATGGCCGCTTCCTGGGGCGCGAAGTCGGTGACCCAGGTGGCGCCGTCGTCGAGCAGACGGCGTTCGCCGCTGGCATCCAGACGCCCGCAGTGGGCGATCAGCACCTGGATGCCCAGCTGGCGACAGGCCTGGGCGATACGACGAAACAGCGGCAGCCGGCCACCCTGCAGGGTGCCGAAGGAGGCGAAGACGAAGGGCCGGCGCGGATCGATCTCCAGCTCCAGCCGTTGCTCGCGCACCGCCGGCGAACGCAGCGGCCCGACTTCGTGGAAATGGGGCGGCGGGGCACGACGCGGAAAGTCGAAGCCCGGCAGGCACTGGCTCAGCTGCAGATAGGGCGAGAAGCAGTCGTCGAGGGTCCGGCGGTCGCCAAGGCCGAAGGCCTGGGCCTGGCGTTGGATGACCTTGCCCTGGCCGCGCATCATCAGGTCGAACACCTGGGTGGCGCCCTGGACGATCTGCCGCTCCCGCTCGCTGGCGGGGTAGGCGAAGGGCAGGGTGGGCAGGGGCAGATGGGGCTCGCGATTCATCGGCACGGCGCAGGCCAGGGACGCATAGGGCAGGCCCAGGTGGTCGCCGAGCAGGCCCCCGGCCGGCTCCATCTGGTCGGCGATCAGGCAGTCGACCTCAAGGTCACGCAGGGCGGCCGGGCCTTCGCGGCAGAACAGTTCGGTATTGCGCGCCATGTCGGCGATCACCCCGAACACCGACCAGGGCTTGCTGCTGGCGGTACGGGCCAGCAGCGGCGCCAGGCTGCCGAGCGGATGACTGGTCGCGCCTATCGCCTGGAAGCCGATACCCGCCGGCAGCGCCCGATCACCCACCTCCACCTGGTGCAGCAGGGTGACCCGGTGGCCGAGCGCGACCAGCGCCTCACCTAGCACCAGATGGGTGGACAGGTGGCTCGGCAGCGGCGGCGAGATCAGGGCGACATGCATGGCGGCGTCCGGTCGGGTGTCGGCCACTATGGGCACCGCAGCGATGCGGCGTCCAGCAGCTCGGCCTGGCGCAAGCCGGCCAGATCGGCCGAGCCAGTGCAGAAGCAGGCGATGCGCAACTGTTCGATCACCACCTGGAAATGCGCGATCACCGCCTCGGTGGATTCGGTGGCGCCGGGCAGGGCGGCGGCGGCCTGGCCGGCCAGGTCCGCGCCGAGGCGAATGGCCTTAGCCACGTCGATGCCATCGCGGATGCCACCCGAGGCGATCACCGTCGCCCGGGGGCAGGCGGTGCGCACCTGGCGCAAACTCTCTGCGGTGGGGATACCCCAGTCGGCAAAGGCGCGGGCAACGGCGCGCTGCTGGTCGTCACGGGCCCGTTCGGCTTCCACTGCCGCCCAGCTGGTGCCTCCGGCACCGGCGACGTCCAGCACCGCCACACCTGCCTCCAGCAGTTGGCTGGCCACCCGGCCCGACAGGCCGGCACCGACCTCCTTGACGACGACCGGCACGTCCAGTTGTGTAACCAGATTTTCCAGAGCGAGAAGAATGCCGTGCCAGCGGCGATCGCCACCGGCCTGCACGGCTTCCTGCAGGGGATTGAGATGCACGATCAGGGCGTCCGCCTCGATCATCTCCACCGCGCGGCGAGCTTCGTCTAGGCCGTAGCCGGCCACCAGCTGCGCGGCGCCGAAGTTGGCCAGCAGTGGCACGTCCGGCGCCAGACGGCGCAATTCACCGGTGAGGCCCTGGTCGCCACCCTGCTGCAGGGCGATGCGTTGGGACCCGACCGCCAGGGCGATGCCCAGGGTCTGGGCCGCTTCGGCGAGATGGCGATTGATCAGCGCGGCTCGCTCTGGGCCGCCAGTCATGGAGCTGATCAGCAGCGGCGCGGCCAGGGGACGCCCGAACAGGCGGGTGCCGAGGTCGATCTCGTCGAGGTTCAGTTCGGGCAGGGCGCAGTGCGTGAAGCGGTAGGCGTCGAAGCCCGTGGTGACGGCGCTGCGGGCCTTGTGGGGATCCAGCACGATGTCCAGATGATCGTTCTTGCGGCTTGCCAGTTCCCAATCCACCATGTCTTCTAGAGTCCGCCCTGAATGACCTTTCGTCGGTCGTTGTGGTCTGGTAGGGGACGACGGGTTCGCTTTGCGAAGACCTAATCCACCGAGGTGCGACCGTTCGTCGGTTCCACATATGGAGTATCTCGACTCATGGCGACCGTATTAGTGCCGAACGCGACAGACAATTTTGCCGCTGCGCTGCAATGGCAGCGTACCCGTATCGATGAGCGTCTGGCAGAGCTGTTACCGGCCGGCAGCGATCCGGTCGCCGCAGCGATTCGCAGTGGTGTGCTGGCACCCGGCAAGCGGCTGCGTCCGCTGCTGATGGTGCTGGCCGCCGAGGACCTGGGTCAGGGAGACGAGGCCGTCCTCGATCTGGGCTGCGCCGTGGAAATGGTGCACGCCGCCTCGCTGTTCCTCGACGACATGCCCTGCATGGACGACGCCCGCCTGCGCCGCGGGCGGCCGACCCTGCACGTCGAGTTCGGTGAAGACGTCGCCATGCTGGCTGCGGTGGCCCTGCTCAGCCACGCCCTGCGCCTGGTCGCGGGCCTCGCCGGGGTACCAGCGGAAACCCGCACCCAGATGGTCTGCCAACTGGCCGATGCGGTCGGCACCGCTGGGCTGGTCTGCGGCCAGTACCATGACCTGCACGGCGGCCGCCAGGCACGCCCGGCCGATGCCATCGCCCTGACCAACCAGCTCAAGACCGGCGCGCTGTTCTCCGCGGCCATGGCCATGGCCGGTGCCACCCTGGTCACCACCGCCGTGCAGCGCGAGGCCTTCCACGTCTTCGCCTGCCAGCTTGGCCTGGCCTTCCAGTTGCTCGATGATCTGGACGACGGCAAGGGCCTGGGCAAGGACGCCGGCAAGGATGGCGACAAGTCCACCCTGGTCACCCTGCTCGGTCGCGACCATGCGCAACGCCAGTTGCACGGTCACCTCAAGCAGGCCCGCGAGGCTCTGGCCCAGGCAGATTGCGCCGACGGCGCCCTGGCCGGCCTGCTGGATATCGTCTTTCGTCCGCGTTAGGGCGAATTACTGGGGATCCGGCCCTCTAATCTCTCGATAGCCTTGTTTCCCCCTGAGGAGTCCTGAGATGTCGAAGTGGAAAATTGCTTACAGCAACGTTGACGGCAACACCTCGGTGGTCACCACCGACGCTGACCAGAAACCGGACATGGAACGGGTCGCCCAGATCGTCCGTGACGACGCCCTGGAAGAATACGACGACAGCGAAGTCCCGCGGGATTACGACGAACCCACGGTGGCCCTGCTGGAACGCCACGGCATCACCATCACCGGGATCACCGAAGAAGGCTGATCGCCAGGGTATCTGGCTCTAGCGCAAGGGCCAGATACCGCCATCCCCCACCACGAAGATCCGCCGCGCCGGATCGGGTGCCAGTAGGTGCCCGCCGGTGAAGTCGCCAAAGGCCGGCAGGATCAGCACCTCGTCATTTTCCAGGCAGAAGCAGGGCAGGCGCAGCGCCTGGCGCCCACGACCCTGCAGGCGAAACGCCGGATGGATGTGGCCGGCCAGCACCGGCAGGCGCGGGTGTGGATCGGGTTCGTGCTGCAGCGACAGGCCGTCCAGCTCCAGCGGCTCGCCCACCACGTCGATGCCCAGGGCAGCGGGTGGATCCCCGGCGCGACGATCATGGTTGCCACGAATCAGCAGTAGCCGCAGATGGGCCTGGTGTTCCCGCCAGCGCTCGAGGGTGTCCAGGGTCAGGGGGGCGCGGGATTCCGGGGCGTGCAGGAAGTCGCCGAGAAAGATGATTTCGCGACAGTCGTAGCGTGCCAGTAGGCTATCGAGCCGGGCGATGTTGCCGGCCGTGGTGCCATGGGGCACCGGCTGGCCCAGCGCCCGGAAGGCGGCCGCCTTGCCGAAATGGATATCCGCCACCAGCAGCGCCTGGCGCGCCGGCCAATAGATGGCCTTTTCCGCGAGCAGCCAGAGCTCGACACCGGCGAGGATTAGAGGGTGATAGGCAGGCATGGGGTCTCCAGGAAGCGCTTCCTGCTCTGATGGCGGCCAGGTGCCAGGGTTCAGCCCTGTTGGAGGGGAGGGCCGCACTGCTAACGCCTGCTCCCTGCGGCAGGGTTGGGGTGAGGGCGACTCTGACCCGAATGCTCCAGTGGAAAAGGCCAGGCCGTTTTCCACGCTACGGGATTCGCTTCCGCGTAGGTCGGGTTGAGCGCAGCGAAGCCCAACAGCCCAATCCGGCATAGCCCCTGTCGGGCTTCGACCATGTAGCCGTCTCAACCCAGCCTATCGCGACGCCGGGCCGCGAGCCGAAATACAACCTATGACCACCATTGAACCAGGCCAGGTGCACCGTCGTCGGCAGCCCGGTAAACTGGCGGTTCACTAGAGTCCGGAGCGACCCATGTCGACATCCTTCGCCCAGATGCTGGAAAACATCACCCCCGATATCTACGAAGGCCTCAAGCTGGCCGTGGAGATCGGCAAGTGGCCGGACGGCCGCAAGCTCAGTCGCGACCAGGTCGAGCTCTGTCTGCAGGCGGTGATCGCCTACGAGGCCAAGCACCTGCCCGAAGACCAGCGGACCGGCTACATGGGTCCCCAGGAGTGCGCCTCCAAGTCGGTGCCCATCGAGAACATCCTGTTCAAGTCCGACGCCATCCACTGACTGCTCGCGCCTTACCCCGACGAGGTGCCCTTCGGCGACGAAGAGGCACCTCGCGTCTTTTAGAAATCGAGAAATTCCTACCGTGATGACTGAACTGGGCCGTGGCGCCCTGCGCAAGATGGCCGTGACCCTGGCCGACCCCGTCAACTACGCCTTTCGCCTCGACGAGCGCGAGGTACCGGTCAATCCGCTGATCGGCCGTCGCCTGCGCCTGGAATACCTGGGCACCATCCACTGCACCCACTGCGGCCGCAAGACCCGCAAGAGCTTCAGCCAGGGCTACTGCTATCCCTGCTTCACCGCCCTGGCCCAGTGCGACAGCTGCATCGTCAGCCCCGAAAAGTGCCACTACGAGCATGGCACCTGTCGCCAGCCGGAGTGGGGCGAAGCCCATTGCATGGTGCCCCACGTCGTCTACCTGGCCAACTCCTCGGGGCTCAAGGTGGGCATCACCCGCGCCACCCAGCTGCCCACCCGCTGGATCGACCAGGGCGCCTACCAGGCGCTGCCGATCCTGAGGGTCGCCACGCGCCAGCAGTCCGGCCTGGTGGAAGACCTGCTGCGCAGCCAGGTGGGCGATCGCACCAATTGGCGCGCCATGCTCAAGGGCGTGGCCGCACCGGAAGACCTGGTGGCGGTGCGCGAGCGGATCTTGGACGCCTGCGCCCAGGGTCTGGACGATCTCCAGGGCCGCTTCGGTCTGCAGGCGATCCAGCCGGTGGTCGACATGGCGCCCATCGAGATCCATTATCCGGTGACGGTCTATCCCACCAAGGTGGTCAGCCACGACCTGGAAAAGACCCCCGTGGTGGAAGGCACGCTGCTGGGCATCAAGGGTCAATACCTGATGTTCGATACCGGCGTGATCAACATTCGCAAGTACACGGCCTATCAGCTGGCCGTGTCCGCCTCCGCAGCAGAGATGTAAGGACGTAAGCCATGCGCACCGACCAGCCCCAGACCATCTATCTCAAGGACTACCAGGCGCCCGAGTACCTCATCGAGGAGACCCGCCTCAGATTCGAGCTGCACGACGACCAGACCCTGGTACACGCCGAATTGCGGCTGCAGCGCAATCCGGCCCGTGGCGCGGGCCTGCCGCCGCTGGTGCTGCATGGCGAGGAACTGGAGCTGCTGGCCGTGGCCCTGGACGACCAGGCCCTGGCCGCCGGCGACTATCAAGTCGAGGCGGGCAGCCTGACCCTGCAGCCCCAGGGCGAAGCCTTCGTGCTCAAGACCGCGGTGCGCATCCATCCGGAAAGCAACACCGCCCTGGAAGGCCTGTACGTCTCCGGCACCATGTTCTGCACCCAGTGCGAGGCCGAAGGCTTCCGCAAGATCACCTACTACCTGGATCGGCCGGACGTGATGAGCGTCTTCACCACCACGGTGGAAGCCGACAAGGCCAAGTACCCGATCCTGCTCTCCAACGGCAACCCGGTGGCCAGCGGCGAAGCCGAGGGCGGCCGTCACTGGGCCACCTGGGAAGATCCCTTCCCCAAGCCGGCCTACCTGTTCGCCCTGGTCGCCGGTGACCTCTGGTGCGTCGAAGACAGCTACCGCACCGGCAGCGGTCGCGACGTGGCCCTGCGCATCTATGTCGAGCCGGAAAACATCGGCAAGCTGCAGCACGCCATGGACAGTCTTAAGAAGTCCATGCGCTGGGACGAGGAGGTCTACGGCCGCGAATACGATCTGGACATCTTCATGATCGTTGCGGTGAACGACTTCAACATGGGGGCCATGGAAAACAAGGGCCTCAACATCTTCAACTCCAGCGCCGTGCTGGCCAGCCCGCGCACCGCCACCGACGCCGCCCACCAGCGCGTCGAGGCCATCGTCGCCCACGAATACTTCCACAACTGGTCGGGCAATCGCGTGACCTGCCGCGACTGGTTCCAGCTGTCGCTCAAGGAAGGCTTCACCGTGTTCCGCGATGCCGGCTTCAGCTCCGACATGAATTCGCCCACGGTCAAGCGCATCGAGGACGTGGCCTTCCTGCGCACCAACCAGTTCGCCGAGGATGCCGGTCCCATGGCCCACCCGGTGCGCCCGGATCACTTCATCGAGATTTCCAACTTCTACACCCTGACGGTGTACGAGAAGGGCGCCGAGGTGGTGCGGATGCTGCACACCCTGCTGGGCGCCGAGGGCTTCCGCAAGGGCACCGATCTCTACTTCGAGCGCCACGACGGTCAGGCGGTGACCTGCGACGACTTCATCAAGGCCCTGGAAGACGCCAATGGCGCCGACTTCAGCCAGTTCAAGCGCTGGTACAGCCAGTCCGGCACCCCGCGCCTGGCGGTCAGCGACAGCTATGACGCCGCGGCCCAGACCTATCGGCTGACCTTCAGCCAGAGCTGCCCGCCCACCCCGGGTCAGCCGACCAAGGAGCCCTTCGTGATCCCGGTCCAGCTCGGTCTGCTGGATGGCCAGGGGCGCGACCTGCCGCTGCGCCTGGAAGGCGAGGGCGCTGCCCAGGGCACCGACCGGGTGCTGTCGATCACCCAGGCCGAGCAGACCTTCACCTTCGTCGACATGCCCGAGCGCCCGCTGCCGTCGCTGCTGCGTGGCTTCTCCGCGCCGGTCAAGCTCAGCTTCCCCTACAGCCGTGAACAGCTGACCTTCCTCATGCAGCACGACAGCGACGGCTTCAATCGCTGGGACGCCGGCCAGCAGCTGGCCGTGCAGGTGCTGCAGGGCATGATCGCCGGTGAGCCGCTGGACACCCGGCTGGTGGAAGCCCTGCGCACCGTGGCGGCGGACGAGTCCCTCGACCCGGCCATGGTGGCCGAGATGCTTTCGCTGCCGTCCGAAGCCTATCTGGTGGAGTTGTCCGAGCAGGCCGATCCCGGGGCCATCCACGGCGCCCGTCGCCAGGCGCGTCGGGCCATCGCCGAAGCCCTGCGCGACGTACTCTGGCAGCGCTATCGCAGCGCCCGCGAGGCCTCGCGCGCCACGCCCTACCAGGCCAGCGCCGACCACATCGCCCGCCGCAGTCTGCAGAACGCCGCGCTCGGCTATCTGATGCTGCTGGAAGAGCCGGAGGCGCGCGACGCCGCCCTGGAGCAGTTCGACAACGCCGACAACATGACCGAGCGCCTGGCCGCGCTGAGTGCCCTGGTCAATTCCGGTTTCGAGCAGGAAAAGGCCGACGTCCTGGCGCGCTTCTTCGAGGAGTTCAAGAGCGATCCGCTGGTCATGGACACCTGGCTCAGCGTCCAGGCGTCCAGCCCCCTGCCGGGTGGTCTGGCGCGCGTCCAGGCGCTGATGGAAAATCCGGTCTTCACCCTGAAGAACCCCAACAAGGTGCGGGCGCTGATCGGGGCCTTCGCCAACAGCAACCTGGTCAATTTCCACGCCGAGGACGGCAGCGGCTATCGCTTCCTGGCCGACCAGATCATCACCCTCAATCGGCTCAATCCGCAGATCGCCTCGCGCCTGCTCACGCCCCTGACCCGCTGGAAGAAGTACGGCCCGGCGCGTCAGGCGCTGATGCGCGCCGAGCTGGAGCGCATCCTGGCCAGCGGCGAGTTGTCCAGCGACGTCTACGAGGTGGTGAGCAAGAGCCTGGCGTAGGAGATCCGACTGGGCTGCTTGTTGGGCTTCGACGACAGAGCCGTCTCAATCCAACCTATTTCGTCCCGTAGGTTGGGTTGAGCGCAGCGAAGCCCAACATCCGCCCACCGTTGCAAAGCCTGACGTCCAGCGTCGGGCTTTTTTTCGCCCGGATTTTCCCGCGCGGCCCTAGCCTATAGCGCCTCTGCTGCCTACGGAAAAAACCGCGCACATTCCCGTGCCTGACAATTCGTCTCCGCCCTGGCGCCGCTTGGCTGATAGAAATGCTTTAGGCTGCCAGCTGTATTCAAATCGGCTGCAGAACGAGGCGCCGCCGCCGACAGGGTAGGCGAGAGGTCTCGACAGGCCTTGGATCCAGTCACCGGAAAAGCACGGAGCGGCAGATGAGTCATGCACAGCTGATGGATTGGGGATTCGTCCTGATAACCCTGTGCAATATCCTGCTGATCGCCCTGGTGGTGTTTCTGCTGTGGCAGCGGTACGTCGCCAGCGACGCGGCTTCCAAGGCCGAGGGCGTTAACGAGGAGCAGGCGCCGGCCGCTCCCGAGGTGGTCGACAGCGCGCCTGCCGACGCTCCGCCGTCGCCACTTCCCGCCAGTCCCGCCCCGGCGGCGAACCGCAACGTCGACCTCTTCGACGAGGGTCCGGAAGAGGTGTACGACGCCAACTATCCCGAGTGGAAGAAAAGCGACGACCCCTATGTCGAGGAGTTGCTGTCGCACCGCGAAGCCCTGGAGCTCAAGGTCGACAACATGGTCATGCGGCTGACGCGGGCGCACAAGGTGGTGACCGGCCTGCGCGCGCAGAATCGCGAATTGCGCGCCTCCGAGGCCCAGGCCCAGCGACTGCAGGAGGAACTGACCCGGACCCAGACCAGCCTCGCCCAGATGCGTCAGGAGCGCGATGCCCTGCTGCTGCAGCTCCAGCCCGGCCGCAAGGCGGACGCAGCGCCACGCCAGCCCACCGACCCGGGCACGCCATCCCCGTCTTGAACCGCGGTATGCCCCCCGGATTCACCAGCCATCCCCTCAACCGCCGCATCCGTCGCGCTGTGCAGCGGGCGCAGCGGCGCGCGCCCTAGACTGGAAATTCTCAGCACCTTCAAGGACGATTCGATGAAACTGCTGCTCCTGCTGGCTGCCCTGGTCGCTCTCGGCCTGTTCGCGATCAGCCTCTACAACGCTCTGGTCACGGCGCGTAACGCCTACCGCAACGCCTTCGCCCAGATCGATGTCCAACTCACCCGCCGGCACGATCTCATCCCCAATCTGGTGGAAGCGGTGAAGGGCTATCTGCAACACGAGCGCGAAACGCTGCAGGCGGTGATGACGGCGCGCCAGCAGGCGCAGTCCGGCCTGCACCAGGCCAAGACCCGGCCGGAGGATCCCGTCGCCCTGCACGCCCTGGAGCAGGGCGAGCAGGGACTCGGCATCGCCCTCGGGCGGCTGTTCGCCGTGAGCGAGGCCTATCCGGAGCTCAAGGCCAACGACACGGTCCTGCAGCTGATGGAAGAGCTGAGCTCCACGGAAAATCGCCTGGCCTACGCCCGTCAGGCCCATAACGATGCGGTGATGGACTACAACAATCGCTGCGAGACCTTTCCCGGATCGCTGCTCGCCCGTCGCTTCGGCTTTCGCCTGGCGCAGCCGCTGACCTTGCCGGACGGGGCCGCCCGCCAGACCCCGCGCATCAGCCTGAGCTGAGCGCGTGCGCTTTCTCGACGACCAGGCCGCGGCGCGCCGGCGCACCCGGCTGTGTCTTGCCTTGCTGGCCCTGGTGGTGCTGCTCATGGCGCTGGCCAGCGCCGGCCTGGCCCTGGTGTTCCTGCCGCGGGATGTGATCGACTACCTCGGTGGGCGTGGGGCGACGCTGGTCAAGACCGGCCTGGCATTCACCGGCATCATCGCCGGCGCTTCCTTCTGGAAGGTGCGGCAACTGGCGCGCCAGGGTGGCGAGGCCGTGGTCAGGCGGCTGGGCGCCGTGCCACTGGATGATGAGGCAGACCCCCGCACCCGTCAGCTGCACAACGTGGTGGCAGAGATGGCCCTGGCCGCCGGCGTACCGGTGCCGCGGCTGTACCTGCTGCCGGACGAGCCGGCCATCAATGCCTTCATCAGCGGTTACGGACCGGCAGATGCCAGCCTGTGCCTGACCCGCGGCGCGCTCCAGCTCTTGAACAGGGACGAATTGCAGGGTGTCGTCGCCCATGAATTCAGTCATCTGCTCAACGGCGACATGCGCCTGAATCTGCGCCTGCTGGGCTGGCTGCATGGCATCAGCCTGATCGCCGACCTCGGACAGGAGCTCTTCTCGGATCGCACGTCGACCATCACCCGGGTCGATGGCAACCGCCTGCTGGGCTGGTTGCTGGGCACCGTGCTGCTGGCGGTCGGCGGCTGCGGACTGTTCTTCGCCAACCTGATCCAGGCTGCCGCGGCGCGCTCACGCGAGCGTCTGGCGGATGCCTCCGCCGTGCAGTTCACCCGCCAGCCCCAGGGTCTGGCCAATGCCCTGAAGAAGATCGCCGCCCATCCGCTGCAGGGGCGGCTCTATCACCGTCGGGCGCGCAGCGTCGCGCACATGGTGCTGGGCGACTCGGGCGCCTCCTGGTTCGCCACCCATCCCCCGGTGCTGGAGCGCATCCAGCATCTGGAACCGGACTTCGACGAATGGCAGCTGGAGCGCCTCCGGGCGGAAGCCTTGCTGCCCATGGGCGTCGCCTATGTGGCAGGCAGCCCTTCGTCCAGCGCGGTGGCCACGGCCGCCGCTGCGCTCCCGCCAGCTTCAGAGGCTGCGACTACGTCCTTGCGGGAACTGCCGCCGGCCCTGCAGGCCTTCCTGCGGCAGCCCGAACAGGCGGCGGAACTGTTGCTGGCGCTGGCCGGCAGTGCGTCAGCGGCGGGCAGCGGGGCAGGGCAGCGCTGGGTCGACCGCCTGCATCCGTCTCTGCGCCTGCCCCTGGCGCAACTGACCTTTCCGGCCATCCGCCAACTGCCGCGGCCGGCGCTGCGCCAAGTGCTCATCGACCTCAAGGCAGGCTTCGCCGCTGCGTCAGAACTGGATCTCTTCCGCTATTGCCTGGCGCACATCATCCAGCGGCAGTTGATCGGCAGTATGGCGCCCGGGCGTCAGCGGCCTCCGGGGCGGGGAAAGCTTGCCCAGGCCCAGGCCGCGGTACTCACCCTCTATGCAGTAACCGCCGAACACAGCCACGCGGACGGCCAGGCCGCTCGGCAAGCCTTTCTGCTGGCTGTCGCCAACACCTTTCCCGGCCAGCACTGCGCCTATCTGCCACCACGACCCTGGCGTCCGGCGCTGGAGGACGCTCTGGTGCAACTGAGGCAACTCCGCCTGGAGGCCCGATTGCAGGTTCTGGAGGGCTTGGTCTGCCTGATCGAAGCGGACCGCACCGTCCGAACGGCCGAGCTTGAACTGCTGCGCGTCTGTTGCACGGTACTGGAGCTGCCTCTACCCGCTATCGGGGAAGGCGTCTCGCTCTCCGAGGGCAAGCCGGTGCCAGGGCGCCAGGATTGATGCCAGGCAATGCCCTCCGGTACGGGATCTGCGTCGATGCTCGCTACCTGCCCGCTACGGAAAGACGCACCTGTCGCAGGGCGGTGGAAGAGGCGTTCATCGCCAGTCAGTCCCTGTAAAGGGCATCACGGATGGCGTCGGGGAAGGGGCCGCTCATGCCGGCGATCGCCGTGTTGGTGAGGATGACCACGCTCAGCTCGCGCGCCGGGTCGACGAACCAGGCATTGCCGTAGACGCCACCCCATTGCAGGGTGCCAGGCGTCTGCGGGGTCTTCGCCGCCCGGGCATCGCGCAGCACCGCCGCGCCCAGGCTAAAGCCCCAGCCCGGGGCGTCGTCGCGCTGCAGCTCAGGGATCTGGTCTTCCGTGAACAGGCGCTGGCTGGCCGGCTGGAGCAGCCGCCCCTGGCGGAGCGCCTCCAGAAAGGCGAGATAGTCGCCCGCGCTGCCCTGCATGCCACCGCCGCCCGAGGCGAAGGCCTGCGCGGAAAGGGCGCGCGCCGGTGAATAGAGAATGCCGCCCTTGGGCATGGGTAGCAGATAGGGCTCGCTCATGGGTTCGGGGCGCGGATAGCCGTCGCGATAGGCCGTGGCCAGGCGCCCGGCGTCGCTGACGTGGAAGCTCAGGTCGTGCAGACCCAGCGGTGCGGCCACCTCCCGCTGGACGACCTCGGGCAGGGGCTGCCCGGTGGCGGCCGCCAGCACGCCCCCCATCACGTCCAGCCCAAGGGAGTAGCGCCACTGGGTGCCCGGCTGGAAGTCCAGCGGCACCCCCGCCAGGCGTCGGAGGTTTTCTTCCAGGGTCAAGGAGGCATCATCCAGGCCGTCGGATACCCCGGCGCGGTGATAGGGACCGTCCTGGTCTTCGCCGAAGCCATAGTGCAGGCCGGCGGTGTGGCTGAGCATCTGCGCCAGGGTCGGCGTGGCCGGGGTGCCATCGGCTAGCCTCGGGGTGAAGTAGGGCAGGTAGCGACTAACCGGCGCCTGCAGATCCAGGCGACCCTGGTCCGCCAGCCGCAAGGCGGTCACGGCCACCAGCGGCTTGGTCAGGGAGGCGAAGCGAAACAGCTGGTCTTCCTGCATCGGCTGCCGGGCTTCGCGATCGGCGAAACCGGCGGCGCGCCGATACACCACGCGGCCCTGGTGGGCGACCATGACCACGGTGCCGACGATGCGCTGCTGGGCGATGGCCTGCTCCAGGATCGGATCGAGGCGGGCGGCGAGAGCCGCGTCCTCGGCCTGGGCAAGGGGGGTACTCAGGCCGAGGCCGAGTGCGCTGGCGAGCAGTAGGGAAGACATCTGGTTTAAGCTCCTGGCGAATCGCCGGCGGCTGGACCGGCCAAAGGAGGAATCCTCGCATGATTCGTGACATTTTGAAGATGGGCGATCCCCGCCTGCTGCGGGTGGCACCGGCGGTGGCGGCCGAGCGCTTCGGTTCGGCCGAGCTGCGAGGGCTGATCCAGGACATGTTCGACACCATGGCCGCCGCCGGTGGCGTGGGCCTCGCGGCGCCGCAGATCGGCGAAGACCTGCAACTGATGGTCTTCGGCTTCGAGCGCAATGTGCGCTATCCCGAGGCGGCGCCGGTGCCCCTGCAGGTGCTGATCAATCCGCGGATCGAGGTGCTGGACGCCAGCGAGGAGCTGGGCTGGGAAGGCTGCCTGTCGATTCCGGGGTTGCGCGGCGAGGTGCCACGGCCGCGGCGGATCCGCTATCAAGGGGTGGATGGCGACGGTCGTCCGGTGGACCAGGAGGCCGAAGGCTTCCATGCACGGGTGGTGCTGCACGAATACGATCACCTGATCGGGCGGCTCTATCCCTCGCGCATCCAGGATTTCGCCCGCTTCGGCTTCACCGAGGTACTGTTTCCCGAGTTGACCGCGGCCGCCCAGCGCTAGGCGCCGGTGGCCTCCAGCTGCGCCCTGACGGCCGCCGCCAACTGGGCGAAGGGCACCGCGCCATCCAGGGCCCGAGCCTCTTCGACAGGTGCCCCGGCGGAGCGCAGCAGCAGCGTCGGCACCGCGGTGATGCCCAGGGCTTCCGCGCGATCCTCGGCGTGCAGCACGACATCGGTATGGTCGCCCCGGGCCAGGCTGGCTCTCAACGCCTCGCTGTCCAGACCGCTGTGACGCGCCAGGTCGAGCAGCACGTCCAGCTCGCCGATATCCCGACCCTCTTCGAAAAAGGCCTGGAAGACCGCCAGGTGGAAGGCGTCGAAGCGATCCTGCTCGCGGGCGAATTCCGCCGCCTCCAGCGCCAGGCGACTGCGGGGTTGCACGGGCGGCAGCCGCAACACCATGCCGTATTCCGCCGCCATGGGATAGACGGCGCGATCCCAGGTCCGGCGCAGGTAGTCACCGGCAGGGTCGAGGGTGGGCGTGGGCTCGGGACGCAATTCGAAGGCATGCCACTCGATGGCCAGCTGGTCGCCGAATTCCTCCTGCAGACGCGCCAGCTGGGGCAGCTCCAGGTAGCAGAAGGGGCAGACGTAATCGCTCCAGACATCCAGACGAACGCGCGGGGTGGCGGTCATGGCAGTGCTCCGGAAGGGCATGGTGTCTGTCGGACCGCACCCGAGAGCGGATGTTCGGTGAACGTGCCGATATCCACGGCCGATAGGGCCTCCAAGTACGGGTTGCGAGCCGGAGGTTGGCAGCCAGCAGCCGACGTCCTCTTCATATCCGGAAACGGAATGGCCACCGGCCAATAGCGTGAAATGGGTGGCGATCCGCGCTCTAGACGCTTGCCTTGAACCTGTCCCCGACCCCAGGTTCCTATGGCTGCATCCTTTCTTTCACGCGCTAAGGACTATCACCTTGGGTTTTTTCGAACGCAAACTGACATTCCTTCGGCAAACCTTCAGCTACGTCGGCTGGTCGGTTTTCTGGCTGCTGCTGTGGGACATCGCCGTCACCGTCGACTACATGATCTTCGTCGACCAACGGGCGCAGCTGCCCAGCATCCCCCTGACCCTGATCGGCTCGGCACTGATCGTGCTGACCAGCTTTCGCAACACCAGTGCCTATCAGCGCTGGTGGGAGGCGCGCACCCTCTGGGGCGGCATGGTCAACAGCTCGCGCAGCTTCGCCCGTCAGGCGCTGACGCTCATCGACGATGGCGACGAGCATTTCAACGCCATCAAGACGGTACTCATCGAGCGCCATCTCGCCTACGTCCGCTGCCTGGCCTGCCAGCTCAGCGGCGACCCGCTGCCCAAGGAAGTCCGCACCTACCTGGGCAAAGAGGAGTGGGCGATGCGCAAGGAGACCAACAACTTCGCCAACGCCATCCTCAGCGGCTCTTCCAGTCTGATCGCCCTGGAGTACCGCGCCGGTCGCCTGGACAGCATCCGCCTGGAGCGCCTGGAAGCCACCTTCGTCGACATGTCCAACTGGCAGGGCGGCATGGAGCGCATCGCCAACACGCCTTTGCCCTATCCCTATGTCAACTTCCCGCGGCTTTTCGTCTTCCTGTTCTGCGTGCTGATGCCCATCGGCCTGGTGGAAAGCCTGGAGTGGTACACGCCCCTGGCCTCCACCGTGGTGGGCTTCATGTTCCTGGCGCTGGAAAAGGTCGGGACCGATCTGCAGAGTCCCTTCCAGCGCAGTCGGCACCAGATCACCATGGGCACCATCTGCAACACCATCGAGGGCAACCTGCGCACCATGCTGCGCGATGCCCGCGGGGGTTACGCCTCGGTCAGCGACATCGTGCGGGATTCGCGGTTGAGTTCGCCGGAGAAGGATTCCGTCTGAGCGGCGCCCGGTGGCTGGCCATCGCCAGCACCGGGCATGGGCCTTACTTGAAGTCCCACTGCATCTGCGCCGGGATGCTGATGTCGCGCGAGGAATGCACGCAGACATCCAGGTAGTCGGTGAAGCGCGGCGGGGCGGCGATGCCTTCGTCCAGCAGACGCTGATTGTCGAACAGGTAGTTCAGATCTGCGAAGCCGCCGTACAGCTTGAGCGCCCGCAGCACCAGCCGCGGATTCGCCGGGCCGATGCGTTCGTTGAAGTCGGCCGCCAGTTCCTTGAGATCGGCGCTGTCCACCTGGCGATAGCGCTCGCCCACCGGGGCATCGCCCATGGCGCCGGCATAGGCCTCGTCGATTTCACCAAAGGTGCAGGCGCCGGCATTGCCCGCCGAGATGTGATACAGGCTGTAGTTCAGCTTCGGCTTGAGGGCCAGTTCCACCAGGGCTTCGGCGCAGTAGTCCACCGGAATGACATCGATCTGCTCGTCGAGGCCACAGGTGAAGCGCTCCAGGGCGAAACCCATGCGGAACACCCAGAAGATGCTGCCTGACGCCTTGCAGCCGGAACGACGGTGACCCACCACGATGGAGGGGCGTGCCACCACCAGCGGCAGCAGCAGCAACTCGTTGCGCAGCTTGAGTTCGATGGCCGCCTTGGAGGCGGTGTAGTCCACCAGTTGCTGCTCCGGCTCGGGGAAGTCCCAGGTCTCGGCGACCGGTGACTGGCGCTGCGGACCGCAGGCCATGGCGGTGCTGACGTGCAGGAAGCGCTTCAGCCGCCGCGACTGGGCGCAGGCCTCGGCCAGGGCGAAGGTGCCTTCGACGTTGACCGGCCAGATCTTCGGATTGCGCGAGAAGGAGGCGACCGCCGCGCAGTTGATGACCTCGTCCAGCGTCTGCAGGAGCGGCTTGGCGGCGTCGATCCAGTGGGTGTCCAGCAGGTCGCCACAGAGGATCTGTTCGGGCCTGAGCAGGGCGGCCAGGCGCTCGTCGACGTCATGCACGCGCAGATTCTGCAGCAGGCGCTCCAGGCCTTCTGCGGGAGTCGCGGCCCGGACCAGGAATCTCAGCCCTTCGACATGGCCCAGCTCCAGCAGGCGCAGGGTGACGGCGCCGCCGAGAAAGCCGGTGGCGCCGGTGACGAGGATACGGCGCGGCGCGGCGGTGAATTGGATGGAAGAGACGGGAAGCGACATGGCGGAGGCCCTGGTTGGCGGAACGTGGGCGTACCTTAAGGGTCGACGCTGAAGGATTTATTAAGGCCGGGGAACCCCTCCAGGCTGGCGTCTTTCTAGATGCCCAGCGTAACGACCGATAACCGCCTGGAGACCCCCATGGAACTTCCCGTTCACGATCTGACGACCCTCTTCGAACAACTGGGCCTGGACTCCGATCCGGCTGCCATCGACGACTTCATCGCCAGTCATTCGCCACTGCCCGATGAGGTCAAGGTGTCCGAGGCCGACTTCTGGTCGCCGGCGCAAAAGGCCTTTCTCAAGGACGAAATCATGGGCGACGCCGACTGGGCGCCGATCGTCGACGAGCTGAACGTCCGTCTGCATAGTCATGACTAATGCTGTAGGGCTGGAGGTCTCCAGCCCTGCCACACCTCTCGTGTCCGGAGATTTGCCATGAACGCCGTCCATGCCCAGCAGCAGCCCAACGATCCGCCCGTCGCCGATGACGAGGACGAGGTCAGCGAAGAGCAACTCGACGAATCCGTCGAGGAAACCTTTCCCGCGAGCGATCCCATCTCGCCCTGATGGATTCTTGGCGCCGTTTCGACGGCGCTGTTCCTACCCCTGATCCGGCTTTCCTGCACTTTCGTCGTGCCGTTTTCCTCCGCTGACCAGCCTTTCCCGCCGCGGCTGCTAAGGTAATCGCGTCGCGCACGCATCGCGACCGGGGTCGCGCAGGCGATCCGATGGATCGTTCAACGCAGGGAATCCCATGATCAAGACCTTTTTCGCCACCCTGGCCGGCTCGCTTATCGCTTTGGCCATGCCCTTCGCCGTGGCCGAACCCATCGTCATCAAGTTCGCCCATGTGGTGACGGACGACACGCCCAAGGGGCGCGGTGCCCTGCAGTTGCAGAAGCTGGTGCAGGAACGCCTGGCGGGTAAGGTCAAGATCGAGGTGTATCCCAACTCCAGCCTGGTAGGCGATGCCGACGAACTGGAGGCGCTGCGCAGCAACAGGGTCCAGCTGCTGGCACCCTCGGTCTCCAAGCTCAATGCCCTGGCCAAGCCGCTCAAGGTCTACGATCTGCCGTTCCTGTTCGACAATATCGAGGCGGTCAAGCGCTTCCAGCGCCGCGACAAGAGTCGCGAACTGCTGGGCAGTCTCGTCACCCACGGCATCACCGGGCTGGCCTATTGGAACAACGGTGGCCGGCAACTCTCGGCCACCCGGGAAATCCACGTTCCCGCCGACCTCAAGGGCCTGAGCTTCCGCGTCGAGTCCTCCGATGTGCTGGCGGCCTACTACCAGCAGCTCGGCGCCCAGGCGGTCAAGCTGCCCTTCGCCCAGGTCTACGACGCCCTGCGCACCGGCAAGGTCCAGGGCGCGGAAAATCCCTGGTCGAACCTGCTGGGGCAGAAGATCAATACCGTGCAGCCCTACATCGTCGAGGACAACCACAGCTTCCTCACCTACATGCTCATCACCAACACCACCTTCTGGAACGGGCTGCCCTTCGAAATCCGCAGCGAGCTGGAGGCCATCCTCGACGAGGTGTCCCAGTCGGTGAATCGCGATGCCGAAGCCATCAACGCCAAGGCACGCGAGCGGGTGGTGGCGGCCAATACCAGCAAGATTCTGGTGCCGACGGCTGCCGAGCGCGAGGCCTGGCGCGCGGCGGTGGCGCCCCTGATCAAGGGGTACGAAAGCGAAGTGGGCAGCGACGTCCTGCGTGCCGCCGAGGCCGCCAATCGGCGCTGAGATTGCACGGGCGTCCACCCCGGATTTGCGGCAAACTGGCACGGCGTCATTTCGACAACAAGAGGAATAGCCGTGCAGCACGCGGTCATCAGCGGTAGTGGGCTCTATACGCCGCCCGAAAGCATTTCCAACGACGAGCTGGTTGCGTCCTTCAACCAGTGGGCAGGCCAATGGAATGCCGAGCATGCCGACGCCATCGCCCAGGGCAGCCTGGCGCCCCAGCCGGAATCCAGCGCCGCCTTCATCGAGAAGGCCTCCGGCATCCGCAGCCGCCATGTGGTCGACAAGGCCGGCATCCTCGATCCGGCGCGCATGGTGCCGCGTATCCCCGAGCGTTCCAACGACGAGCCCTCGATCCTCTGCGAGATGGGCGTTGCCGCGGCACGCGAGGCCCTGGAACGGGCCGGAAGGACGGCCGCCGACATCGACGGCGTCATCGTCGCCTGTTCCAACCTGCAGCGGCCCTATCCGGCGGTGGCCATCGAGGTCCAGGCCGCGCTGGGTATCCAGGGCTACGGCTTCGACATGAACGTCGCCTGCTCCTCGGCGACCTTCGGCCTGCAGACCGCGGCCAACGCCGTGCAGCTGGGCCAGGCGCGGGCGGTATTGGTGATCGATCCGGAGATCTGCACCGGCCACCTGAATTTCCGCGACCGCGACAGCCATTTCATCTTTGGCGATGCGGCCACCGCCTTGGTGGTGGAGCGTGCCGACCAGGCGACCTCGGCGCACCGCTTCGAGATCCTCGGCACCCGGTTGTTCACCCAGTTCTCCAACAACATCCGCAACAACTTCGGCTTTCTCAACCGCGCGGCGGAGGAGGGCATGACCCACCCGGACAAGCTGTTCGTCCAGGAAGGGCGCAAGGTGTTCAAGGAGGTCTGCCCCCTGGTGGCCGAGCTGATCGGCAATCACCTGGCCGAACTGGACATCCCCGTCGAGCGGGTCTCGCGCTTCTGGCTGCACCAGGCCAACCTGGCGATGAATCAGCTCATCGTCAAACGCCTGCTGGGTCGCGAACCCGAGCCCAACGAGGCGCCGGTTATTCTCGACACCTACGGCAACACCAGCTCGGCCGGTTCGGTCATCGCGCTGCACCTGCACCACGAGGATCTGGCCAGCGGCAGCCTGGGCGTGCTCAGCTCCTTTGGCGCGGGCTATTCCATCGGCAGCGTGGTGTTGCGCAAGGTCTGATCGACGGCAGGAGTCTTCCCGGGATGACCGTTGTCGGACCTGGGAAGACCTCTTGAAATAGGAAGACCCCGTGCCGCCAGGAAGCCTGCTCCAGGTGCAACTGCATCAGCTGCGCCCCACCCAGCCCGCGATCGGCCACGACCAGGTGCTGTACAAGCTCGGCAAGTACGCCTGCGACCGGCGCAAGCTGTTCGACGACTACTGCGAAGCCAACGGCCAGCACCTGAGTGGTGGCTTCCAGCCGAGCACCAGTCTGCGCTCGGCCGGCGACGCCCTCGGGGTACGGCCGCCGGGTAGCTGTCCGGATGAAATGAAGACCGTCGTCATAGGTCCGGGGCGGCAGCTCTATCTCACCGACGGCCACCACACCTTTTCCGCCTTCTGGGAGCACCCCGGTGGCGGCCCCGAGACCCCGGTGTGGGTCAGGGTCACCGACGATTTCAGCGACGCCGCGAGCATGGCCGACTTCTGGATCCGCCTGCTCGACGAGCGCAAGGCCTGGCTCAAGGATCCCCAGGGCCGGCCGATCCTGCCCGAGCAGCTGCCGCCGACCCTGGGCCTCTCCGCCATGGCCGACGACCCCTACCGCGCGCTGGTCTATTTCACCCGCCAGATCGGCTACGACAAGCCGCGGACCCCGGATGGCCGGGTATTGCCGTCGGAATTCCTCGAGTTCTACTGGGCCGAGTGGCTGCGCATGCTGCTGCCGCTGCGGGACTACGATCTCGACGATCGCAAGAGCTACGCCAAGGCGGTGGAGCAGGCCGCCAGGCTGATGGTGGCCAACCCGGGCATGCTGATCGGCAGCTCGGGCCGTACGGCGCTGGATATGGGGGCCTATCGCGCCTTGGACAAGAAGGTCTTGCGCAAGCTCTCCTCCAGCGATGGCAAGTTCACCTACCTGGTGGCCGCCCGCGCCCAGCGTGCGGCCCTGTCCCGGGCGATCTAGTCGGTTTCCGGCTTAAGTGTCTGTTACTAGCAGGTTTTTTTCTTATTGGTGTTGACAGGGGAGGCCGGGCCTCTTAACATGCGCCCCGTCCTGACCGACGGGGCTATAGCTCAGCTGGGAGAGCGCTTGCATGGCATGCAAGAGGTCGACGGTTCGATCCCGTCTAGCTCCACCAAATTTCGGTTTCGCCTTCGGGGGGAATCGATAGAAGGTTTCGTCCCCTTCGTCTAGTGGCCTAGGACACCGCCCTTTCACGGCGGTAACAGGGGTTCGAGTCCCCTAGGGGACGCCATATCAGCCACGTATCCCAGACGTGGCGAACGTTGTACGCGGGGCTATAGCTCAGCTGGGAGAGCGCTTGCATGGCATGCAAGAGGTCGACGGTTCGATCCCGTCTAGCTCCACCAAATTCGCGGTCCGCAAGGACTGCACCAGGGTAACGTCCCCTTCGTCTAGTGGCCTAGGACACCGCCCTTTCACGGCGGTAACAGGGGTTCGAGTCCCCTAGGGGACGCCATATCGGTCACGTATCCCAGACGTGGCAAGATGCTGTACTTGGGGCTATAGCTCAGCTGGGAGAGCGCTTGCATGGCATGCAAGAGGTCGACGGTTCGATCCCGTCTAGCTCCACCAAATTCGCGGTCCGCAAGGGTCGCACCAGGGTAACGTCCCCTTCGTCTAGTGGCCTAGGACACCGCCCTTTCACGGCGGTAACAGGGGTTCGAGTCCCCTAGGGGACGCCACACTCGAAAGAAACCGCCTCACGGCGGTTTTTTTTCGTCCGCACGAAAGCCAGCCGCCAGAGTCTTTCACAGGAGCCGTCCGGCTACTCATCTGTGGTAGACCTGTAGGCCGAGTCCAAGCAAGGGGAGTGGGATGATCGTCGAGTATCTCTACAGCCTGGCCCAGGTGCCTGCCGCCCAGTGGAACGCGCTGCTGGCGGACGACCAGCCCTTTCTGCGCCATGAATTCCTCGCCACCTTGGAAGACAGTGGCAGCCTGGGGCAGGGGACCGGCTGGCAACCGGCGCACCAGATCCTCAAGGATGAACAGGGGCAGCTGCGGGCCGCGATGCCGGCCTATCTCAAGATGCATTCCTATGGCGAATACGTCTTCGACTGGGCCTGGGCCGATGCCTGCCGCCGCGCCGGGATCGACTATTATCCCAAGCTGCTGGCCGCCGTGCCCTTCTCGCCGGTACAGGGCGCGCGCCTGCTGGGCGATCCCACCGCCTGCGCGACCCTGCTGGATGCTACCACCGGCAGCCTGGCCGGCCTGGAGCTCTCCAGCCTGCACGTCAACTTCACCGATCCCAAGGCCGATGCGCTGCTCGAGGATCGCGAGGGCTGGCTGGCGCGGCTTGGCTGCCAGTTCCACTGGCACAACCGCGGCTATGGCGACTACGGCGACTTCCTCGCCGCCCTGACCTCGCGCAAGCGCAAGCAGCTGCGCAAGGAGCGCGACCAGGTCGCCGGCCTGGGGGTGAGCTTCGAATGGCGCCAGGGCGGAGAGTTGAGCGAAGCGGAGTGGGATTTCGTCTATGCCTGCTACGCCAACACCTACGAGGTGCGCGGCCAGGATCCCTATCTGACCCGTGCCTTCTTCAGTCTGCTGGCCGAGCGGCTGCCCGCGGCGATCCGGGTGGTGCTGGTCCGCCAGGGCAGCCGGCCGGTGGCCATGGCCTTCTATCTCAAGGACGGCGATACCCTCTATGGCCGCTACTGGGGCTGCCTGCAGGAATTCGATCAGCTGCATTTCGAGACCTGTTTCTACCAGGGGATCGAATACGCCATCGCCGAAGGGCTGCAGCGCTTCGATGCCGGCGCCCAGGGCGAACACAAGCTGATTCGTGGCTTCGAGCCGACCCTGACGCGTTCCTGGCACTACCTGGTGCATCCGGGCCTGAGAGCGGCGGTGGCGGAGTTTCTCGAGCAGGAGCGCGACGGCGTCCAGGCCTATGCGCGGCGGGCCGCCGAGGCCTTGCCCTATCGCCAGGAGGACGGCGCGGCGCCATGCTGAACTATCTCTGGTTCCTGCTGGCCGCGCTGTTCGAGATCGCCGGCTGCTATGCCTTCTGGCTCTGGCTAAGGCTGGATCGCAGTCCCTGGTGGATAGCCCCCGGACTTGCCAGCCTGGTGCTCTTCGCCCTGTTGCTGACCCGTATCGAGGCAGCCTATGCCGGACGCGCCTATGCGGCCTATGGCGGCATCTATGTGGTGGCTTCGCTGGGCTGGCTGGCGCTGGTCGAGCGCACCCGGCCGACCTGGACGGATCTGGCTGGTGGTCTGCTCTGCGTGGCTGGGGCCCTGGTGATCCTGCTGGCGCCGCGTGGCAGCGCCTGACAGGCGCGAGAGGCGCTAGTCGTCCAGCAGTTCGGGCGGCACGTCGCGGCGCAGCACCAGCTGGCAGAGGGCGCTGTCCGGATCGAAGAGGATCACGGCTTCGCCGGTTTCCAGGGCGCGGCGCGCACGCTGGGTCCGGGTCGCCAGGGGCGTTTCGTCACCGTTGTCGGTACCGTCGCGGGTGACGAAGTCTTCCAGCAGGTTGTCGAGGGTGGCGGCAGCGAGCTGGTCGTGGGGGATGATCATCGAGAGGTGCCTGGAAAAAGGCGCCCAGGATACCCCAGGCGCGTTGATCGAACGCTATTTGCTGCCGTCGCCGACGACCTCCTCCAGCGGCGGCAGATGCGTCTGGTTGTCCATCTGGGTGTCTTCCGGCAGCAACTGGTGGCCGAAGCGGTCGAGCGAGCTGTCGGCCGGCTGGGCATCGCTGTCGAACACCGGCGGGCTGAGCATGTAGCCGGTCAGCAACTGGCTGAGCGCCGCCAGGCTGACGATATGGGTGCGCTCGTAGCCGTGGGTGGCGTCGCAGCCAAAGGCCAACAGGGCCACCCGCACATCCTGGCCGGAACTGATCGCCGAGTGGGCGTCGCTGTAGTAGTAGCGGAACAGGTCACGACGCACCGGGATGTCGTTGCGTTGCGCCAGGCGCAGCAAATGTCGCGACAGGTGATAGTCGTAAGGCCCGGAGGAATCCTGCATGGCCACGCTGACGCGGTGCTCGTCGGAGCGCTGGCCGGGCGCCACGGGGGCGATGTCGATACCGACGAATTCGCTGACGTCCCAGGGCAGGGCACCGGCGGCGCCCGAGCCCACCTCTTCGGTGATGGTGAACAGCGGGTGGCAGTCGATCGGTGGGGTCTGCCCGCTTTCCTTGAGCATCTTCAGGGCGGTGAGCAGGGCGGCGACGCCGGCCTTGTCGTCCAGATGGCGCGAGCTGATGTAGCCGCTGTCGGTGAATTCCGGCAGCGGATCGAAGGCGACGAAGTCGCCGATCTGCACGCCCAGCTGCTCGGTCTCGTGGCGACTCTTGGTCACGGCGTCCAGGCGCAGCTCTATGTGGTCCCAGGTCACCGGCATCTTGTCGATCTCGGTGTTGAAGGCATGGCCGGAGGCGAGCAGGGGCAGCACGCTGCCCCTCAGGGTGCCGTCATCGGTGAACAGGCTGACGCGACTGCCTTCGGCGAAGCGACTCGACCAGTGACCCACGGCCGCCAGGCCCAGGCGACCGTTGTCCTTGATCTCGCGGACGATAGCGCCAATGGTGTCCAGGTGCGCGGAGACGGCCCGGTCCGGACTCTCCTTGTGGCCCTTGATGGTGGCGCGGATGGTGCCGCGACGGGTCAGCTCGAAGGGGATGTCCAGTTCGTTGAGCCGTTCGGCGACGTACATGACGATGGTGTCGGTGAAACCCGTGGGACTGGGGATCGCCAGCATGTCCAGCAGGACCTTGCGCAGGTAATCCAGATCGGGCTCGGGCAAGCGATTCATAGCGGAACCTCCCGGGACAGCGGGAACAGCAGGTCGATGAAGCGTTCGGCGGTGGGACGCGGTTCGTGATTGGCCAGGCCCGGCCGCTCGTTGGCTTCGATGATGACGTAGTCGGGCGCATCGGCGGCGGGCACCAGCAGGTCCATGCCGGTGACCGGAATGTCCAGCGCCCGGGCCGCCTGGACGGCGGCGTCGGCCAGCACTGGATGGAGACTGTCGGTGACGTCCTCGAGGATGCCGCCCGTGTGCAGATTGGCGGTCTTGCGCACGGCCAGGTGGGTGCCGGTCGGCAGGACGCTGTCCCACTCGTAGCCGGCGCTGCGGATGGCGCGTTCGGTTTCCTCGTCCACCGGGATGCGCGACTCGCCGCCGGTGGCGGCCTGGCGCCGACGACTCTGAGCTTCGATCAGGTCCCTGACGCTGTGCTGGCCGTCACCGACGATCTCCGCCGGACGGCGAATGGCGGCGGCCACCACCTCGTGGCCGATGACCACCACGCGCAGGTCGAGACCCTGGTGGAAGCTTTCCAGCAGCACCCGGTCGTCATACCGGCGCGCGGCCTGGATGGCCGCAGCGAGGTGCTCGGCGTCGCGGATGTCCACCGCCACGCCCTTGCCCTGTTCGCCGTTGACCGGCTTCACCACCAGGGCGCCGTGTTTCTCCAGAAAGGCGGCGTTGTCGTCGTCGCTGCCCGCCAGTTGCTGTTCCGGCACCCGCAGCCCGGCCCGGGCCAGGGTACGGCTGGTCAGCACCTTGTCGGCGCAGAGGGTCATGGTCACCGCTGAGGTGAGGTCGGTCAGGGACTCGCGGCAGCGGATACGCCGGTTGCCCTGGATCAGGGTGAAGAGACCGCCCTCGGCGTCATCCACCTGTACCTCGATGCCGCGCCGCAGGGCTTCGTCGACGATGATGCGTGCATAGGGATTGAGCTCGGCTGCCGGCCCCGGACCGAGGAACAGCGTCTGGTTGATGCCGTTCTTGCACTTGATCGCGAAGGTCTGCAGCGGCCGAAAACCCAGCTTGTCGTAGAGTCGCTTGGCCTGCAGGTTGTCATGCAGCACCGACAGGTCGAGAAAGGCCAGGCCACGACTGGCGTAGTGTTCGATCAGATGGCGCACCAGCGCCTCGCCGACGCCGGGTCTGCTGCAGTCCGGGGAGACCGCCAGGCACCAGAGCGAAGAGCCGCCATCCGGGTCCTGGAAGGCCTTGACGTGATTGAGCCCCATCACCGAGCCGATGATGGCGCCGCTGTCGTCGTCCTGCGCCAGCCAGTACACCGGGCCACCCTTGTGCCGCGGGGTCAGTCGCTCGGTGTCGACGGGCAGCATGTGGCGCTGCTGGTAAAGACGGTTTATCTCGCTCCAGTCCTGGGCGGAGCAGGCCCGGCGGATGCGAAAGCCGCGATAGATCCGTCGGGCGGGACGATAGTCGCTGAACCAGATCCGCAGGGTGTCGCTGGGGTCGAGAAACAGCTGTTGCGGCGCCTGGGCCAGCACCTGGTGGGGCGCGGCCACATAGAGGGCGATGTCGCGCTCGCCAGGCGTTTCGGTGAGCAGTTCCTTGGCCAGGCTGGCGGGGTCGGGATAGGTATGGCCGATGAGCAGCCGGCCCCAGCCGCAATGCAGGGAGAGCGGCTGGCAGGTCGGCTGGTCGCCTTCCGCCAGGCGCGCCTGCAGCCGTTCGTAGGAGGGCGTCTGGGCGCGCTGGAGGCGCTGGTTGTAGCTGGTCGCTTTCATGGGGATTCCGCCCTTACAGTCCGTGCTCGCTCAGCCAGAGGTTGAGCGCCGCGAGTTGCCAGAGCTTGGAACCGCGCAGGGGGGTGATGCGGTCGGCCGGATTGGTCAGCAGGCGATCGATCTCGGCGGTCTCGAACAGGCCGCGATCCTGGCTCGGGTCCAGCAGCAGTTCCCGCACCCAGGTCAGGGTGTTGCCTTCCAGGTGCTTGAGGCCCGGCACCGGGAAATAGCCCTTGGGCCGGTCGATGACTTCCTGGGGAATGACCTTGCGCGCCGCCGCCTTGAGCACCTGCTTGCCACCATCGCCCAGCTTGAATTCGGCGGGGATGCGCGCCGACAGCTCGGCCAGGCGATAGTCGAGGAAGGGCACCCGGGCCTCCAGGCCCCAGGCCATGGTCATGTTGTCGACCCGCTTGACCGGGTCGTCCACCAGCATCACGGTGCTGTCCAGGCGCAGGGCCTTGTCGACGCCGGCGTTGGCGCCGGGCTTGGCGAAGTGCTGGCGGACAAAGGCCTCGGCGGCGTCTTCCTCCAGGCGCACGCCGGCCTGCACGGTGGCGGCGTACTGGGCGTAGTCGCGATCGAAGAAGGCGGCGCGGTAGGCGGCGAAGGGATCGGCGGCGCCATGCACCTGGGGATACCAGTGGTAGCCGGCGAAGAGTTCGTCCGCGCCCTGGCCGCTCTGCACCACCTTGCAATGCTTGGAGACCTCCCGCGACAGCAGGTAGAAGGCGATGCAGTCGTGGCTCACCATCGGCTCGCTCATGGCCGAGAAGGCGCGGGGCAGCTGCTGGATGATCTCGTCCTCGGCGATGCGCAACTGGTGGTGGCGGGTGCCGTAGTGATTGGCGATCAGGTCGGAATACTGGAATTCGTCGCCGCGCTCGCCGCCGGCATCTTCGAAGCCGATGGAGAAGGTCAGCAGGTCCTTGACCCCCGAATCGTGCAGCAGGCCGACCAGCAGACTGGAATCCACCCCGCCGGAGAGCAGCACCCCGACCTCGCGCGCCGCCCGCTGGCGGATTGCCACGGCGTCCTTGAGGCCATGCAGGACCCGTTCGGCCCAGTCGTCCAGGGTGTAGCGACGCTCGTCTTCGTGGGGACCGTAGTCCAGGGTCCACCAGGTTTCCTGGTGTTGCTGGCCGGAGGCGTCCACGGTCATCCAGGTCGCCGGCGGCAGCTTCTGCACGCCCTGCAGGATGGTGCGCGGCGCCGGCACCACGGCATGGAAATTCAGGTAGTGGTTGAGGGCGACCGGATCGATGCGGGTGTCGATGTCACCGGCTTCCAACAGTGCGGGCAGGCTGGAGGCGAATCTCAGGCGCTTGTCGGTAAAGGACAGGTACAGCGGCTTGATGCCCAGGCGATCCCGGGCGATGAACAGCCGACCGCTGTCGCGCTCCCAGATGGCGAAGGCGAACATGCCATTGAGCTTGGGCAGCATGGCCTTGCCCCAGGCGTGATAGGCCTTGAGCAGGATCTCGGTATCGCCGCCGGAGTGGAAGCGGTAACCCTTGGCTTCCAGCTCGCTGCGCAATTCCGGGTAGTTGTAGATGGCGCCGTTGAACACCATCGACAGCCCCAGCTCGGGCTCGATCATGGGCTGGCCCGAGGCTTCCGCCAGATCCATGATCTTCAGCCGCCGATGGCCCAGGGCGACCGGCCCCTGGCTATGGAAACCCCAGGCGTCGGGGCCGCGCTGTTCGAGGCGGTGGGTGATGCGCTCCACCGCGCTGATGGATGCAGGTTGACGATCGAAACGAAGCTCTCCGGCGATGCCGCACATGGTGCTGTGCCTCTTGAATCCTTGGGATGCGGCGCGGTGAGTTCAGTCCCGAACCCGGCGTGCGCATCCAATGCGTGTGGACTTCTCGCCATCCTTGAGAAGCCAATGCAGGGGCGCTGTGCGGGATGAACAGGGCAGGGTGGCGGACAGCTCGTCTGTCTGGCGCCGCGGGCCTGAACGCACGCACCGACCGACAGCGGGTCTCAGAGAGGGTGGGGTACCGCCGGTCAGGGCCTCAGGTTACGAGCCCCGGGCGCGGCGGATGGTTCCATTGCAAAGGCCATGGCTGCCGTCACCGTCACAGGCGGGGCTGCAAAAACGACCTTTATATGTTATAATGTATCTTTAATCGGTGCGCAGGAGACATCCCGTCTCGGGCGCCCAGACCAGGAGACGCCTCATGAAACCCGGTATCCATCCCAACTATCGTCCCGTGCTGTTCCACGACACCACCTCGGACACCTACTTCCTGATCCGCTCCACCGCCGAGAGCGACCGTACCCAGGAATACGAAGGCGAGACCTATCCCTACATCAGCCTCGACGTATCCAGCGCCTCGCACCCCATCTACACCGGTGAGCAGCGCCAGATGAAGGTAGAAGGCCGGGTTTCCAGCTTCAACAAGAAGTTCGCCGGCTTCCCGGGCGGCAACAGCAAGTAAGCCCTTGCGAGCAGCGCGCCGGCTCAGCGCGCGCTGCTGACCCCTTCAAGGGTGGCGAAGGAGGTGTCCTTGGCAGTCAGCAGGAAATCCTGCATGAAGGGCGCCTCCAGCATGTCTTCGCGGATCGCTGCATAGAGCGTCGCATACAGCCCTTTCTCGCCCAGCCGCCGTGCGGTCACATAGCCGCGCGAGCTGTACTCGTGGATCGCCCAGTTGGGCAGGCAGCAGACGCCACGCCCCGACGCCACCAGCTGCAGCATCATCACCGTCATTTCCGCCGTGCGCACCGACAGCGGCTCGACATCGGCCGGATCGAGGAAGCGGGTGAAGATATCCAGTCGATCGCGCTCCACCGGATAGGTGATCTGCGTTTCCTGGGCGAGATCCTCGGGGACGATATAGGGCCGTTGCGCCAGCGGATGCTGGTTGGCTACCGCGAGCAGGGCCTCGTAGGTGAACAGCGGCACATAGGTCACCCCCGAGAGGTCCACCGGATCGGCGGTCACCACCAGGTCCAGATCGCCACGGGCCAGCGCCGGCAGGGGCGCGAAGGAAAAGCCGGAGGCCAGGTCCAACTCCACTTCCGGCCAGGAATCACGAAACTGGTCGATGGTCGGCATCAGCCACTGGAAGCAGCTGTGGCATTCGATGGCCATGTGCAGGCGGCCCGCCGTACCCCCGACCAGACGCGCCAGGTCCCGCTCGGCACTGCGCAGGTGCGGCAACACCGCGTCTGCGGTCTGCAGCAGCCGCAGGCCGGCACTGGTGAAGCGAATGGGTTTGGTCTTGCGGATGAACAGCGGGGTACCCAGGCGTTCTTCCAGTTCCTTGAACTGATGGGAGAGGGCGGACTGGGTCAGGTGCAGTCGCTCGGCGGCTTCCACCAGGCTGGAGGATTCACGGAGAGCATGCAGGGTTTTCAGGTGACGAAGTTCGAACATGGCGCTGGCACTGAAGACAAAGGCGCATCATGAAGACTTTTCATGGTGCTGCCTATGCTCTGACGCCCCTGGCCAGTCCTTGCCGGGTCGATTACCGGTGAGTTCTGACCGCGTCCCCGAGCGGATTGCCCGCCCGGGAGACAATTCTTCTCGGGTCTCAGGCCGCGTTGCTGCCCTTGGTGGCCTGGGCCGGTTCCGAATGCGCCAGGAAGTCTTCCAGGGCCGCCCGCTCGGCGTCGGTGAACACCAGGCCCAGCTTGGTCCGCCGCCAGAGCACGTCATCGGCACGGGTGACCCACTCATGACGCTGCAGGTATTCCACCTCACGCACATGCAGATCGGCGCCTAGCACCGCACCCAGCTCCTCCACGGAGCGCGAATCGCCCAGCAGGGTCCAGACGCGGCTGCCGTAGGTGGTCGCCCAGCGTTGTGCCAGGGCCGGCGTCAGGCCGCTGACCTTGTCCAGCAATTCGCGGGTCAGCGCCTGGGGCGTGGTCATCTGCTCGCCGCCGGGCAGCGGTGCCGAGGCGGTCCAGCTGTTGCCCAGCTGCGGGAAGAAAGGCTGCAGCTGCGCCATGGCCGATTCGGCCAGCTTGCGGTAGGTGGTCAGCTTGCCACCAAACACCGACAGCAGCGGCGCGCCCTGTTCCTCGGCCAGCGACAGGGTGTAGTCGCGGGTGATGGCCGAGGGGTTGTCCGATTCGTCGTCGCACAGCGGGCGCACGCCGGAAAAGGTGTGCAGCACGTCGTCGCGGCTGAGCTGCTTGCGGAAGTGGGCGTTGGCCACCCCGAGGACGTAGTCGATTTCCTGGTCGGTGATGGTCACCTTGGCCGGATCGCCCTGATACTCGCGATCCGTGGTCCCCACCATGGTGTACTGGCCGAGGTAGGGAATGGCGAAGACGATACGGCGGTCTTCGTTCTGCATGATGTAGGCCTGCTCGCCTTCGTACAGCTTGGGCACGATCACGTGGCTGCCCTGGATCAGGCGGATGCCATAGGGCGACTTCTGTTGCAGGTCCTGGCGGATGAAGCTGGCGACCCAGGGGCCGGCGGCATTGACCAGGCCCTTGGCGCGGATCTGCTGGCGGCCCTGGGGCCCCTCGACCTCGACTTCCCAGTGACCCTCGACGCGCCGGGCGCTGACGCAGCGGGTGCGGGTGACGATGTCGGCCCCCTTGTCGCGCGCCTGCATGGCGTTGAGCACCACCAGGCGGGCGTCATCCACCCAGCAATCGGAATATTCGAAGCCGCGCTTGATCTCGGCCTTGAGCGGCCCCTGGGCATCGAACTTCAGGCCACGGGAGCCCGGCAGCTTTTCGCGCTTGCCGAGGTGGTCATAAAGGAAGAGACCGGCACGGATCATCCAGGCCGGACGCAGGTGCGGACGGTGGGGCAGGACGAAGCGCATCGGCTTGACGATATGGGGCGCCTTGGCCAGCAGCACCTCACGCTCGGCGAGGGCTTCGCGCACCAGGCGGAATTCGTGATGTTCCAGGTAGCGCAGGCCACCATGGATCAGCTTGCTGCTGGCGGAAGAGGTATGGCTCGCCAGGTCGTCGCGTTCACAGAGAAACACCGACAGACCCCGACCGGCTGCATCGGCCGCGATGCCTACACCGTTGATGCCACCGCCGATGACGGCGAGATCGTAAGTCCGGGGAGTTGCAGTGGGTGCCTGGGCCATGATGCCTCCTGTGAAACGAACATAATTATTCGGTTTCGAACATAATAGCCCAGCAAAAACTCAGGTTCTAGCCAAGCCTGTGGCTTAAGACCGCTAAAACGAAAAAAAACGAATATAGACAGAGGCGAGGCGACGAATGGTCGTCGCCTCGAGGGATCAGCGCGGACGCGCCACTTCGACCTTGACCTGCCACTCGCGCAGGCAGCGTGCGAAGGCCGGGGAAGGCTCCTGCTCCGTGAACAGCTGGTCGATCTGTTCCAGGCTGCCCAGGCGGATCATGGCGTTGCGGCCGAACTTGCTGGAGTCGGCGGCGAGAAACACCTGGCGGGCGTTATGGATGATGGCCTGGGAGACGCAGACTTCCTGGTAGTCGAAGTCCAGCAGGGTGCCGTCTTCGTCGATGCCACTGATGCCCACCAAGGCGTAGTCGACCTTGAACTGCTTTATGAAGTCGGCCGTGGCCTGGCCCACCACGCCACCATCGCTGCGCACCTTGCCGCTGGCGATCAGTACGTCGAAGTCGTCCTTGGCGCTGAGGATGTTGGCCACGTGCAGGTTGTTGGTGATGACCTTGAGGCTGCGATGCCCGAGCAGGGCATGGGCGATGGCCTCGGTGGTGGTGCCGATATTGATGAACAGCGAGGCATGGTCGGGCACAGCCGCAGCCACGGCTTCGGCGATCAGGCGCTTTTCCTCGCGCATCTGGCCCGCTCTCATGCTGTATTCGGTGTTTTCCACGCTGGAGTCATGGGCGGCGCCCCCGTGGTAGCGCCGTAGCAGCCCGGCTTCGGCGAGCTGATTGATGTCACGACGGATCGTCTGGGGGGTGACGGAGAAATGCTGGGCCAGCTCTTCGATGCTGACGTAGCCGCGCTCACGGACCAGTTCGAGAATCTGCTGTTGGCGAGGCGCCAGGCTCATTACGGCTTCCTTGAGGTGATCGAGTAAATTCACAGAGGATGCCGTAGCTCTATCCAGGTGGAAAGCGCTTGTCGCGCAAAGCAAGACCGGCGTCGGAAGACGCCGGCCTCGTGGGGGAGCCTTGCGGGAAGCGGCCGGCAGGTGCCGGTCGCCTCCCGGTCGGATTCGACTCAGTCCAGCGCCCAGCCGCGGGTACGCTCGACGGCCTTCTTCCAGCCCTTGTACAGGCTGTCTCTCTTGGTCGGATCACAGGCCGGTTCGAATACGCGCTCGATGGTGCTCTTGCTGCGCAACTCGTCCAGGCTGCTCCAGAAGCCGGTGGCGAGACCGGCCAGGTAGGCCGCGCCGAGGGCGGTGGTCTCCTTCATTTCCGGCCGCTCGACCCGGGTGCCGAGCACGTCCGATTGGAATTGCATGAGGAAGTTGTTGGCGGTGGCGCCGCCGTCTACCCGCAGGGACTTCAGGGCTTCGCCGGCGTCCTGCTGCATGGCATCCAGCACATCGCGGGTCTGGAAGGCGATGGATTCCAGGGTGGCGCGAATGATGTGGTCCACCTTGACGCCGCGGGTCAGGCCGAACAGCGCGCCGCGGGCATAGGGATCCCAGTAGGGCGCGCCCAGGCCGGTGAAGGCCGGGACCAGGTAGACGCCGTTGCTGTCGGTCACCTTGGTGGCGAAATACTCGGAATCCAGGGAATCGTTGATCACCTTGAGTTCGTCGCGCAGCCACTGGACGGTGGAGCCGCCGTTGAAGATGGCGCCTTCCAAGGCGTAGTTGACCTCGCCGCGGGGACCGCAGGCGATGGTGGTCAGCAGGCCGTGCTGGGACTGCACCGCCTTCTCGCCGGTGTTCATCAGCAGGAAGCACCCGGTGCCATAGGTGTTCTTGGCCTGACCCGGCTCCACGCACATCTGGCCGAACAGAGCCGCCTGCTGGTCGCCGGCGATACCGGCGATGGGGATGCCGGTGGTCTGGCCGCTGCCCAGGTGCGCCTGGCCATAGACCTCGGAAGAGGACTTCACTTCCGGCAGCATCTCGCGCGGGATGTCCAGCACCTCGAGCATGGTGGCGTCCCACTCGCGCTTGTGGATATCGAACAGCAGGGTACGCGAGGCGTTGGTGTAGTCGGTCACGTGGGCCTGACCCTGGGTCATCTTCCAGATCAGCCAGGTGTCCACGGTGCCGAACAGCAGTTCGCCGCGGCGGGCGCGTTCACGGCTGCCTTCGACGTGGTCGAGGATCCACTTGATCTTGGTGCCCGAGAAATAGGGGTCGATCACCAGGCCGGTGGTCTTGCGGATATGGTCTTCCATGCCGTCGCGCTTGAGCTGGTCGCAGATCGCGGTGCTCTGGCGGCTCTGCCAGACGATGGCGTTGTAGATGGGACGACCGGTGGTCTTGTCCCAGACGATGGCGGTTTCACGCTGATTGGTGATGCCGATGGCCGCGATCTGCTCGTTGCTGATGCTGGCCTGGGCCAAGGCCTCGACGAACACCGCGCTCTGGGTGGCCCAGATCTCCATGGGATCGTGCTCGACCCAGCCGGCCTGCGGATAGATCTGCGCGAATTCGCGCTGGGCGATGGTCACCACATTGGCATTGCGGTTCAGCACGATGGCCCGCGAACTGGTGGTGCCCTGGTCGAGCGCGACGATGTACTGCTTGTTCTGGTCGGTCATGGTCTTGTTCCTTATTGTGATTCGCGGCGATCAGGACGCTTTGGAGGCGGAGGTCACTTCGGTGCGGGCACTGTCCTCGGCCTTGGCCGGAACGTCGCAGGCACCGGAGGCCAGGCCGGGCAGATGGCGGCAGATCAGCGCCTTGTAACCGGCGGCGCCCAGGCAGGCACCGACGATGGGGCCGAAGATGGGCACCAGGAAGTAGGGGATGTCACGGCCACCGGTGAAGGCGATCTCGCCCCAGCCGGCAAAGAAGGTCATCAGCTTGGGTCCGAAATCCCGCGCCGGGTTCATGGCGAAGCCGGTCAGCGGGCCCATGGAGCCGCCGATCACGGCGATCAGCAGGCCGATCAGCAGGGGCGCGAGCGGGCCGCGGGGCAGACCGTTGCCGTCGTCGGTGAGGGCCATGATCATGGCCAGCAGGATCGCGGTGATGACGGCTTCGACGAGGAACGCCTGGCCAATCGACAGGGAAGGATGGGGGTAGGTGGAGAAGACGCCGGCCAGCTCCAGGCTCGCCTGGCTGCCGCGGACCATGTTGTGGGCCTGTTCATAATCGAAAAACAGGCTGCTGTAGAGGCCGTAGACCAGAGCCGCGCCGCAGAAGGCACCGGCGACCTGAGCCAGGATGTAGGCGGGCACCTTGCGTCTTTCGAAGCCGCCGAACAGCCAGAGGGCGATGGTGACGGCCGGGCTGAGATGCGCGCCGGAGACCCCGGCGGACAGGTAGACCGCCATGCTCACACCCACGCCCCAGATGATGCTGATTTCCCACAGGCCGAGGGTGGCACCGCCGACCTTCGCGGCCGCCACGCAACCTGTGCCGAAAAAGATGAGGAGGGCTGTGCCGAGGAATTCGGCGATGCATTGACCGCGTAGCGTTGGAGCGAGAAGAGTACTCATGGAGGAGCCTCGTGGTTGTTGTATTTATAGGTGGCCGGGGAGCCATTTGTTCGCAACCGAAAATCTAATTTCAAATATGAAAACTGTCAAAGCTCCTGAGCGCAAAAACAGTGACGACGTTCGACAATTCATTGCCGATGCGACGCCGCCTGCTATTTTGGTCATAGGACTTCTGGCGACAACCGGCCCGTTGGCAGGTCTCAAGAGGTAGCCGTCGCGGCCAGGGATCATCAGGGGTCTGGTGCCCGCGCGACGGCGACGCTCGCTGTTTTTCTTCTTCTGCTCAGGTAGCGCGCATGCCCCTAGAATTTCATCAGGTCGATGCCTTCACCGATCAGCCCTTTCGCGGCAATCCCGCCGCGGTCTACCGCCTGGACAGCTGGCCAGCCGACGAGCTGCTGCAGCGGATCGCCACCGAGCACAATCTTTCGGAAACCGCCTTCGTGGTGCAGGAGGGAGATACCTGGCGCATCCGCTGGTTTACCCCGCGGACCGAGGTGCCCCTGTGCGGCCATGCCACCCTGGCCGCGGCGCATGTCCTGTTCGAGGTGTATGGCGAGGCGGGCGACCGACTGGCGTTCATCAGCCAGTCGGGCGTCCTGCGCGTGTTTCGCGAAGTGGACGGCCTGCTGGCGCTGGATTTCCCTGCGCTAGTGCCCACGGAGCTGGGGGTGACCCCTGAACTGGAGCGTGCCCTGCGGGTATCGCCGGTGGATGCCCTGGCGGCGGACAAGCTGCTGGTGCTGTTGGAATCGGAACAGGCGGTACGGGACTGCAAGCCGGATCTGGCGGCCATCGCCCGGCTGCCCTGGCAGGGCGTCATCGTGACCGCGCGTGGCCAGGAGGTCGACTTCGTGTCGCGCTTCTTCGCCCCGGCGGTGGGCGTGGATGAGGATCCCGTCACCGGTTCGGCGCATTGCAGCCTGATTCCCTACTGGTCGCGGCGACTGGCCAAGCGGATGCTCACCGCCCAGCAGCTTTCGGCGCGGGGTGGGCAGCTCAGGTGTCGGCTGGAAGGGGATAGGGTCAGCATCGCCGGACGCGCGGTAACGGTCATGCGCGGGCAGCTGCTGCTGTGATGGTGAGACCTCGGCGGCCAGGGTGCGGCCGAGGTCTTCGGCTCCGGATCAGGCGTGCAGTGGCGGCTTGATGAGGAATTCGAGCAGCGCCTTCTGGGCATGCAGGCGATTTTCGGCTTCGTCCCAGACCACGGCGCGCGGGTCGTCCAGCAGGGTATGGCTGATCTCTTCGCCGCGGTGCGCCGGCAGGCAATGCATGAAGAGGACATCCGGCGCGGCGCCATCGAGCAGCTCGGCGGTGACCTGGTAAGGCTTGAAGGCTGCCAGGCGCAGGCGGGTTTCCTCTTCCTGGCCCATGGAGGTCCAGACGTCGGTGCTGACCAGGTGCGCCTGGGCCACGGCCTCGCGCGGATCCCGGGTCAACCGGACGCGCTCGCCGGCACGTTCGAGAAAGCGCGGATTGGGCTCGTAGCCTTCCGGGCAGGCGATGCGCAGATTGAAGTCGAGTTGTTCGGCCGCCTCGATATAGCTGTTGCACATGTTGTTGCCGTCGCCGATCCAGGCCACGGTCTTGCCACGGATATCGCCGCGGTGTTCGAAGAAGGTCTGCATGTCGGCCAGCAGCTGGCAGGGGTGCAGATCGTCCGACAGGCCATTGATCACCGGCACCTGGGAATGGGCGGCGAAGGTGGTCAGCATCTCGTGGGCGTAGGTGCGGATCATCACGCCATCGAGCATGCTCGACATGACGCGAGCGCTGTCCGGGACGGGCTCGCCACGGCCGAGCTGGGTGTCACGGGACGAAAGGAAGATCGCCTGGCCACCGAGCTGGATCATGCCGGCCTCGAAGGAGAGGCGGGTGCGAGTGGAGGCCTTCTCGAAGATCATGCCCAGGACGCGATTGCGCAGGGGCTCATGCAGCACCCCCCGATTGCGCAGGGCCTTGAGCTCGATGCCGCGTGCGATGAGTTGCCGGAGTTCCTCGGGGGAACAGTCCATGAAAGAAAGAAAGTGGCGAACCGTCATTTCGTTACCCTAGCGTCCCGTCCCGGTAACGGCCGTCCATGGAGGGCGCGGCGAACCTGAGAGCATGCCGTTTCAAACGGCGGAAAGACCAAAGGCGAAATGGTATAAGTTCATGTCGCATTTTACCACCATCCCAGCCTAGGCCCTTCGTTTCGGGCGGCTAGCCTGGGACGGGGTAGCGGAGGGGAGGCGCCTTACAGCAGGTCGGCGGGTACGTTGCCGCCGTTGTCGGCCAGCTTCTGCAGAACGGCCTTATGCAGCCACATGTTCATTTGGGCGGAGTCGCCCATCTTGTCGGCGGGGCAGTTCAGCTCCTTGGCCAGCTCCTGGCGGGCGGTCAGGCTGCTGTCCAGATCGAGCAGCTTGAGCAGGTCGACGATGGAGGTCTTCCAGTTGAGCTGTTCGCCTTTCTGGGCGGCCAGACCGTCAAGCTTGGCGGCGACGTCCACCTGGCTCATGGGGGTGGCGCCGGTCGGGGCGGCCGGGCTGCCGGCGGGTGCGGCGGTATCGGTCGCGCCGGTGGTGGGCGCAGCGGCGGGGGTATCCGCATGGGCTTCACCAATGCCGAGCTTTGAGAGGATCTTGCTGAACAGGCTCATGGAGTTCTCCTGGGTCTTGGATCAGGCGCACCGAGCGGCGCCTACCCTTAACCTGACCACGGCCCGGGCGCCAAAGTTTTGCCTGGCGCCGCTCCGGATGGTCATGGTGCTGGCGAACGGCCGGGTCGGAACGTGGTCGATTGCCAGGTCGAGCCGCGCCTGTCACGGGCTGGACGTCGCGGAAATCCCGGCGTTCCACCGGCCTTTCCGTTACAATCGTCCCACCGTATTAGCGAGGTGCATCGTGGACATCATCGATACCATCAAAGACCAGATTGCCAACAATCCCGTGCTGCTCTACATGAAGGGTTCGCCGAACGCGCCTCAGTGCGGCTTCTCTTCCCGTGCCGCTCAGGTGCTGATGGCCTGTGGCGAGAAATTCGCCTACGTCGACATCCTGCAGAATCCGGAAATCCGCGCCAATCTGCCCAAGTACGCCAACTGGCCGACCTTCCCCCAGCTGTGGGTCGGTGGTGAACTGGTCGGCGGCAGCGATATCCTCGCCGAACTCTATGAGAAGGGCGAATTGCAGACCCTGATCAAGCAAGCCGTGGAAACCAAGGACGCCTGAGTCCCTGGCCCACAAAAAAGCCCGCAACGTGCGGGCTTTTTTGTGGGCATCTGCCCGATCAATCGTCGTCGTCGTGCATCTGCGACTGGATGTAGTTCTCGATCCCGACACTGCCGATGAGGCTCAGCTGGGTTTCCAGCCAGTCGATGTGTTCTTCCTCGGATTCGAGAATGTCCTTGAGCATGTCGCGGCTGACGTAGTCCCGTACGCTTTCGCAGTAGGTGATGGCGTCACGCAGATCGGCCACGGCGCTGATTTCCAGGCGCAGGTCGCACTGGATCATCTCCTGGGTGTTCTCGCCGATCATCAGCTTGCCCAGGTCCTGCAGATTGGGCAGGCCTTCCAGGAACAGGATGCGCTCGATCAGGCGATCGGCGTGCTTCATCTCGTCGATGGATTCCTTGTACTCGTGATGGCCGAGTTTGCGGATACCCCAGTCGTTGTACATCCGCGAATGCAGGAAGTACTGGTTGATGGCCACCAGTTCGTTGCCGAGGATCTTGTTCAAATGCTGGATGACGGTGATATCGCCTTTCATGGCCGGACCTGCGAATGGGGTGGGATTGCCGGCAGTCTGAGCGTGGAACAGCCCTTTGTCAAAAGCTTAAGTTGTTGAAAAATCGACGAAAATCGAACGGTAATCGGAAGCTTTTCCATCCTTTCCGTAAGCATTTGATTAGACAATAAAAAAGCCGGACCCAGGGTCCGGCTTTTTTTACAGGGCTTGCGCTCAGGCGCGCGGCACGTCCAGCGCGTAGGCGAGCTGCTGGGCGCCGTGCAATTCGCCGAGGGTTTCCTTGACCACCTGCTTGGCCAGGCAGGCGCACTTGCCGCACTGGGTGGCGCAACCGGTGCTTTCCCGAACTTCCCGATAACTGCAGCAGCCCTCGTAGATGGCTTCACGGATCTGCTTGTCGGTCACGCCACGGCAAAGACACACGTACATGGATCGCCTGCTGTATGAGTGGAGGTGCCGCCAAAGCTAATGACAATGAGAATGATTGTCAAAGTTGTAGGCGGCAAAATCTCATCAAAGGCAGGATCGGCGACGGACGGTCAGTCGAGATCGACCCAGCCACCCATCTCCCGCCAGCGATTGACGATGCCGCAGAACAGCTCGGCGGTCTTCTCGGTGTCGTAGCGGGCCGAGTGGGCTTCGCGGTTATCGAATTCGATGCCGGCCGCCTGACAGGCCTTGGCCAGCACCGTCTGACCATAGGCCAGGCCGGCGAGGGTCGCGGTATCGAAGCTGGAGAAGGGGTGGAAGGGGTTGCGCTTCAGGCCGCAGCGCAGCACCGCGGCATTGAGGAAGCCCAGGTCGAAGCTGCTGTTGTGGCCGACCAGGATGGCCCTCTTGCAGCCGCTGGACTTGAGCGACTTGCGCACGCCCTTGAAGATCTCGCTGAGCGCCTGCTCTTCACCCACCGCCATGCGCAGCGGATGGTCGAGCTTGATGCCGGTGAATTCCAGCGCCGCTGCCTCGATGTTGGCGCCGGCGAAGGGTTCGACGCGGAAGAAGTAGGTGTGGTCCGGATAGAGCACGCCTTCCTCGTCCATGGCCACGGTGGTGGCGGCGATTTCCAGCAGGGCATCGGTGGCGGCGTTAAAGCCGCCGGTCTCGACATCCACCACCACCGGCAGGTAGCCGCGGAAGCGACGTGCCATGGGGATGCGCGAGTCGGACATCGGCTGGCTGGCGTCCAGTTCGTCGCTGAAGGTCTCGTCCATGCTCATGCACCCACCTCCAGGCGCCAGCGCAGGGTCTCGCCGGCGCGCAGCGGAATCACCTCGTGATCACCGAAGGGCAGGGAGGCGGGCGCCTGCCAGTCCTCGCGCACCAGGGTGACGGTCTCGGTATTACGCGGCAGGCCGTAGAAATCGGCACCGAAGTGGCTGGCGAAGCCTTCCAGGCGGTCGAGGGCATCGCGGCTCTCGAAGGCCTCGGCATAGAGCTCCAACGCGCCATAGGCGGTATAACAGCCGGCGCAGCCGCAGGCCGCTTCCTTGGCGTGACGCGCGTGGGGCGCCGAATCGGTACCGAGGAAGAATTTGGGATTGCCGCTGGTGGCGGCGTCCAGTAGGGCGCTCTGGTGGGTGTTGCGCTTGAGGATCGGCAGGCAATAGAAGTGCGGCCGGATCCCGCCCACCAGCATGTGGTTGCGGTTGTACAGCAGGTGGTGGACGGTGATGGTGGCGCCGACGTTGGCTGGGGCCTCGCGCACGAAGGCGGCGGCGTCGCCGGTGGTGATGTGCTCGAACACCACCTTGAGCGTCGGGAAGCGCTGGACGATGCGCACCAGGTGCTCGTCGATGAATTTCTTCTCACGGTCGAAGACGTCCACCTCCGCGTGGGTGACCTCGCCGTGCACCAGCAGCGGCAGGCCGATCTCGGCCATGGCTTCCAGGGTGGGGAAGAGGTTGTCCAGCGAAGTCACGCCGGAATCGGAGTTGGTGGTGGCGCCGGCCGGATAGAGCTTGGCGGCATGCACGAAGCCACTGGCCTTGGCGGCGCGGACGTCTTCCGGGCTGGTGCGGTCGGTGAGATAGAGCACCATCAGCGGTTCGAAGCGGCTGCCGGCCGGGCGTGCCGCCAGGATGCGCTCGCGATAGGCGGCGGCCTGCTCGGCATTGCGCACCGGCGGTACCAGGTTGGGCATGACGATGGCGCGACCGAATTCCCGGGCGGCGTCGGCGACGGTCTGCTGCAGGGCGGCGCCGTCGCGCAGGTGAATGTGCCAGTCATCGGGACGGGCAAGGGTGATCCGGTCGGTCATGCGGGATTCCAGGCTGCGGGAAAGTAGGGAAATGCTACCGGAAAAGGGGGTAGCCGGCACCCGTGCGGCGGGACCGCGCTCAAGTTTTCCGCGCCCTTGACCGATAAGAACCCCAGGTACTTTTTCTTTCCGGAGTCCGACGTGCGCCCGCGTTACCTCTTCCTTTCCTGTCTGCTGCTTGCCGTGCCGGCCTGGGGGATGACCTTCCAGAGCCGACTCGAGAGCGTGGAATGGAAGGTGGAGGGTGACATCTTCGCCTGTCGCCTGCTGCAGCCCATCCCGCGCTTCGGCAGTGGTGGCTTCCTGCGCCGCGCGGGCGAGTCCACGGTGTTCGAACTGCGGCCCAATGGCCAGTGGTTGCCGGCGGGCAGCGCCAGCCTGAAGGCGGCGGCGGTACCCTGGAAACCGGGGCTGGGCGATATCAGCCTTGGCTCGGTCAAGGTGGTTGAGGGCGAGCAGGCGCTGGCCAGCAGCGCGCAGCAGGCGCAGCGCCTGCTGGCGGGGCTGATGGAGGGGCGCATGCCCCAGGTGAGTCGCTCGGGGGCCCTGGACGACCGCGTCGAGGTGCGACTGCTGCCAGTGCGCTTCGAACCGGCCTACCAGCAATTCCAGGCCTGCACCCAGAAGCTGCTGGCGGTCAACTTCGAGCAGATCCGCCATTCCCAGGTCAATTTCCCGGGTGGCGGTGATACCCTCGACGACCTCGCCAAGGCCAAGCTCGACCTCATCGACGAATACCTGAACGCCGATCCGACGGTCAACCACGTCATCGTTTCCGGCTACAGCGACAACCAGGGCACCCGCCTGGACAACCGCCAGGAATCGCGGCTGCGCGCCATCGCCGTGATGGAGTACCTCAAGAGCAAGGGCTTCGCCGCGGAGCAGATCGAATTGCGCTTCTTTGGCGAGCAGTACCCCGTGGCGCCCAACACCAGCAAGGCCAATCGCGCGCTCAACCGCCGGGTGACCCTGGTGTTCTCGCGGGTCCCGCCGAGCGGCGAGCCGCCGGCTGCGCCAGCCACCAGTACCGCGGCCAATCCGGCCGAATCGCCGGCGCCCACCCCGGCACCGCTGGCCAAGCCCAAGGGCTGATCCGCCCCGACCGCATGTCGCCCAGACATCAGAGTGCGTCGCGCCCCTGTAAAAGCAGCGAGGCGACCAGTAGAATTGTCGCTTTCCGACTCAACGCAATACACGGGAGCGAACGGCATGGCGGATGTGAAGAAGGTAGTCCTGGCGTATTCCGGCGGCCTGGACACCTCGGTGATCCTCAAGTGGCTGCAGGATACCTATAACTGCGAAGTGGTGACCTTCACCGCTGACCTCGGCCAGGGCGAGGAAGTCGAACCGGCACGTGCCAAGGCCAAGGCCATGGGCGTCAAGGAAATCTACATCGACGACCTGCGCGAAGAATTCGTCCGCGACTTCGTCTACCCGATGTTCCGTGCCAACACCGTCTACGAAGGCGAGTACCTGCTGGGTACCTCCATCGCCCGTCCGCTGATCGCCAAGCGCCTGATCGAGATCGCCAACGAGACCGGCGCCGACGCCATCTCCCACGGCGCCACCGGCAAGGGCAACGACCAGGTGCGCTTCGAGTTGGGCGCCTACGCCCTCAAGCCGGGCGTCAAGGTGATCGCGCCCTGGCGCGAGTGGGACCTGCTGTCCCGCGAGAAGCTGATGGACTACGCCGAAAAGCATCAGATCCCGATCGAGCGCCACGGCAAGAAGAAGTCGCCGTACTCCATGGACGCCAACCTGCTGCATATCTCCTACGAGGGCGGCGTGCTGGAAGACACCTGGACCGAGCACGAAGAAGACATGTGGCGCTGGACCAAGTCCCCGGAAGCCGCGCCGGATACCCCGACCTATCTCGAGCTGACCTACCGCAACGGTGACATCGTCGCCATCGACGGCAAGGAACTGAGCCCGGCCACCGTGCTGGCCGAACTGAACCGCATCGGCGGCGAGAACGGCATCGGTCGCCTGGACATCGTCGAGAACCGCTATGTGGGTATGAAGTCCCGTGGCTGCTACGAGACCCCCGGTGGCACCATCATGCTCAAGGCCCACCGCGCCATCGAGTCCATCACCCTCGACCGCGAGGTAGCCCACCTCAAGGACGAGCTGATGCCCAAGTACGCCAGCCTGATCTACACCGGCTACTGGTGGAGCCCCGAGCGGCTGATGCTGCAGCAGATGATCGACGCCTCCCAGGCCAACGTGAACGGCGTGGTGCGCCTGAAGCTGTACAAGGGCAACGTCATCGTCGTCGGCCGCAAGTCCGACGAGTCGCTGTTCGACGCCAACATCGCCACCTTCGAAGAAGACGGCGGCGCCTACAACCAGGCGGACGCGGCGGGCTTCATCAAGCTCAACGCCCTGCGCATGCGCATCGCCGCAGGCAAGGGCCGCACCCTGCTGTAAGGGTCGCCCCGCACGAGAGAACCCCAGCCTCGGCTGGGGTTTTTTATGGCTTACAGATCGAAGTCGTACTCGGAAATCTGCCGCTTCAGGCGGCGCTCTTCGAGCATGTTGTCGATCAGCCGCCGCTTGGTCAGGTTGGTCTTGCTGACGACGGGTTCGACGGTCTCGGGCGCTTCGCCATCGGTCTCGAAATCATCGTCTACATCGATATCGCTTTTGTCTTCGGCCATTGGTAACTCCTGCAAGGCTGGACAGGATCACACGCACTCATCGACAGGGCTGCGGGACCTTTTCGCGCACCTTATAACGACAAAGCAGGGGCCGGTAAAAAAGATTTTTTCAATCGCCAAAGGGCTTTGACAGGCCCTTTTTCAATCGTCAGAGGTTTTCGCCTTGTATTCGCAGAGATCCTCAATCCGGCAGCTGCCGCAGCGGGGCTTGCGCGCCTGGCAGACATAGCGGCCGTGCAGGATCAGCCAGTGGTGGGCATCCAGCAGGAAATCCCTGGGCACCACCTTGAGCAGCCTGAGTTCGACCTCCACCACGTTCTTGCCGGGTGCCAGGTTGGTTCTGTTGCTGACCCGGAAGATATGGGTGTCCACCGCCATGGCGAGCTGGCGGAAGGCGGTGTTGAGCACCACGTTGGCGGTCTTGCGGCCCACGCCGGGCAGCGCCTCCAGTTCCTCACGGGTCTGGGGCACCTCGCCGCCATGGCGCTCCAGCAGCAGCCGGCAAGTCTCGATGACGTTCCTGGCCTTGCTGTTATAGAGGCCGATGGTCTTGATGTACTCCGACAACCCCTCCACGCCCAGGTCCAGGATGGCCTGGGGGGTGTTGGCCACCGGATAGAGGCGGGCGGTGGCCTTGTTGACGCTGACATCGGTGGCCTGGGCGGAGAGGATCACCGCGATCAGCAACTCGAACGGTGAGGCGTAGGCCAGTTCCGTCTTGGGATCGGGATTGTCCTCGTGCAGGCGGCGAAAGATCTCCAGGCGTTTGGCGGCGTTCATGGGCGGGTCGGGGTTTCCAGTGCGGCAAGACGGTGGGCAGCCTGCTGAGCGGCGCCGCGCAGGGTAGCCAGTTGAGTGCTCTGCTCGGGGGTGGGCGCGCTACCGAAGGCGCGCTCGGCCTTGGTCAGCTGGGCACGCGCCAGGGTGGCGGCGATGCGGGCCTGCTTGAGGGCGGCGGGGTCGGTGGCTGGCGTCGTCAGGGCCGGCGCCCTGGCGGTGGCCGCTCCACGCTGCGCGCTGTCCAGGGCCACCTGGGCCTGCTCGGCGGCTTCGCGCAGTTGCTGCACCTGGGCCTCCAGGGCCGGTGTGCCGTACTGCACCAGTTGCCGTTCAGCCTTTTGCAGGGCGACGCGGGCCATGGCAGCGGCGATCTTCAAGGGTTTGACCGCAGCGTCCGCGGTGACCGGCATCTCCGCCGGCGTGCTGAATGCAGGAGGCACCTGCCGCCGCTGGCGTTCGGCCTCCAGGCGCTCGCGGTCGCGCTGCAGGCGCGCCTGGCGGGCGTCGAAGCGGCGGCGGTAGTACTGCGCACGCTGACGCTCCGCCGGGCGACCGACCGGGGCTGGTACCGCCACCAGGTCGATGCAGTCCACCGGGCAGGGTGCCAGGCACAGTTCACAACCGCTGCATTCGCTCTCGATGACCGTGTGCATCAGCTTGGCTGCGCCAAGGATGGCGTCGGTGGGGCAGACCTGGATGCACTTGGTGCAGCCGATGCAGTCGGCCTCGCGAATCACCGCGCGCTGGCTGGGCGTCACTGGGTAGGGCGAGTCCAGGGGCAGTGCCGGACGCTGGAGCAGCGCCGAAAGCTCGAGGATGGTGGCGGTGCCGCCGGGTGGGCACTTGTTGTGCGCTTCGCCCGCGGCGATGCCCGCCGCATAGGGCTGGCAACCGGGATGGCCGCACTTGCCGCACTGGGTCTGCGGCAAGAGGGCGTCGATGGCGGTGATGAGGGTAGGTTGAGCGTTCATGGCTTGCACTTGAAAGGACGGCGCCCTGGGGCGCCGTCGCTATCACATCACCCGCTGGCCGGGCTTGGCGCCGCTGTCGGGGCTGAGCAGGTGGATCTCGGTACCGCCGGGGCCGGCGGCCAGGACCATGCCTTCGGAGACGCCGAACTTCATCTTGCGCGGCGCCAGGTTGGCGACGTACAGGGTCAGGCGGCCTTCGAGCTGGCTCGGCTCCGGATAGGCGCTCTTGATGCCGGAGAAGACGTTGCGCTTGGCATCGCCGATGTCCAGGGTCAGGCGCAGCAGCTTGTCGGCACCCTCGACGAATTCGGCCTTCTCGATCAGGGCGATGCGCAGATCGACCTTGGAGAAGGTGTCAAAGTCGATGGTCTCGGCCAGCGGGGCCTTGGTCAGTTCGCCGTTGCCGGTGGGCTGCGGTGCGGCCTGGGCGGCCAGGTCTTCCTTGGAAGCGTCGATCATGGTCTGCACCTTGGCGGGTTCGATGCGGGTGAGCAGGGGCTGGAAGGCATTGAGCTGATGATTGGCCAGGCGCGTGTCCAGGTCGGCCCAGGTCAGGGGGGCGACATTGAGGAAGCGCTCGGCGGCAGCGACCAGGTTGGGCAGCACCGGCTTGAGCAGGATCGCCAGCTGGCGGAAGAGCTCGATGCCCTGGGCGCAGATGGCCTGGACCTCATCCTGCTTGCCGTCCTGCTTGGCCAGACTCCAGGGCGCCTTATCGGCGATCCAGGCGTTGGCGCGATCGGCCAGGGCCATGATCTCGCGCATGGCGCGGCCGAAGTCGCGGGTCTCATAGGCCTCGGCGATGCTCGGCGCGGCGGCGCGGAAGGCGGCTTCCAGCTCGGGCGCGGCCTGGGCGTCCACCAGCAGACCGGCGTTGCCCTTGTGAATGAAGCCGGCGCAGCGGCTGGCGATGTTGACCACCTTGCCCACCAGGTCGGAATTGACCTTCTGCACGAAGTCTTCGAGGTTCAGGTCGATGTCTTCGACGTGACGCGAGAGCTTGGCGGCGAAGTAGTAGCGCAGGTACTCGGGATTGAGGTGATCCAGGTAGGTGCGCGCCTTGATGAAGGTGCCACGGGACTTGGACATCTTCTGGCCGTCGACGGTAAGGAAGCCGTGGACGTTGAGCGCGGTCGGCTTGCGGTAGCCGGCGCCTTCGAGCATGGCCGGCCAGAACAGTGCGTGGAAGTTGACGATGTCCTTGCCGATGAAGTGGTACAGCTCGGCGCTGCTGTCCTTGTTCCAGAAGGCGTCGAAATCCAGGTCGTCGCGGCGATCGCAGAGATTCTTGAAGCTGGCCATGTAGCCGATGGGGGCGTCCAGCCAGACATAGAAGTACTTGCCCGGGGCGTCGGGGATCTCGAAGCCGAAGTAGGGCGCATCCCGGGAGATGTCCCACTCCTGCAGGCCGGCGTCCAGCCACTCGGCGATCTTGTTGGCGACCGATTCCTGCAGGGCGCCGCCGCGGGTCCAGCCCTTGAGCATGTCGGTGAAATCGGGGAGCTTGAAGAAGAAGTGCTCGGATTCGCGCAGCACCGGGGTCGCGCCGGAGATGGCCGACTTGGGATCCTTCAGCTCGGTGGGCGCATAGGTGGCGCCGCACTTCTCGCAGTTGTCGCCGTACTGGTCGGGGCTGCCGCACTTGGGACAGGTGCCCTTGATGAAGCGGTCGGCCAGGAACATCTGCTTGTCCGGGTCGAAATACTGGGTGACCGGACGGGTGGCGATGTGGCCGTTTTCGCGCAGCTTCAGGTAGATGGCGCGCGACAGCTCGCGATTCTCTTCCGCATGGGTGGAATGGAAGTTGTCGAAGGCCACGCCGAAGTCGGCGAAATCGGCGCTGTGCTCGCGCTTGACGTTGTCGATCAGCTGTTCGGGCGTGATGCCCTCGCGTTCGGCGCGCAGCATGATGGCCGAGCCGTGGGCGTCGTCGGCGCAGACATAGAGGCACTGGTTGCCGCGCAGCCGCTGAAAGCGCGCCCAGATGTCGGTCTGGATGTACTCGACCATGTGGCCGAGGTGGATGGAGCCGTTGGCATAGGGCAGGGCGCTGGTGACGAGAATCTTGCGGGGCTCGGTCATGGTCTTGGCTGGATCGCGACGCTGATAAGGTGACCGACCATCATAGCGAAATGGCCGGTCGGTTTCATCCGTAGGGATGGGCGGGTGCAGGTCCGGACTTAGAGATCCGCCAGCTGCCAATACAGGGCACTGACCATGGCGGCACCCAGGGCGGCGCTGCGGGCACCGTTCCAGCCGACGTCCGGGCGGGGATCGTTGGCGTTGTCCTTGAACGGCAATTCCAGGGTCAGCGCCAGGCAGCCATGGGTGTGACCGACGTACTTGGTGGCGAGTTTGAGGGTCTCACTGCCGAAGTGGCCGCGGGGATAGCCGTACTGGGTCTGGAAGTCCGGGCTGGCGCGCTGGAAGCGCTGCAGGAAGGCCCGTTGCTCGGCTTCCTCGCGCTCGCCGAAGTTGGGCAGGCCGTTGCAGCCGTCGACGAAGACATAGGGCAGGGCTTCGTCACCGTGGATGTCGAGGAACAGATCGCAGCCGCTCGCCGCGATGGCCCGGCGTACCGCCAGCACCTCGGGACTGCGTCCTTCGTCCGGCTCCAGCCATTCCCGGTTGAGGTTGGCACCGGCGGCGTTGGTGCGCAGATTGCCCAGGGCCGAACCATCGGGATTCATGTTCGGCACCACGTGCAGCACCGCGTGCTCCAGCAGCTTGCCGCCCACCGGATCGCCCTGGTGTTCGCCCAGGCCCAGCAGCCGGCGCAGCAGGCCTTCGACGAACCACTCGGCCATGGGCTCCCCGGGGTGCTGGCGGGCGATGATCCACAGGTTCTTCTTGCCGGCGCCCGGCGTGCCGATGCGCAGCAGGTCCAGCGAACGTCCCAGCAGCGAACGGCCGAAGGTTTCCAGACGGACGGCGGGATGCCGCTGGGCTTCGCCCATGAAGGCCAGGTGGCGGCTCTCCGGATAGGGCTCGAAATAGGCGAAGAACAGGCTGTCGTGCTGCGGGGTGACCGTCCAGCTCAGGGTCTTGCCGTCATAGCGGCTGGGGATGCGGAACCACTGCTGGCCGCAATAGCTGGCCACCACCCCATAGTCGCGCCAACCTTCGGGGTAGGCGCACTCGCCGGCGTTGTCGAAGCTCAGTTGGCAGGGCAGGCCGCGGGCGCCTTCGAGACGGAAATGGAACCACTGGGTGAAGGGCGAGGCGGTGTCCGGGCGGATGCGCAGGCGGATGTCGGCGTGGTCGGCCAGGGACAGCACCTCGACGGCGCCGCTGTCGAAGGTGGAACTGATGTGCAGGGAAGAGGCGTTCACGCAGGGCTCCACGGGCGAGGGGAAAGCCGGGAGTGTAGCGCCGCGTGGATAGGCTTTAGCAAGGACAGTGGGTAGCATAGGCCGCAGCTTCTCTTTCCTATCCGCTGTTTCCGGGAGTCTGCATGACCGCTCCGACTCGCGAGGCCATCGAGGCCGCGCTGCGCCAGTATCACGATCCCTATCTCGAACAGGACCTGCTCAGCGCCGGTGCCCTGCGCGACCTCGCGCTGGACGGTGGCCGGGTACGCGCCCGCTTCGAGCTGGGCTATGCCGCCGGACTGTTCAAGGGTGGCCTGGCCCAGGTGCTCAAGACCGCGCTGGAGAACGTCCCCGGGGTCGACACCGCCGAGATCCAGATCGACTGCATAATCGCGCCCCACGCCGCCCAGCCGCAGCTGGAAGCCATGGGCAACGTCAAGAACATCATCGCGGTGGCCTCGGGCAAGGGCGGGGTGGGCAAATCCACCACCGCCGCTAACCTGGCGCTGGCGCTGGCCCGCGAAGGCGCCCGGGTCGGCGTGCTGGACGCCGACATCTATGGTCCCAGCCAGGGCATCATGTTCGGCTTCGCCGAGGGCACCCGTCCCGAGGTGCGCGACGAGAAGTGGTTCATCCCGCTGCAGGCCCATGGCGTCGAGGTCATGTCCATGGCCTTCCTGACCAACGACAAGACGCCGGTGGCCTGGCGCGGGCCGATGGTTTCCGGTGCCCTGATCCAGCTGATCACCCAGACGGCCTGGAATGACCTCGACTACCTGGTGATCGACATGCCCCCGGGCACCGGCGACATCCAGCTGACCCTGGCGCAGAAGGTGCCGGTGGCCGGCGCCGTGATCGTCACCACGCCCCAGGACCTGGCTCTGCTGGACGCCAAGAAGGGCGTGGAGATGTTCCAGAAGGTCAATATCCCGGTGCTCGGCGTGGTGGAAAACATGGCGGTGCACATCTGCTCCAACTGCGGCCACGCCGAGCACCTGTTCGGCGAAGGCGGCGGCAGCCGGCTGGCCGAGCAGTACGGCGTGGATCTCCTTGCCTCGCTGCCGCTGGCCATGGCCATCCGCGAGCAGGCCGATGCCGGGCGGCCGACGGCCATCGCCGATCCCGACAGCCAGATCGCACTGATCTACCAGGAGCTGGCGCGCAAGGTCGGGGCCCGCATTGCCCTGGGCGGTCAGGCCGGCGGCGGCATGCCGACCATCACCGTGAGCGACGACTGATTTCGTCCGTTCGCCTTTGAGACCGCGCTGCGATCCTCTAGAATGCGCGGTCAATTTTTTCGCCCCGGAGCCAGACCTGCCATGAGCATCAAATCGGACAAGTGGATTCGCCGCATGGCCCAGGAGCACGGCATGATCGAGCCCTTCGTCGAGCGCCAGATGCGCGGCGCGGACGACAGCCGGGTGATCTCCTACGGGGTGTCCAGCTACGGCTACGACGTGCGCTGCGCCAACGAATTCAAGGTGTTCACCAACATCCATTCGGCGGTGGTGGATCCCAAGAACTTCGACGACAAGAGCTTTGTCGACGTGGTCAGCGACGTCTGCATCATCCCGCCGAACTCCTTCGCCCTGGCGCGCACCGTGGAATATTTCCGCATTCCGCGCGACGTCCTGACCATCTGCCTGGGCAAGAGCACCTATGCCCGCTGCGGCATCATCGTCAACGTCACCCCGCTTGAGCCCGAGTGGGAAGGGCACGTGACCCTGGAATTCTCCAACACCACCACCCTGCCGGCCAAGATCTACGCCAACGAGGGCGTGGCCCAGATGCTGTTCCTGCAATCCGACGAGGCTTGCGAGGTGTCCTACAAGGATCGCGGCGGCAAGTACCAGGGCCAGCGCGGCGTGACCCTGCCACGCGCCTGAGTCGACGCCATTCGAGCGAAGCCGCCTGTCTGGCGGCTTCGCCGTTTCCGGGCCTCAAGAAAAGTCCACGGCCGCCGATAGCCTGTGACCTGACTTATCTTTGGAGTGGACTTTCCATGGCCGGCATTCTCGACACCGTCGATCAACGCACCCAGCTGGTTGGCGAGAATCGTCTGGAAATTCTCATGTTCCAGCTGTCCAGCCGGCAGATGTTCGCCATCAACGTGTTCAAGGTGCAGGAAGTCCTCAAGCTGCCGCGCCTGACCCAGATGCCCAAGCGCCACCCGATGATCTGCGGTGTGGTCCACCTGCGTGGCCAGACCCTGCCGGTGATCGACCTGGCCGCCGCCATCGGCATGCGACCCATCACGCCCGACGAGAACAGCACCATCATCGTCACCGAGTACAACCGCTCGGTGCAAGCCTTCCTGGTCGGCAGCGTCGATCGCATCATCAACCTCAACTGGGACAGCATCCAGGCCCCGCCCGGCGGTGCCGGACGGCAGCATTACCTGACCGCCATCACCCGCATCGAAGACCGCCTGGTGGAGGTGATCGACGTGGAAAAGGTGTTGGCCGAGATCGCGCCCTACAACGTCAAGGTCTCCCAGGAACGCCTGGCCGATCCGCTGCTGGCCAAGGCCCGCGGTCGCGAGGTGCTGCTGGTGGACGACTCCAGCACCGCCATCGGCCAGCTGCGCGACACCCTGGTCCAGCTGGATCTGAAATTCCACGTCGCCACCGACGGCCTGCAGGCCCTGCGCAAGCTCAAGGCCTGGGCCGACGAAGGCGTGGTGCTGACCGAGAAGCTGCTGATGGTGCTGACCGATGCCGAGATGCCGGAAATGGACGGCTATCGCCTGACCACCGAGATCCGCCAGGATCCGCGCCTCGCCGACCTCTATGTGGTGCTGCACACCTCGCTGTCGGGTAGCTTCAACGAAGCCATGGTGAAGAAGGTAGGCTGCAACGCCTTCCTCTCCAAGTTCCAGCCCGATCAGCTCGTCGAGGAAGTCCGCCGCCGCCTGGCGCTGGCCGAGGGCTGATCCCCGCGGTTTCGCCGCTCCGGCGCCTCCCTTACACTGGCGGCCTTTGTCCGCCGCCAGGAAGCCGCGCCCATGTCGCACCTCAGTGCCCTCTATCGTTATCCCGTCAAGTCGACGGCCGTGGAATCCCTCGCCCAGGCCGAGGTGGATGCCCTGGGCCTGGTGGGGGATCGCCGCTGGATGGTGGTGGATGCCGACACCGGCCGCTTCCTGACCCTGCGCCAGCTGGCGCAGATGAATCACATCGAGGCGCGTTGGCTGGCCGCCGATCGACTGCGCCTGAGCGCGCCAGGGCGGACTCCGCTCGAGGTGGCGGTGCCCGATGCCACCGGTGAGCAGCTAGGCGTGACCATCTGGCGCGACACCCTGCAGGCGCCGGTCGCCGCCGAGGCCGATGCCTGGCTGAGCGACTTCCTCGGGCGCCGCTGCCGCCTGGTGTACATCGCCGAAAGCCATGCCCGCCAGATCAATACCGATTTCGCCGAGCCGGGGCAGAAGGTCCACTTCGCCGACGGCTTTCCCCTGCTGCTGACCAGCGAGGCCTCCCTGGCCGATCTGGTGGAGCGGGTGGGCAAACCGCTGGAAATGCTGCGCTTTCGGCCGAATCTGGTGGTGGAGGGCACCGCGGCCTATGCCGAGGACGGCTGGAAGCGCCTGCGCATCGGCACGGTGGATTTCGCCGTCGCCTGTCCCTGCTCGCGCTGCATCGTCATCACCCAGGATCCGGTGACGGGCGAAAAGGATCCGGATCGGCAGCCACTGACCGCCCTGCGCGAATACCGTTTCCAGGACAATCGCATGCTGTTCGGCATGAACGTCATCCCCCTGGGGCGCGGTGTCATCGAGGCTGGCATGCCGGTGGAGGTGCTGGAATGACTCCCGTGCGGCGTGTGGCGCTGGTCAGTCCGGCAGGTGCGGTCAAGCAGGAGCTGGTCACGGCGGCGATAGAACAGCTGCAGGCGGCCGGCATCGAAGCGGTGCTGGGCGAGCAGGCGCTCAAGCGTCATCGCTATCTCGCCGGGACCGCCGAGGAGCGGGCCGCGGATCTGCACTGGGCCTTCAGCCAGGCGGATGTGGATGCGGTCTGGTGCCTGCGCGGTGGTTACGGATCCGCACAGCTGCTGCCGTGGCTGGACTGGTCGCGCCTGTCCAGCAGCAAGGGTCGGCCGCTGATCGGCTATTCTGACCTGACGGTGCTGCTGGAAGCCTTCCATCGCCGCGGTCTCACCGCCATTCATGGTCCCGGCGCCCTGGACTGGGGGCGCCGCGACGAGGATCCGGCCACTCAGGCGGCCCGGACCCGCTCGCTGGAATCGGTCCTGGAGCTGTGCGCCGGTGGCCGTCCGGCCTGGCAGCTGGAGCGCCTGGCCGGTCCGGCCCAGGTGCCTGCCGGCGAGCTGATCGGCGGCAACCTGACCACGCTGGCCAGCGTGGTCGGCACCGCCGCGGCGCTGCGTCCCCACGATGGCACCATCCTCATGCTGGAAGATGTCGGCGAGCCCTACTATCGACTCGAACGCAGCCTCTGCCAGTTGCTCGGCAACCTCACCGAGCACCGCATCGGCGCGGTCTGCCTGGGCACCTTCACCGACTGCCCGGCGCGCAACGTCGAGCAGTCGCTGGAAGAGATCTTCGCCGAATGGCTGGCGCCGCGCGGCATCGCTCTCTATCGCGGCCTGCCCAGCGGCCATGGCCCGGACAACCAGGCCTGGCCCTATGGCGCGCGGGTGCGCCTGGAAGCGGGTCGCCTGCAGGTGCTCTAGGCCCTACCAATCCTGGGCGGATCAGTCCGCCCAGGGCGAGGCTAGTTCCAGCTTGCGCAGCATCTGGCGCTTCTTGCTGTTATAGCCCTGCATCCGCACCAGCAGTTCATCCAGGGTGGCGACCGCCTTGAGGATGTGCGGGCCCTTGTTGAGCATCACGCATTCGGCGCGGACTCCGGTGGCGGCATCGGTGATCTCGGCGCGCGAAGGCGAACCCTTCTTGGCCAGATTCTCCAGCACCTGGGTCGCCCAGATCACCGGCACGTGGGCCGCCTCGCACAGGCAGAGGATGTCTTCCTGCAGTGCCGCCAGGCGCTCGAAGCCACCTTCCACTGCCAGGTCGCCGCGGGCGATCATCACGCCGAAGCCGCCGCGCTGCATGCCGGCCAGCAGCAGTGCGGGAAGGTTGTCGAAACCGCGGCGGGTCTCGATCTTCAGTACCACACCCAGGTGCTCGGCCTGTAGGCGCTCGAGTTCCGCGAGCAGCGCACGGACGTCGTCGGCGCTGTTGACGAAGGACATCTCGATGGCGTCGGCGTGCTCGGCGGCAAACGCCAGGGCTGCGAGGTCCTGTTCGCCCAGCGCTGCCAGCCGCAGGTTGCTCTGGGGAAAGTTGATGCCCTTGTCGCCCTTGAGCTTGGCGCCGCCCGGCGCGTGGGTGATACGGATCTGCAGGGCATCCTGACCGGCGCCTTCGATCACCCCGCCGATCTTGCCGTCGTCGAACCAGACCGGCTCGCCGCCGCGCACGTCGGCGAACACCTGGGGCAGGGTGCAGCCCAGTGTGGCGGGTGTCAGCAGGCGACCGCCGCTGTCCTGGCTGGCGGACCGGCCGGGCGTCTGGTCGGCGGTCAGGATCAGCAGATCGTCCTCGGCGAGGCGCAGGGCACCCGGCTGCGGAGCGAAGTCGCCAATGCGGCTGTGTCTCTTGCGCCCCTCGCGCGCGACGCTCAGGCGCAGTCCGGGCGCAAGGTAGGTGGTCTTGGTCGCCTCCGCCCAGCCGCCGCGGTCGCCGACCTCGACGACCGTCCAGCGCCGCTGCGCCTGCCGGGTATCCACCAGGCGGATATGGTCGCCCGGCTGCAGATCCTTCAGCCAGCGTTCGCCCACCTGGACACTGGCGGCGGCCGGGGAGGGCGCCGGTCGCGGCTGGCGACGGCCGGTCAGCCAGATCCGCGCCGGCTGGCGGACGCGGCCCTGGGCATCGCGTTCGGGCTTCACCTTCTGCACCGCCGCGCCCGTGGCGATGGGCCCGGTACGCAGCTTGGGGCCCGGCAGGTCCATGAACACCTTGCAGGGCCGGTCCAGCTCCGCGCTGGCACGGCGCACGTGCTCGATCATCCGCTTCCAGCTGGCCGGTTCGTCGTGGGCGCAGTTGATGCGCACGCAATCCATATGCGCCGCCAGCAGATCCCGCACCAGGGAATAGTTGTCCGCGGCCTCACGCGGCAAGGTGACCATGATGCGCACCTCCCGCTCGGCGGCAGGGGAGCCGAACAGCATGCGGGCGTGATCCGCCAACGGGTTGGCGGCCTTGGCCGTGGGCCGCGCCGCCGGGCTCCCGCCGAGCAGTCGCTCCAGGGTGTTGATAAGGGTCGCCACCGCCGGCAGCACCGCGGCTTCGGAACGACCCAGCGACGACAGTCCCAGGGCGGACAGGCGCAGCTGCAGGCCATGCAGATCGCCCTCGCGCAATGCCAGATAGGCAAGCAGGTTCTGGGCGCTGGCATGGTAGGCAGGATTGAGCGCCTGGCGATCCAGGCGCGGATCCGCGCTGGCCTGGTGCAGGGCATCCTGGAGGGCGCGCAGTTCAGCGAGGAGGGGGGCGAGATCGTGATCGGAGGTCCGGGAACGCGAGGTCGAACGGGGCGGCACGATAGGTCTCCAGCAGTGGGGCCCAGGCGAGACGCTCACCGGGCGTTCCTGTCTCGGACCCGTGCCCGCCGGAGAAGTGAAAAGCCAAGTGTTGCCAGACATTAGCGGCAGATGGCCACTCATCGCGCAGGCCGCCGCTGGCGCCCATAGGGAGTCGGCCAGGATGCTGCTATGATGCGCGGCCTTGACGACCCCCGTTTTCAGGTACCCGCCATGGTGCAGATTTCCGAACGTCTCCTGGTCCAGGCCCATCTGGCCGCCAAGCAGCCCAAGGCGCTCGGGCCGGACGAGATCGCCGCCTACAAGACCGCCATCGCCCGCGAGCTCAAGGCGCAGAACGCGGTGCTGCTCGCCCACTACTACACCGATCCGCTGATCCAGGCGCTGGCCGAGGAGACCGGCGGTTGCGTCGCCGACTCCCTGGAGATGGCGCGTTTCGGCAATCGCCATCCGGCGTCCACCGTGGTGGTGGCCGGCGTCAAGTTCATGGGCGAGACGGCCAAGATCCTCAACCCGGAAAAGCGCGTGCTGATGCCGACCCTGGAAGCCACCTGCTCCCTGGACCTGGGCTGCCCGGTGGAGGAATTCTCCGCCTTCTGCGACCAGCATCCCGAGCGCACCGTGGTGGTCTACGCCAACACCTCGGCCGCGGTGAAGGCCCGCGCCGACTGGGTGGTCACCTCAGGCTGCGCGCTGGACATCGTCGAACACCTGATGGACAACGACGAGACCATCCTCTGGGCCCCCGATCGCCACCTGGGTCGCTATATCCAGCGCGAGACCGGCGCCGACATGCTGCTCTGGGAAGGCTCCTGCATCGTCCATGAGGAGTTCAAGGCGAGCCAGCTGGAAGACCTCAAGCGGCTTTATCCGGAGGCAGCCATCCTGGTGCATCCGGAGTCGCCCGAGGCAGTGATCGAACTGGCCGACCATGTCGGTTCCACCAGCCAGATGATCAAGGCGGCCCAGACGCTGCCCAATCGCCAGTTCATCGTCGCCACCGATCGCGGCATCTTCTACAAGATGCAGCAGGCCTGCCCGGACAAGACCTTCATCGAGGCGCCCACGGCCGGCAACGGCGCCGCCTGCCGCAGCTGCGCCCACTGCCCGTGGATGGCGATGAACACACTGGAGCGCACCCTCAACTGCCTGCTCGACGGCTCCGGCGAGGTGCTGGTCGATCCGGCGCTCATCCCCCGGGCGGTCAAGCCGCTCAAGCGCATGCTCGACTTCACCCAGGCGCTGCAGTTGAAGGTCAAGGGCAACGCCTGAGGGCGCGGCCCAGGACGCTAGCGCAGGATTTCTTCGCTCAGCTTGCGCTGGGCGATCATTTCCTGCTGGCGGGCATCGATCCTTGCGGCCAGCTGATAGTTGCTGGCGGCGCGCTGCTTGGCGAAGCCCAATTGCTGGATGGCCTGGTTGTAGTCACCGGTGAGGGCGAAGTACTCGGCGCGTGCCTGGTGCACGCCGACCAGGTCGCCGGCCTGGCCGCGTACATCCGCCGCCTGATTCCACAGATCCGGATCGATCGGCCGCTGCTTGAGCAGCTTGTCGAGCAACTGGCTGGCAGCCTTGGCCTGCTTGGTGCGGCCGAGCAGGTCCACCTGGGCCAGACTCACCGCCAGATCGTCCGGATAGAGCTCCAGCAGTCGCTGCACGCGTTTCTGGGCGTCGGGCAGGCGATTGGCGGTGATGTCCAGGTCGACCTGGGCGAGGTTGTAGCTGATCTCGTCCGGCGCCTTGCGCAGCAGCGGCGCCAGGGTGTCCCGCGCCTCGTTGAGCTGGCCCTGCTTGGTCAGGCCCATGGCGAGGCCGTAGCGGACCGCGTCGTTGTCCGGGTTTTCCTGCAGCTGGGCTCTATAGCGCTTCACCAGCAGGCCGGCGGTTTCCTCGAAATACATCTGAGCCCGCACCTTCATCAGCTGGAAGCGCTTGCTATCCTCGACGCCGCCCTTGGGAAAACGCTCGGCACGCGCCTGGGTATCGGCGATCCGGCTATCGGTGACCGGGTGAGTCAGCAGGAATTCCGGCGGGGTACGGTCATAGCGATACTGCCGGGCGAGCCGACCGAACATCTCCGGCATGGCGCGCGGATCGTAGCCGGCGCGCTCCAGATTGACGATGCCGACGCGGTCGGCCTCCTGCTCGTTGAGTCGGGAAAAGCGCAACTGGCTCTGGATGGCCGCCGCCTGGGTCGAGGCGATTGCGGCGATTCCCGCATCGCCGCCGCCTGCCGCGGCGGCCACGATGCCGGCGAGCAGGGCCGCCATCAGCGGCAACTGCATGCGCTGCTGGTTTTCCACCCCACGGGCGAAGTGGCGCTGGATGAGGTGACCCAACTCATGGGCCATGACCGCCGCATACTCGGCCTCGGTCTCCGACTTGAGGAACAGCCCGCCATTGACCCCGATCACCCCGCCGGGCGCGGCGAAGGCGTTAATCTCGGGATCCTTGATCAGGATGAAGACCAGGCGGTGGTCCTGCAGGTCGCTGGTCTCGGCCAGCTTGTAGACGGTCTGTTCGACGAATTGCTTGAGCTGCGGATCGTTGATGGCCGGGACCTGGCCGCGCAGCATGCTCAGCCAGGCGCGGCCCATCTGAAACTCCTGCTCGGGCGAGACGATCGAAGAGCTGGCATCGCCCAGTGACGGCAGATCGTTCGCTCCCTGCGCCAGATGGGGCGCAGCGAGCAGCGCCAGGGACAGCAGGGCGGGGCGCAGGACGTTCATGGCAAGACTCGTGGCCGCAAAAGGGCTACTTTAGCGGCCCGCCGTCTGGGTGCCTAGCAAACCCGGGCACTGACGTAGCCCCCAATGGAGAATCTCATGGCCGATCTGAGCCAACCCTACACCGGCGCGGTGACCGCCCAGCTGGACGCCAGCGGCCTGAGCTGCCCCATGCCGCTGCTCAAGGCCAAGCTGGAACTCAACCGGCTGTCTTCCGGCGAGGTGCTGGCCGTGGTGGCGACCGATGCCGGGTCGCAACGCGACTTCCGTACCTTCGCCAAGCTGTCGGGACACGCCCTGGTGGGCGAAGAGGTGGCGGGGGAAACCTTCCGCTACTGGCTGCGCAAGGCCTGATCAGGCCTTGTTCAGCGCCTGGGCGGCGGCCAGGACCTCGGCGACGTGCCCGGGGACTTTCACGCCGCGCCAGATCTGGCGCACCACGCCTTCCCGGTCGATGAGGAAGGTGCTGCGGTCCACACCGATGTAGTCCTTGCCATAGAGCTTCTTCTGTCGCATCACGTCGAACAGCTGGCAGAGGGTCTCGTCCTTGTCGCTGATCAGCTCGAACGGAAAGCCCTGCTTGGTACGGAAATTCTCGTGGGTGCGCAGGCTGTCACGACTGATGCCGAAGACCTGGGTGTCGGCCGCGAGGAAATGCTCGTGCAGATCGCGAAAGCCCTGGCCCTGGGTGGTGCAGCCGGGAGTGTTGTCCTTGGGGTAGAAATAGAGCACCGCCTGGCGGCCGCGCAGGCTGGCCGGCGAGACCTCAAGGCCGCTGGTGGCCTGGGCCTGGAAAGCCGGAAGCGGTTGGTCGAGGGTCACGCTCATGGGCAGCTCCTTGCGGGTTCCGTCAGTTGCTCTGCGGCCGCCAGGGCTCAATCAGGGCATCGAGATTGAGGGCGTCGGCGAAATCCAGGAACTGGTCGCGCAGCCAGCTGATCTGGGTGCCGGCGGGCAGGGTTACGGTGATGGTGGCGTTGAGCATGGTGCCGCCGGTCTGGGGCGCCTGGTAGGAATCGCAGACCAGGTTCTCCACTTCGATCTTGTGGTCGGCGAAGAACTGGCAGAGCTCGTTGAGGATGTCCGGGCGATAGGCGGCACTGACATAGACGACGTACGGCAGGGCCTGGGGGCGATTCTCCAGGGCCGCGCTGCGGGTGACGCCGACGGTGAAGCCGTGACGCTTGCCGAGGCCGGCGAGGCCGCCTTCGAGGCGCGCCAGGCCGTCCCAGTTGCCGGAGACCTGCAGGATCAGCGCGCTGAATTCCCCGTGCCGGCTCAGCCGGCTGCTGACCACTGCGCAGCGGTTGTCCATGCAGCTGCGGTAGAGCACGTTGGTCAGCTCCATGGGGTTGGCGCCCAGCGCGCTGATGACGAGAAATTGTTCGCGAATCGGGGGGGTGGCGGACATTAGGCTTCCTGGCAGGGGGAATTACAGACTGGCAAAGGCGAAAGGGTAGCGAAAAGCGCTCGCGGGGGGAATGCCCGTTGGGGGCGCGTTGCTTGTGCTGGCGCAGAGGCGTCAGTACCATTACCGCTCTCTTTTTCCGGCAGGAGCGGTTGCATGATTGCGGGGAGCATGGTGGCGCTGGTCACCCCTATGGACGCCCAGGGGCGTATCGACTGGGACAACCTGACCAAGCTGGTGGACTTCCATCTCGCCGAAGGCACCGACGCCATCGTCGCGGTGGGCACCTCGGGTGAATCCGCCACGGTCGACGTCGACGAGCACGTTGCCGTGATCCGTCATGTGGTCGAGCAGGTCAAGGGCCGCATCCCGGTCATCGCCGGCACCGGTGGCAATTCCACCCGTGAGGCCATCGACCTGACCCGCGCTGCCAAGGACGCGGGCGCCGACGCCTGTCTGCTGGTCGTGCCCTACTACAACAAGCCGACCCAGGAAGGGCTGTACCAGCACTTCCGCATGATCGCCGAAACCGTCGCCATTCCACAGATCCTCTACAACGTGCCGGGCCGTACCGCCTGCGACATGCTGGCCGAGACCGTCGAGCGCCTGGCCAAGGTGCCGAACATCATCGGTATCAAGGAAGCCACCGGCGACCTGGCGCGCGCCCGCGACATCCTCTCCCGTGTCGGCAAGGACTTCCTGGTCTACTCGGGCGATGACGCCACCGCCGCCGAACTCATGCTGCTGGGCGGCAAGGGCAACATCTCGGTGACCGCCAACGTCGCGCCGCGCGCCATGAGCGAACTCTGCGCCGCCGCCATGCGGGGCGATGCCGACACCGCACGCGCGCTCAACGAACAGCTGATGCCGCTGCACAAGAATCTGTTCATCGAATCGAATCCGATCCCGGTGAAGTGGGCCCTGCATGAAATGGGCATGATCGACGCCGGTATCCGCCTGCCGCTGACCTGGCTGAGCTCGCGCTGCCACGAAGTGGTACGTCAGGCCCTGCGTCAGGCGGGAGTGCTGGCGTGATTAGGAAGCAGTCGATGAAACGTGTTCTGGGTTTGACGACGCTGGGTCTGGCCGTGGCCACCGCTAGTGGCTGCAGCTGGGTGTGGGGCGAGCATGGTTATTTCCGCGATCGCGGCAATGACTATCTCGAAGCCCGCGAAACCGGCCCCATGCAGGTGCCAACCGATGTTCAGGCCAAGCCGATGGATCCGCTGCTGCCGATTCCGGCCAACGTGGCCGATACCCAGAATCGCTCCTATGGCTTCGAAGTGCCGAAACCCCAGGCGCTGGCCGTCCAGGGCAGTGGCAACGAGCAGTTCAGCGTGCAGCGCAGCGGCAATGCCCGCTGGCTGGCCGCCCAGAAGGTCCCCGCCAGCGTCTGGCCGGTGGCTCGTCAGTACCTGACCGACAACGGCTTCCGCATCGCCGAAGAGCGTCCGCAGACCGGTGAGATCATCACCGCCTGGCAGGCGCCCACCGAGCTGTCGACCCCGCTGGCCCGCAGTCTGAGCACCAACGGCCGCCTGCAGCCGGGCAACGAGCTGCGCACCCGCCTGCGCATCGAGCCGGGCGTGCAATCGGGCAGCAGCGAAATCTTCATCCAGACCCAGACCCGCAGCCAGGGCAGCTCCAGCGAGCCGTCCTGGTCCAGCAGCCAGAACAGCTCGGCACTCGATGACGCCCTGCTGAATCAGGTGCTGGCCGGCCTGGACCGCAGCGAGCAGGGCAGTGGCTCGGTCTCGCTGCTGGCCGCCGGCGGCTACGACACCCCCGAGCGCGTGACCTACGAGGTCGACGGCAGTGGCGTGCCCATGCTGGTGCTGGAAAGCGATCTGAATCGCGCCTGGTCCAGCGTGGGTCGCGCCATCGAAGGCGCCGACATCCGCGTCGACGACATGGATCGCAGCCTGGGCGTCTACTACGTGAACATCGCCGAAGGCGCGCAGAAGCCGGAAGAGCGCAAGCCGGGCTTCTTCGGCCGCATGTTTGGCAAGGGCGAGACCAAGGAAGAGGAAGACGCCCGCGCACGGCGCTTCCAGGTGCGCCTCACCTCGGTAGGCAACACCGTCCAGGTCACCCTGGACAAGACCATCAACACCGCAGCACCCCAGGACATCGCCGAAGGCGTGCTGAAAAAGCTTCAGACGAGCATGCAGTATGCGCTTCGCAATCCTGGGCAGCGGCAGTCGGGGCAACTCGACCCTGGTGCACAGCCATAACAGCTATGTGCTGATCGACTGCGGCTTCTCCCTGCGGGAAGCCGAACGTCGTCTGGCCCGGCTGGGTGTAGTACCTGCCCAGCTGGATGCCGTCCTGGTCACCCACGAACACTCCGATCACGTGCAGGGCGTCGAGCTCCTGGCGCGCAAGCACGGGGTGCCGGTCTATTACAGCGCCGGTACCGGGCGCGGCCTGCGCAAGCCGGTGGCCGCCCAGGGCCTGCTGATGGACGGCGAACGGCTGGTGCTGAACGCGCTGGAAGTGACCGTGGTGCAGGTGTCCCATGACGCCCTGGAGCCGACCCAGTTCGTCTTCGACGATGGCCGCAAGCGCCTGGGCGTGCTCACCGATCTCGGCGAGGCCACCCCTGGGGTGCTGGCGCATTACCGTGGCCTGGATGCCCTGGTGATCGAAGCCAACCACGACAGCAACATGCTCGCCGCGGGCCCTTATCCCTATCACCTCAAGGCACGGGTCGGCGGGGTGCGCGGTCACCTCAACAACCGGCAATCGGCCGAGCTGGTGATGGAGCTGGCCTGTCCGGGCCTGCAGCATCTGGTGCTCGCCCACCTGAGCGAGAAGAACAACAACCCCTGGCTCGCCCGCGCCTGCTTCACCGATGTGCTGGGTTGCGATGCGGACTGGCTGCAGATCGCCGATCAGCAGCAGGGGCTGGAGTGGCAGGCCATCGCCTGAGGCGCTGACCGGCTTTTCTTTAGCGGTCGGGCGTTGCTGCAGGGCCAAAAGATCCACGATCCTATGTAAACTGCGCTTCCCGGCTGTACTCGTCCCGAACCGGTCGTCTCACCTGCGTTCGTCCACAGCCTGCAAGCCCTTCGAACCGGAGTCCAAGATGGAAAAACGCGCAGAACTCTACCGTGGCAAGGCCAAGTCGGTATTCACCACCGACGATCCCGATCGCCTGGTCCTGTTGTTCCGCAACGACACCTCTGCCTTCGATGGCGAGCGCATCGAGCAACTCGAGCGCAAGGGCATGGTGAACAACAAGTTCAATGCCTTCGTCATGCAGAAGCTCGAAGCCGCCGGCATCCCCACCCAGTTCGAGCAACTGCTGGGCGACAACGAATGCCTGGTCAAGAAGCTCGAGATGATTCCGGTGGAATGCGTGGTGCGCAACTTCGCCGCCGGCAGCCTGGTGCGCCGCCTGGGCGTGGAGGAGGGCCTGGAGCTGACGCCGCCGACCTTCGAACTCTTTCTGAAGAACGATGCGCTGCACGATCCGATGGTCAACGAAAGCCATGTCCAGGCCTTCGGCTGGGCCACTCTCGACCAGCTGGCCGAGATGAAGGCGCTGACCTTCCGCATCAATGACATCCTCAAGCAGCTGTTCGACGACGCCGGCCTGCTGCTGGTGGATTTCAAGCTGGAGTTCGGGCTGTTCCACGGCAAGGTCGTGCTGGGCGACGAATTCAGCCCGGACGGCAGCCGCCTGTGGGATAAGGAAACCCGCAAGAAGATGGACAAGGATCGCTTCCGCCAGGGTCTGGGCGGCGTGATCGAGGCCTACGAAGAGGTCGCCCAGCGCCTGGGCGTCCCGCTCTAAACGCAAGCCGCTGATACCAGAGCTTTTTTTTGCAATTGCTTGTTCGCTTTTGCACGCATGACTGGTATCATGCGCCGCGTTGGAGAGATGCCGGAGTGGTCGAACGGGACGGATTCGAAATCCGTTGAGTCAGCAATGGCTCCTAGGGTTCAAATCCCTATCTCTCCGCCATCTATAGAAAAGCCCTCTAAATCAATGGTTTAGGGGGCTTTTTGCTTTCTGATGTGACCACTCGATGTGACCACTCAAAAGGCACCGTGACAGCGATGCCTGAAAGAGGAGTGGCTGTCTGGAAGGTCAGCGTCGTGGAAGATCGGGCCGAACCTCTTCGCGGGTCATGAATGAAGGGAAGGTGGGCACCTCCAGTACTACGTCCATGAGCGGTCTCTTCCGCTCGTCCAGAGGTGAAACCAAAGGGCACTTCCAAGAGCTACCGCGCCTCCAAAGCTCAAGACAAACTGTCGAGTAGGGGGCGACATGTCAGAGCAGCCCAATCACGTGGTTGAGATTTTGATTGCTTCGCTGGAATGTGAGCGGGACGCTTTTCGTGATCTCGCCAACGTATGGCGGACGGCGTACTTCGATCAATCTGTTGAGACAGAGCGGCTTCGAAAGGAGCTTGAGCGAATAAAGGGGACGACAACGGACGACCAAGCCCCATGAGCAGGAGTAGGGCAGGAGTGCCTATCGATGAAGCCATTAAGAACGCTTCGCACGCTGCTACGATAGCCTTTCCAGACTACCGGATAGTGGTAGACCGAATCGTCTCGGGCAGTCTTCAGATTCGCCTATACGCCGATAGAGACTACAGAGCCCGTTTGAGGTGGCAGCTCTGGGATTATGAAGCTACCACGCCCATTCTCTTGGACGCTGCAATCTATCGAATGCGTGAGGAGTTGGAACACGGCTCCTGGCTATCCCTCCGTACGATCAGTGAACTGTCCCCTTCCGAAGCTGAATCATAGCTTCCAGCGCTGCAACATCGTCTTGCTGTCGAGCTAAGCGATCCAGCTGCTTTCTGAGCCAACGTCGGTTTGACTCCATGGTGCGCTTACGGCGATCAAGCTCGCGTTCCAGCTCGGCCAATGGCATTTGATTCAGGGTGAATAGCTCGGGATTGCGAAAGGGCATGACATGCTTCCTTGCATGGTGGTGGCGATACAGTATCAGACCTTCAGTGATTGGAAGGTTCCAGTAGTATCGCAATAACTACCGTTCATGAGGATTGCCCTTAGCAGGCCGGGGCAGATGTCCATGGGCTACGGTATCGGTAGGGGAAGCCATGACCCAAATCATTTCGGTCGCAATACTAAGAGTAAGGCGTGAGCCGTCCATCAGCTACCATAACAGAAAGAACTACTTGACAATATTTTGAAGGTTGTGTATGATGCTTTCCCCTTTTAATGCGACAGCATTAGAACTGACTACCAATCAAGAGACCATCTTTGATGGGCGACTTGTGGTCGCTTTGTGATGACAATCTAAAGATGTTAAGACCTCAGCGACGCTGAGGAATTGATTACTCTTACATCTGAGCAATCTTGTGTTGATACCACAAGCGAACCACCAAGGGTCGCCAATCAAGAAAGTCCCTGCTCTTTCTGTTGAGGTAGTCCCAGCCTCCGGCTTGCCGGGTTGACCCTGTGTAGCGTGGCTACACGTAGTGATTACGTTGCTATGCAACAGTTACCATTACTTAGGGGGACGAAGGTGTTGCAAGAATGCCGGGATGCAACAGAAACAGCTCTGCAACAGCAAACCCCCCGAGAACGAAGGTGTTGCATTGCAACAAGCTTTGCAACAGGCCAGGTGTTGCAACATAGGTGTTGCAGGTGTTGCACTCACAGGGTCCCCTGTGGAAGAAATGGCGGTCGTGCTCATCCCTTCTATTATGTTGCCGTAATAAGGATTCACTCCGCACAGGGGAGGTGAGTGATTCATTAGGGGTCATTCCTATCCGCGCTAATACGGAAGGAGGGTTCCGTTCCTTAACCTCTATTGCCGTAATAAGCTCGATGATGGTGGGACAAACCCCGAGGGGCCGGAGTGTCCCAGACGCTCAGAAATCCCTGATAATTAGTAGTTCATGACCGTTCGTCGGTAATGAAGAAATTTACAAGCAAAACTCATGCCAGGGTATTGCTTTTTGACAGAAGTATGCTAAAGTACCCAAGCAGGTCGAGATTCGTTCTCCCTGTTTCATGTGATTAGAGCCCACTCCGCTGGGCTTTCTTTTTACATGCGCTTCGAATCTGAAGCGACAATTCTGACCCCCAAACTCTATACCTGAATCCTTACCCGGAGGTAGCACTGTGCTTATCAAACGTAACTGTATTACTTGTCACATCGAATTCATTGCGAAGCGTCGAGACAACCTTTTCTGCTGCAAGCCTTGTGCTCAGAAGTACATCGACTATCGACGTCGTGTATTGGGTGCCCCAGCAGCCACAGCAGAGACAATGGAGCTGTACAAGAAACACGTAGCAGAACAGGCGGCACTGCTTGAGGAGGCAGCCGCTAAAGCCGCTTAATCCGACAACTACATACACCAGCAGCAAACACTATTAAAAGGCACTTTCAAGTGAGGAGGAATCACATGAAAATCTGTACAAGGAAATCTATTCAATGCAACACGTCAACATCTACACAGGCGAAATCGTCACTTTTGAAACTGTAGCCTTCGAAGCTGGCTTTTCCAGTGAAGACTATGCAGAAGTAGTCTCCAGCGGAAAGGTCTTCGACGCAGACGGCAACGAATTCGTCTTCAGCGGCACAGCCGATCAACTGGCCCAGGACCACGCCACCGCTCAAGCCAATCTGGCCCGTATCCTGGCTGACGACACTGAGTCCAAAGAGCCTACAACCAAAGACGGTAGTCCCCGCAAGCGTGCTGCTGGTGCTGGCCGTAAGAGTCTGACCACGGCCAACCCACACGCAGAAATCATCCGCCACGCTCTGGGCTTCGATCTCAACGTCGATTGGCTGGATGACTTGATCATCGGTGTACTCACCCGCCCTGAAGAAGACTTCGACGAGAAATTCCAGCCCTTCAAGGTGAGTCCTTCAGACATTCGCCGGATGCTTCAGCATGACAAGATCTCTTCATCTGCTGCCAAGCACATTGAGATTGGAGACCGTCAGGCTCGCTACATCGCCCAAGCCGCCCGCACAGCCGTCGCTGTTGTTGGTAGCCACATCGAGCGCCACCCTGAAGCTATCGCCCACGTTATCGCAAGCATGGTTGCTGAGGCCGACGCTTCAGAAGCTGTAGCAGCTCGCGTGGTAGTGAACGCAGGCGGAGTCCCCGCCGAAATCCTGGCCCTGTACGAAGACGGCCAATACGCCGCCTACGGCAAAGCTGTTCGCGCTTTCCGTGATGGATCGTGGAAGCCAGTAGCCAAGAAGGGCTTCACATTCAACAAGCCAGCCGCAACCCTTCCTGTTGCTACTCACGATGAATACCGCGAAGACGTTCCCGCTCCTGAAGTGGAGGAGGGTGATGACGAAGAAGCATCTCTGGATGAAGTATCCCTCGACGACCTTGATGACGATGAGTCGCTGATCAACTACGACGCCGTTGATGACCAATGGTCGCAAGTTGAATACCGCGATGATATGGCAGTCGATGAGCGCTTCGAACACAACGAAGAAACCGCCCAAGCCATCCGTCAACACTTCGCAGGCCGTAACTGGAACCCAGATCGGCCTAAAGCCAACAAGCGCCCGTCAGATTGGGCTGTCAAGCAAGCAGAAGAAGATGAGTTCTACGCCATGCTTGCGGACGCCGAAAGCCACAACGAAAACTTCGTATTCTAACTAAGAGGAGAGTCTAATCAGATGGGCAAAGCAGCACGGAGAAAACAAGAGCGCAGAATTGAGAGGGCGCTATCCTCTCAGTCTGCAAACGATACACAAACAACACTAACTTTTGAACAACCTTTAATCGTTCAGTATCACCCGCTTCGACATGCGATTAGTTGGGCCGACCTTAGTCAGGCATCTCCGATTCAGCCAGCAGCAAATGACGCTGTAATCGAAGTTCCTACAGCACCCGCTGCGAAGACTCGCAAGAAACCTGGACCCAAGCCACGGAAAGCGCCCAAGGAAGTGCAGCAAGCGGCTCTATGGGGTGCGTATGTCGCCCTATGGATAGAGATGGCTCAAGAGATGACGCCTCGTGAACGTAGGGCCCTACAGCGGGCCATGAGTCGTAACTCAGGGGACCTTGAAGGCATGGCTGACGCTTTCCTTGAGGACGAGGAAAAGCCTCTCAGCGATCACAGCAGACACTATGTCGCCGTTGACGGCGAGGAAGCTGAGGATGATGAGCTGTACGGTTTCTGGAACGACAGAGAACTAACACTCGACGACGACCAAGACGAAAATTACTGATAACCCCAAAGGAGGAACCACAAATGCAGAAAGAAAAGCCAGCTCCTGTTTACATGATAGTGCATAAGCAGAACAGACTAATCACGGGGATCGTCACATCACAAACCATTCCCCGTGATACAGCAGAATACTGTTTTATTGAGATGTCTGGTGCGGTAATGGCGAGGTATTCCATGCTGCAAAAATTACTTGACCACACAGACATCAACGTAGACGAGCTGTTGTGTAGCAGTCGAAGAGAGACACCGCAAGATAAAAGACCATTACGTCAGCGACTGCGTAGGCCAAATCCATACATGTAGGTTGAGAGTGGGTTTAAATAGCGCTCCAGAGGCCTCTGTAAGCCTCTCTGTGAGGTTATAAGGGCTAACCCTATAGGATGGTACAGGGTAACGCTAAATAGAGGCCTTGCAGGGCCTTATAGACACGATTAGAAATTGAGAGAGGATTCCTGAATGACTTATTTCGCATACTACAGAGAAAGTGGCCTCATAGAAGGCTTGATTCATACCGACGTGCCACCCCCTGACAACCTTCCTCAGATAACTTTCGAGAAAGCTTCAGAGTCACAAGTGACAAGGTTTGTTGAGCTACAGAGTCAGAGGGGAACGGAGCGAGTGAACATCAAGGAGCTTGATCCTGATAATCCGCTTTCGTACAGGCATCGCGATTGGAAAAGAGAAATCATCTCTTTCATCTACAACACAAGGGGCGTGAATCCCACGGTGATAAGGTTGGTATTCAAGATACCTGAGCGAGAGGCTGTTGATTACTGGCAGAGATACATCTACTAACGGAAGAATGCGGCCCGTAGAGGGCCAAAAGTGTACTGGTGGGGCTACCCTATGTCCCGTCGTTTTTAGACCTCTGTACCTCGCATAAATACAGGGGTTCCATACCCGGAAATTGGCAAATGCCAGCCTACGATTTGAGGAAAGACAAATGAGTGACAATTTAGTGTGTGGCGTGGGCATCATGGATGTTCCAGGCGGATCAACACGCAACGGCAAGGCCGATCCCATCTACCGAACGTGGTGCAAGATGTTAGAGCTGTGTTTTAGACATCATCCAGCCAAAGGAACAATCTGCCCTGAGTGGGTTAGGTATTCGACCTATCGGGAATGGCACCTTGCCAACGTGCCCAAGGGTGGCGTCATCCACAGAGACGAGAATAAACACTTCAGCCCCCATCATGTGATTGTGAAGGTGCCTAAGAAGCGTATCGGTCCGAAGGATGTTGCCATCTCGATTGATGGCGTAGCGGTGAGTATGGAGGCTGTCCTGGCTACCCTGCGTAGCGGGGGCTCCCTGGACTCTCTGTTCCAGCGCTGAGAGATAACACTAACAGCTGTTGACGATTTTGTGTCGTGGGCTGTACAGTCGCCCAACATTTGATAATAAATTTGAGAAAGATGGTTAAGAACAAGTCTGAAGGTAATCCCTTGCAGCTGGCTAAGGGGGTCGCCTATTTGATTCCCAACGACAAGATTCCGATACCGTCTCAGCTTATTTGGATTCGGTACATGGCTGGTGACACAGCTGAGCTGTTAAGAGTTGCAAGTTCTCTTGAGGAGCTGGAAGCATTGCTTCCGGCTTCTTGCATTTGGCTGGCAAGCCCACTGTATTACACGGAGAAACTAAAGAGCGTCATTGGAAAAACTCCATACTTCGTGGCTTCCTTGCCGGGGCTTGCGGGTGAGGAGTTGGAAAGCGCTGTAGAGATAATCAGGTTGGAGCATCGCTCACAAAAGCTGCTGAACAACGTAGTCAGCAAGAGCAATGCCCACCACGCATTCAAAGCAGCGTCTGAGAATCACGCAGAGACAGCGGCGAAGCTTGAGAACACCCTACGAGAGCTTTGGGCCGAGGAGGGCGCTACCCTCAAGAATGTAGCCCAAACGCTAACGAATCGAAGGATACCAACCTCTACAGGGGCAGCTGTGTGGCACGCCACGCAAGTGCGGCGACTCCTTGTGAAGCTGGGCATAGACACAAAGCGCTGACAGGGTAGCACTCCTAAGAGAGTGCTTTGCATGAGATATAACAGATGGGCAGTGTTGACAATGCGGTCTATAATAGCCACTATGCAGATTAGGCGGTAAGGCGTTACAGAGGCCGCTACAAGACACAGCCAACACAAAGCGATGATGCAAAAGGCGTCAAGGTATCATTTCGTCCACTAAATAACATATGAAGACCATTGACATGACAGAAGAGCCTAAACATAGCAAAGACACGCACGATTACCACAACATAGGAGCCGGGCACATCGCCATCATTGTCGCCATTACGACAGTCTTGGTGGTCGCCATTACATCAGCCGTCATCGGCTATTTGATGTTTGCCTGACAAGGAGAGAGGCAATGAAGCCATTCTGTGTGCTGGTGTGGGACAGGAATACCTTCAAGGTGTATAGCTTCAGGGTAGAGGACACAGCACGTCGGCTGGAGTCGATAGCTCGCCGGATGGGCTACAGCACAGCGTTCCAGGGTGAGGAGGGGGCGGAATGAAGCTCGTTAGCTCCAGGCCCAACAGGAGGCCGCTACCAGTGGAAACGATCATCCAGGCAGCCCGGCAACGGATCATCGATGCCAGGACGGATCATGCCATGTCGTCAGCATTGGATTCAGGAATAGGCATGCTGGGATGTCTCTTGGACCTTGGCCTGCTGAGCCCTGAGGAGTGGAGGGGCCATGTCGATGACTTCGAGCAAGCAGGGGAGGCCGTATAGCTCCCAAATGGTCAACCAAGCCCGCTTCGGCGGGCTTTCTTGTGCCCGTCAAAAACCCCACTCGCTGTCGTGTGGATAACTCCCGAAAATACCCCTTATCATTGGCTCATCGACAGGCCGTATTGCGGAAGTGGCTGATGAAATTGGTGAAGTGGATTGTTGCGAAGATTGCTGACAACATTGCAGGTGTGGTCATCACAGCAATAGGTGGGAGCTTGCTTGTCTTCTTGGCATCTGCACGTGACTACGTTGGTGCACTATGGGATTGGTTTGTTGCTCCCGTCGAGATCAGCAGGTGGCTCCTCATGGTATTTATAATGTCGACCGCCGTTATCGCGTTTCTGCTAATCCGTGGCTTACTTGCTAAGGCTATTGAGCCTGAACCGCCAGCATGGAAAACCTATCGCGAAGATACCTTTGAAGGTGCTTTGTGGCGCTGGGACTACGATTTTAATAACGTCATCACAGATGTCCGGCCTTACTGCTCAGTTTGCGACTGTGCATTGAATCTAAACAGAGACCTCTTTGGGCAGCAACTCAGCTATGTTTGTGTTGCTTGCAATTCAGAAAAGGATTGCTTCCCAAATTGCTCTACTCACAATGAGGCTGTATCGACTATTACTACTCTCATCGAGCATAGAGTGAGACAAAAGTCCTACCGAAATAACGGGGTGACGAGTTGAGGCCCCTGTTGAAAATCTTTGGTGAGGCCGTTGCTAAGCGAAGTGCGGAACTAATCGTTGGTTCCTACTTTGCAACTTGGTTAACCACCGTCGCATTGACTTGGTTGTGGGGCTTCAGCATTACGATCAACTTGCCGTTACTGGGAATGTCGTTCCTAAGTCTGCTCATAGCGTCAGTCGCGTGGCTGATTAAGCAGCGGAAGAAGCCGGAGTGGATGAAGTATACAGATGACAGCTTCGAGGGTGTCAAATGGAGATGGGAATACAGTAAGGAAGGGAAAGTTGTGAATGTAACGCCGCGTTGTCCAGTGTGTAGCGACCGAAATGCAAAGCAGCTACCAATCTGAGACCCTTTTCAACTTTTTTCCCAATTCCCGCCGAAAATTTTTGACCCCTTTTCCCTGGGAAAGAATTTTCCCCCCGGATTTCTCACTGCGTTCGTGGATTTCTCGGCACGCTTCTTAACAGTCGCCCCAGCTGAGCTATCAAACACGTAGCATTATCAGGATCTCCAAGCACTGGACTTTCTCAGATCCGCTTAGCACCAGCATTCACGCGGTATCTGACGCTGTATGATTTTAGAACCCGTAGACTTCGGCGAGCTATCAAGCAAGCGCCCCTACAGGGCTCTCAGACGCTGTGTAATCTGGAAACCCGTATCTACCTATAGCGTTTAGCAAGCGCCTCTCTGGCGAGCTTGTAGACGCCTTAAATTTCAAATCCGCCATCTACCGGATGTATCAAGCAACCCCCACACTGACCAGATGAAAGTCGTAGCATTTCTCGAATATCTGGTGCTTCTCTCGAATGACTCTGAAGCTGAAGCATTGCTTCACGTTCCTCGCTTCGCTCGCATGTGGACACACACACGAGGGGCAACAGATACTCCGAACGCAGTGAGACACTTTCTCACAGGCATGAAAAAGGGGAGGGCAACTCTCGTTGCTCTCCCCTCAATCATCAGTATTCATGCTGGATGCTATCTCAGCTTAAGCCCGTACCAAACCACGCCAAACCCTACCCTGACGCACCCTACCAAACCGCGTAGAAGGGATGGACGATACTGTAAACATCTCTATCTGTCAACGTGATTCGAAGGTTAAAGATAGCTTCTCCATCATCCTTGATACAGTCATAGGCTTGAATGCAGAACCGCGCTCTGTGGTGACACCCTTCGCATTCAAGCATGTCGCGATTGCAGAATAGCTCTTGCAGCCATCATAGAGGCATGCCTTGATGTGATGAGCCATCTTATCGGCCCGTAGCGAGGCGTTAACGCGCTTTGCAGCTACAGCAGCACCATTACCCAAAGTCCAAGCCTTCGCCCTTCCAGCGTCCCTTGCAGCGACTTTAGCGAGGGCTTCAGCATCACCGGCTTCCGCCTTGGCCTTGAGTTCCTTTAGGCCATCACGAGTACGCTGACGAATCTTGGATAGCTCCTCTTCAGCCAACAGAGATTTGATGCTACGGATCAACTTGTTACCGTGGGCATCACTCGCTTCGATGATTTGGTATCGCTTCTGGACCGTGACGAAGTGAGCGTGGTCACGGCCCAATCGGTCAATGTGATGTACCACGAGAGGGCAGGCCAGCCCTTTAGCCATAGCCAGGGCCAAACGGCACTGAGGACGCTCAAGGGGATCAATACTCCCACTGACACCCTCATCCACGAAGCGAGCAACGATCTCCCAGCCATGAGCCATAGCGGCAGCTTCGATAGCAGCAAACTGACCACCCACGGAAAGGCTTTGCTCATCGGTAGACATCCGTGCGTATGCCACGACCTGTTTCATTTCTGACTGCCCCATTAGCTGATAGGGCGATCTTAACACATTGCTGACGTTCGTCTACGAAATGTTAAGCAGGTATAGGATGGACGGGATGCACATCAGCTACGCAGAGTCAATAGGAACACAGACGCTAAAGCAGACTTTACACAATCTTTACACTTGGAGGGGTAGACAAATGGCATAGAATGTGCTACCCTTGGAGCTGAAAGCCACCGAGCGAAGCGAGGTAGGGAAGCTGATACTTCTGAGTAGGCTGAAGGAGTCGTCTACGACTCGTCTGTGATAGCCAGAGGCAATGCCTCTGAGACATACCATCTAAGGGATACAGCGACCACCAACAATCAGTTGGTCGCCAAAGAGAAAGCTCTCTGCCTCTATCCAGAGGTCTACCTGTGGAGGGTAGTCACCAGTGGGAACCACTGAAGGTTAATGCTCTCATGTAGAGCGAAGCTCTTGGATGGGCCACCTTGTTGGTTGGTTGCCCTGGACAACCCAAGACAGTACACCCTGAGGCATTGCCTCAGAATCCCTCCTAACCTCAGCGTCCGCTGAGAGAGTAGCAACCGTCACCGTCTACATTCCCTGAGGGCAACCTCAGGTTTTGCATACTCTAAGGAGTAGGACGAAATCCGCTACAGCAAAAGTCACATCCGAGTCAACCAAATTTACAAACCCCGACGAACGGTAATCTCTCATTTCATTCGAGCGTAGCCATCGTTCACTCTGCTCATGAATCGATACTAATGAGGGCTACAGACGTGCTACATCGCATTCCTGAGCTGAATTTACATGCTCGCATAGATTCGGCTGGATCAATTTGTTTCGCAGCTGCGAAAAATAATCGCAGAGTGATCGTGCTTAACAAAACCCGACACACATAGCTTCAATCGGGCGAAATCGCGATTAACAGGGGTCTCTCCACGGATCACACCATTTCCGGCTGTAAATCTATGGAGTAGGCACCCCTGTGGATAAGTGGGCCAATGACGTGCTACAACTGGCTTCCAGCCACATGTTACACTATAACATCCGTGTAAACTGCTCATCCTGAGAGGGTAGCTAAACAATCCGATAATGTGGGATGTTACATTGTAACGTCATTGTTTTCGACATGCTCAAATGACTCACTCAATAGGCAGAAGAAAGCTATGAGATTGTCGTAGACAAACGAAAGCCCCGCATAAGCGGGGCTTTTTCATTTCCGTATCTTGTATTTGACGCTACTGAGCATCTTGCCAGTGTAGAGTAGTGGATCATCGAATCCCTTGATAGCAACCCAAGCACGGCTGTTGCTGCCTGGATAGTCATCAATGTTCACTTCAATCACACCCTTCATCTCTTGTCCAAGCTTCTGCAAGATTGGTTTGATGGGTCTTCCGTGAATGGCGGCTTCTACAGCTTGTCTGATGAAGTTGGCATACCACGCCTGATTGTGAGCATCAAGGAATGCTGGAGCCATGAAAGATCGACGGGGGACGCCAATCCCCCTTTCGTTCCAGAAGGCCACTTGAGCGACTGGTAGAAAGTCATTCTCTGCTCCATACCTGTCTTCCTCAAAGAACCCTGCCACAACCTTAGTGCCATCAAGCTCTTTCATTCGCTTCATCAGCGCTTTGAGTTCTCGATAATCTGCTGTGAGCTTCATACAGGCTCCTTACACTGGTTCATTACACTGGTGTTCCAGATGTGCCACTTCCTGGCTGTACGCCAATGTGTTTATGGGTATTCATGTTGATTCCTGCCACAGTCAAGATACCTGTGATGTCAACATTGCCTACGATAGTTGTTTTGGGGGCAGTAATGGTCACGTTCCCTTTAGCATTCACAGAAACATCTTGAGCATTCACCTCTACAGCTTGATTGGTGTTGATTACCAACTTCCCTGTCTGTGTTAAGCGCAATTCCACTTCTGTCCCTGTCCCAACATTCATAGCTACCGTTAGGTCTTTTGGATTGTGCGGGAAGGCGTGAACAGAAGCCCTGTTGAGGCTACGTGGAGCGGTGTAGATGCCGGGGATGGCGATAGCATCCTGAAGGTCAAACTGACGTAGGGTAGGGGCTGGAACAGGCTGATTTGTATCGCTGATGCTCCAGTTGTCAATGTCCGACTGACCAAAGACAAGCAACACGCTGTCTCCTGCTGCAATAGGCAAACTGATCAGCGCCTGTTGGCATCCAGGCATCACCAGCGGTACATCAAGGATGGTGGCGTATTCTTCCTCTGTGCCATCCTCATAGGCTCGATTGACGACAGGGCGAACATCCGCCCGCATACGTTCAAGGTCCACCCGTTCAACTACTCCAGGCATAGCCGTATGCAGGTTAGAGGCGAAACTATCAATTCCTTGCTGTGTTGCTGTTCGTAGAATGTCAAGCATAGTTATTCCCCTCCGTGCATTTGGGCGAGTTGGATACGTTGGCGATCTTTGATGGCTTGTTCGAATAGAACTATCTGGCGTTCAAACTGATTCTTCTGGTAGGTGTCAGAAGTGAGCATTTCCACAGCGCCTTCTACTCGAACAAGGCGAGCAGTGACGCTGCTGGGACTACTTGATGGGCTATTGCGGAGGGATTGAAGCTCGCTTTGCATCGTGTCGATTTTGCGGTCAATCTGTTCGAACGCAGATGAGGCGGTGTAGCAGGTGTACAAACTGAACACGAGGCTCAGAATTGCAATGAATGGAATTAGGATGTTGCTGAGCCATCGGCCCAACTTAGATGCTGTCAGGGCCATTGGTGGTCTGATCCTTGTGATGTGGGGGAGGGTTAGCTCCCCGTTTTCTTGTTGGTGGTACGCACGTTATCGACGGACAGCGGATCACGAAGCAGTAGATCGGCATACCAGTTATTGCCGTCCATCTCTCCGTAATAGCGAGCTTCCTGCACACGATAGAAGCCGTTGTACATTGATGATTCCAGCTTCACGAGCTGGCCCGGATACACTGACGCGTCACATAGGATGCGTGCCATGATTCCGAACTGGCGTGTGCTGTCCTTCGTGGTCTTGCCGCTGTCAGCAGCTACACGGTATGGCGTGCTCACCAGCCCCGTTGCTGGGCTCAGCACCAAGGCTTCAGCTTCAGAGTTGATTGCCCGCCCCCGGTCGGTGAAGGTGATGACGTTGTTAGCAAGCGTGTATTCCAGGCCGTAGCTTTGGGCCAGGGCATTGAGCTGATCCCGTACCGGACCGGGCTTGATGCTGTATCCGCGTATCAACTGAGTGTTCAGGTTGGTCCCCACATACGGCCCCTTTGCCACCTCTGGAATCTGACGTAGGATTTCGTCGAAGGCTTGCCCCACTGTACGGCCTGGCCCGATGGTGGTTGCCTTGAGCCGCGTATGATTCAAGGCAACGTAGCCTTCCCCCATGACGATCTGCGTGACCAGGTCAGGCCCTTGGCGGCGTGTACCGGATTCCGTGATGTCCCCGCTGACAAGCAGCTTTAAACCTGTGTCGTGGTAGCCTACTTCGAGTTTGCAAGCCAGGAAGTTCTGATCCAGACGACGCCGCTTCTCTTCTGTGAGGTTGTAGATTTCGATGGAGGCGCTGTTTCCTCCGCGCTTGTTGTCGGCTGTGCGGCTGACATCGAACGACATGTTGAGGTCGGTGACTTCAAAGCCATCACCTGTGTTCACGTCACCGACGATCAGCCGGTATTGTCGATTCTTCAGGATTGCCATCACTCATCGCCCCCATCGTCGTACATGTACTGGAGCTGGTAGTAGGTGGCGAGCTGATCAACGCTGGTGGTGATGTCGGGCAGTGATCGAAGGTCCACCGCTGTGAGCGGCATGAGGTAGAAGGCACCAGACAAGCCAAGATGGCTCAGGGCGTAATCCAAGCACATTGGATACAACGGTACGAGACGTACACCATCGACTATACGAACCCCTGTAGACGTCTTTACATCCATGTGCCAGGAGCCGTAGTGATCGCTAAAGGTGAAAGTCAGCGTGAACAGGCTACCTTCCAGGGCGACCAGTTGTTCGAAGTGGGCCACTTTGTCCAATGGGATTTGTTGGGTAATGATCATTTCTGTGGCGGTCCTTTCTTAACTGCTGCCTCAGCGTCACTTTGGAGTTTGTCTTTGGCTGTTAGTTGTTCGTTCTCTTTCTGTTGAGCTTCAACAAAGGCGTCACTCTTGGCGCTGTCTCTGGTGCTGACTTTGCCCTTAACCTTTTTCTCCGCGACTTTGTTCTTCATCAACTGTTGGGGAATTTTTGTGGTTGAGACGTTCGCATAGCGAACACGCTCGAAAGTCATGTCGGGATACATGGCGTCACCACTGTCGGGGTCAAGATTGTCACTAATGGAAGTCATGATGAGATTTTCATGGAGGACATAGCTTCCATCGTGGCGATACTCAATCACCTTCACCACGTCACGACTCTTTTGCATTGCTTTCAATGTCGTTGCAACTTGCGTTGCAGGGAAGATCGCTTCCCTTGGCGTGAGGGTTACAGTAGGGGTGTTGTTACCAAGGAACTGAGTAACGCTCGCTGGCAAGGAAATGCCGAGGGCTGGAGGCCCCATGTCAATTCGGGGGGCATCATAAACAGGGTTATAGTTGGAGAACGCCTTGTAGCGAATTTCCTGATCAAGTTCTTCATCCGTTAAACTTCCGAATCGTACCTGTGGTCGGTCACGATTGAAGTCTGCGTCTGTGATTACGCCGCGTACTCTGAACTTGTCATTCTGCTCGATGACGTGGTCACTGATGTTCACCCCTGTTTCCACAGCGTGGTTGGTGACAGTGGATTGGTATTGCTGATCGAACTGAAGGACTGCATCCAGCCAAATCAGGTCGTTATTCTTGCTCATGATTGCAAGCATGTTTATTTCCTTGTCATAGGCAGGCACAAGGGCCAAACATTGTCTGGAAGGCCCCTGAGAGCGTCTGTGTGAGGTTTTAAGGTTGGGGGCTATACAACCCCACAGGACGGCAGAACTGCCTGAAGGTTAGCGAGGTGTATTGTCCGGGGTAAGAAGTGCCCGGAGGTCAGCTTCATTTTGACGGCGTTGCTCTTCACCAATACGACGCACTGTTTGTTCCACCATTGTCTGATCGACTGTCGAGACATTTGGGAATTCGAGATGGTATGTGCTACCTGCCACCGTCACTGTGTTGGTGGTGGTAGAGGTGATGTTCTGGAGCTGTTGCTGTGCCGCTGAGTTGGCCCCATTCAGTCCATCTACCATCCCTTGAAGCTTCTTAGGATCAAAGCCAAACTGGTAAGCGCCTGACGATGTAGGAGCGATGTAGCTCAAAGCGTTCTCATCAATTGGCTTCTTGCCCAGCTGCTGATCCTTTACGCCTTGAGGGACGATACCGAACAGACGCTGCCAGAAGGCATCAACCGGGTCTGTTTTCACTTCATCAGTTGGTGTTGGCCGGTTGAAGGCGGCAGGATCAATACCGCCATCTCCGCCAAGCCCTGCGTCAGGAGCGTTCGCCATCCCTTCCGAGGTAGCCTTCTTTGGGTCCAGCGCATCAGCGATACGCTGTGTCATGGTGGCCGCTACGGATGTCAGGGCCGTATCAAATTCCATGACACGAGTACGCAAAGGCTCCATTGCGGCTGTGAGTGCGCGGTGGGCATCGATGTTCTTGTTGACGGTTTCAACAAGCTTCTCGTTGTCGTTGATGTTCGCTGCTTGAAGGAACTGATCATTCTGGAGACGTTGGTTGTTGGCTTGAATCGACTTAGCCTGAGCTTCGATGACCTTCTGATTTTCAGCAAAGTACAGTTCAATCGCTTTGTTGAAGTCAGCGGCTTTCAGGTTGCCCTTCGTCGTACTCTGTATGACAGCAGCTGAACGCTGCTCAGCCGTACCCTTGAAGTTGTTACGCTCAGCCCATGCACGCTCAACGTAACCACGAAGGATAGGAGCGGCCTCGCTGAATGTGTTTAGGTCTTCACGGTCGGCATAGCCCTTCGTTCGAATCTGAGTCAGCTGGAGGTTGGAACGGCGTGATTCGTCCGTAGTCATCCCGGCGCCACGGAAGGCAGCGGTCTGTGTTTCGTACAGCTGCATGGCCTGCTCAAGGGTTCGTCCCTGACCACGTTGCTTCAACAGGAAGTTACGATAGTCCTTGGCGCTGTCCAGGCTGACTTCTGAACCGTATTTCTGGCTGAAGTCAACGTAGCGCTGTTGGATGTAGCCTTCTTTCCCCTGATCCTGGCTGGCAGCAGCGGCAAACACATTGCGAAGTTGCTGGGCATCGTCTGCCCCCTGCTGGCGTTGCACAATACGTTGTCCGGCCATGGACAGGAGCTGTTGAATACCAGCAACCAGACCACCAGCGGCCAATCCAGCCATAGGCAATCCTGAACGGCCAAGAGCCCCGAGCATACTGAAGCCACCATTCGCACCAGCAGCTTTTCGTTCAGCCAGTTCAACCTGCCGAGCCTGCCAAACTGTGTGACGCTCTTGGGCGAAGCGGAAGCGCTCCCTTTGGCGTTCCTGCCCAGCTTCAGCACGTGCCGCCCGCTCACGGCGATCTTGCATCTTGTTGGCGTGGTTTACTTCACGACGGCGCTCGGCCTGCTTGTAGCCATCCAGTGCCAACTGGGCACGTTGGAGCATGGTTTGTTGCTGGAGGGTTTGTGCAGCAGCACGGGAGGCTTTCTCCTGGGCTACCACCAACATCTGTTCCAAGCGGGCCTGTGTGGTCTTGGCGGCTGTCAGCTGGGCTTGATACTTGGCCCCGGCTGCTTGAGTGCTGATCTCCTGACGGCTGGCCTGTGCAATCTTGGCCTGCAACACAGCCTGTTGCTGTAGCTGACGCACCTTGGCCGTTCCAAGGGCAACGTCTTCACGCTGGTTAGTGAAGCTCAGCTTGCTCTGGGCCAGTTCAGCTTGGAATGTACTACGGCGAGCCTGCTGAGTAAGCTTTTCCAGACGTAGCTGTTGGCTTACTGCTCGATCCAAAGTCTTTGTATTTGGAGATGCTGGTGCCCCTGGAGCTGTGATTCCAATAGACTTGCGAATCTTGCTCTCAAGCTCACGCATTTGCTTGTCGATTGCTTTGGTATCGAGCTGTACAGCAATCTTAATAGGCTTCTCAGCAAGTCTTCCGAATTGGCGAAGCTTCTGTTCTGTTTTCTTGAGGTGGGCGAATAGTTGTTCAAGCTGTGTTAGGTCTACCTTGAACTCTACGCCACCAATCAAGTTGGCAACTTGTTTGTCAGACATCAGGCATTTTCCTTATCGTTCTTTGCAGTCGACAGGATTAGCCGACTCTTGGGACGGCGTCCCTTATCAAGACGACGTGTTGCTGTGATTGGTGCTGCAATCTTGAACATCTCTTCAAGGTTGCTAAATTCTGTAATGACCGCTGCTTGATCCCAGCAATGAACAAGGTATGTGAAGTGACGGCGGTAACTTTCAGGGATGGTGAGAAAGTAGGTTGTTCCGGCTATCACAGAAACTCTCAGGCCATGTACTTCGCAGTCATTGTTCTGGATGAAGTTGTGTAGGTGCCTGATGATGTCAGTTTCAGTTGTAGTCTGAATGATGTAGCCATGCCCTACACCTTCAGCCGTGGTCACTTGCTCCAGGCGCTGAAGGATTTCTGTACTGTAAGTGTCGAAGGGGATAATCTTGCCGTTGAAGTTGCGAGTCTGAGAGGTTTTCATTTGGAGTCTCCGAATTAGACAAGAGACGCCAAATCAAAGCGTCTCGGAAATTGGTTTGAGGGAAGCGGGGGATGCCGTTGAGGCGGGCTGTGTGTAGCTCTCATACTCGTTACTAATCTCAGCGATTTCGCAGCGTGTATTGGGATCGTTCAGGACTTGCTTGATGTATTCCTGAACCTTCTTATCACCTTGTGGCTGTTTGATTAGCTCGCGTAGCTTGTCAGCGAATGTCATTGCGTTGTCTCCTCTGGAGAAAATAGAGAGATGATTGCTTTAAAGGCATCAATGATTTCTGTGTGTTTACTCAGGATCGTCAGTCCGCTGTTCTCCATTGCTTCCGTCACGTATGTGTGTGGTAGGCGAGGCACTTGGTTTACATCGTCAGGGATTGCCCCGTTGGCGATCGCTACCACCACAAAGCCATCACGACGGCGAACTGTGTAGTTCGTACCTCTGTAGCGGTCAGACGAGAACAGGACGTTCTCAATCAAGATGTCTGGATTGTCGCGGCAGATGTAGAAGGCGGGAGAGGGGAAGTTGCCTTCCAATGCACCGGCAAGGAAGACGATTGACTTGGAGGCTTGAGAGCGGAAGGGATGTTGCTTGAGGAGGGCGACGGTCTGGCGTTTCAGCTGGGCTGGAAGATTGGGGAGCCAATCGAATTGCCAATCTCTGATCGCGTATAGGATGTCGCTAAACTCTGTGCGGTATCCCTGGGCATCAATCGTCATAAATGTTGTCCCTGTCCCTTCGGACGTCGTAGGCGTGCCATGCTGTAGTGGGCTCTGGTGCTGTGTAGCCACGACCAATCAGCTCATTACAGGCGGCAATGAATTTGTCAGGCGTTGTCTGTGTGTAGCCCTGAGCTACCAGTGAAGGAACGTCCTTGAAGCGGCAGTACCCGATGCTTCCCTGGCTCATGACGACGCTGTAAGGCTCGCTGGTGTGGATAGGGGCGAAGTAGCGGGCGGGCTCTCCGTCTGTCCATCCAATGCCCATCACGTTACAAGCTTCGATAACGTCGATTGGTTCGTCTGGGGTACGGCATACGATGACGATTCGTTGATCAGCGATGCTCATTTGATGCTCTCCGCAATCTCAGTGATTAGTTGCTTGGCCACGTTCATAGCTGTTGTTGGGCATGTGCCGTTGTAGATGAATTGTTGGTCCATCTCTTCGAACAGAGCTACCAACTTAGGCGGCATTGAAGGGAGCTGCACAACGTAGACATCTGTCTTGGCAGGCTTCCATTTGTTGAAAGCGATCTTGTGCAAGCTGAAGGTTGTTCCTCTGACACACGATCCGAAAGCATCCGCATACTCTGCTGGGTTAACATGGTTAGACCAACCGTCTACCATGATGGAGGTTGATGCACGGAAGATAAGGTAGACACCTTTCTGCTTGAGCAAGAAGCCAACCTGCCGTAACTCTTCTTCCTGATTAAGGCTTGGAGGGGGAGGGGGCGGAATTATCGCCTCCCTTGTCTGGTTAGATAGGGCCATTACAGCGTGCCATCCAGATAACCCCGCATGATTCGCATCTTTTCTTCTGGGCTGTCTGCAATCTCCATGGTCGCCAATACAGCCGCCATTTTCTGTAGCTCTGCACTGTCTTCGTGGGTGACTCCAGTTGTGCTATGGAACGCTGCTTTCTGGACGTCTGTTGCCTTAGCCTTCTCGGCCTGTCGGCGATTGTCTTCGAGACGATCTAACACCTTCTGAGCTTGTTCAAGGTCAGCTTGAAGTGCTGCATACTCAGGGTCATGCTTCATCCGTAGCAGGTGAACTGTCTTGTCCAAGGATTCTTTTGTTGTGGATGTCATTCTTTTCTTCCTTGTGGGAAATCAATTGCGTCAACGATCTTTGCTTCAAGCTGAATGAAGGTTTCCAGCTCCCCGGCAATGCCGGGGCTGTATTGCACGCCATACCCAATAGAATCTTGCAGGGCACGCAGCTCGAAGTCTGTTAGCTTTAGCACTACAGTTGTCAGGCCGTCTGTTGTAGTGGTAGTCATGCTGCGTTCTCCTGTGCTTCAGCCAGACGCTTCTGTGCACGCTCAAGGCGAGCTTGAGCAAGTAGCAGTTCTACTGCTTTGCGCTTTTCCACTTCTTGACGCCGCTGCTCTTCCAGTTCTTGCTTAACTTGCCAGCTTCCAAGCTCTTCTTGTAGTTCGGCTTCCATAGCGCGAACCTTCAAGCAGACGTCAGTGTATTGATCGAACAGGTAAGGCCGTAGTTGTCGAACGCCGTCGATAGCCAGCAGGAGATTACTCACATCTTGAGCGCTGAGTTTGATGTCACCTTCATAGATCATGGATTGGGCTTTAGCGATGTAGGCTTCTTGGTTGTGCATTTGTCTTTCTCCTTAAACAGTTTTGGATTTGGTAGTAGTTTTCTTGGCAGCTGTAGTTGGAGCGGGCTGTGTGTTAGCGGCTTCCAGTTCAGCGGCAATCTCACGCATTAGGACGTCAGCAAGCTCAGCTTCAGCTTGTTAACGTTCACGGCGGACAGTTTCTTGATGTTCGGCTACACGGCGAGCGAGCTCCGATGCCATGAAGGCGGCTTGAGCAGCGGCAAGCTCAGCTTCGTATGCCTTACGGGCTTCAGCTTCAGCAGCGTCAGCCAGCTCGTTGAGGCGAGCCTCTGGAACGTTGAGGGTGCAATGACTGCTTGCCTGAACACCGTCCCGATGGCGAATAGGGAAGCCGAAGTTGATCGTGTATCCCTCGTCAAGCTTGGCTTTCAGAGCTGGCTCAAACAGGTCGCCAATGTGGACGTTCAGGGGCTCACGGCTTAGATGGCTCAGACGGGCCGTTGCACGTGCCATCTCAATACGGGCTTGCAACACAGCCTCATCGAAGATGTGATTGGCCTTGAGCGGGCTTACCTTCTCTGGACGCACATAGACAGGAACTTCTCTTTCAGGGCGTGTCACTGTTTGTGAACTGATGACGTGGCCTTGTTCGCTAACTTGTTCGACGCGATCTTGAGGGTAGTAGGTTGTGCGGGTCTGTTGGGTAGTCATGATCTTTTTCCTTATGCGTAAATTGGTTGTTTGTACATCGCGACCAACATTCTTACGTGGTCTGTGGGGATGTGGGCGTCTATGCCCATAGTGTTTCTGATTCGGTGATAAGCTTCGTAGAACTCTTGGTCCACTTCGATGATGGTCATGTTGGCAACCTCTTTAACTTCTTCATCAGCCGTCTCAAGACATCTTTGAAGCGTGATTCGGTCTTTCTGGATGTCGTCAGAGGGCTGGCAGTGGATTACCAATCGAGATTCGAAGTGTTGGTCAGCGTCTTTGTCGTAGAGGTCTAAGCTGTAAAGAATGGCGATGTATGTCATTCGCCTCGCTTCCATTCTCTGTCTCTTCGCTGTTGTCTGAATTGCTTCGTCTGTTTGCGATACTGACGCTGTTCTCTATCGAACTCAGCGTCTTCGCGATCTCGGTTGTCAGCTTTGGCTTTTAAAAGCATTTCAATTCCTTCAACATGCCGACCACGTAGAAAATGCAGAATGCAGTTACCATTGCAGGTCTTCCTCACGAATGATCTTTGGTTCGATGTAGATTTCACGGATAGCGCTGAATGGAAGCATTGGTAGGCCAGCATCTGCCAACCGTTCAATCTTCCGATACTCGGCTTCAGTAACTTCAACTACACGGATCATCAGGCCGTCTGCCTGTACATTCAGCTGTTGTGCTTCTTCAGGGCTAAGCTTCTTGGGATGTTCAAATCCACTACCTGCCATGAAGAATTGATCTTCAGGGGCAAGGCTGAACACTGTGTGATAGTAATGTTGTTGCATTGTCGTTTCCTCAGTAGTTTGGTTGTGTGTTGCACGGCGTCTATTTCGTTTTCAAAAGGAAACTAATAACCACAAGGCATAGAAAAGCCCCATCCGAAGATGAGGTTTCTATGAGTCTTGAGGAAAGACGTCGCATCCGAACACCGGGGATCAATCCGCTGTTCAAGAATGGGGGTGGTCAGTCGGGTGGAGTTGGCCCGGCATACATACCACTCGTTGCGAGTAGTAGGAGAGCTTTTAAGACTTGACCTTTGTCTAACAGGGTGGCGCCCTGCACGAGATAATTAGGGGTTCGTTCCATAATGCGGCTTCCAGGGACATCATGCTGGTGAACCTAACCAGATGCAGCTCAGTGGACAAAGACCGAACAAGGCACATTTCACTGAGTCTGAATGAGGGCCTGTTCTGTCTATGTCTGTTAGGACATCTCTGACGCGGAAGGCCAGCGCTTCGCTTGTGGAAGCACATCCGCAAACAATCGACGAAGCTAATAGGCATCGATTGAATTCTAAAGAGGTGTCAACACCACTGAGGAGGGCAGTGTGTTGACTGACAAAGACTGTGAAGGAAAGGACACAGTCTTCATCGGGGCAACAGGGCTACGAGACCTGTAGAAAAGGGTCCAGCGAATGAGCAACGCTTTTCCAACCTTTCTTTGACCATTCTACATGATGAATCCGATTTTGTCAATACCCTGCTTGTGTTATTTTCTTCTTTTGTGCATCTTTTTTCCTTTGTTGGGAACCCCTTCTGAGGTGGTCTGGGAAATGCCGTATTCCGTGTTTGGAAGCCCCGTAGAATGCGGGCTCCAGGGGTGTAAAAGTGTACTGGTGGTAGGGTGGCCAGGGGTGGCAGATTTAAGGCCCTTAGAGGCCCTTGTAGGGGCTTCTAATCGAAGTTGTATGAGAGCTTCGAGATGGCCTCTAACTTCTGTCGTGGGCTCGCACCCTGATCGTAAACGTCGTAAGTGATGACACCCGTTTCATGGCCCACCAAATCGGCAACCTGTACACCGGGGACACCCTTCCTCAACAACTGTGTTACGGCCATGCTGCGTACACTGTGGAAAACGTGCTGTGTGCCGAATCCCAGGGAACTCTTGAGGCGTCCGAACGCTTTCGACAAGCTATCGGACCGGACACCATACTTGTTGCCACCAGACGAGGGCAGTAGATAACCGTCTTTCGTCTCCTTTGATAGACGTTCAACAAGAGGCACGAGGGCAGGGTGCACTGGAATCTCTCGAATGCCAGCGGCTGTTTTGCTGTCTGCAATCTTGAAGCATTGCACACCTTCAATGGTGATTATACTATCGGCCCTGAGTTGGCAGAGTTCTTCAATGCGAGCACCTGTGTACGATCCAAACTGAATCAAATCACACAGACGTTCGTGACCCTCACTCTTGGCCTGTGAAAAAATTATCTCAATCTCTTCTACTGTGAAAGCCTTGCGGGCAGCTTCAGCTTTCGCTTTACCTCTGACCTTGGGTAACTCCTGTTCACGGAATGGACTTTCCACTCCAGCGAAGTCAACCTTCCATCGAGCGTCGTTCTTCATGGCCCACTTCCAGAACGTGTTGCCCGCCAACAAGTATTGAGTTTTCGTCTTTGAGGTTAAGTCCAAAGATTCCAGCCATGCTGCCACAGTGTCATGGTTGAGAGAGACACCTTGTTGTTTGAGGTAGGCCGACAACTTCTGAAGCTTCGATAGTTGTTGATCGATTGTCTTTGTTGCAATCTGAGCCTTCTCACGATGTTCTCTGAAGGCTTTGAGACGTGCTGGTGTGAGTTGTGACGTTGGTGTGTATGTGTGGGGCTCACTGACGATTGTGCGAGCCTCCTTCGTCTCAGATGGGGTGAGACCGTACTTCTGTTGGGCTTCCTCAACAGAGAACCCCTGGACTACCTCATCAGCAATCATCACAGCCTCTGAGGCCGATGCTCCGAAGACTCTGTCGAAGGATTCCCTCATCTGGGTGGCAGTGTCCGTTAGGCCCATGGCTTCCACTTCAGCAATCAAGGAATCCTTCTGGCTATACCAGTCGGCTACCCTTGCTATCAGCTCCTCTTCTGTAGGGGTGATCGGGGACGGCCTTGTCGGGTTGCGTATGGCATAGAGGAGGGCGGTGTCTACTCGCGCCTTGTGGATGATCCCTTCCCCTGCCACCTCATCCCGCCAACCCTCACGAGCTGCTGCCTTACCTGCCCTGGCGGCTGCGATGTCGGCCTTCCATTGCGCAAGGATCGGCAGTCGCTTCTCCATCGCTTCGGTCTTGTTGCTCGTGCCCGTTGTGCGGATCAATTTAACCCTTCCGCCGAAGGCATGGCGGACATCAACGGGAATCGCTAAGCGGACGTACCACGTGCTTTCGCCGGGCTTTTGAACGAGATGAGTAGCCATGGCAACCTCCTGTTGACCATCTGATTTGACCACTCATTGTGACCACTATTGAGGCTGTAAGCCAGCAATACCAGTAGTTACAGGGGGTGCAGGGCCCATTTCATAGAGTCCCTATCTCTCCGCCAAATACGGAAAACCCCGAGCGTGCCAGGCACCTCGGGGTTTTTTATTGCCTGCGGATTGGCTAGTCGATCTTGCTGGTAGGGGAGACCGCAGGCTTCTGCACGGTCTCTGCATCGGCTGGGCAAGGAGCGGAGAATTCCTGGATCCGCTGGTAATGGCTTAGCCAGAAACCCAGCTCCAGGGCCAGCGTCTTCTGCTCCAGGGGGGAGAGGGCGTTCAAGCCCTGGCGGATGGCCCGTTCGGCATAGTCGATGGCCGCCAGCTGGCCCGTCGTGCGCGCGGGACAGTTTCTGATGGCATAACGGAGCGCCTCTTTGCAGTCGCTATCCAGGCCAGTCATAAAAGGTCCTTGAGTGGATAAGGGGTTCACCGAGGCGCCGCCCTGGATGGCCAGGGCGGCTGCAGGCCCTGCTGCTGGCGATTCGCGAAAAGGCGTTCAGCCGGTCAGGGATCCGAACGGGACCAGGCGCGGTTGCCTGGCCACCGGGACCGTCCAAGTCCTTGTCAGGGCTGCGATTTCGACCACTCATGGCGATCACGGTTGGCCGAATACTAGTTCGCCGGAATCGTCTTGAGCAGCCAATATCGCCTTGCCTGATGGGCGGTACCAGAACTTGTACCCACGTTGTATCCGGCTCTGGAATGGCGGTCTTGCGTGATCTCGAGGCGATAAAGCTGCCGGCAGACCCGACGTCATCTTGTATGGAAGTTGGACGAAGCCGCGGCGCTTCATGGACGCATCCAGGGCCGTTTGCGGTAGCTGCGTACCGTCGAGCGGTAGGGGCCAGCGCTCGGGAATGGCTGGACGCCTCAGGCAAATGGAGCGATGCTGGAAAGGCACGCCTCAGAGCGTGCGACCTCCGATGGCCGAGCGGCAAGCGGCAGCCATTGGACGGTGGCTTCGGCGCATAACAATAAGAGGAGTCGAGCGATGTTCTACAAGGTCAGCGTGTATTCCCGGCCTGAAGATCGTGGGCTGCTGGTATGGCGGTGGAAGAAGCAGTTTCTCGGTGAATGGGTGGAGTCGCGTCAGGAATTCGAGGACTGCGACCACTGCGTGCACCATGCCCTGCAGGATGCCAAGGGGCAGAGCGTTCACCTCGAGACCGATCGCTGCACCCTCTATCGTTACCGCTTCGAAAGCATGCTGCATCAATATGGCAGCTGCTATTGCCTGAGCGGCGGCCGCTCGGCCGAAGCCGTCCTGGATCTCATCGCCCAGATCGAAGAGCGCCACAACGTCATCGTCCTGCGCGACGGCCAGCCGTTCTTCGCCCACTATCGAGCGGATCTGCAGGCCGAAGGCACGCTGGCGCCGGAACTCTGGCAGGGCGTTGAATGGCGGGGTCTGGAGGGGCGCTTCGAGTACGTGCGCAACCGCAACTCGCCCTGGTTGCGGTAGCGACGGTCGGTCAGCGGCGACTTAGAAGGGCAGCAATTCCTGCCGCATCACGCTGATGTCGGTCGGCGCCTGGATGCCTACCTGCACGCGGTCGCCCTGCACCTTGAGGATGCGGATGTTGATGCCGCCATTGAATAGCAGATCCAGCACCTGTTCTTCATCAGCCCCCGGCTTCAGGGAAAGGTTGATGATTTCGTCGGTGCGACGGGTCAAGACCAGATAAGACATGAGCATCCCTGCCATGATTTCAGGGCGCCGATGATAACCAGCTCCGCCTCTGGTGAGAATCAGTAGACAGATTGTTAGGCTCCGCCGGTTATCTGGCGCGATGTACGGAGCGACACCGACGCCCCAGTTGCCAGCGCCTTCCAACGAATCCCAGAGCGCCCGCAAGGACGACCAGCAGGTTGATGGCATTGGTCGGACCGCTGCCGTGATAACCCGCGAGCAAGGCGACCAGGGTGGTCAGAGCCCAGACGGAGATGGCGGCGGCGACGGCGGCAGCCATTTCGTTGAAGTCGGAATGCCCCGCCGGTTTCGAGCAGGGGTGCGGATCGCTTTCGTATTCTTCTGGCATGGGAAGCTCCGGCTGCTGTTCTTGTTGGAGAGTATCGCCGTGAGTCTTATCGACTGCTGATGAACAGTCTGGATGGGATCGATAGCGCGATCAGCGATTTTTCCGCCGAACGGACGAGAGGTAGCGGCTAGAGCCCCGGGTGGTCAGCGCAAGCGGCCCGGCGCCGTTTCGTCTCCGGACAGCTCGTCTGACGGCTGACAACTGCCGCGGACAGGCCCGGTCACTGCAGTGTTCGACGTGACTAGCCTGGAGACCACCATGAGCGACGACAAGATCACTCTCACGACCCGCCAGGGTCATCCGGTACGGGACAACCAAAGCCTGCGCAGCGTGGGCGAGCGGGGCCCCGCCACGCTGGAAAACTACCAGTTCATCGAGAAGATCACCCATTTCGATCGGGAGCGGGTGCCCGAGCGGGTGGTGCATGCCCGGGGCACCGCCGCCCATGGCTGGTTCGAGGCCTATGGTACCATCGGCGACGAACCCGCCAGCCGCTACACCTGTGCCAAGGTGCTGACCAAAACCGGGGTGAAGACGCCGGTCTTCCTGAGGTTCTCCACCGTCATCGGGGCCAAGGAGTCGCCCGAGACCGCGCGTGATCCGCGAGGCTTCGCGATCAAGTTCTATACCGAGGACGGCAACTGGGATCTGGTGGGCAACAACCTGAAGGTGTTCTTCATTCGCGACGCCATCAAGTTTCCCGACATGATCCATGCCTTCAAGCCCGACCCCATCACCAATCGCCAGGAGCCCTGGCGCTTCTACGACTTCGTCCAACATCACCCGGAAGCGCTGCACATGGTGACCTGGGTGAAGAGCCCCTGGGGCATCCCGGCGGACTATCGGCACATGCAGGGTTCCAGCGTGAACACCTACAAGCTGGTCAACGACCAGGGCGTGGCGGTGCTGTGCAAGTTCTCCTTCGAGCCCAAGCAGGGCATCCGGAATCTCACCAGCGAGCAGGCGGCCGAGATCCAGAAGTACGACGTGGGCCATGCCAGTCGGGATCTCTACGACGCCATCGAGCGGGGTGACTATCCCGAGTGGGAGATGTGCGTGCAGATCATGACGGACGAGGCGCACGACGAACTGCCCTTCGATCCCCTGGACGACACCAAGCGCTGGCCGGAAGACCAGTTTCCCCTGTTGCCGGTGGGCCGGCTGGTGCTGGATCGCAATCCCTCGAACGTCTTCGCCGAAACCGAGCAGGCCGCCTTCGGCACGGGGGTGCTGGTGGAGGGCATCGACTTTTCCGACGACAAGATGCTGCAGGGGCGGACGCTGTCCTATTCCGATACCCAGCGCTATCGGGTCGGCGCCAACTATCTGCAATTGCCGATCAACGCGCCCAAATGCCCCTACGCCACCAATCAGCGCGATGGCCAGATGGCGCTGCAGGTGGATCGCAGCGGGAGCAATCCTCACGTCAATTACGAGCCCAGTTCCCAGGGTGGCCTGAGCGAGGCGCCGCGGCCGCAGCACGAGTATCGTCAATGGATCGAAGGCCATCTGGGGCGCTATCAATCCCGCAAGACGGCTGCCGACTACCAGCAGACCGGCGCGCGCTATCGCAGCTTCGAAGACTGGGAAAGGGACGATCTTATCGCCAACCTGGTCGCCGACATGCAGGCCTGTCCCGAAGACATCCAGCTGCGCATGGTCTGGCACTTCTGGCACTGCGATCCGGACTATGGCACCCGGGTGGCCCAGGGCGCCGGCATCGACCTAGAAAGGGCCAAGGCGCTACCGAATCTGCCGGGCCATCCAGCGCCCAACGAGGACGTGGCTGAGCCCACCTACCAGGGTGGGGAACGGGAAAGCCATTGAGGGGGACGCTGCCGCCTGCGGCTGAAGCCGAGGCGACCCGGCGGGCAGGCGCCGCCGGGGTCCGGCCCGTTCAATTCAGCGTTCTATCGCGTTCGAACCGCGCCCAGCAACGGTCGAAGTCGGCCTGCCAGTCCGGCAGGGGGTTCGGCAGGACCGCTTCGACCTTGCTGCAGTCGAGGCAGGAATAGAGCGGTCGCGTCGCCGGCGTGGGGTAGTGTGCGGTCGTGGTGGGATAGAGGCGGGCGCGCAGTTCGCCGCGTCGCTCCAGACGCGCGGCGATGGCGGCGGCGAAGCCGTACCAGGAGGTCTGGCCTGCATTGGTCAGGTGATAGAGACCGCCGACATCGCCGTGCTCCAGCAGACGTTCGACCAGCTGGCGGGTGGCCGTGGCGATCGTAGGCGCCCAGGTGGGAGCGCCGAGCTGATCCTCCACCACATGGAGTTCGTCGCGCTCGGCCAGCAGCTGGCGCATGGTGTTGAAGAAGCACTGGCCGTCATGGGAGTAGACCCAGGAGGTGCGCAGCACCAGGGCGCGGCCCCCGGCAGCCAGTACCGCCTGTTCGCCCGCCAGCTTGGAACGGCCATAGACGCTCAGGGGCGCCGGCGCGCAAGCCTCGGTATAGGGCTGATGCCCGCGGCCATCGAAGACGTAGTCGGATGAATAGTGCACGAAGGGGATATCCCGCTCACGCGCCAACTCGGCCAGGATTTGCGGCGCCCGGGCGTTGATCGCCTCCGCTCGCTCGATTTCCGCTTCAGCCTGATCCACGGCGGTATAGGCGGCGGCGTTGAGGATGAGGTCGGGTTCCAGCCGGTCGAAGGCCGCGCGCAGTTGCCCGGTTTGGGCCAGATCGAGATCCGCCTGACCCAGCACGGTCAATTGATGGGTGCTACCGAACTCGCGCTGCAAGGCGCGCGAAACTTGGCCGGAACGGCCAGTGATCACAATATTCATGAAAGCATGCCTGAACGTCTTCAGCGGAAGACGTACGTCCTGTCGATCGATTCCTGAAAAGCCCTGGGCTTTTCCCACACGAATCAACGCCTGCCGCGCGAGGCGACAAAACGAGGATTCCAATCATCTTTCCTGGGGAAAGATGGCAGCCGCAGACTATGGCGGAGTGGGCATCGACAGGATGGACAGGGTGGTCATGCTGGGACTCGAGCAAGGGTACGCGGCTAGGACTGCCGTCTGTCGGCAGAGTTCAGCGGGGTACCAGGGACAGTGGCAGCAGCTTGCCAAGCTGGAGTCCGGACGTCGAGGCAGTTAGCAGCGCGGTATGGAGAACCTGTTCAAGTTCGCGAATGTTTCCCGGCCAGGGATAGGCGATCAGCGCGGCTTCGTCCTCAGCCGTCAATTCCGGGGGTGTCCGGCCGAGACGTTCGGCATGCAGTCTGAGGAAATGCCGGGCGAGGGGGAGCAGATCGGCCGGCCGCTCACGCAGGGGCGGTACCGCCACCTGCCCCGGCGCGAGGCGTTGCCAGAGGCGTTCGTCGAAGTGGCCGGCTGCGACGGCCAGCGCCAGATCGATACTGGAGCCGGCGATCAGGCGGACGTCCACCGGGGTTCGCTGGCTGCTGCCGAGCCGCAGGATGCTTCCGTCGGACAGGACCTCGACCAGCTCCTCCTGCAGCGGGCGGGAGAGGTCGGCGATCTCGTCGAGATAGAGGCTGCCCTCGTGGGCGGTACCGAACCAGCCCACCCGACTGCCCGAGGTGCCGGCATAGGCGCGTGGGACATAGCCAAAGAGTTCGGCCGCAGCATGCCGACGATTGAGCGAGGCGCAGTCGAGGCTGCTGAACAGTCCGGTGCGGCCGCTGCGCTCGTGGAGCCGTCGCGCCAGCAATTCGCGCCCGGTGCCCCATTCGCCCGTCAGCACCACGGGGGAGGGGCGCGGCGCCAGGGCATCCAGGTGCTCGAGCAGTTGCCGCGAACGCGGGTCGGCGAAGGCCAGGGCCTTGGCGCGGATGGTCAGGGAGCTTTGTTGCTCCGCGGGCACGATCAGGAGGTCGGAGGAGAGCGTGGGCATGGCGATATCGCGGGCAGTCAAAGCCTCATCCTAGTGGCTATCTCATATATCTAAAAATAAGCTTTAGCTATTTTTTAATATCGATTGTTTTTTTTAAGGCGGAGCGCGATCCCTTGGTACTCGGCATGCAGGGAATCCCTGTGTCGGCCACGGGGTCTCTTGAACGGCTGAGAAACTCACTGTCCGAACGTTCTGTCGTGTCGCCCACTCGGCACCGCCGTCGTCAGGGTGAGGCGATCGGCGCTATCCTGCCGTTCCGGAACGAGAGGAAAAGACGTCACATGGCTTCCTTGCGTGCGCCCTGTCCGCCTGGCGTCTGTACCTGCGAGCGCGACGCCGTACTGGCCGATCCGGCCGCCGATGCGCGGGCGCTGCTGCTCAATCGCCAGGAAGAGCAGCGCCTGCTGGAGCGCCTGGAAAACGTCACCAGCGTGGCCGATCTGCAGCGCCTGCAACGGCGCCTGCAGGAGCAACTCGGCATCCAGCTGGAGATCGAGCCAGGGCCGGGAGAGGTACGCAGCGCGCGCGGCATGCTCATCGAGCTGCAGCCACGACCGGGACTGTGTCGCAAGCTCCATCAGACGATACCGGCCGCGGTGCGCCGCGGTCTCAATCAGCGTCCGGAAGTGCTCTTCGCCCTGCTCAACGCCAACGACCTGCTGCGCGACGCCTGAACGCCTTCAGTCAGGCGCCTTGAAGCGGATCCAGGTCGGCGCATGGTCGCTGGTCTTCTCCAGGTCGCGTACCCAGCGATGCACCCCGGCTTCCTGCAGGGACTTCTGCAGCGCCCGACTCAGCAACAGATGATCGATACGCAGACCGGCGTTGCGCTGCCAGCGTTGGCGGAAATAGTCCCAGTAGGTGTAGATCGCCTCATCCGGATGGCAGGCGCGCAAGGCGTCCAGCCAGCCCTGGTCCAGCAGCCGTTCGAAGCAGGCGCGACTCTCGGGTTGCAGCAAGGCGTCCTTGCGCCAGGATTTCGGGTCGTAGATGTCATGGTCGGTCGGCACCACGTTGTAGTCGCCTGCCAGCACCACGGGATGCCCACTCGCCATCAGTCCCTCGGCATGCTCGATGAAGCGCTCGAACCAGGCCAGCTTGTAATCGAACTTGGGGCCCGGCCAGGGATTGCCATTGGGTAGATAGAGGCTGGCGACGACCACGCCTTTGACCGCGGCCTCCAGATAGCGGCGCTGGGGATCGTCGGTCATTCCCGGCAGGCCCCGGCGAACCTCCAGTGGCTGGTCATCCCGCGCCAGGATGGCGACCCCGTTCCAGGAGGGCTGGCCGTCCCAGAGCGCACCGTAGCCCGCAGCTTCCAGCTCCGCTTGCGGGAAGTAGGCGGACTTCGCTTTCAGTTCCTGCAGGCAGACGATGTCGGGCTGCTCCCGCTCCAGCCACTGCAGGAGGATGGGCAACCGGGCACGAATGCCGTTGACGTTATAGGTCGCAAGGGTAAGGGAGGTCATGAAGTGCTCCGGAAGCGGTTATAGCCATGACCCGAACGAGATATGGGCAGTTCCTCAGGTATGTTTATGTGATCTGTTTCACGTTAATTTGCGACTTACTTTTTTTGGCACCTTCGGGAACTTTTGGTCGGTTGTCGGATTGTTCCGGAAATAAATTTGACGGCGGACTTGAATCGACGCGCTGATGATTAGTGGTGAATGGATTCACCCATCGGAGCCGATGAACGGTAGTTATAGAAAGGCTTTTAAAATCAAAAGCTTTTTAAACTTATCAATGATGTCTAAATAGTGGCCATAGTAAAGCACTATGAAGTTGGCATGTGGCTTGTATAGCTGGACATGCCTGGAGGCAACGTCGCGCTTGGCAACATGGCGCGACTCTTCTCTCACTTCATATCGGCCAGTGTTCAGGGAGCGGGCTGTCGATTTAGCGCAGTTGGTGATGATGAATCCATCCTTCCTGAAGTTTTCCCGCAGAGCAGCCCAGGTGCTGCCCTTAGTTGCCGCCCTGACCCTGGCTACCGGTGCCAAGGCCGAGCAGGTCAATCTGGTCGGCCTGAACCTGTCCGGCGCCGGTTTCGCTGGCCAGGTACTACCGGGCGTCAACGGCACCCACTACATCTTTCCCGTCGAGGCCTACTTCAAGCAGTGGAGCGGCAAGGGCATCAAGCTGATCCGCTTCCCGATCATCTGGGAGCGCCTGCAACCAGTGCTGGGCGGTCCGCTGGACCCGACCTATGCGGCGCTGGTGGACCAGACCTTCGCCAATGCGCAGAAATACGGCATGCGCATCATCCTCGATCTGCACAACTACACCTTCTATCGCGGATCGGTGATCGGCAGCGCAGCGGTTCCCTATGACCGCTACCAGGAGATCATGACCCGGATCGCCCAGCGCTGGAGCAGTCAGCCCTCGCTGTACGCCTACGACATCATGAACGAGCCCCACGATTCCATGGCCCAGTGGCCGATCGCCGCCCAGTACGGCATCAATGGGGTCCGCGCGGTCGACAAGACCAAGCCGATCATGATCGAAGGCAACGGCTGGTCGGAAGCGACCCGCTGGCCGCTGTGGAACGACTCGCTGCTGGCGCTCAAGGATCCGTCCGACAACCTGATCTTCCAGGCGCATTCCTATTTCGATGAAAGCGCCGGCGGCAACTACACCGGCATCGATGTCGGCAAGCTGAGCCAGGACTATGGCGTGGAGCGGGTCCGTCCCTTCGTCGAGTGGCTGAAGAAGAACAAGAAGAAGGGCATGATCGGCGAATTCGGCGTGCCGGATAACGATCCCCGCTGGCTGCCGCTGATGGACCGGATGCTGGCCTATCTCAAGCAGAACTGCATTCCCGCCACCTACTGGGCCGCCGGCCCGGGTTGGGGCAACTATTTCCTGTCGGTAGAGCCGATCAATGGCGTCGACCGGCCGCAGTGGCCGACCCTGAAGAAGTACATCGATGACAGCAGCTGCACCGCCATCGGCCCGCTGGCCAGTGGTTCCGGCAGCACGCCAGCCAGCGGTACCGGTGCCACGGGCGGCTCCACCGGCAGCAGCGGTGGCTCCACCAGCGGTAATACCGGCTCGAACAACGGTGGCAGCTCGGGCACCGGCGCCTCCGCGGGCACCGGCAACACCGGCGGCTCGACCACGACCGGGGTGACCACCTCGATCAACGATTTCACCAACGAGGACTGGCTGCACGGCGTCTATCGCAAGGCGGCCGGCTTCTCCATTCCGGCGTCGGCGGCCAACGTGGGCGCCTTCAAGGTGGGCGCGCAGATCACGCCGGCCGATGGCAAGAGTTACAAGGTGACCTATGCCCAAGTCGTCGGCAGCAACATGAGTGTCTTCATCGAGAGTCCGCAGCTCGATGGCAATGCCTACGGCTATCCCAAGACCCTGAAGACCGGGACCACCACCTCCGGCACGTCGACAACGGTGCCGGGGACCACGACGGGCTCTACGGGCAGCACCGGCAGCACCGGCAGCGCCAGTTCGGGCAGCAACTCGGGCAGTGCGACGCCGGCCGTGACGACGCCAGTGGCCGAGGTGAAGCCTGCGACCGGCACCGGCAGCACGGGCTCCTCGGGTGCCACCACGCCCGCCACCGGTTCGACGACCACACCCACGGGATCGACCGGCACGCCCGCCAACAGCGCCAAGCTCAACCTGGTGGGGCTGAATTTCTCGGGTGCCGCCTTTGCACCCCAGACGCTGCCCGGGGTTCTCAACGTCAACTACATCATGCCGGGCGAGGCGAATTTCCAGCAGTGGAGCGCCAAGGGCGTGCGGCTGATCCGCTTCCCGGTGATCTGGGAGCGCCTGCAGACCCGCTTCTTCGGTAGCCTGGAAGGAGCCTACACCCAGCAGGTCACCCAGGTGCTGGAGCTGGCCAAGAAGTACAACATGAAGGTGATCCTGGCGCTGGACAACGGCGGCCGCTACAAGGGCACCCTGATCGGCACCGGTACCGTCACCAACTTCAACTACTGGGATCTGATGTACCGCCTGGCCTACCAGTGGGGCAACCATGCCGCGCTCTATGGCTATGACATCATGGGCAAGCCCAATGGCGCCGACAGCAGCTGGCCGGTGACGGCCCAGTCCGGCATCGACGGCGTTCGCACCATGGACCGCACCCACCCGGTGATCGTCCAGGGCAATGCCTGGGGTAGCGCGGCCAACTGGCCCGGGGTGAGCAATGCCTTGCTCAATTTGAAGGATCCGGCCAACAACATCGTCTACGCGGCCAACGTCTACCTCGACGAGGACGGCAGTGGCACCTATGCCGCCCAGAATCCGAGCACCATCGATCCGCAGGTCGGGGTCAATCGGGTCAAGCCCTTCGTCGAATGGCTCAAGCGCAATGGCAAGCGGGGCATGATCGCCGAGTTCGGCGTACCCGCAGGCGACAGCCGCTGGCTGACCGCCACCGACAATATGCTGGCCTATCTGCAGCAGAACTGTATGCCGCTGACCTACTGGGCGGCTGGTCCGGGCTGGGGTGCTTCCGCGCTGGCGGTGGAGCCGGTCAATGGCGTGGAGCGTCCGCAGTGGCCGACGCTGAAGAAATACGTCGATGCCAGCAACAGCTGCACGGCGGTAGGCCCGCGTTAGCTTTTACCGCGTGTGTCCTGAAGGCGACGAACCTCCTCGGGTTCGTCGCCTTTTTTCTTGATCGTTCGGTGAGGAAAGATGCGCTTTTCACGCCTTGCACTGATGCATTCGCGAGACGAAACGGCTCTGCAGCGGTGGTCTAAGGGACGACGAACGGCTATAGCTCGACTTGTCGGGGCACGGTTAGAGTCCATTTGACACCCCAAGCACAAGGAGTAGGTGCCATGACGCAAACCACCCAGGAGCGGCTGCAGACGCTTGAAGAGCAGATCCGCAGTCATCGACAGGACCTTGCCCGGAGCCGACAGCGCTTTCAGGAGCAATTCGTCATCTACACCCGCCAGTTCGCCCGGCTGAGCGTGCTCGAAGCCCAGCTCGAGTTGGTGCGCCGCAATACCAAGACGCCGAGCTGAAGTCGGCCAGGCCTCAATCGTCGCGTGTCAGGACTTCCAGCAATTCGATTTCGAAGGTCAGGTTGGCATGTGGCTTGATCAGCGCTCCGACCTGGCGTTCGCCATAGGCGAGCGCCGCCGGTACCTCCAGGCGCCGCTTGCCGCCGACCCGCATGCCCATCAGGCCCTGATCCCAGCCCTTGATCACCCGACCAGTACCGATGACGCACTGGAAGGGCCGTCCCTTGGCCCGGGAGGAATCGAACAGGGTGCCGTCGTCCAGCCAACCCTCGTAGTGGGTGGTGATCAGGGCGCCCTTGACCACCGCCTTGCCGTCGCCCACCACCAGATCCTCGATCCGCAATTCGTCACTCATCGCCATGCTCCAGGCAAAAGCCGGATTCTAGCCTGGGCGCGACGTCCTGGCGGGGCGACTCACTCCGGTACGTCACCGAACAGGCCGGCCTGGTAGTCGCGGATCGCCTGACGGATTTCTTCGGCGCTGTTCATCACGAAGGGGCCGTGGGCGACGATGGGCTCGGCGAAGGGCGCCGCATGGCCATAGAGCAGCACGGCGCCGTCGCGACTGCCGATCTCGATGTGGTCGCCGTCATCGGCGAATTCGAACAGCTGCCATGGCGCTTCGTCCTGGCCGGCGATCTGCACGGTGCCGCGCACCCCATAGCAGAACACCGAGTTGCCGGCCGGGGCGGGCAGGGTAACGCGGCCACCCGGGGCGATCTCGACGGTCATCAGGGTGATGGGTGTCGGGGTGGCCACGGCGCCCTGGATACCCTCATGGCTACCCGATGCCAGGTGCAGGCGTACCCGGCCGTCGTCGGCTTCGATCAGGGGCAGGTCCGCGGCGGAAACGCCGTGGTAGGCCGGAGGGGTGAACTTGAGGCGGGCGGGGAGATTGACCCACAGCTGCAGGATTTCCAGGTCGCCACCATCGCGCTTGAAGGCGGCGGGCGACAGCTCGGCATGCACCAGGCCGCTGCCCGCGGTCATCCACTGGATGCCCCCGGCTTCGATGACGCTCTCATGGCTGCCGCTGTCGCGGTGGGCGAGCGAACCGGAGAGGATGAAGGTCACCGTCTCGAAGCCGCGATGGGGATGAGGACCAAAGGGCAGACCGGCATTGTGCGGCGGATAGACCTGGGGACCGTGGTGATTGAGGAACAGGAAGGGGTCCAGATGGGGCAGGCCGGGGCCGGGTAGCGGTCGCCGGGTCTGGAGGTCGCCGATGTCGTCACGCCGGGCGGGATGGCGGTGCAGCAGGGTACGGGCGGTCATGCGGAGGCCTCGCGGAACAAAACCCCAGTGTAAGGCGCTCCATGGCCTGTCGGTACCCCGCCGGGTATGGCCACCCTTCAGATGGAGAAGCGGACCTCGCGTTCCGGCCGGGGCGCGAGCGGCCGACGGTGATTGACCACCAGCTCGCCGATACGGATCAGGTGGGCACGGGTGACGTTGCGGCTCAGCCCCAGCAGGCGGGCGGTGTGGACCTGGTTGCATTGGCAGAAGCGGTAGGCGGCGCGGACCAGGGCATCTTCGACGCGCTCGTGCAGGGCCTCCGGTTGCTCTTCGAACAACTGGGCGAAGGCGTCGGTCAGCAGGCTGTCCACCGGCGCCGCCTCGGTCGGGCGCGGCGCCGCCGGGACCAGGCTGGGACGCTGGACGAACGACAGGTCACTGGCATCCAGCAGGCCCTGGGGTTTGAGCAGCAGGGCGTGCTGCAGGGTGTTTTCCAGTTCGCGGATATTGCCCGGCCAGGGGTGCTCCAGCAGGCGTCGCTCCGCCGCCGGGCTCAGGGCGACCGGCGCCTGGGCATAGGCGTGGAGGAAGTGCCGGGCCAGCGGCAGGATATCGCCCTGGCGCTGGCGCAGCGGCAACAGCGGCAGACTGACCACATTGAGGCGGTACCAGAGGTCTTCGCGAAAGGTGCCTTCGGCCACCGCTCGCTCCAGCGGGACATTGGTGGCGGCGATGATCCGCACGTTCAGCGGCACACTGCGGCGAGAGCCCAGCCGCACCACCTCGCGCTCCTGCAGGACGCGCAGCAGCTTCACCTGCACCGACAGCGGCAGGTCGCCGATCTCGTCGAGAAACAGGGTGCCGCCGTTGGCCTCCTCGAACCAGCCGGCGCGCGCGGCCAGGGCGCCGGTGAAGGCGCCCTTTTCGTGACCGAACAACTCCGCCTCGACCAGGCTCTCGGCGAAGGCGCCGCAATTGACGGCGACGAAGGGGCCGGCATGGCGGTGACTGAGCGCATGGATATGCCGGGCGATCAGTTCCTTGCCGGTGCCGGTTTCGCCGATCACCAGCACGCTGGCGTCGCTCGGGGCGATCTTTTCCAGGTGGGCGAGCAGGTCGCGCGACTTGGGATCGGCGAACACCTGGGCCGTTGCCCGGTAGCGGGGTACCTCGGGTGTGCGCGTCAGGGTCAGCAGGGTCATCGCGGGCTCCTCAGGAGTAGAAACTGGGGGTGGGCAGGGTGTCGTTGAGGGCCCAGTCACCCAGCTCGTGCAGCTTGTAATCGACCGGATCGTGCAGGGTCTGGGTGCGCAGGTTGCGCCAGTAGCGATCCAGGCGCAGTGCGCCGGCAGTGGCCCGGGCCCCGCCCACCTCGAACAGACGGCTGGCGAGATCGAGACCGTGACGACTGGCGGCGACCTTGGCCGTGGCGATGGCGATGGCCAGTTCGCCCCGTGCCGTGGCGGTCAGCGCGGTGCCCTGCTGCCAGGCCTGGGCGAAGGCGCCGTTGGCGCGCTCCACCAGCAGCCGACTGCTCTCCAGGGCCACCCAGAATTCTCCGTAGTGGCGCAGGATGTAGGGGTCTTCGCTGGCGCTGGCCGCTGTGGACTTGAACCAGGGACGTGCCTGGGTGGTGGTGTAGCGGCGCGCCTCGGCGAAGGCGCCTTCGGCCAGGCCGAGAAAGATATTGGCGAAGATCAGCTGGGCCAGCAGCGGCCGCAGGCAGGCGAAGGGGGTGCTCAGCGGGCCGGGATCGAGCAGCCATTCCTGGTGTTCGACCCGTACGCCGTCGAAGCGCGCGCTGCCGCTGTCGGTCTGGCGCTGGCCGTTGTTGTCCCAGTCGTCGAACAGCTGGATGCCGGCACGGCCGGTGGGTACCACGGCGATCAGCAGGCGTCCGCTGTCATCGTTTTCCAGCGCGGAAAGCAGCAACAGATCCGAATCCAGGGCGCCACTGCAAAAGCTCTTCTGGCCATCCACCTGCCAGGCATCGCCGCTGCGGCGGGCGAGGGTACGGCGATCCAGGGGATTGAGGGCATTGCCCCAGAACAGACCATCGCGCGCGGTGCCCTCCAGCCAGGGTCGCCACTGCGCGGGCTGGCCGAACAGCTGGGCGGTGGCCAGCAGCAGGTGATGGAAGCCGAAGACGTGGGCCAGGGAGCTGTCGACCCGGGCCAGCTGCCGTACCGCCTCCAGCGTCTGTTCCCAGGAGGCGCCGAGGCCGCCCAGTTCCGTAGGAATGCTCAGGGCCAGGAGACCGCTCTGGCGCAGGGCATCGCGCTCGGCCTTGGGCGTGCCGCCCTGACGATCACGTTCCGCCGCGGTGGCAGCGAAGCGCTCCAGCAGGGGAAGGAGGGGGTCCAGCAGGGAATCGGACATGGGGGACTCTTGCAATGGAGAGAGCAGACAGGCGTTAGAACGTAATGCCGGCCAAACCCTGAGTTGAAATATTTTTTTGTTATTAGTTAATGGCCCGCCGCCATCCATCTTTCATTCCGGACATCTGGTCACTGTCCTGCTGACGGCATTAAAGGCCTGGCTAATCCCGGTCGATACAGCGGTAACCTAATCTCCCAACCAGGGGCGTGTCATGTTCAACAAAGGCCTAAAACAAGAACTGCAGCGCCTCCGCGAGCAGGTGGACTCCTTCAAGCGGCTGAAGGCCGAGCTCGACGTGGAAATGCTGGGCCTGGAACTGGATGGCCGCGGGTGCATCTCCGCGGTGAACGCCAACTTCGAAAAGGAGATGGGCGTGCGCGCCGCAGATGTGCTGGGACGCCCCCTGGCGGACCTCATTCCGGCGCACGTCCGCAACCAGGAATACAGCCGCCGACTGCAGCAGGCGCTGAGCCGCGGCGAGCCCTACAGCGGTGCCCTGCATCTCTTGCGCGGCGACGGTCAGGAAGCCTGGTTGCGCGGCATCCTGCACCCCTTCCATGACAGCCAGGGCCAGGTGACGCGCTTCCGACTGTTCTGCAACAACCTGACGCGAACCATCGAGACCTCGCGCGAGCACGAGAGCCTGCTCAAGGCGCTGCGCCGTTCCACGGCAGTCATCGAGTTCAACCTCCAGGGCGAGGTGCTCGATGCCAACGACAGATTCCTGCAGGCCATGGGTTATTCCCTGGCGCAGATCAAGGGCAAGCACCACCGGCTGTTCTGCGAGCCGGCTGAGGCCAATTCCGAGGCCTACGAGCAATTCTGGGCGCGCCTGCGTCGCGGCGAATTCGTCGTGGATCGCTTCAAGCGCCTGGATGCCCATGGCCGCGACGTCTGGCTGGAAGCCTCCTACAACCCGGTGATCGATGCCCATGACCGGCTGTACAAGGTGGTCAAGTTCGCCACCGTGATCACCGATCAGGTCCAGCAGGAGCAGGCGGTGTCCGAAGCCGCCAGCGTAGCCTTCGAGACCTCCCAGCATACCGATGACACGGCCCGCAAAGGCGCGGCGGTGGCGCAGCAGACGGTGGAAGTGATGCGCGCCCTGGCCACCCAGATGCAGGAAGCGGTGAAGGGCATCGAGGCGCTGGACAACCAGTCCCAGGTGATCGGGACCATCATCAAGACCATCAGCGGCATCGCCGAACAGACCAACCTGCTGGCGCTCAACGCGGCCATCGAGGCGGCCCGGGCCGGTGAGCAGGGTCGTGGTTTCGCCGTGGTGGCCGATGAGGTCAGGCAATTGGCCTCGCGCACCAGCAAGGCGACCGAGGAGATCGTCGGAGTGGTGCAGCAAAACCAGCAACTGGCCGGCGAGGCGGTGACGGTGATCGAGAACGGTCGGCGCCAGGCCGAGCAGGGCCTGGAACTGGCGGGGCAGGCCGGCCAGGTGATCGTGGAGATCCAGGATGGCGCCCAGCGAGTGGTCGGTGCCGTGGGGCGTTTCGCCCGCCAGCTGTCGAACTGATCCGGCGCGCTGAATGCACAACGGCAACCCCAGGGTTGCCGTTGTGCATTCTGGTGGTCAGCCCTGCTTGCTGCCGCCGCCGATCTGCCAGACGAAGGGCGGTTCGCTGCCGTCGATCGCCCAGGCGCCGACGATGCGCTCCTTGTAGATCAGCGGATTGTGCGAGGCGGCGGTACGGGCGTTGCGCCAGTGTCGATCGAGCCCCTTGCGGGTGCTGGTGGCCGACGCGCCCAAGGCATTGAACAGGTCACTGGTGGCCCGCAGCACCAGCTCGGCGACCGCCGACTGCGCCTGGGCCGATTCCAGCTCCGCCGCCACGTTGGCCCTGTGCTCGGCGGCGGCATCCCCGGCATAGCGGGCCTCGAAGGCGGACTGGGCCGCCGCGGCGGCGGCCAGGGTCGCGGCTTCGGCGGCATAGACGAAGGCCGAGGCCTTGCCCACCACCTGCTGCACCTGGGGATCGGCACTGGCCGCGCTGGCATTGCCATGGCTGTAGACCCGCGTGCGCCCGCGCACTTCGCCAGCGAAATCGCGCGCGGCGGCCTGGCCGCTGCCGGTGATCACGGCCAGCAGCACCAGCTGGTAGAAGGCGGTCTGGTACTTGAAGCGGGTGGCGAAGTCGATGAGATTCTCGGGCGCCACCCGCACGTCTTCGAACACCGAGGTGCCGCTGGCGGTGGTGCGCTGGCCAAAGCCGTCCCAGTCGTCGGACTGGCGCACGCCCGGCTGGTCGGTGCGGATGGCGGCGATGACGTCGCCGCCGGTGTCGTCGCGCTGGGCGTAGACGTCGATCCAGTCGGCGAACAGGCTGCCGGTGCTGTAGTACTTGGTGCCGTTGAGGCGCCATTCGCCGTCCCGCTGGCTGACCCGGGTGATGACCTCGCCGAGCTTGACCGTGCCGATCTCGGTCCAGGCGTTGCCCACCAGGTCGCCGGCGACGAAGCGCTCGAACCGGACCCGCTGGGAGGTGCTGGCATGGGCGTTGAGGCGGTCCTCGACAAAGGCGAAGTGGCCGCGCAGGGCCTGGGGCAGATTGCTGTCGGCGGCCGCCAGCTCGATCAGCAGCCGAACCAGTTGCGGCAGGCTGGCGCCGCTGCCGCCGAATTCCACCGGCACCCGCACGGCGCCGAAGCCGGCGTCCTTGAGCCAGGCGACAGGCGCATAGGGCAGGGTGCGGTTGCGTTCGCGTTCCAGGGCGCCTTCGGCGATGCGCGCAAAGAGCGGACGGAAGCGGGCGGCCAGTTGTTCGTAGTCGGGGCTGGGCGCAGGGCTGGGCGGCAGATGGCGAGCGGGCAGATTCACGGTGATCCTCGGCGATTGAAAGGTCGACGCCAGAGGCTTTGCAAGAGCGCTGCCAGGGCCTGAAAGGCCGTTTTCTCGGGGTTTGCGGGCCCCGGGCTGCCTGGCCAGCAGCAGGGGTGCCTGGCCACTGTTGCCCGGGCGACAGTGGGGCGGCCGCGCTAGACTGAGCTTTTGCCCGGAGCCCCCATGGACCTCCTGTTTCTCGGCACCTCGGCCGGGGTGCCCACTCGGCGGCGCAATGTCTCGGCCCTGGCCCTGATCGAGGACCAGGGCAAAGACTGGTTTCTCGTCGATTGCGGCGAGGCGACCCAGCACCAGCTGCTGCGTACCCCCTTGTCGGCCGCGGATCTGCGCGCCATCTGCATCACCCATGTCCATGGCGACCACTGCTATGGCCTGCCGGGGCTGTTGGCCAGCGCCGCCATGACCGGACGCAGCCAGCCGTTGGTGCTGATCGCGCCCCAGGCGGTGGCGGACTGGCTCGCCGCCACCCAGGCGCTGACCGCGCTGCACCTGCCCTTCGAACTGCGCTTCCACGCCCTGGAAGACTTCGCGGGCGTCTCCGTTGGGGCCTGGGATATCGACGCCTTCGCGCTTTCCCATCGGGTGCCCAGTCACGCCTTTCGCTTCCGCGAGACCCGCCGATCGCAGCGCCTCGATCCCGCAGCCCTGGCGGCGGCTGGGGTGCCGCGTGGCCCGCTGTGGGGTCGGCTGCATGGCGGCGAGGATGTGCTGCATGAAGGCCGCCTGCTGCGCAGCGCCGACTTCCTGCAGGCGGCCCATGGCGAACGACGGCTGGTGGTGGCGGGGGACAACGACGCACCCGCCTTGCTGACGGAGGCCTGCCGGGGCGCTCAGCTGCTGGTCCATGAAGCCACCTATGCCCAGGCGCAGATCGACAAGACCGGGCAGAGCTGGGGCCACAGCAGCGCGGCGGGCGTCGCCCGTTTCGCCGAGGCGCAGGCGCTGCCGGCCCTGCTGCTTACCCATTTCAGTCCGCGCTACCAGGCCGAGGCGGGGCGCTCGCCGTCCATCGACGACCTGCGCCAGGAGGCCGCGGCCTGTTACCGCGGCAACCTGCAGCTGGCCGAGGATTTCACGCGCTTTCGCCTGGACCGTCAGGGCCGGCTGAAAGCCCTGGAACAGAGCGGCCGGGCAGAGGCTGGCGACCGGCACCCGACAGGAATTTGAACTCTTTCGGTCTTGTCTGACCTTTGCGCCTTGGGCATAGTGCGAACGTTTATCATTCCAGGATCGATTCGATCCCTCGCACCTCGTCCCTAGGAGAAGCAAATGGCGGTGTCTTTCAACAAGGTCTCGACGCTGGGCGCCATGGCGCTGCTGTCCCTGGCAGTGGCAGCCTGTTCCAATCGCCCGGAGGCACCGACGCCACCGCCACCCGCGCCGGCGCCCGTCGCTGCGCAACCGGCCGCGCCCCAGGCACCGGCCGAACTCAAGCGCATCGAACTGGGCTACGGCGTCTATGAGCTGGCCTACAGCCCAGCCAAGCAGTCGGTCTATGCGGCGACCGCCCAGTTGACCAAGGGCGTCACCGGTGGGGTGATCTATCAGCTGGATCCGGCCACCCTGGCCATCACCGGCCAGATCCACACCGATCTGAAGAACTTCGCCCTGACCACCGATGCCAGTGGCGAGACGCTGTTCGTCACCAACTCCCTGGACGGCGGCCTCAGCCGTATCGACCTGCGCACCGGCAAGGTGGAGAAGCGGCTGAAATTCAACGAGATGGGGCGTGACGGCCATCCGGTCAATCCGCGCCAGGTCATTCTCCACGACGGCTTGCTGTACGTCGGCGGGGTCGGCGATCCGGGCGTGATCTGGGTGGTGGACGCCAAGACCCTGACCCTCAAGGCGCGCATTCCCAATGCCGGCAAGTGGGTGACCGGCCTGCTGTACTCCGAGGACACCGGGCGCCTCTATGCGGCCAACGGCAGCGGCGAAGTGCTGGTGATCAATCCGCGCACCCGCAAGATCGAGCACCGCTGGACGCCGGGCGATGGCGGCAAGTACCTCTTGCTGAACCTGGCCGAGGATCGCGCGAACCACCAGCTGTTCGTGACCGACAACTCCGAAGCCAAGACCGTGCTGGTCTTCGATATTCGCAGCGGCAAGGTGATCAAGCGCCTGCCGGTGGGCGACGCCCTGGCCATCAAGCTCAACACCACCCGCAACGAGCTGTACATCACCCAGCGCGAGACCGGTCGCTTGCTGATCCTCGACGCCACCACCTACGCCGAGAAGAAGGCCTACGACCTCAAGCCCAATCCCAACAGCCTGCTGGTCAGCCCGGATGGCCAGACGCTGTATGCGACGGTGAAGACCCCCTTCGACAAGGAATACATGAACACCGCGCCGGAAAGCGTGGTGCGCATCGACCTCTCCGCGGTGAAGTAAACCGCGCCGTCCGGGCTGCCGCAGCGTCCTGCTGCGGTGGCCCCGGGCTTCCCAAGTCCGCCGGCTTGCTCTTGAATGCGGGGGTCCCCCACCCAGGAGCCGCCGCCTTGTCCGCCACCGATCTCAGCCTGCTGCCGCTGCTGGACGCCTCCTACCGCCACTGGCTCGGCCAGCCGCTGCCGCGTCCGGTCGGCTTGCCTGAGGCCGACGTCCCTGCCTGGTTGCACGAGCAGGCACCCTATGCCCTGCTGGCCCACGGTACCGAGAGCGATCCGCTGTTCTGCTACGCCAACCGGCAGGCGCTGAGCTGCTTCGGCTATCCCCGCGCCCAATTCATCGGCATGCCTTCGCGTTACAGCGCCTCGCCCAGGGACCGCGACGAGCGACAGCGCCTGATGGAGGCGGTGGGGCGCCAGGGCTATGCCTCAGGCTACGAAGGCTGGCGCGTCGACAAGGCAGGGAAGGCCTTCCAGATCCATGCGGGGGTGGTGTGGAATCTGATCGATGCCGAAGGTACGCGGCGGGGGCAGGCGGCGCTGTTCTGGCCGGATCCGCAGCGGATCGGGCAGGTGGAGTGAGGCCGGATCGTTGGGCTCGGCTGCGCGCGGAAGATCGAATTCGTGGACAAGGCTGCGCCGTTGTCACCCTACGCATGCCCCCGCCGTAGATACCGTCTTCCACCTCAGTGTGCAATTGCTAAGGCAGGATCGAAAGGCTTGCCCGATTTGAGCACGCCATAGGCAATGCTCAGCAGTTT
>NZ_SLYS01000014.1:0-121871 GCF_004341115.1 Pseudomonas sp. JUb52
CTGGATCAGGCCGCATCAATTCAACGATGGGCTACCGCCTGCGGTGGCCGAAGAAAAACTTAACCCACTGTCCGGGATGGGTTGACCACTACAGTTGGGCAGGCTGAGAGTCGGCGTACTCCCCCTGCTTAATGGAGCGATCCAACGTCTTTAGGAACTGGGCTTCACCCAGCTCGTAGGCCTCGTGTTCAAGATGCAGCTGCTGTGCCGCGAGGTCTTCTCCGTACAGTTTGCTGAGGGTCTCGAACGCCCAGGGGTTGTGCTTGATGTCCGAGAAATCTTGTCTCTCGGGGACCAGCTGATTGCTTTGCATTGCGTTGGATTTCCATATGATTACCACGACTGTGAGCGAAACCTTGAGGAGCCTTTGTGGAGACTTTAGGGACCCTCAGAGAGATTTCATCTCATAGTGGGGGTTTTTAATTCTCCAGTGCGTCTACCTCGATCCGCCCTATCACATCAGACATCTTGTAAATGAAGTGCTTGGTCTCTCCTCCCCGTGACGTTTGGCTGACAGTCAGTAGCTCCTTATCGAGCTGATACCGCAGCACAGCAATATTCCTGCCATCCGCAAGAAAGGTGGTCGATTTGACTTCGTTAGTGAGCTGTCCCTGGGCGATGCTGGGGATCATTACGAAGAACTTGATGCGCTGAATCTCGGTCATTTTGGTATCCATGAAGAAACTGCTCGAATACTGCATTCGGCAGAAGGAGGTCCTCGAAGGTCCCCTTCTCAGTCCAATATCGCTGCTCATCCTGGCGGACGGCGAGCATGATAGCTTCCCTGCGAGAAACAAGGGCCACCACCGACGATAGTACGGTCTCGAACCGCGTTCTCAGCATTTCTTGCATGGCTTGGCTTGCGTCAAAATCAAGGCGCCCTCCCTTGCGGGTCACTACCTTGACGTTGAATTCTCGACACTCCCTTGATAACCTGCGCCGAATTGACGAAATCTGTTCGTCTATGGCCCTTACCTCTTGTGTGGACTTCTGGCGCGTGCTATCGGGAATTGTCTTCCTGTGCCTCCTCAGGCTTTCCATATCAAACATGGGTCTCACTCTATGAATCGCGGCAAGGACACGAAAATGAAGGCAGTGAAGCCGAGCAAGAAGCCCAGCCCCAAGTCTACCGGCCTGAGCCGCTTCGCAATTGCGCCCGGTGAAACTCCGCGCAAGGTCCCGAAGGACCTGCTGGATGAGTTCGATGAGGCGTGCCGTCAAGAAGACGAAGACACCCCCACCTGATCCCCGCTATTTGATCTCGCTCCAGAACACCAGAAGATTCCGGGTGCCCTCCGTTACGGGCAGACCCTGGTGCAGCGTCTTACTGCCCTGGAACAACATCGCGTGCCCCACGGGCAACTGCGGGACCTCGAAGGGCTCACCGAGACCCTGAGGCTTCACCATCGTGCCTCCGCCTTTGTGATGGTCCGTCAGGGCCACCACCAGCGTAATGTCCGAATCCTTGTCGTGGTGCCAGTGGCCCTTGGAGACCTCCTCGGGCGTGTACTGAGCGAACTGGATCGAGCGCATGAACTTCGGCTCCAGCTGGTACAGGACCTTGCTCAGCGGGTTCACCACATGGACGAACATCGAGTACAGGCAGTTGAAGAGACTCGGGCAGGTGTCCTGCAGGGTGATCTCAGGGATTTGCACCTCGGCCTCCTCGTCCGGGTTCACGGCGAAGGACATCAGGGTTATCTCCGTCAGGAGGTCCTGAATGTAGTCCGGGTGCAGGAACGGGATCGAGTAGACGCCTGAAGTAAATGCCCCAGCAGCGCTTCCCCCAAACTCCCTCACCACCTGCCCAAGTGCTGCGAGCCACCCAGGATTACTAAAGTCCTTCCACGTCAAACCATTGCACTCTTCGGCCACCCTGCCCATTTCTTGAATGGTCCCGAGGTGTGCCCGGAGGTCTGGGTGGTATTTGTCCTTGGATGGAATAGCTGTCGAGGATTTCAGAAGAACGTGAGACATCAGGCTTGCCTCCGAACGTAGTCACCGGACTGGTACGTGGAATCGTCCCAGAAGACCATGGTGACCATCCTGGCGTCGCTCGTCTCGATAGACTGCGGGAAGACCATGTAGGGCTCGAAGTCAGTGCCCAGCAGCTCCCAGCGTTCCACCTTGCGCCGGAAGAGGCCCACACGCTGGATCACCTTACGGGCATAGTAACGCCGCCCTTTGTGCTCAACAACGTGTGTGGCCCCTGCCAGGCGCAGCTGCCGCTTATGGGCGGCCCCTCGTAGTAGTGCGTCCATGCGCTGTTTCTCCTTGGCAGCTTCCTCTTGCTTGCGTTGAGTTTCTCGACTGGCTTTCACCAGCGGATGCTCCTTGAGTGACGCCACCATAGCCGTGAGGCGCTCGTACTCGCGCATCGCTTCTTCGGACCAATAGAAGAACGCGGCCCGAGTGATCTCGTAACCACAGTCCTGGGCGTTCCTATCGAGGAACTGGAAGACGCAGAGGTCTATTTCTCGCTCACTACGCTCAGACTTGATGTCCACGCGAAGCCAGCGCTTGCCCCTGCGGTTCTCCAGATACTGGCTATGACCAGTCTCGATTGCCTTCACCATGGCCGAAATGATGGCCTTGCCGGTCGCCTCGTGAGCGAATGACGTTTCGTTGAGCTTTTGCATTGCGTTGCGTTTCCCTGTGTATGGCGGGCTGCCTCCGCCGTACTGTACACGCATACAGTATAGACAGAAGTGTGACCGCGTTATCAAGAGGTTTTGAGGTGCGTTGCGTTGGGTTACAGCTCTGGCGTCAGTTGTGCCTCCAGAATTTCGTCAGGAACAGGTTGAGACCCTTGGTCCAGGGCCATGCGAGCGCGTAGAAGATTCCGAGCGTGAGGGCCAGTGCGTAGGCCGCAAAGAAACCGCCGGAATCACTCTGGAGCAGCACCCTGGCGAACTCCCAGGGCGTGAAGTAGCGGAGCCCCAGGACCTTTGCAGCCAGAGGGGCCGCAACGAGGAACGGGACGAGGTACGACAGGCGGAACATAAAGGGCATTGGGTCACCAATGATTCCAACGGAGAGCCCACCATATCGGGCGGTAGGCTCTCGACTTGAATCACTCAGGGATCGCAGCGGGTCTTCTGGCACGGGCGGCCATTACGAACCACAGGCCATTCTCGCGGCTCAACCACACTCTTCTGCCCGCCTTGGCCTGCTCCCAGGCCTCAGCGAATGCCTCCATGCGGGACATAGTGGTCACTCCCCGTCCAGCTCGTAGCTGTCCACTCGGAACGAGCTACGGTCACGGATGGAGTACCGGTTGATGCGCTCTTGGGCCAGCTCCGGCGACGAGTGCGCGGAGTGGAACTCATCGATACCGTCGAAGTTGGTGAACCAGACAATCCAGATCGTCATGGTGGTCACTCCTCGTCTTCATCGTCGGACTCAAGGTCCTCGACGAACTCGATACCATCGGAGTCTTCGTCGGCGAGCTGCTGCTCAAGCTCAGACTGAAGCCCAGACTCGTAATCGCCTTTCATGCAACGGAAGGCGACCGGATCGCACGACTCAAGGATGTCCCCAGCCGAGAACGTCATGCCTGCTACTTGGACATCCTCATGCGCCTCATCGAGGTACTCGCGGTACTCGCTGTCGCTGAGAGTGACCTCACCACCCACCACGTCGAAGCCACGGAATTGGCTCACGTTGGTGCTATCAAAATGTCTTCTGCTCATGATGGTTTCCTTGCGATGCGTTGCGTTGAGTTGCTTTGGGTTGCGTTACTTGCAGCCGCCTTGGGCGTTGCTGCGGACCATTGAGTCCAGCGGAAGGCACCGAGCGTGATGCCTTCGACTTGAATCAATAACCTTTGGACTTACCGGGCCACTCCCCTTCGATTGCCTTACGGATGCGCTCAGCGGCCTTTGTGGCACCGGCCTTTGTTGCGCGTCCAAGCTGCATCCGACAGTAGCGGAGCTGAGTGGCGTCACAGTGATTGAACTGAACGCCAGTCTCTTCGGACACCACACGTTCGATATACGTAGCTTCGTCGTTCCAGTTGATAGTCATTGCGTTGTTCCTTTCGGATTGCTTTGCGTTAGCACCTCAAGGTCAAGCCCTGGGCGCTGTTTGGGTTGAATCATTGGATTGGCCCCTATGGTCCCTTTCGAGACCCAAGAGCCAACACCTAATGAGCCATCCCATGGTGCGTGCTTTGTCACTATTCATCAGATTGTTAAAGAGCGGTAGAGCGTAGAGCTGGCCTATCGCCTCCCCTCAGTGCCTTACGGTCTTACCGTTGGGTGCGCCTACCTATTGTGTCGGCCCCCTTTGATGGCTCTTTAGGAGCACTCAGGGACCAAGATCGTCGGCAGACCAGTGAAGCTTAGAGCCCTCCTTAGGGACCGTTTACCGTGTCGCTCTGGAGTGATGCCAATTTACCACAGTCATACCCCGAGTCAATAGGCTAACCAAAAGATTTATTGAGATGGGAATAGACCATGTATGTCAGTTGCTTAGAGAGCAAACCTAATGCCCTACCTTATGGCCCTCCCTGGGTCTCTCTATTAGTGGGTGCTTTTGGCCCTTTCCTTATGTGGTCCTTATGTAGTGCTGCTGTCGTTATGAGAGAACCTCATGATGGCTTAAGGGAACGTGAAGAGGACTCATAGTGGGCCTACAGATAGGGACACACAGGGACGCTAAGTCAACTCAAGGTCACCCTAATGATCCCTCACCCATCCCTAAGGCCCACCTAATGCCTCCCCTATGGCAATCCCCCAGAGATTCCCACTGTTAGAGCCCTGTTAATCACAAGGAATACACAGGGTATCCCCAGGGTATCCACAAGGGTTCCTGAGGTGAATCGAGGGGTGGTACGGGGGGTGCCCAGGGCTGTGCCTGAGTGAGATGGGCTCTCAGATTTTTCTCTCAGATTCTTAAAGGCCACCTGAAGGCCTCTTAATGAGCTGCCTACCTAATGAATCAACCTAATGTTGACCTTCAGGGCCTAATGGGTACTCTGTGCGCCCATGGTTGACCTGGGAGGCTATTCTGAGTGGAGTGGTAACGACCTCAGAATAGCGGCGCGGCTCACTGTTAGAGGGTGTTAGAACCCTGTTCGACCCTTGTTAAACCCTGCTAAGATGCTGATTCCAAAGGTCTCAGCGGCGCACCTGCGGAGTCCTGCATACCCCGATGGAAATTTTCAAAGAATTCATTTTCGAAGCCGCGCACTTCCTGCCCAATGTTCCGGCAGGTCACAAGTGCGGGCGTCTCCATGGGCATTCCTTCAAGGTAGGCCTGCACATCGAAGGCGCGGTCGATCCCCATACTGGCTGGGTCCGGGATTTCGCCGACATCAAGGCCGTCTTCAAACCCCTGTACGAGCGTCTCGACCATCACTATCTGAACGACATCCCAGGGCTCGAGAACCCCACCAGCGAGGTGCTCGCCCGCTGGATCTGGCAACAACTCAAGCCCCAGCTGCCTGAGCTCAGCCAGGTCCGTGTCCATGAGACCTGCACCTGCGGCTGCATCTACCGCGGCGACTAATTCGCCTCTCCCATCCAAGGTGGCGATGGCGGCAGTCATTTTTCTGCCATAATTCGCGCCTGCCAACTGTCGACGTATCCCCATGTTCGAACTTTTCAGCGGACTCCACGCCTGGGTCGCCATCAGCCTCGTCTTGGCCCTGGCCTTTGTGCTGGCCTTTGAATTCATCAACGGCTTCCACGACACCGCCAACGCCGTCGCCACGGTGATCTACACCAAGGCCATGCCGCCGCACCTCGCGGTGTTCTTCTCCGGCATCTTCAATTTCCTCGGTGTGCTGCTCGGCGGCGTCGGCGTCGCCTACGCCATCGTCCACCTGCTGCCGGTGGAGCTGCTGATCAACGTCAACACCGGCCACGGTCTGGCCATGGTGTTTTCCCTGCTCGCCGCGGCCATCACCTGGAACCTGGGCACCTGGTATTTCGGCATCCCCGCCTCCAGCTCCCACACCCTGATCGGTTCCATTCTCGGCGTCGGCGTGACCAACGCCCTGCTCACCGGGATCCCAATGAGCGAAGGCGTGAACTGGCAGAAGGCGATCGACATCGGCCTATCGCTGATCTTCTCGCCGCTGGCCGGCTTCGCCGTCGCCGGCCTGCTGTTGCTCGCCCTCAAGCGCTGGCGGCCGCTGTCGAAGATGCACAAGACCCCGGAACAGCGCCGCGAAGTGGATGCCAAGAAGCACCCGCCGTTCTGGAATCGCCTGATGCTGGTCCTCTCGGCCATGGGCATGAGCTTCGTGCACGGCTCCAACGACGGCCAGAAAGGAATCGGCCTGATCATGCTGGTGCTGATCGGCATCGTCCCGGCCAAGTTCGTGCTGGACCTGGACAGCACCACCTACCAGATCGAGCGCACCCGCGACGCCGCCATCCATTTGGGCCAGTTCTACGAGCGCCAGGGCGACAACCTCAAGGACTTCCTCGCCGAAGTGCCCGGCAATCGCGACCTGCCCCAGGAATTCCGCTGCGCCCCGCACATGACCGTGCCGACCCTGCAGGCGCTGCTGGCCGACCTGGAAGGCATCACCGACTACCGCGCCATGAGCGACGACCATCGCCAGCAGGTGCGCCGCTACCTGCTGTGCCTGGACGACACCGCCAAGAAGGTGAGCAAGCTGCCGGTACTGACCGCGCGCGATCGCGACGACCTCAGCCGCCTGCGCAAGGATCTGACCAGCACCACCGAATACGCGCCCTTCTGGGTCATCATCGCGGTCGCCCTGGCCCTGGGCATCGGCACCATGGTCGGCTGGCGCCGCGTGGTACTGACCGTCGGCGAGAAGATCGGCCGCCAGGGCATGACCTATGCCCAGGGCGTCAGCGCCCAGGTGACGGCCGTGGCCGCCATCGGCATGGCCAACGTCTTCGCCCTGCCCGTCTCCACCACCCACGTGCTGTCCTCGGGCGTGGCCGGTACCATGGTCGCCAACCGCAGCGGCCTGCAGGGCAGCACGGTACGCAACATCCTGATGGCCTGGGTCCTGACCCTGCCGGCCTCCATGGCCCTCTCCGCCGGCCTGTTCTGGCTGGCGCACCTGTTCCTGTGATCTGCGCCAACCGGGCGCCGCGTCAGCGGTGTCCGGTTGGACCCCTCGTCGGGAAAGCCTGAACAGGATAGCTATTGACGAGTCTAGTGAAATGTGTCCCAGCAAAGACACCTTTCCGAGACAGCCGTACGGTGAACGTCAATGACTCCTGCGACCTACATCCTTCTTCTGATACTGGGCTGGCTGGCTCTGGCGCTGGCCATACTCTGGGCCATGCTGCGTCTGGCACGTCGCGCCAGGCCCGTGGCGGCGTCCTCGTCCAGGATGCTGCCCAAGGCAACGCCTACCTCCCCCTTGAGTCCAGGCAAACACCTGGCCTGCTAGAGCTCCAGGCGTGACGAGACCACCTCGACACCCAGAGAGTGCGCGGGAGAAAAAAGAAGGATTCTTATTGTTGGAAGGGAGGAGATTCGAGCGGAAGCGAATTAGGTGAGCAGGGTATTTTCCTGAGCGCTGCGGCTCATCTGCTCGAGGATCTGGTCTTTCTGCTGCGGGGTCAGGGTGTCCCAGCAGTGGTGCTTGATGAACAGCCCGGCGCCAAAGGCGACGTATAGCGACAGGGCGACGATGACGAGCGTTTCCAGCCCTACGATAGCCCAGGAACGACTCTTGGACGCATTGTCCTTGGTTTTCATAACGACCTCATCAAATCAAGAGGGGCAATAGTTTAGTCCCTTAAGCAACTGCCGTGCAGCGCCAGCCGTCGAATGGTCAAGCCTCTTGACCTGAATGATCGACGCAGCCGTTCGCTTCTATCGGACCCACCACATCGGCAACATCGCCCCACAGCCAGGCCGCGCCAGTGCGAATGCACGCCAGGCGCCGCGCTGATATACTCCGCCGACTGACGGGTCGCTGCAGGCCCTGCCGGGTCCGCTGGCTGTATCGGCCGATCCCGCAATTTCCGCAGCGACGCTTTGTCGCATCGCACGTCCATCGCCGCCGCGCCTGTCGCGCGGCCCGATAACGCCTTCTTGGGGCGTCTATCGACTCAAGGGTCGATCCTCGCTCGCCCGGCTTCGCGCCACAGCTGTGATAAAGAGGAGTTAAAGCAAGACATGTCCACCACGTCGAAGATCATCTACACCCTGACCGACGAAGCGCCCGCCCTGGCGACCTATTCGCTGCTCCCCATCGTCGAGGCCATCACCGCCTCCTCCGGCGTCGCCCTCGAAACCCGTGACATCTCCCTTGCCGGCCGCATCATCGCCCTCTTCCCCGAGTACCTGAAGGAAGAGCAGCGCATCTCCGACCACCTCGCCGAACTCGGCGAACTGGCCACCACTCCCGAAGCCAACATCATCAAGCTGCCCAACATCAGCGCCTCGGTTCCGCAGCTCAAGGCCGCGATCAAGGAACTGCAGGGTCAGGGTTACGCCCTGCCGGACTATCCGGACGAGCCCAAGGACGACAAGGAAAAGGACGTCAAGGCGCGTTACGACAAGGTCAAGGGCAGCGCCGTGAATCCGGTCCTGCGCGAAGGCAACTCCGACCGCCGCGCGCCGCTGTCGGTCAAGAACTACGCCCGCAAGCACCCCCATCGCATGGGTGCCTGGAGCGCCGACTCCAAGTCCCACGTCGCCCACATGGACGCCCATGACTTCTATGGCAGCGAGCGCTCGGCCACCATCGAGAACGCTGGCAGCCTGAAGATCGAACTGATCGGCAAGGACGGCGGCAGCAAGGTCCTGAAAGAGAAGACCGCGGTCAAGGCCGGCGAGATCGTCGACGCCTCGACCATGAGCCGCAAGGCCCTGCAGAGCTTCATCGCCGCTCAGATCGAAGACGCCAAGGCCAAGGGCGTGCTGTTCTCCGTGCACCTGAAGGCCACCATGATGAAGGTCTCCGACCCCATCATGTTCGGCATCATCGTCGGCGAGTTCTACAAGGACGTCCTGGCCAAGCACGAAGGCGCCCTGAAAGAAGCCGGCTTCGACCGCAACAACGGCATCGGCGACCTCTACGCCCGCCTGTCCAGCCTGCCGGAAGCCACCCAGGCCGCCATCAAGGCCGATTTCGACGCCCAGTACGCCCAGCGTCCGGCGCTGGCCATGGTCAACTCCGACAAGGGCATCACCAACCTGCACGTGCCGAGCGACGTCATCGTCGACGCCTCCATGCCGGCCATGATCCGTGACTCCGGCAAGATGTGGAACGCCGAAGGCAACCTGCAGGACACCAAGGCCATCATCCCAGACCGCTGCTATGCCGGCGTCTACCAGGTGGTGATCGAGGACTGCAAGCAGCACGGCGCCTTCGATCCCAGCACCATGGGCAGCGTGCCCAACGTCGGCCTGATGGCGCAGAAGGCCGAGGAATACGGCTCCCACGACAAGACCTTCCAGATCCCCACCGACGGTACCGTGCGCGTGACCGACGACCAGGGCAAGGTGGTCTTCGAGCATCCGGTCGAGGCCGGTGACATCTGGCGCATGTGCCAGACCAAGGACGCGCCGATCCAGGACTGGGTCAAGCTCGCCGTCAACCGCGCCCGTGCCAGCGGCACCCCGGCCATCTTCTGGCTGGACCAGAATCGCGCCCACGACGCCCAGGTCATCGCCAAGGTCGAGCGCTACCTCAAGGACCACGACACCAACGGCCTGGACATCCGTGTCCTGGCGCCCGAGGAAGCCACCCGCGTGTCCCTGGAGCGCATCCGCAAGGGCGAGGACACCATCTCGGTGACCGGCAACGTCCTGCGCGACTACCTGACCGACCTCTTCCCCATCATGGAACTGGGCACCAGCGCCAAGATGCTGTCCATCGTCCCGCTGATGAATGGCGGCGGCCTGTTCGAGACCGGTGCCGGCGGCTCCGCGCCCAAGCACGTCCAGCAGTTCGTGCAGGAAAACCACCTGCGCTGGGATTCCCTGGGCGAATTCCTGGCCCTGGCCGAATCCCTGAACCACCTGGGCGAGACCACCGGTAACGCCAAGGCCAAGATCCTGGCCAAGACCCTGGATCAGGCCAATGGCAAGTTCCTCGACAGCAACAAGTCGCCGTCGCGCAAGGCGGGTGAACTGGACAACCGCGGCAGCCACTTCTACCTGGCGCTGTACTGGATCCAGGCCCTGGCCGAGCAGAATGACGACACCCAGCTCAAGGCGCAGTTCGAGCCGGTGGCCAAGTCGCTGACCGCGGACGAAGCCAAGGTGGTCGCCGAGCTGAACGGCGTCCAGGGCCAGGCCGTGGACATCGGTGGCTACTACCACCCCGACCAGGCCAAGACCCGCCAGGCCATGCGTCCGAGCGCCACGCTCAACGCCGCCCTGGAACAGCTCAAGGGCTGAACCTGAGGGCTGCGTCCGCAGCCTTTATGGGTGATCAAGCGAACCCCGGCCCCGGCCGGGGTTCGCTGCATTTGGGACCGGCAAAGCTTAAGGCGTATACTGCGCGATTACCGATAGCGGAGTCCGAGATGGATTGGCACGCCCACGTCACCGTGGCCACCGTGGTGGAAGACGCCGGTCGCTTCCTGCTGGTGGAAGAAGAGAAGCAAGGTCGCCTGGTGCTCAACCAGCCAGCCGGGCACCTGGAGCCGGGCGAGAGCCTGATCGAGGCGGCGCGGCGCGAGACCCTGGAAGAAACCGCCTGGCAGGTGGAGATCCTGGGCGTGATCGGCATCGGCCTCTATGTCGCCCCGGCCAATGGCGTGACCTACTATCGCACGGCCTTCCATGCCCGGCCCCTGGCCCACGAGCCCGGGCGCGCGCTGGACGCCGACATCACCCGCGCGGTGTGGCTGACGCTCGACGAGATCCGCGCCGAGCAGGCCCGACTGCGCAGCCCCCTGGTCCTGGACGCCATCGAGAAATACCTGGACGGGCACCGCTATCCCCTGTCGATGATCGTAGATATGAGAGGTTTTTGAAGTGAACGGCACCCGCGTCATCGTCGGCATGTCCGGCGGAGTGGATTCCTCGGTCTCGGCCCTCTTGCTCAAGGAGCAGGGCTACCAGGTCGAGGGCCTGTTCATGAAGAACTGGGACGAGGACGACGGCACCGAGTACTGCACGGCCAAGGAAGACCTGGCCGATGCCCAGGCGGTCTGCGACCGCATCGGCATCAAGCTGCACACGGCCAACTTCGCCGCCGAGTACTGGGACCACGTCTTCGAGCACTTCCTCGCCGAATACAAGGCCGGCCGGACGCCGAATCCGGACATCCTCTGCAACCGCGAGATCAAGTTCAAGGCGTTCCTCGACTATGCCCTGGCCCTGGGCGCCGACCTGATCGCCACCGGTCACTATGTGCGCCGTCGCGACATCGACGGCCAGACCCTGCTGCTCAAGGGTCTGGACGCCAACAAGGACCAGAGCTATTTCCTCCACGCCGTGGGTGGCGAGCAGCTGGCGCGCACCCTCTTCCCGGTGGGCGAGCTGGAAAAGCCCGAGGTCCGCGCCATCGCCGAGCTGCATGGCCTGGCCACCGCGCGCAAGAAGGACTCCACCGGTATCTGTTTCATCGGCGAGCGCCGTTTCAGCGACTTCCTCAAGCAGTACCTGCCGGCCCAGCCGGGCGACATCGAGACCACCACCGGCGAGGTCATCGGCCGCCACCATGGCCTGATGTACCACACCATCGGCCAGCGCCAGGGCTTGGGCATTGGCGGCATGAAGGACGCCGGTGACGATCCCTGGTACGTGCTGAGCAAGGACCTGACCCGCAACGTGCTGATCGTCGGTCAGGGCAATGCCCACCCCTGGCTGTTCGCCGAGGCCCTGACCGTCAGCGAGATGTTCTGGGTCAATGAGCTGGAGTTCACCCAACCGCGCCGCCTCACCGCCAAGGTCCGCTATCGCCAGCAGGACCAGCCCTGCCAGATCGAGCGCCAGGGCGCCGGCTACCGGGTGGTCTTCGACGAACCCCAGCGCGCCGTGACTCCCGGCCAGTCGGTGGTCTTCTACGACGGCGACGTCTGCCTGGGCGGCGGTGTGATCGAACATTACCAACCCGCCTGCGCCGAGGCGCCCGCCGCATGAATCGCACCCAGGAACAACTCATCGCCCTGGGCGGCGTCTTCCAGGCCGCCGTGCTGGTCGACCAGCTGGCACGCACCGGCCAGGTCGCCGAAGAACCCCTGGCCTGCCTGCTCGGCAGCCTGCTGGTGCGGGATCCGGGCAGCACCCTGGAGGTCTACGGCGGCCATGTCGCGCCCCTGCGCGAGGGCCTGGGCGCCCTCTCCAGCACCCTGGAGCGCAATCCCAACAGCTTGCAGCGCGAGCCCCTGCGCTATGCCCTGGCGATGACCGCCCTGGAACGCAAGCTGGAGAAGCGCGGCGACCTGCTCGACCTCATCGGCCGGCGCCTCACCCAGATCCAGTCCCAGGTCGAGCACTTCGGGGTAGCCCACGAGAACGTCATCGCCGCCTGCGGGGGGCTCTACGAGGACACCCTGAGCACCTTCAAGCAGCGCATCCAGGTGCATGGCGAGATGCGCTACCTGCAGCAATCCGCCACCGCATCGCGGGTGCGCGCCCTGCTGCTGGCCGGCATTCGCTCGGCCCGCCTGTGGCGCCAGCTCGGCGGTCATCGCTGGCAGCTGGTGCTCAATCGCCGCAAGCTGCTCGACAACCTCTACCCCCTGCGCAACGGCTGACCCCGGATTGGCCGGCGGCGGTACTACAGCCCCGGCCTTTGCGTGTAGAATTCCGCCCCTTTCTCCCCCGCTACCAAGAGAATGCCCATGCAGCTCTCCTCGCTCACCGCCGTATCGCCCATCGACGGCCGTTACGCCGGCAAGACCGCCGCCCTGCGCCCCATCTTCAGCGAATTCGGCCTGATCCGTTTCCGCGCCCAGGTCGAGGTCCGCTGGCTGCAGCGCCTGGCCGCCCACGCGGGCATTCCCGAGGTCGCGCCCTTCTCCACCGAGGCCAATGCCTTGCTGGACAAGCTGGCCACCGAGTTCAGCGTCGAGCAGGCGCAGCGGGTCAAGGACATCGAGCGCACCACCAACCACGACGTCAAGGCCATCGAGTACCTGCTCAAGGAAGAGGTCGCCGGCCTGCCGGAACTGGCCGCGGTCAGCGAATTCATCCACTTCGCCTGCACCTCCGAGGACATCAACAACCTGTCCCACGCGCTGATGCTGCGCGAAGGCCGTGACCAGGTGCTGCTGCCGCTGATGCGCCAGATCGCCGGCGAGATCCGCGTGCTGGCCCATCGCTTCGCCGACGTGCCCATGCTCTCGCGCACCCATGGCCAGCCCGCCTCCCCCACCAGCCTGGGCAAGGAACTGGCCAACGTGGTCTATCGCCTGGAGCGCCAGATCGAGCAGATCGCCGCCATCCGCCCGCTGGGCAAGATCAACGGCGCGGTGGGCAACTACAACGCCCACCTGTCCGCCTACCCGGACGTCGACTGGGAAGCCAATGCGCGCACCTTCATCGAAGACGACCTCGACCTGACCCTGAACCCCTACACCACCCAGATCGAGCCGCACGACTACATCGCCGAGCTGTTCGACGCCATCGCCCGCTTCAACACCATCCTGATCGACTTCGACCGGGACATCTGGGGCTACATCTCCCTCGGCTACTTCAAGCAGAAGACCGTGGCCGGCGAGATCGGCTCCTCGACCATGCCGCACAAGGTCAACCCCATCGACTTCGAGAACTCCGAAGGCAACCTGGGCATCGCCAACGCCATCCTCCAGCACCTGGCCAGCAAGCTGCCGATCTCCCGCTGGCAGCGTGACCTGACCGACTCCACCGTGCTGCGCAACCTGGGTACCGGTCTGGCCCACGGCGTGATCGCCTACGAAGCCACCCTCAAGGGCATCGGCAAGCTGGAGCTCAACGCCGCGCGCATCGCCGAAGACCTGGACGCCTGCTGGGAAGTCCTGGCCGAGCCGGTGCAGACCGTGATGCGCCGCTATGGCGTGGCCAACCCCTACGAGAAGCTCAAGGAGCTGACCCGCGGCAAGGGCATCAGCGCCAGCGCCCTGCAGGACTTCATCGACGGCCTGGAAATCCCCGAAGCCGCCAAGGCCGAACTGCGCCAGCTGACCCCGGCCGGCTATATCGGTAACGCCGCCGAACAGGCCCGTCGGGTCTGAGAACCTGCCCACGATCTGCTGCGCGTCGGCCAAACGGCGTTGAAAATGCCTTCGGAATGCTCATCTACCACTCGTAAACTCGTTCGCGAGCCCGGTCCGCTTCCTCAGGCCTTTTCGCCTTGTTTGGCTCTAGCTCGCGAAATCGTGAACAGGTTCTGAGGCTGCCTTTTTTTCACGCCCGGCCTCGCCGGGCGTTTTTCATTGCGCGAGGTGTGCATGAACCCGGATCAACCCCTGCAACTGCTCGGCGGCCTGACCGCCCGTGAATTCCTCCGCGACTACTGGCAGCGGAAGCCCCTGCTGATCCGCCAGGCCATCCCGGACTTCCAGAGCCCCCTGGAACCGGACGAGCTGGCCGGCCTGTCGCTGGAAGAGGAAATCGAATCCCGCCTGATCATCGGCCAGGACCGCACCTGGGAGCTGCGCCGCGGCCCGCTGCCGGAAGACACCTTCGCCAGCCTGCCCGAGCGCGACTGGACCCTGCTGGTGCAATCGGTCGACCAGTTCGTCCCCGAGGTGGCCGAGGTGCTGGAGGCCTTCCGCTTCCTGCCCAGCTGGCGTGTCGACGACGTCATGATCAGCTACGCCGCCCCCGGTGGCGGTGTCGGCCCCCACTACGATCACTATGACGTCTTCCTGCTGCAGGGCCATGGCCGTCGCCGCTGGCGCATCGGTCAGCCGTGCACCGCCGACAGCCCGCTGATCGACGGCCTGGAGCTGAAGATCCTCGCCGACTTCCAGCAGACCGACGAATGGGTGCTGGAACCGGGCGACATGCTCTATCTGCCGCCGGGCCTCGCCCACGACGGCATCGCCGAAGACGAGTGCATGACCTACTCCATCGGCTTCCGCGCCCCCAGTGCCGGCGAGGTGCTCACCCACTTCACCGACTTCCTCAACCAGTTCATCCCCGAGGACGAGCGCTACAGCGACGCCGGCTGCGCCCCGGCCAGCGAGCATCCGGCGGAGATCCCGCCCGAGGCCATCGAACGCCTGCGCGGCCTCATGGAGCGCCACCTGAGCGACGATCGCCTGCTGCTGGCCTGGTTCGGCCAGCACATGACCGAGCCGCGCTACCCGGAGCGCGTCGCCGGAGAAAACCTCAGCGCCAAGCAGCTGCGCAAGGAACTCGACGAAGGCGCCCTGCTGATGCGCAACCCCTGTGGCCGCATCGCCTGGAGTCGCCTGGAAGACGAGGTGATGGTCTTCGCCAGCGGCCAGAGCCGCCTGCTGCCCATGCGGCTGCAACCGCTGCTCGACCTGCTATGCTCGGCGGACGTCCTGCACGAGGCCAATCTCGCGCCATGGCTGCAGGACGACGATGCCATGCGCCTGATCCGCGAACTGCTCCAGCAGGGCAGCCTGATCTTCGCCGGAGAAGACGACGACGAGTGATAGGGAGCCGCCGTGGACGAGTCCTTTGCCGATCTGACCCTGGACGGACTGCCCGAACCCCAGCTCGGCCAGGACCTCGCCCTGCGCCTCGAAGGCCTGGACGCCCTGCGTGAGCACGGTGTCCGCCTCATCGGCCAAGCCAGCCGCCAGCTGAGCATCCAGACGCCCGATCTGGAAGCACCGCTCTACGACAACCTCGCCGTCGAAGCGGCGATCAAGCGTCTGCTGCTGGGCCATCCGCGGCATCAGGTCCGCATCCTCATCAACGACAGCGCCCTCGCCATGCGCCAGGGGCACAGGCTCATCGCCCTGGCGCAGCGCCTGACCAGCAATCTGCTTATCCGGCGGCCACCGGCCGATCGGCAACCGGAAGGTAGTTGCCTCATCGTCGACGACCAGGCCCTGCTGCGCCGCACGGGCAGCGCACCCACGGGCTTCGTCCGCTACGGCGACCGCGCCGCCGTCAAGGTTCAGCAGCAGGTCTTCGATCGCCTCTGGGCCAGCAGCCAGCCGGATCAGGAACTGCGGAGGATGGTGCTGTGAAAGGTCTGCTGGCGTTCCTGCTGCTGGCGACGGCCACCGTCTGGGCGGCGCCTCGTACCGAGGTCATACCCCTGCAATACCGCACCGCCGACGATCTGCTGCCCACCCTGCAAGCCGTCCTTGGCAATGAAGGCCAGGTCAACGTCTACGGCAATCAGCTGATCGTCAATGCCGAGCCGGCCAAGCTGGCCGAACTCAAGAGTCTGCTGGCCCAGCTGGACACCCAACCGCGGCGCCTGCTCATCACCCTGGCCACCCGTGCCGGCAGCTCGGGCGCCAGTCAGGGTTATTCGGTAAACGGCGACGTGCGTGCGCCCCAGGTACGCATCATCGAAGACAGCACCGACCAGAGGGAGGATGGCGCCCAGCGCGTCCAGGTCACCGAGGGCTACCCCGCCTTCATCCGCTTCGGTGAAGACGTCCCGGTGACTACCTACCAGACCTCGCCCTATGGTCAGAGCTACGCCCAGACCGATTATCGCCGCCTCGAACGGGGCTTTCAGGTCACCGCCCGACTGAGCGGCAATCTGGTACACCTGGACATCAGCAGCGTCGATGACCGGGCCGCCGCCATGCGTCCGGGCACGGTGCAGACCCAGAGCGCCGCCACCCGCATCAGCGGCCCCCTGGGCCAGTGGCTGGACCTGGGCGGCTTCCGGCAGCAGATCGAGGGCGACCGGAGCGGCCTTGTCCGCCACTACTCCACCGAAGGCCGTGACGATCGTCAGCTGAGCATCCGCGCCGACCTCATCGACTAGCAAACCGGCGAACGGCAGAACTCCTGCCGCGCCTGGCAATCTAGGACACAGGAACAGCAGGAAGTTATTTGAGAATAATTCTTATATTCATTCTCAAATAAATCGGAAGTTCTGTTTAGTTTGATTCAAAGCAGTCCAATAGAATCTTTTTGGACCAATAAATTTACAGAATGAATCGATAGAGCATAAAATCTGTCTGTCTTGCGACACCGTGTCGCACTGATAGCGCCTGATACCCAATAATTAAGGATTCAAAGCATGTCTGAGTCGATCAGCCTACTGACCCACAACTGGAGCTTCGCGGTATTTCTCCTGGGCGTGGTCGGTCTGATCGCCTTCATGCTCGGAGTCTCGAGCCTCCTCGGTAGCAAAGCCGTAGGCCGTAGCAAGAACGACCCCTTCGAGTCCGGCATCGTCCCCACCGGGGGTGCCCGTCTCCGTCTCTCTGCCAAGTTCTACCTGGTCGCGATGCTCTTCGTGATCTTCGACGTCGAAGCCCTCTTTCTCTTCGCCTGGTCGGTGTCCATCCGTGAATCGGGATGGGCCGGCTTCGTGGAAGCCTCCATTTTCATAGCAATTCTGTTGGCGGGTCTTGTCTACCTGTGGCGAATCGGAGCGCTCGATTGGGCGCCTGCGAGCCGTCGCGAGCGGCAGGCGAAGTCGAAACAATGAGGCTTTGGCAATGCAATACAATCTCACCCGGATCGATCCCGATGCGGCAGTAGACCGCTATCCGGCCGGCCAGCGGGAAACCGTGGCCGACCCCGTCGAAAGTCAGGTCAACCGCAGCATCTTCATGGGCAAGCTCGAAGATGTCCTGCGGGGCGCGGTCAATTGGGGGCGAAAGAATTCCCTGTGGCCGTACAACTTCGGCCTGTCCTGCTGCTATGTGGAGATGACCACCGCCTTCACGGCGCCCCACGACATCGCCCGCTTCGGCGCCGAAGTCATCCGGGCCTCGCCGCGCCAGGCCGACTTCATGGTCATCGCCGGCACCCCCTTCATGAAGATGGCCCCGGTCATCCAGCGCCTGTACGAGCAGATGCTGGAACCCAAGTGGGTGATCTCCATGGGCGCCTGCGCCAACTCCGGCGGTATGTACGACATCTACTCGGTCGTTCAGGGCGTGGACAAGTTCCTGCCCGTCGACGTCTATGTGCCCGGCTGCCCGCCTCGCCCCGAAGCCTTCCTCCAGGGCCTGATGCTCCTGCAGGACTCCATCGGTGAAGAGCGCCGCCCCCTTTCCTGGGTGGTGGGCGACCAGGGTATCTACCGCGCCGAGATGCCCTCGCAGCGCGAGCAGAACCGCGAGCGCCGCATCCAGGTCACCAACCTGCGCAGCCCAGACGAAGTGTAAGTCCCCTTCGGGACCTGCACGCTGACGACGATCGATTAGCGACGGAACATCATGACCGCAGACACCGCTCTGTCCGCCTCTGCGCTCGCCCCTGCCGGCGAAGCGTCGGTGGTTGGCGAACTCCAGGGCCAATTCGGCGCCGACGCCCTGACCCTGCAAGACACCCGTACCGGCATGCCGGTGATCTGGGTGGCGCGCGAAAGAATCATCGAAGTACTGCGCTTCCTGCGCAACCTGCCCCGCCCCTACGTCATGCTCTACGACCTGCATGGCGTGGACGAGCGCCTGCGGACTCACCGCCGCGGCCTGCCCAACGCGGACTTCACCGTTTTCTACCACCTGCTGTCCATCGACCGTAACAGTGATGTGATGCTCAAGGTGGCCCTGTCCGCCAACGACCTGCGCCTGCCCACCGCCACCGGCATCTTCCCCAATGCCAACTGGTACGAGCGGGAAGTGCTGGACATGTACGGCATCCACTTCGACGGTCACCCGCTGCCCAAGCGCATGCTGATGGCCGACAACTGGCAGGGTCACCCGCTGCGCAAGGACTATCCGGCGCGCGCCACCGAGTTCGATCCCTATGCGCTGAACGCCGCCAAGCAGGATCTCGAACAGGAAACCCTGAGATTCAAGCCCGAGGAATGGGGCATGAAGGAGCACGCGGAGAATTCCGACTTCATGTTCCTCAACCTGGGTCCGAACCACCCCTCTGCCCACGGTGCGTTCCGCATCATCCTGCAGCTGGACGGCGAAGAGATCGTCGACTGCGTGCCGGAGATCGGCTACCACCACCGCGGCGCCGAGAAGATGGCCGAGCGCCAGTCCTGGCACAGCTACATCCCCTATACCGACCGGATCGACTACCTGGGCGGGGTGATGAACAACCTGCCCTACGTCCTGTCGGTGGAAAAGCTCGCCGGCATCAAGGTGCCGTCGCGGGTCGACTTCATCCGCGTGATGATGGCCGAGTTCTTCCGCATCAACAGCCACCTGCTGTACCTGGGTACATATATCCAGGACGTCGGCGCCATGACCCCGGTGTTCTTTACCTTCACCGACCGTCAGCGCGCCTACAAGGTGATCGAGGCCATCACCGGCTTCCGCATGCACCCCGCCTGGTTCCGCATCGGCGGCGTCGCCCACGACCTGCCACGTGGCTGGGACAAGCTGGTCCGCGAATTCCTCGACTGGATGCCCAAGCGTCTGGACGAGTACGAAAAGGCCGCGATGAAGAACAGCATCCTCATCGGCCGGACCAAGAACGTCGCCGTCTACAACACCAAGGAAGCCTTGGAGTGGGGTGTCACCGGTCCCAACCTGCGCGCGACCGGTCTGGACTTCGACCTGCGCAAGGCCCGCCCCTACTCCGGCTACGAAAACTTCGAATTCGAAGTGCCCATCGCCCACAACGGCGACTGCTACGACCGCGGCATGCTGCGCGTCGAGGAGATGCGCCAGAGCCTGCGCATCATCGAGCAGTGTCTGCAGCACATGCCCGAAGGCCCGTACAAGGCGGATCACCCGCTGACCACGCCGCCGCCCAAGGAGCGCACCCTGCAGCACATCGAGACCCTGATCACCCACTTCCTGCAGGTGTCCTGGGGTCCGGTGATGCCGGCGGGCGAAGCCTTCCAGATGATCGAGGCGACCAAGGGCGCCAACAGCTATTACCTGACGAGCGACGGCAGCACCATGAGCTACCGCACCCGCATCCGGACGCCGAGCTTCCCGCACCTGCAGCAGATCCCGGCCGTCATCCGCGGCAGCATGGTGTCCGACCTGATTGCCTACCTGGGCAGTATCGACTTCGTCATGGCCGACGTGGACCGCTGAGCATGAGCACCGAAACCCTGATCCAAACCGACCGTTTCGTCCTGAGCGAAACCGAGCGCTCGGCCATCGAGCACGAGATGCACCACTACGAGGACCCGCGCGCGGCGTCCATCGAGGCCCTGAAGATCGTCCAGAAGGAACGTGGCTGGGTGCCGGACGGCGCCATCTACGCCATCGGCGAAGTGCTGGGCATTCCCGCCAGCGACGTCGAGGGCGTGGCCACCTTCTACAGCCAGATCTTCCGCGTACCGGTCGGCCGCCACATCATCCGGGTGTGCGACAGCATGACCTGCTACATCGGCGGCCACGAATCCGTGGTTGGCGAGATCCAGCGGCAGCTGGGCATCGGCCTGGGCCAGACCACCGGCGACAGCCGCTTCACCCTGCTACCGGTCTGCTGCCTGGGCAATTGCGACAAGGCCCCGGCGCTGATGATCGACGACGACACCCATGGCGATGTCCAACCCGCGGGCGTGGCCAAACTGCTGGAGGGATACGCATGAGACTGACCTCCTTCGGGCCTGCCAACAGCATCGCCCGTACCCCCGAGACCCACCCCCTGACCTGGCGCCTGCGTGAAGACGGCGCCCCGGTCTGGCTGGAGGAATACCAGGCGAAGGACGGCTACGCCGCGGCGCGCAAGGCGCTGACCGAGCTGGCCCCCGATGCCATCGTCCAGGAAGTCAAGGACTCCGGCCTCAAGGGCCGTGGCGGTGCGGGCTTTCCCACCGGCGTGAAGTGGGGCCTGATGCCCAAGGACGAATCCCTCGACATCCGCTACCTGCTGTGCAACGCGGACGAGATGGAGCCCAACACCTGGAAGGACCGCCTGCTCATGGAGCAGCTGCCGCATCTGCTGGTGGAAGGCATGCTGATCAGTGCCCGGGCGCTCAAGGCCTATCGCGGCTATATCTTCCTGCGCGGCGAATACGTCGACGCCGCCGCCAACCTGCGGCGCGCGGTGGAAGAAGCCAAGGCTGCCGGCCTGCTGGGCAAGAACATCCTCGGCAGTGGCTTCGACTTCGAACTGTTCGTCCACACCGGCGCCGGTCGCTACATCTGTGGCGAAGAGACCGCGCTGATCAACTCCCTGGAAGGCCGCCGCGCCAACCCGCGCTCCAAGCCGCCCTTCCCCGCGGCCGTCGGCGTCTGGGGCAAGCCGACCTGCGTCAACAACGTCGAGACCCTGTGCAACGTGCCGGGCATCGTCGCGGGTGGCGTCGACTGGTACAAGAGCCTGGCCCGCGAAGGCAGCGAAGACATGGGCACCAAGCTCATGGGTTTCTCCGGCAAGGTGAAGAATCCCGGCGTCTGGGAACTGCCCTTCGGCATCACCGCCCAGGAGCTGTTCGAGGACTACGCCGGCGGCATGCGCGACGGCTTCAAACTCAAGTGCTGGCAGCCCGGTGGCGCCGGTACCGGCTTCCTGCTGCCCGAGCACCTCTCGGCGCAGATGTACGCCGGCGGCATCGGCAAGGTCGGTACCCGCATGGGTACCGGTCTGGCCCTGGCCGTGGACGACAGCGTCAACATGGTCTCGCTGCTGCGCAACATGGAGGAGTTCTTCGCCCGGGAATCCTGTGGCTGGTGCACCCCCTGCCGCGACGGCCTGCCCTGGAGCGTCAAGCTCCTGCGCAGCCTGGAAAAGGGCGAGGGGCAGCAGGGCGATCTGGACACCCTGCTGCAACTGGTCAACTTCCTCGGCCCGGGCAAGACCTTCTGTGCCCACGCACCGGGTGCCGTCGAGCCCCTGGGTAGTGCCATCAAGTATTTCCGCGAAGAGTTCGAGGCCGGTGTGCGCAAGGCGCCAACCGAGCCACGGCCGACTGCTTCGGCGAGCGTGACCTGAGGATCGGCCCCCGCGGGGGTCGCTTCCATCGCTTTCTGGCCGGACCCGCTCCGGCCGGCGCCGCCTCCGGCGATCGTCAGGGCGGCGCGAACGTTTTCCCATTAGCCAGACCCGCCCTGCGCGGGTGAGAAGAAAACCCTATGGCCACTATCCACGTAGACGGCAAGACGTACGAGGTCGACGGGGCGGACAACCTCCTCGAAGCCTGCCTGTCCCTGGGGCTCGACATCCCCTATTTCTGCTGGCACCCGGCGCTGGGCAGCGTCGGCGCCTGCCGCCAGTGCGCGGTGAAGCAGTTCGCCGACGAGAATGACACCCGCGGGCGCCTGGTCATGTCCTGCATGACGCCGTCCAGCGACAAGACTTACATCTCCATCGAAGACGCCGAAGCCAAGGAATTCCGCAGCTCGGTCATCGAATGGCTGATGACCAACCATCCCCACGACTGTCCGGTCTGCGAAGAAGGCGGCCACTGCCACCTGCAGGACATGACGGTGATGACCGGTCACAACAAGCGCCGCTATCGCTTCACCAAGCGTACCCACCAGAACCAGGACCTCGGCCCGTTCGTCGCTCACGAGATGAACCGCTGCATCGCCTGCTATCGCTGCGTGCGCTACTACAAGGATTACGCCGGCGGTACGGATCTGGGCGTCTACGGCGCCCACGACAACGTCTATTTCGGCCGCGTCGAGGACGGTGCCCTGGAGAGCGAATTCTCCGGCAACCTGACCGAGGTCTGCCCCACCGGGGTATTCACCGACAAGACCCACTCCGAGCGCTACAACCGCAAGTGGGACATGCAGTTCGCCCCGAGCATCTGCCATGGCTGCTCTTCGGGCTGCAACATCAGCCCCGGCGAGCGCTATGGCGAACTGCGCCGCATCGAGAACCGCTTCAACGGCTCGGTGAACCAGTATTTCCTCTGCGACCGTGGCCGCTTCGGCTATGGCTATGTCAATCGCAAGGATCGGCCGCGCCAGGCCCTGCTGAAAGATGGAAGCCTGGAAACCGGGATCGACGCTGCCCTGGATCGCGCGGCCCTGCTGCTGCGCGGTAAGAAGGTGATCGGCATCGGCTCGCCGCGTGCCAGCCTGGAAAGCAACCATGCCTTGCGCGAACTGGTCGGCGCCGAGAACTTCTACAGCGGCATGAGCGCCCGTGACCTGGCCAACGTGCGCCTGGTGCTGCAGGTCCTCAAGGATAGCCCCCTGCCCGTCCCGACCCTGCGCGCCATGGAAAAGCACGATGCCGTCTTTGTCCTCGGCGAGGATCTGACCCAGACCGCGGCCCGCCTGGCGCTGTCCCTGCGGCAGTCCGTCAAGGGCAAGCCCGAGGCCATGGCCGCGGCGCAGAAGATCCAGCCCTGGCTGAACGCTGCCGTGCAGAACATCGGCCAGAGCGAGCGCAATCCGCTGTTCATCGCCAGCGTCGCCGCCACCCGCCTGGACGACGTCGCCGACGCCCGTCTGCATGGCTCGCCGCTGGAACTGGCCCGTTTCGGCCATGCCGTGGCCCATGCCATCGACGCCAGCGCCCCTGCCGTCGATGGCCTGAGCGACGAGGTCGCCGAGCAGGCGCGCCTGCTGGCCGAGACCCTGCTGGCGGCCGAACGTCCGCTGGTGGTTTCCGGCACCTCCCTGGGTGAGCCGGCGCTGATCGAGGCCGCCGCCAACCTGGCCAAGGCCTTGGCCGCCAAGGGCAAGGCCGGCTCCCTGAGCCTGGTGGTGCCCGAAGCCAACAGCCTGGGCCTGGCGCTGTACGGCGGCGAGTCCGTCGAAGACGCCTTCGCGGCCCTGGAAAACGGCCAGGCCGATGCCCTGGTGGTGCTGGAGAACGACCTCTATCGCCGCGCCCCTGCCCAGCGGGTGGATCAGGCCCTGGCGCGCGCCCAGGTGCTGGTGGTGCTGGATCACCAGCGCACCGCTACCGCCCAGCGTGCCGATCTGGTGCTGCCGGCGGCGAGCTTCGCCGAAGGCGACGGTACCCTGGTCAGCCAGGAAGGTCGCGCCCAGCGCTTCTTCCAGGTCTATGAGCCGAGCTACTACGATCCTTCCAGCCTGGTCCGCGAAGGCTGGCGCTGGCTGCACGCCCTGCGCAACACCCTGGACAACCGTCCGGTGGACTGGACCCAGCTGGACCATGTCACCGACGCCGTGGCCGCCGCTGCGCCGCATCTGGACGGCATCCGCGACGCCGCGCCCAATGCCAGCTTCCGGGTGAAGGGCCTCAAGCTCGCCCGCGAACCGCATCGCTACAGCGGCCGCACCTCCATGCGCGCCAACCTCAGCGTGCACGAGCCGCGTGCGCCCCAGGACGCCGACACCGCCTTCGCCTTCTCCATGGAAGGCTATGCCGGCAGCGCCGAGCCGCGTCAGCAGATCCCCTTCGCCTGGTCTCCGGGCTGGAACTCGCCCCAGGCCTGGAACAAGTTCCAGGACGAGGTCGGTGGTCACCTGCGCGCCGGCGATCCGGGCGTGCGTCTGATCGAGACCCAGGGCGATCGCCTGAGCTGGTTCGCCGTCCCGGCCGCCGCAGTGCGCGGTACCGCGTCCGGCTTCCAGGCCGTGCCGCTGTACCACCTGTTCGGCAGCGAAGAGACCTCTTCCCGCGCCGAACCTGTGCGTGAGCGCATTCCAGCCGCCTACGTGGCGCTGGCCAAGGCCGATGCCGATCGCCTGGGCGTCAACGAGGGTGCCCTGTTGCGCCTGCAGGTCGCTGGTCAGGAATTGCGCCTGCCGCTGCAGATCAAGCCCGAGCTGTCCGCCGGCCTGGTTGGCCTGCCCGCCGGCTTCGAAGGGATTCCGGTGGACTTCGCCGGCCTCACCGTGGAAGGACTGCAGGAGGCCGCGGCATGACCTGGCTCACCCCCACCCTCATCGCCGTGGTGATCGGCGTCCTCAAGGCCATCGTCATCCTCCTGGCGGTGGTCATCTGCGGGGCGCTGCTGAGCTTCGTCGAACGGCGCCTGCTGGGTCTCTGGCAGGACCGCCACGGTCCCAACCGGGTCGGTCCCTTCGGCGCCTTCCAGCTGGGCGCCGACATGCTGAAGATGTTCTTCAAGGAGGACTGGACGCCCCCGTTCGCCGACAAGATGATCTTCGCCCTGGCACCGGTGATCGCCATGGGGTCGCTGCTGGTGGCCTTCTCGGTCATCCCGATCACTCCCACCTGGGGCGTGGCGGACCTGAACATCGGCCTGCTGTTCTTCTTCGCCATGGCCGGCGTCAACGTCTATGCGGTGCTCTTCGCCGGCTGGGCGAGCAACAACAAGTTCTCGCTGCTGGGCGCCATGCGCGCCTCGGCCCAGACCCTCTCCTACGAGGTGTTCATGGGTCTGTCGGTGATGGGCATCGTCGCGGTGACCGGTTCCTTCAACATGAGGGACATCGTCGAGGCGCAGCACCAGGGTTGGTGGTTCATCGTTCCCCAGTTCTTCGGCTTCTGCACCTTCTTCATCGCCGGCATCGCCGTCACCCACCGTCACCCCTTCGATCAGCCGGAAGCCGAGCAGGAGCTCGCCGACGGTTACCACATCGAATACGCGGGCATGAAGTGGGGCATGTTCTTCGTCGGCGAGTACATCGGCATCGTGCTGATCTCGGCGCTGCTGGTGACCCTGTTCTTCGGCGGCTGGCACGGTCCCTTCCTGGACACCCTGCCCTGGCTGTCCTTTGTCTGGTTCGCCCTGAAGACCGCCTTCTTCATCATGATCTTCATCCTGTTGCGCGCGTCCATTCCGCGTCCGCGCTACGACCAGGTAATGGCCTTCAGCTGGAAGTTCTGCCTGCCCCTGACCCTGATCAACCTGCTGGTGACCGGTGCGGTGGTGCTCTATAGCGCCACGCCGGCCATCGGCCAGTGAGGTATTCGTCATGATCAAGGAAATCCTGCACGTCCTGCATGGCACCTACACCCAGTTGCGCAGCGTGGTGATGGTCTTCGGCCACGCCTTCCGCAAGCGCGACACCCTGCAATACCCCGAGGAGCCCGTGTACCTGCCGCCGCGCTACCGTGGCCGCATCGTGCTCACCCGTGACCCCGACGGCCAGGAGCGCTGCGTGGCGTGCAACCTGTGCGCCGTCGCCTGCCCGGTCGGCTGCATCTCGCTGCAAAAGACCGAAGCCGAAGACGGCCGCTGGTACCCCGAGTTCTTCCGCATCAACTTCTCGCGCTGCATCTTCTGCGGCATGTGCGAGGAGGCCTGCCCCACCACCGCCATCCAGCTGACCCCGGATTTCGAGATGTCCGAGTTCAAGCGCCAGGAGCTGGTGTACGAGAAGCAGGACCTGCTGATCTCGGGTCCGGGCAAGTATCCGGAATACAACTTCTACCGCGTGGCCGGCATGGCCATCGCGGGCAAGCCCAAGGGTGCCGCGCAAAGCGAGGCAGAGCCGATCAACGTGAAGAGCCTGCTGCCCTAAGGAGCTGTCGTGGAATTCGCCTTCTATTTCTCCGCTGGGGTGGCCGTCCTGGCCACCTTCCGGGTGATCACCAACACCAATCCGGTGCATGCGCTGCTGTACCTGATCATCTCGCTGCTGGCCGTGTCCATGGTGTTCTTCGCCCTGGGCGCGCCCTTCGCCGGGGCCCTGGAGATCATCGTCTACGCCGGCGCCATCATGGTGCTGTTCGTCTTCGTGGTGATGATGCTCAACCTCGGGCCGGTCGTCGCCGAGCAGGAGCGCAAGTGGCTGACCCCCAAGGTCTGGATCGGTCCTTCGATCCTGGCCGGTGCGCTGCTGGTGGAACTGCTGGTGGTGCTCTCGCGCACCCCGGGCGGCGCCGCCATCGGCCACACCTCGGTGGAAGCCAAGGCCGTGGGCATCAGTCTGTTCGGACCCTATCTGCTGGCGGTCGAACTGGCCTCCATGCTGCTGCTGGGTGCCCTGGTCGCGGCCTACCACCTGGGTCGCAGCGACGTCAAAGACGGGATCGGCGAGTGAGTCGCCAAGGACTGGAGAACAGCCAATGAACGCCATACCTCTGGAACACGGCCTGGCCCTCGCCGGCGCCCTGTTCGCCCTTGGCCTGGTGGGCCTGATGGTCCGCCGCAACATCCTCTTCGTGCTCATGAGTCTGGAAATCATGATGAACGCCGCCGCCCTGGCCTTCGTGGTCGCGGGTAGTCGTTGGGGCGCTCCCGACGGCCAGGTGATGTTCATCCTGGTGCTGAGCCTGGCCGCCGCCGAGGCCAGTATCGGCCTGGCGATCCTGCTGCAGCTCTATCGCCGCTTCCACACCCTCGACGTCGATGCCGCCAGCGAGATGCACGGATGAACCTGCTACCCCTCACCTTCGCCTTTCCCCTGGTCGGCTACTTCCTGCTGGCCTTTTCCCGCGGTCGGCTGTCGGAGAATCTCTCCGCGCTGATCGGTGTGGGTTCGGTGGGCCTGGCGGCGCTGGTCGCCGCCTGGGTCGGCTGGAACTTCCACGTCGCGCCGCCCGCCGACGGCCACCTGACCCTCGTCCTCTGGCAGTGGATGAACGTGGAGGGCTTCGCGCCCAACATGGCGCTCTACCTGGACGGCCTGTCGCTGACCATGCTCGGCGTGGTCACCGGCGTCGGCTTCCTGATCCACCTGTTCGCGTCCTGGTACATGCGCGGTGAAGAGGGCTACTCGCGCTTCTTCGCCTACACCAACCTATTCATCTTCAGCATGTTGCTGCTGGTTCTCGGCGACAACCTGCTGCTGCTGTACTTCGGTTGGGAAGGCGTGGGCCTGTGCAGCTATCTGCTGATCGGCTTCTACTACAGCGAGCGCGCCAACGGCAACGCCGCGCTGAAGGCCTTCATCGTCACCCGCGTCGGTGATGTCTTCATGGCCTTCGGTCTGTTCATCCTGTTCATGACCCTGGGCACCCTGGACATCCAGGAGCTGCTGCAGAAGGCGCCCGACGTCTTCGCCAGCGGCGATCCGCTGATCGTGCTGGCCACCCTGGCCCTGCTCGGCGGCGCGGTCGGCAAGTCGGCCCAGCTGCCGCTGCAGACCTGGCTAGCGGACGCCATGGCCGGCCCCACTCCGGTCTCCGCCCTGATCCACGCGGCGACCATGGTGACCGCGGGCGTCTACCTGATCGCCCGGACCCACGGCCTGTTCCTGCTGGCCCCGGAGATCCTGCACCTGGTCGGCATCGTTGGTGCCGTGACCCTGGTGCTGGCCGGTTTCGCCGCCCTGGTGCAGACCGACATCAAGCGCATCCTGGCCTATTCGACCATGAGCCAGATCGGCTACATGTTCCTGGCCCTGGGTGTCGGCGCCTGGCAACCGGCGATCTTCCACCTGATGATCCACGCCTTCTTCAAGGCGCTGCTGTTCCTCGCCTCGGGCTCGGTGATCCTGGCCTGCCACCACGAGCAGAACATCTTCAAGATGGGCGGCCTGTGGAAGAAGATTCCCCTGGCCTACGCCAGCTTCGTGGTGGGTGGTTCGGCGCTGGCGGCATTGCCGCTGGTCACCGCCGGCTTCTACTCCAAGGACGAGATCCTCTGGGAAGCCATGGCCAGCGGCCACACCTACCTGCTCTATGCGGGCCTTGCCGGTGCCTTCCTGACCTCGATCTACACCTTCCGCCTGATCTTCATCACCTTCCACGGCCAGGCGCATACCGACGCCCATGCCGGCCACGGCATCGCCCACAACCTGCCGCTGGCGGTGCTGCTGGTGCTTTCGACCTTCGTCGGCGCGATGATCGTGCCGCCGCTGGCCGGTGTGCTGCCGGAATCCATCGGCCATGCCGGTGGCGAAGCCAAGCACTCGCTGGAAATCACCTCGGGGGCCATCGCCATCGCCGGTATCCTCTTGGCCGCCCTGCTCTTCCTCGGCAAGCGTTCCTTCGTGAACGGCCTGGCCAAGAGCGCGCCGGGTCGCTTCTTCGGGACCTGGTGGTATCACGCCTGGGGCTTCGACTGGCTGTACGACCTGATCTTCGTCAAGCCGTACCTGCTGCTGGCCCGCCTGCTGCGCCGCGATCCCATCGACCAGGCCATCGGCCTGATCCCGATGCTGGCCCGCGGTGGCAACCTGGCACTGAGCATCACCGAGAACGGCCGTCTGCGCTGGTACGCGGCTTCCATCGTGGGAGGCGCCGTGCTGCTGCTCGGCGCGCTGCTGCTGGCCTGACCCCCTGACTAAGGATAAGTACACGTCATGCTTCTGCCCTGGCTAATCCTGATCCCCTTCATCGGCGGCCTGCTCTGCTTCCTCACGGAAAAGACCGGCCCGCTGGTGCCCCGCTGGATCGCTCTGTTCACCATGCTGCTGGAGCTGGTGCTCGGCCTGTGGCTGTGGGCCCACGGCGACTACAGCCTGGCTCCGGCCCCTGGCGCCGAAACCGCCTGGACCGCGGAATTCCAGATGAACTGGATTCCGCGCTTCGGCATCAGCCTGCACTTCGGCCTCGACGGCCTGTCGCTGCTGATGATCCTGCTCACCGGCCTGCTCGGTGTGCTGGCGGTGACCTGCTCCTGGCGCGAAGTGCAGCGCCACGTCGGCTTCTTCCACCTCAACCTGCTGTGGATCATCGGCGGCGTGGTGGGGGTGTTCCTGGCGCTGGACCTGTTCCTGTTCTTCTTCTTCTGGGAAATGATGCTGGTGCCGATGTACTTCCTGATCGCGCTGTGGGGCCATAGCTCCGCGGACGGCAAGAAGAGCCGCATCACCGCCGCCACCAAGTTCTTCATCTTCACCCAGGCCAGCGGCCTGATCATGCTGGTGGCGATCATCGCCCTGGTGCTGGTGAACTACGGTGCCACCGGCGTCCTGACCTTCGACTACGAAGACCTGCTGCAGCTGCAACTGGATCCCAAGCTGGAATACCTGCTGATGCTGGGCTTCTTCATCGCCTTCGCGGTGAAGCTGCCGGTGGTGCCGGTGCACTCCTGGCTGCCGGATGCCCACGCCCAGGCGCCGACCGCCGGTTCCGTCGACCTCGCCGGCATCCTGCTCAAGACCGCCGCCTACGGCCTGCTGCGCTTCGCCATCCCGTTGTTCCCCAACGCTTCTGCGGAATTCGCGCCGATCGCCATGTGGCTGGGCATCATCGGCATCTTCTACGGCGCCATCCTGTCGTTCGCCCAGACCGACATCAAGCGCCTGGTGGCCTACTCCAGCGTCTCACACATGGGCTTCGTGCTGATCGGCATCTACTCCGGCAGCCCCCAGGCGCTGCAAGGCGTGGTGGTGCAGATGATCGCCCACGGCCTGTCCGCCGCCGGCCTGTTCATTCTCTGCGGCCAGCTCTATGAGCGCATGCACACCCGTGACATGCGCCAGATGGGCGGACTCTGGGCGCGAGTGCCCTACCTGCCGGCGCTGAGTCTGTTCTTCGCCTCGGCCTCGCTGGGTCTGCCGGGTACCGGCAACTTCGTCGGCGAATTCCTGATCCTGCTGGGCGCCTTCCCGGTGGTGCCGATGATCACCGTCATCGCCACCTTCGGCCTGGTGTTCGCCTCGGTCTACTCGCTGATCATGATCCACCGCGCGTACTTCGGTCCGGCCAAGGCCGAAGGCGCTCTGCCGGGTCTGAACGCACGGGAGCTGTCGATGCTGCTGTTGCTTGGCGTGCTGCTGGTGCTGCTCGGCGTCTATCCGCAGCCGGTGCTGGATACCTCGGCCGCGAGCATGGCCGGTGTCCAGCAGTGGCTCGGCGAAGCCTTCTCCTCTCTCGTTTCCGCCCGGTAAGAGCGCCATGACCTTTACCTACGAACACTTCATCGCCCTCCTGCCGATCATCATCACCGGCTTCACCGCCGTGGTGGTGATGCTGGGCATCGCCTGGCGGCGGGATCACACCATCATCCCGACCCTGGGCGTGATCGGTCTCAACCTGGCCCTGCTGTCCTGCATCCCGGCTCTGGGCGTCGGTGCCATCGACGTCACCCCGCTGTTGCGCATCGATGGCTTCACCTGCTTCTACATGGCGCTGATCCTGATCGCCACCCTGGCTTGCATGACCCTGTCGCATGCCTACATGGAAGGCTATCCGGGCAACCGCGAAGAGCTGTACCTACTGCTGCTGATCTCCGCCACCGGCGGTCTGGTGCTGGTGGCGGCGCAGAACGTCACCGGCCTGTTCATCGGTCTGGAACTGCTGTCGGTACCGGTCTACGGCCTGGTGGCCTACAGCTACTTCAATCGCCGCTCCCTGGAAGCCGGCATGAAGTACCTGGTGCTGTCCGCCGCCGGCTCGGCCATCCTGCTGTTCGGCATGGCCCTGCTCTACGCCCAGTCCGGCAGCCTGAACTTCGCCGACATCGGCATGCAGATGGATGCCCCGGCGAGCACCGGCCTGCTGATGGAAATCGGCCTCGGCATGCTGATCGTCGGTCTCGGCTTCAAGCTGTCCCTGGTGCCCTTCCACCTCTGGACCCCGGACGTCTACGAGGGCGCCCCGGCGCCGGTCGGCGCCTTCCTCGCCACCGCCAGCAAGGTCGCCGTGTTCGCCGTGCTGGTACGGGTGTTCCAGACCATGCCCATGGCCACCGAGGACGGCTGGCTGCACGATGCCATCGCCTTCATCGCCATCGCCTCCATGCTGGTGGGCAACCTGCTGGCGCTGATGCAGAGCAACCTCAAGCGTCTGCTGGGTTACTCCTCCATCTCCCACTTCGGCTACCTGCTGGTGGCGGTGGCCTCGGGCGAAGGCCTGTCGATGGAAGCCGTGGCGGTCTATCTGGTGACCTATGTCTTCACCAGCCTGGGCGCCTTCGGCGTGATCACCCTGATGTCCAGCCCGAGCAACGGTCAGCGTGACGCCGATGCCCTGTTCGAGTACCGCGGCCTGTTCTGGCGCCGTCCGTACCTGACCGCGGCCCTTACGGTGATGATGCTGTCCCTGGCCGGCATCCCGCTAACCGCCGGCTTCATCGGCAAGTTCTACGTCATCACCGTGGGCGTGGAAGCGGGCATGTGGTGGCAGACCGCGGCCATCGTGCTGGGCAGTGCCATCGGCCTGTTCTACTACCTGCGCGTGATGGTCACCCTGTACCTGACCGAGCAGGGCCTGCAGCGCCACGACGCGCCGATGAACTGGGGTCAGCGCGCCGGTGGCGTGATGCTGATCGCCATTTCCATCGCCACCTTCGTCCTCGGCGTCTATCCGCAGCCGCTGCTGCAACTGGCGCAGTTGACGGTGTTCTGATCCAGGGCGTTGTCCACGATCCCCGCTTCGGCGGGGATCGTCGTTTCTGGGGTCACGGCAAGACGCGCCTTGGCAGGGTCGCGCCCCGACCGCTACCCTCGACGCCCTACCCTGCTTTCCCTGTCCTTTCCTGGAGACCCTTTTCTCCCATGCCTGCGTTGAAACCCCTCACCCTCGCCGTCGGCCTGCTGCTCGGCAGCCAGGCCTTCGCCGCCCCTGTCTTCGACGTCACCGAACTGGGTGACCCCGCCACCGCCTGTAGCGACCTCGATACCTTCGTCAACCGGAAGTGGGTCGCCGCCAATCCGATCCCGCCGGACAAGTCGCGCTGGGGTTCCTTCATGGCCCTGGGGGAGAAATCGCTCAACGACCAGCACGCCATCCTGCAGCGGGCGGCCCGCACGGCGGATCGTGCGGCAGCGGGGTCGGTGGAACAGAAGATCGGCTGGCTGTATCGCTCGGGCATGGACGAGGCCGCCATCGAGCGCGCCGGCTATCGGCCGATCCAGGCGCAACTGGCGGCCATCGATAGATTGCGCACCACGGCCGATGTCGTGAAGTACCTACAACAGAGCTTCGCCCGCGGCGACATGCAGGTGTTCTCCTTCGGCTCCGGCGCCGACTACCAGAATGCCAAGCAGCAGATCGCCTATGCCTACCAGGGCGGCCTGGGCCTGCCGACCCCCGATTACTACACCGAAGCCGACTACGCCAAATTGCGCCAGGCCTATCTGGGTCATATCGCCCGGCTGCTGGTCCTGACCGGCGTACCCAAGGCCCAGGCCGACGCCCAGGCCGAGCTGGTGCTGGCCTTCGAAAGTCGCCTGGCGCGCGCCTCGGTCAAGCCGGTGGAGCTGCGCAATCCGGAGAACCAGTATCACTACCTGAGCTTCGCCGAGGCCAACAAGGTGACGCCGCACTTCGACTGGCAGGCCTTCTTCGCCAGCCAGGGCGTCACCGGCCAGCGGGGCTTTTCGCTGTCCCAGCCGGGCTTCTTCGCCGAATTCGACCGGATGCTGGCGGAGACCCCCGTCGAGCAGTGGCAGGCCTATCTGCGTGCCCATGTGATCGACGACGCCGCGCCCTGGCTGTCCAAGCCCTTCCAGCAGGAGAGCTTCGACTTCAACCAGAAGACCCTCAGCGGCCAGCAGCAGCAGAGCGAGCGCTGGAAGCGGGTGCTGCGCGCGGTCAACGGCGCCATGGGCGAAGGTCTCGGCCAGCTCTATGTGCAGGAGCATTTCTCGCCCCAGGCCAAGGCCCGCGCCCAGGAACTGGTGGACAACGTGATGCTGGCGCTCAAGGCGCGCATCGAGCAGCTCGACTGGATGAGCCCCGAGACCAAGCAGAAGGCGCTGGCCAAGTGGGACAGCTTCCTGCCCAAGATCGGCTATCCGGAGCGCTGGCGCGACTGGAGCGGCCTGACCCTCCAGCCCCAGGGGTTCTATGCCAACCTGGAAGCCGCCTCGCGCTTCAACTACCGGCATGACCTGGACAAGATCGGCAAGCCCACCGACCGCAAGGAATGGGGCATGTATCCGCAGACGGTCAACGCCTACTACAGCCCCACCGACAACACCATCAACTTCCCCGCGGCCATCCTGCAGCCGCCGTTCTTCTACCCGGACGGCGACGACGCCATCAACTACGGCGGCATCGGCGCGGTGATCGGTCACGAGGCCAGCCATGGCTTCGACGACCAGGGCAGCAAGTTCGACGGTGCGGGCAACCAGGTGGACTGGTGGACTCCGGCCGACCGCAAGGCCTTCGAGGCCCGCACCGGCAAGCTGGTGCAGCAATTCGACAACTACCAGCCGCTACCGGACCACCCGGAGCTGCACGTCAACGGCAAGCTCACCCTGGGCGAGAACATCGGCGACCTCGGCGGCATCAATGCCGCCTATGACGCTCTGCAACTGGCCCTGGCGAAGAATCCGGATGAGGCCACGCGCAAGATCGACGGCTACACCCAGCAGCAGCGCTTCTTCCTCAACTGGGCGCGGGTCTGGCGGGGCTCGATCCGTGAAGAGCAGGCGCGCCTGTTCCTCAACACCGATCCCCATGCGCCCATGAGATTCCGCGCCCTCGGCGCGCCGTCCAACATGCCGGACTTCGCCAAGGCTTTCAGTTGCAAGGCGGGCGATGCCATGGTCCGGCCGGACGAGCAGCGCGTCGAAATCTGGTGATGGACCCGGGGCGTCCGGTGGGCGGGTATCGCTTTTGCATCGCCTGTCTTCTCTCTCCTCTGGCGCCCCGTCCATGCCCCTAGAACTCGCCTTCGCCGAAGCCTCCGCGACCGGTCCGCGCAAGGAAAACCAGGACGCCTTGCGCAGTGTCCAGCCCAGCGCGGCGCTGGCGGCGACCAAGGGGTACCTGTTCGCCCTCGCCGATGGCGTCAGCGGCTGTCCGGACGGCGGCCTTGCCGCTCGGGCCACCCTTCAGGCCCTGGCCCAGGATTACTATTCCACCCCGGAGACCTGGCCGGTGGCCCAGGCGCTGGAACGGCTGCTGCTCGCGCAGAATCGCTGGTTGCAGGCCGCAGGCAATGGCCAGCCCCTGCTGACTACCCTTACCGCCCTGGTGATCCGCGGACGGCGCTACACCCTGGCCCATGTCGGCGACTGCCGCGCCTATCGCTGGCATGGCGAGCGGCTGACCTGTCTCACCGTCGACCACGTCTGGCAGCAGGCCGGCATGCAGCATGTGCTGACCCGTGCCCTAGGCCTGGAAAACCACCTGGTGGTGGATTTTCGCGAAGGCGAGCTGGAAGCCGGCGAAACCCTGCTCCTGGTGAGCGACGGCGTCTGGGCCGCACTGGGCGAAGACAGCATGAGGCGCATCCTCGTCGACGGCGTCAGCGATCTGGACGCCACCGCCCAGGCGCTGGTGGCCGGCGCCCTGCATGCCGGCGGCCAGGACAATGCCAGCGCCCTGCTGGTGCGGGTCGATCGCCTGCCGGATATCTCCCTGGCCGATACCCTGGCCAATGCCGATACCTGGCCGCCGCTGCCCGCCTTGAAACCTGGGCAGGCCTTCGAGGGCTGGACGGTGGTGGAGCGCCTGGCCGAGTCGCGGCAATCGCTGCTCTACCGGGTCACCGACGAAGGTGGTCGTCCCTGGCTGCTCAAGACCCTGCCCGCGGCGCTGCAATTCGACACCCTGGCCGGTCATGCCCTGCTCATGGAGGAGTGGTTCCTGCGTCGCGTCGCCGGCCGCGCCTTCGTCGAGGTGCATCCGCTGCCACGGCGCGCCCATCTCTATTTCGTGCAGCGCGAATATCCGGGGCGCACCCTGGCGCAGCAACTGACCAACGACGGCCCCCTGGCCCTGGCCGACTGGCTGGACGTCGCCTCGCGCCTGTTACGTGCGCTCGGCCAGTTGCACAGACGCAACATCCTCCACCGCGACATCAAGCCGGACAATCTGCACCGTGGCCGGGACGGTGAACTGCGCCTGCTGGACTTCGGCCTGGCCTACTGCCCGCAACTGTCCCAGGACTTGCAGGACAGTCCGGGCACCCCCAGCTACCGGGCACCGGAATCCTTCGAAGGCGCAGAACCGAGTCCGGCCCAGGACCTCTACGCGGCCGGGGTGACCCTCTATCAGCTGCTGACCGGTGGTTATCCCTATGGCGAGGTGGAACCCTTCCAGCGCCCTCGCTTCGGCGCGCCGGCCAGCGTCCTGCGCCGGCGTCCGGATGTACCGGCCTGGCTCGACGACTGGCTGCAGCGTGCCGTGGCAGTGGATCCCGCCGAGCGCTTCGAAACCGCGGAAGAAGCCCTGCTGCTGCTGGAACAGGGCGAACGCCACCCCCTGGCCCGCCCGCTGCCACTGCTGCAGCGCGATCCCCTGCGTACCTGGCAGAGCGTGGCTGCCTGTTCGCTGCTGCTCAATCTGCTGCTGGTGCTGCTCTGGCTCTATCGGCACTGAAGGCTTGGGGACGCCACGCCCTCTTTTGCAGCACGCTGCGCCCAAAAGAGGCAGCCAGAGGGCCATTTCCTGCCGCAAACCGCCCGAAAGGACGGATACGGACCTTGGCATGAAGCCTGCAATTCCACAGTGCACATAGGTCTTTCTTCAACGGCGAGGAAAGGCCCTCCGGACAAAGGCGTCCCAGCTGCTTGCAGCGGGACGCCTTTTTTTTGCGTTACAGTCGCCACCCTGGAAACGAGAGGTCACTACATGAGCGGGAAAGTCTGGTTGATCGGTGCCGGCCCCGGCGATCCCGAGCTGCTGACCCTCAAGGCGGTGCGCGCCTTGGGCGAGGCCGAGGTGGTGATGATCGATGACCTGGTCAATCCGGCGGTGCTCGAACACTGCCCGACCGCCCGGGTGATCTGCGTCGGCAAGCGCGGCGGTTGCCGCTCCACGCCACAGGCCTTCATCCATCGACTGATGTTGCGCTATGCCCGCCAGGGCCGTTGCGTGGCCCGGCTGAAGGGCGGTGATCCCTGCATCTTCGGTCGCGCCGGCGAGGAAGCCGAATGGCTGGCCGCGCGCGGTGTCAGCAGCGAGATCGTCAATGGCATCACCGCCGGCCTGGCCGGCGCCACCGCCTGCGGCATCTCCCTGACCCTGAGAGGCGTGGCCCGTGGCGTGACCCTGGTCACCGCCCACACCCAGGACGACAGCGCACCCAACTGGCCGGCCCTGGCCGCCACCGGTACGACCCTGGTGGTCTACATGGGCGTTGCGCGACTGGCCGAGATCCAGCAAGGCCTGCTGGACGGCGGCCTGGCGCTGACCACCCCGGTGGCCATGATCGAGAACGCCTCCCTGCCCAGCCAGCGCGAGTGCCGCTCCACCCTGCAAGACCTACAGGTGGACGCCACCCTCTTCCAGCTGCGCAGTCCGGCGATCCTGGTGATCGGCGAGGTGGTCGGCCAGGCCGCCCTGCAACAGGCCTTGAGCTTCGCCGCCCAGGCCTGAGTCAGGTCTCATGCATGCCAAGGCTTCCAGCGCCAGGCCAGACCGGCGAGCAGGATGACGCCGGCCAGGGTACCCAGGCCTAGCAGAGCCAGATAGGGCAAGGTTCGCCACCAGTCCCCCAGCAGCAGGGCCATGCAGAAAGCACAAAAGCTGAGCAGGCCCTGGTCGCGCCAGGCAACCTGCTCGAGCAGATCCAGACGTTTCAGCAGTGTTGCCGTGGTAGTCAGCAGACCGAGCAGTGCGGCGACCGCGATGCCCGCCACACCCAGCACACTGGGCAGTATCAACAGGCTCAAGGCATTGACCAGATTGCCCGTCAGCTCGCAGCGCAGTGGCAATCGGGTGTCCCCGGCCGCGTAGGCGTAACGGGCCAGCATGGCATTCCAGGCGCCTACCGCCAGCGGCGCGGAAAACCATACCAGCAGCAACGCTAGGCGATCACCTCCCACCTGGGCCGGCAGCAGCATTGCCACTAGCGCCGGAGCCGTGGTGACGATACCGACCATTGCCGGCAAGGTCAGCAGGGCCGCACATTGCAGGCCTACTCTCAGCACCGCCAGACGGGCATCCCAGACAAGGCCACTCATCAGCGCTAGGAGGATCTGGTTCAGGCTCATGAGCGCAACCAAGGGCAGATTGATGAGCTTGCGTGCCAGATTGACCCAGGTCACCACGCCCTCCCCCAGCCAGGAAGCCACCATTCGCTCGAGCAAGGCCAGGCCATTGCTGGCGCAGGCGCTGACCAGCAAGGGACCCAGTCGCCCTGCCAGTTCCTGACCGACAACGCCGGGGTCCGGCCAGCGCCAGGGTCGCCAGCCTTCACGCCAGGCGGTCGGCCACAATGACAGCGGCATCAGTAGACTGCCTACCACACAGCTCCACGCCAGTGTCTCGATGGTGATGGCGCTCCCCCAGGCCAAGAGGCAGACCACCGGCGGCAGGTTGAACAGGAGGGAGCCGCACCCGTTCAGCAGATAGCGTTCACGTGTCAGGGCCGCCACACCGAACAGAGCGTGCAGGCACAAGCCGGGCAAGCACCAGGCCAGTATCTTCAGGGCTGCGGTGGCCTGCTCTCCGCCCACCTCGCTCAAGCCGGCGCCCACCACACCTGTCCAGGCGTCGGCACCCAGCGTCAACGTCAGCGCGCCACCGGACGCCAGGAGCAGAACGCTGGGCGCCAGGGCCTCGAGCCAGCGCGCCCGCGCCGGCGCCGTTCGCTGCTGATAAAGCGGTAGCGCTGCGTTGCTCAGTAAACCCGTAGCGAGGGCGGTACGCACGGCTTCCGGTAGAAACAGGGCCACCAGGAAGGCGTCGCTGGTCAGACCTGCCCCCCAGGCATGCACCAGCAGCCACTCCCGGGCAAATCCCAGAACCAGCCCGGCGAGGGTAGCCAGCGTCAACCAGAGCGTGGAGCCGAACATGGGCGCTCTCAATGCAGGAAGGTGAACAGGCCCTTGCCACCGACGCGGTAGGCAAGATCGCGCGGCCTTTCACCCATTACCTTGGCACCGCTGCCGCCTACGATCTTGTAGGGCGGTACGACCTTGGCGACCACCGTATTGGCAGTGACTACAGCTCCGCGGCCGATCTGGGCACCATGACCGACGAGGGCTCGCGAGGCGATCCAGGCGTAGTCATCGATACGAATGGGCGCGGAGATCGACCAGAACTCCGGAGCGGCCAGATCATGGCTGCCGGCGATGATCAGCACATGGGAGGCGATGGCCACATGATCACCTATGATGAGCCCAGCGCGGGCATCTACCTGGCAATGCCAGGCGATGACGCTGTCCTCGCCCATGCGCAGGTTCTCGATGCCAAGCACCTCGGTATTGCGCCAGATGGATGAGCCCTTCCCAATCCTGGCGCCGCCCAGGCGCAACCAGGCCAGGCGGACGTTATGGCTGGGAATCTTGTTGACGATGATGTTGTAGAGCTGCTCCCAGACTCGCAGGGCACGATCGCGCAAGGTGGGCAGATTGTAGCCGTAGAGAGGCACCAGCCGGGTCGGTACGAGACTTCTGAGGCGGACAAACCAGCGCCGGGCGAGCGGATGCTCGATACGAGGTTCGATATCCACCGAGCAGATGGAATAGCGTCTGGCCAAACCTTCGCCTTCCTCGAAGGCGACATCATGCGCCAGCATCCACGCCAAGGCCTCGGTCAGCTCCTCTTCGCTCACCTCCAGGATTCGAGCCTCCTGCGCCAGGTCGGTGCGCAGGTCCACGGGTACAGCGATGCGATGCTTCATGACGGATTCGTCCGCGGCGAGGTCTGGGAACCAGCGAATTCAGGATGGGCACGGGCTTGCTGCAGGTTGAGGGCAAGCAGCAGCCAGAACAGGGCCACCAGCACGTTGGTGAAACTGAAATAGTGGTCGAAGAATCCGGTAAGCAGCGCTGCCGCCACTCCGCAACCGCTGCCCAGCCAGAGGGCATTGGCTTGGGTGACCAAGGGAATGGGACCGTGAGGACGCGTCTCGCGCCACCAGCGCCAGGTCACCAGCACGAATAGCAGCAGGCCCGGCACGCCTACCTTGTAGATGTAGTTGAGCCAGAGATTGGAGATGCCCAGCAGCCCACTACCCGGCACTGGTGGATCCACCTTGAAACCTATGCCCAGGGGATAGGCCGCCATGGCTTCGGGAAACCGGGTGTATTCGTCCAGTCGGATCTCGGTACTGGCGTTGGTCGAGGAGAACATGGTCGCCAGGCGTTCCTGCAGGGGAGGATAGCAGGCCACCAGCAGCATGCCGAACACCACTGCCAGACCGACGATTCGGCCGCTGTAGGGCACCTTGCGCGCGCTCAACCACAGCAATACCAGAGCGAGAGCCAGGATAGCGCCGCGCGAGATGCTCAGCAGCAGGCCGGCGCATCCCAACAGCGCCACCCCGAAACCCAACCAGCGCCGCCAGCCCTGTCGCACCCAGCCATAGAAAAGCGCGAGGGGGATGAACAGGGCCAGGGCGCCGCCGGTGAGGTTGGGATGGACCCAGGATGAGGCCATACGCGTGTAGTTGCCGGAGAAGATGTCCCGCACCGCTTCCGGATGGGCGTATTTGAGCGTCGTGAGCAGTGGCAGCATGCTCAGCGCGTTGCGGTCCTTGAGGAAGTAGCCGATGGAAACCACCAGCATCACCAGGTTACCCAGCAACAGGGCTACCAGCAGGCGATCGCGGGAGCGCTCATCGGGCAGCAGCAGGGGCACCAGGAACAGGACCGACAGATTCAGCAACCAGCGGATCCAGTTGACCAGGCCACTGCCGGGCGCGGCAATGACCAGCTCTCCCACCACGAAAGGCAGCGCACTGAACAGCATCAGCGTCAGCAGCGCCCGCTCCGTCGCAAGCCAGCGTAGCCTTCCCTGATAACATCCGAGGAAGGCTCGCCAGAGCACCCCGAGCCAGGTCAGGCCAAGCAGAGCCTCGCTCAGGGTGGTACGCAACCCCAGTTGCACCGTGCTGTAGGGAATCGCCGTGGCCACCCCGGCAAACAGCAACAGCCCCAACAGGGGGTATTGCAGCAGTACCAGCAGCAGCACCAGACCGGCGGCGACGAGAGCTACCTGGCCCGCCGGGAGTACGCACAGCAGAATGCCAAACGCCAGGCCGAGCACAGCGGCAATCCAGGTCCCCAGCCTTGTCACGGTCGCAACTCCGCCAACAGCTCGGCCAGCCGAGCACGATAGGCAGGCGCGCCAAACCGAGCCGCCCAGTCAGGGCCGCGAATCGATTCACGCGGCGCGGGGTGTGCCAGCGTGGTCATCAAAGCCGCCAAGGCCGGTACGTCCATGGCCTCGAAGCGTGGCGCCCAGGGCGGCGTCACCTCGTCCAATGCGGAACCCCGGGCGCAGGCGACCGGAGTACCCACAGCCAGGGCCTCCACCACAGGTAGACCGAAGCCCTCGGCATAAGACGGCTGCCAGAGGCGGTCCGCCTCCTGGTACAGCCCGCTGAGGGCCGCCTCGTCCAAATTCGCTAGACAATGCAGACCGGGCAACCCACGCCACTCTCCTGGCAGGTCCTCCGCTGCACCGAGCAGCACTAGATCGGGTACCCCCGAACACCGGCGTGCCTCCATCCAGGCGCTCACTAGGCGAACGATGTTCTTGCGTGGCTCGCGGGTACCCACTGCCAGCCAGTAGCCCGGCGTCAGCCCCTCGATCGGCCGTGCCTCATCGGGTGGCGACTCGACCAGGTTCGGCAAGATACGGATCCGCGTCCTGGCCTGGGGAAAGCGCCTGGCCACCTCCTCGGCGGTGAACGCCGAGGGCGTCCAGATACGGGTCGCGCGAGCGATGGAATAGGCAATGGAGGCCCAGTCGATCAGCCGGTAGGCGCTCGCCTTCCAGACCGAGGCGTGGCGATTGTGCTCGGTGAGCTGAAAGAGATCGTGCAGCAGCAAGACCTGACGCAGACCCGCGATGTGCCCGAGGGGTAGTCCCATGTTAGCGGTGGCGATATAGACCTCTATACCCAGCGCGCGCAGGCGGGCCGGTAGGAAGGCGGCCTCGAAGGCGAAGCGTTGCCGCGGTCGATGCTGCCCCTGGAGGTCCAGGTCGCCGGCCGGGGCCTCGATCTGGCCTCGCAAGGGGTGGTCGAGGGGCATTCCGCCGAAACAGGTTACGCTGCTCTCGTCCAGTTCGGCCAGATGGGTTTCCAGCGCGCGGACCTGCCGACCGATACCCGAGCGGGGCGCGGCGAGTACGGGGCGATAATCCAGTCCTACGCGCATGGTCTGTGCTCTTTTGGCGGCAACAAACCCTGGTAAACCGCCTCGAGCTGGCTCGCAGCAGTTTGCCAGTCGTGATGGGCCCGCACGTAGGCACGACCCGCCTCACCCATTCTTGCGGCGCCGACCGGCGCTCCGAGCAAATCGGCCGCCGCCCGAGCCAGGGAAGCCGCCTCCTCCGCGAGCGAAGCCTCCTGCTTGTTTCGCAGCGCCAGACCCGATACGCCCTGAGCGGTGCTCACCACCGGCAAGCCGGCAGCCAGGGCTTCCAAGACCTTGAGCTTGGAACCACCGCCTTGCCGCAAGGGCGCGATGAACAGCGCGGAGCGACACTGGGCGTCACGAAGGTCGGGCAGATAGCCGCACCATTCCAGACGCGGATCGGGGAAATCCCGTACCCAACGCGCGGGCATGGCATAGCCGCCGATCTGCAGGCGTGCCCGGGGATGGGTTCGCCATAGCAGGGGCATGATCTCGGCCACCAACCATTCCACGGCATCCAGATTCGGCGCATATTCGTAGTTACCGATGAACAGTAGCCGCTGACTGGCCGAGTCGGGCCGCACCTTGGCGAAGAACTGCGTATCCACGGCATTCACCACTACGGAGATCTGCCTTGCGGTTAGTGGCTGCAAAAGTCGGGCATCGTCGGGCGTCACCGCCACGATCCGGTCGGCAGCACCCATTACCCGTCGCTCCCAACGTCGATAACGCCCCTGGTCGTAGCGGGCGAAGCCTTTCAGCCAGGCAGGTAGCCGACCGTAGGTCGCTCCTCCAAGCGCCGATTCCAGATTGTGCTCGGTAAGTATCCAGGGTAGCCGACGGGACTCGAGCAGTTCGAGGTAGGGCTGGCACCCATAGCTGTGCTCAAGCTGAATCACATCCCAGGACTCCTCCAGCAGCGTGGCGAAGGCGCTCCTGGCCGCCGGCGCGAATCCATTGATGCTCGCGAGCATGGGACAGCGAGCGAAGGCCACCGCTGCCAGGGTGAGCGGATGGCGTACCGGGCGCCTGGGGAGGACCACCAGTCGTTCCAACCAGGGTTCCAGGGCGGCTCGGGCGGCTGCATCCAGGGGTGTCTTGCTTTGCGCCAACAGGGTGATGCGATGTCCCCGCGTGGCCAGCCCCCGTAGCAGATGGTACTGACGTGTCTTGCCACCGCTGGACAATGGCCAGGGTAGATAGGGTAGAACCCAGAGCAGCCGCAGTCCGGGGCTTCGAAGCGTCATCGCCCTACTTCCATGTCAGCATCTGCAAGCTGGCCTTGGCCTGGACTGCAATCCCGGAGGAGTCATTCAGCTCATGGCTTTCGCCCGTCAGGGGATCGTGCAGCGTGGCCTGGGTGATCTGCGGCAGTTGGAGACGTTCCTGGCCAGCCGACCAGAACAGCCAGACCTGGCTGCCGTCATTGCGGCGCCAGGCGATGCTGTAGAGTTCGTCGGGCGCCCGAACCAGAGTTGGCGGCGCCACGGGAGTCAGTCGCGGACCTGTCAGGGCGAGAAAGCGCTGAAGGGCCCGGTACACCGGTTTGGGGCTACCATCCAGACGCAACAGGCCGTAGTGCTGATCTCGAACACTGGCGCGACCGTCCAGATCGCTCAGGGCGAAAAGGAAGATACGGTCATAATCGAGAGCACTCATCAGGGCGAGCCGACGCAGCACGAAGTCCGCCTGGCCCTCTTCGCCGATGATGTTCTGCTCTTCCTGCGGACCAGGATAGCTCGACCAGCCCCACTCGTCCGCCCAGATCGCCGGTGGCGCTATGCCGCGCAGCTTTTCATTGAGCAGCTGGGCGCGCACGATGAAATCCCGCGCCTTGGGATCGTCTCCTTCGGGATACTGGGAATAGGGATGGTAGGCAATGACCGTCCCCAAGCGCTGCACCCCGAGCTTGCCGAGGGATTCGAGCATCAGGCCGCCGCGTACCGGCATCTGACTGTAGTAGGCCATGCCGCCCATCACCACCTCTCGACCGGGGGCCTGGCTGCGCATGGCTTCCACACTGGCCTGCAGCAGACGGGCATAACGCTCGGGGTCCTCGAAAGGTTGCCAGTAGCTGGGTAGATTGGGTTCATTCCACACCTGCCAGGCCTGCACCGAGGGATAGCGCGAGGCGAACTTGACCAGGCTCGAGGCATAGAGCGCAGGATCCCGGGGTGGATAGGCGCCGCGGTTGGCGACGCCGAACGGGCCGCTGCTGGCGAAATCCGGACTGCCCACGAGGTACATTTCCGATTTGAGCTGGCGCGTGCTCAGGGTCTGCGTCAACTCATCCAATTCTGCCGTACGCAGCTGACCCTGCTCCGGCTCCATGATGTCCCAGTGCAGATCGATGCGGGTCCACTCGAGACCGAGGTCTTGCAGTCGATCCATCTGCTGCCGGTACTGCTCGGGGCTAAACCAGAGGAAATGGGCGTTCACGCCGAGGAAGTCACGCCAGACCACAGGACGCGGACCCTGCAGACGCTGTTCAGCCTGAGCGCCGGCCTCGCCGAGTACGATGGCAAGACACATCACCGCTAGGCGCATCAGCTCAGCGCGGCGCATCGGTATGACCTCGACTGGCTTGCTCGAAGACCTGCCGGAAGCGCCGTGCGGTTTGCGGCCAAGCTCTCGCGGCGCCCAGCTGCGCCGCGTGTTGCGCCCAGCTTTCCAGTTGCTGAGGATGGTCGATCAGCGTGCGCAGACGCTCCGTCAGCGCGGTGACGTCGCCTTCCGGATAGGTCATGCCATTGCCATGGGAGGTTTCTTCGGCAAAGGCCCGGGCATCCGAAGTGATCACACCGCGACCGCAGGCCATGGCCCAGGCCAGCACGCCGCTGGTTCCGCGCTGAGCGCCCAGAATCGCCAGCTTGCGTGACTCTCGATACGGCAACACCAGCAGATGGTGGGCCTGAATGGTCGTGACGATGGCCTCTTCCGGCAGATCCAGCTGCCAGTCCAGGCAGTCGTTCAGGCCGCGGCGAAGGGCACGCTCGCGCAGTTCGCCCAGGTAGTCGCTCTGGGCGGCGAAGGTGACTTCCGGCGCGGTACCGCCAGCCAGCGTCAGGCGGATACGACCGCGCCAATCGGGCCGCTCGCTGAGCAGCTTCGCCAGGGCGTCAAGCAGATCCTCGATGCCCTTGCCCCGATAGATGAAGCCGAAATAAAGCAGGCGCAGGGGTTCCAAGGGCGGGAGCGGTGCCACGGGTACCACCCTGTTGCCATGGGGAATGCTGATGACCTTGCCCGGTGCCAGGCGCAAACGCTGACTCAGGGCGTTCGCTCCGGTCTCGGTTAACGTCACCAGCTGCGTTAGGCTTGCCGCCAGCGTCCGCTCCTCACGCAGCGTCATGGGATCGCCCAATACCGTCGCCACTTGTGGCCAGGGCGAGCGCTGCTGCATCAGCAGGCTAAGTGGCCAGGGCTGCTGCCGGCGGCGCCAGACCAGGCGCTCGGGATCATGCACCGTCACCGTAATCGGCAGACGCGGGTAGCGCTGACGCAGGCGTAGCAGGGTCTCGTATTCCCGCACCCGGCCGCCGCCCAACTCCGCGTGGACCACGTCCACGCTCAGCCAGTCGAAATCGGTCAGACGCCGCGCGGGACGACCACCGTGCTCCGGGTGGTGCAGGGGAATGAGCACCTCCATGCCCTCTTCCTCCAGAGCCTGACGAAAGTGCACCGCATAATCAGCGATACCGTTGCGTTCCATTGGTAGCGGTGCCAATAGCGCTATGCGCATCGTTACCCCCGGGTCCGGTGGAGAAAATCGAGGAGCCGGGAGGGCACTTCGAAACGGCGGAAATTGACGATGATGCCGTCGGTCCGCTTGAAGGCGGTGTCGAGCACTGCCAGGGAGCTCTCCAGCATGGGTACCGTACCGGAGCGCGCCCTTACCACGAGGGCGATCAGATCGGCGTGGTGCAGATAGAGAAATGCCTGGCTGTTGGCCAGCAGGGCCGAGGCCACCAGCAGGATGACTTCGCCGGGTAGCGCCTGCAGTGCCTGCGGCGGCGGCTCATTGGCGCTATCGAGAATGCGTACGGTGAATCCCTGCTCGCGTAGCAGCGTGGCCAGCCGTTCGGCGACGAAGCTGCACCCCTCGCCATGGCGGGACGAGGTGAGCCCGACCTTGAGTCCCTGCTCGCGGATACGCTCCAGCGGCAACTGACTGAGCAGGCGATACAGGCTGGCAGTAAAGGCCGGATCGTCGAATTGCGGGTTCTCGAGTTGCTGCAACGTCGTCCATAGCGGGATGCCGAAACGTGCCTGGATGCGTCCACCGTCGTGGATGCGCTGATCGAGCAAATAGCAGAGATAGATCACCAACAGCCCGACGGCCAGCCCTGCGGGAAGGCAGAGCAGAATGATCAGCAGGCTCTTGGGAAACACTCGGCTGGGATTGAAGGTAGGCTGTTCGATAATGGCGATGTTGCTGATACGACTGCTATCCAGTGCCCGATCGATCCGGGCCTTTTCCAGGTTGTCGGCATAGAGAAGGAAGTTCTGCTGAGCCACCTGCAGCTCACGCATGACGCGGCTGACCTCTGGCTCCTGGGCCATGACCTGCTCGAGGTCTGCACGTACCTCCTTGATCTGCTGGTCCTGCTTGGCAAGCTGCGCCTTGAGGCTGGCCAGGCGTACGGTGCCATCAGCCACCTGCTGCTTGAGATTGACCACGATACCGTTGGGCGCGCGGTTGGTACTGCTTTTGACGTGCTCGGCCTGCTGGCTGAGCTGCTGTCGCAGGTCCGCGATGTTCTGGTCAATCTGCTTTAGCGGCTCGGTACCGGGCAGAAATACCCGCAGGAGGCGCTCACGCTCCACGATTAGGCCGTTGAGCTGCCGCTGCATGTCCAGGCGATCCGGATTGAGCGTACTGGACTCCTCGGTCACGACCTGCTGTGGCATGCCAGCGATCTGCTGACGGGCGCTGATCAGGGATGTGGCCAGACTGGCAATCTCGGCACTGGTCTGGAACCGCTCCGCGTTCATCCGCTGCAGGGTGTTGCTCTGGTCATGCAGGTAATCTTCCACGCTGCTGCTGCCGATCCGGCTCAAATGGCCGGCGAGCTGATCCTTGAGCTGCTCCACCCGGCGTCCGGTAGTGGCGGTTTGCTCCTGGTAGAAGGCGTACAGGCTCTTGCGCTCAAGGCTGGCCGCGCGCGCCTCCAGGTAGGTGTTCACCCAGACCTGTACCAGGCGCTGCGCCACCGCAGGATCATCCCAGCGCAGGCTGGCGACCATGACCGAGGAGCCCGGTTCGTGACCGATGCTCAGACGCTTGATCAACTCCGTGGCGAGACGCTCTTGCGCACTCTGGGCTTCGGCCAGGCCGAGTGCCTGCAATACCGCCCGCAGGCCATCCTTCAATCCGGCTAGCAACTGCTTGATCTGCAATTTGACTGTCTGCCACCAGCCTTCGGGCGGACGGGCAGCACTTTCCTGCAGATAGCTTTCGGCAACCTTGAGCGCTATGGGTCGGCCAGTGAACAGTTGCTCCTCGTCGAGAATGGGGTCCCGCTGGGTGCTGGGCGCCACCAGCGTCTGCCGATCGCTGGCTTCGATCGGCAGGGTATTGCTCAGGCCGGGCTTGACCAGCAGGCGTGCGGTGGACTCGTACTGCCTGGGCAGCAGGAAGGCGCCGAGAATGGCTACCGCCACCGTCACCACGAAGGCCAGCTGGAATTCTCGCCGGAAGATGAAGAATAGGCGCAGGAGATCGCGCAGGGAGCGGACTTCGATCATTGACAGCTTGCTCCCGCGCTGCACACCGTACGGATGTTCGTGTTTCCGCTGTTGCTGATGTCGCGTTGATTGAGGTCGTAGTTCAAACCAAGGCCGATGCCCTTGTTGATGGGGATCAGGCGGGTGAAATACAGGTCTACGGCCTCTACGGCGTTGCCGATACCGGACTTGGGCACGAAGATCAGATCGCCACGTTGCAGCGCAACGGGCGGTAGGCTGCCGCTGAGCAGGTCGCTGAAGGCGAAGAAATAGCGCCGATAGCCGCCCGCGTCATCGCGCCGAATCAGCGCGATATTGCTGCTATCGGCGCTGGGCAGCAGACCACCCGCTCCGATCAACGCCTGCTCCACAGAAGCTTCGCCGCTCAACTCGTAGACCGAGGGGTTATGCACCTCACCGCCGACGAAGATACGGTTGCTGGGTGCCACGGCGATGTTCACGGTGACATGGGGCTCACGGTAGAGGTGGGCGCCGGCGGCGGTCAGCCGTTGGGATACCTGCTCCGGCGTTTGCCCCGCTACTGCCAGGCGCCCCACGTAGGGATAGTGGATATAACCATCGGGCTGGACCATGAACAGCGTCTGGCGATCTTCCTCTGCCGGACTGCGGGCATCGCGGGTGATGCGCAGGGTATCGCCTGGCTGGACTGCCACGGCCGGCAGTGGCTGCATCGCCAACTGCACATAGGCGGCATGTCCGGCTGCCAACGCCTGCTTATCGGGCAGACCGATCTTGGCCGGCGTGCCGCATGCACAAAGCAGACAAAGCGACCCGAGCAGCAGGCCACGTGCGAAAAGGTACTTCATGAACGATCAGGCCCAATAGGTTGAGAACATGCTGATGCGGCGCTTCAGCGCATTGGGCAGCAGACGCTCCCGATGCCCGAGGCGATAACCGAGAAGCTTGCAGGCACTGCGCAACAGCACCTCCGGAATGCGCCAGGCCTGACCGGCCGCGCGCAAGGCGTCGATCTCGGCCTCGACAAAACGGCGCCCCTCACCCGCCGCCCCGCCGAAAGCCGCGGCGATCCAGTCCTCGCGACCGTAGAAGACGCCGATATCGAAGTACCGACGGAATTCCTCGAGCAGCCGGTAATCATGGGAATGCCTCGCCTGGGCTTCGGCCACGTAATGCACGGCCCAGCCACGCAGCAGCATGCGCGCCGCGGTATAGGCGTCCTCACTGCCGATCACGTCGGTGGGAAAGCCGCCGGCGTCGGTCAGTGCTGCCCGGCGATAGGCGGAAAAGGAATTAGAGCTGAAGCAAGTCTTCACTTTCAGCTGGGGAGCATCGCTCAACCGCTTGATGCGGCTCTCGACGGGATAATTGAAACGGCGTGCCTGGGCACCAAGAATACCGGCGTCAGTATGTGGCAATTGGCGGCCGTAGGCGACACCAATGTCCGGCGCGGCGAAGAGCCCGGCGCGCAAGTTTTCCAGGCAGTGCGGATCGGCGGGAATGGCGTCCTGGGTGAGGAACATCAACACCTCGGCGTCCACCTGGCGACTGGCCCAGCGCCGGGTCCCGCCATGGTTGAACTGCTGCGGCTGAATCACCTCGACGCGTGCACCGAAGGCACGAAAGCGCGCCGCCGTCGCATCCTGCGAATGGGTATCGACGACCAGCAGCTCATCGGGCTGCAGGGTCTGAGCAGCCAGAGCCGGCAGCAGGTGGTCGAGGTAGCGTTCGGCATTGCGAGTCGGAATGATCAGCGCGGTCTTCATCAAAGCACTCCAGTGCGATACGACGATGAAACAACGGACGATAGAATGAACGGTTTGGCTGAGGATTGGCTTAATAGGCCGTTCGGCTCCAGATAAGCGAAGGCAAGGTGCGAAAGAGGATGTACAGGTCCAGCCAGAGCGACCACTCCTCGATGTAGCGCAAGTCGTATTCGATACGGCGCTCGATCTTGTCCAGGGTGTCGGTCTCACCGCGAAGGCCATTGACCTGCGCCCAGCCGGTCATGCCAGGTTTCACGCGATGACGGGCGGAATACTCCATCACCGCATCCTCGAACTTCAGTCCGGCGGCCAGGGTGGCCTTCGCATGGGGCCGAGGTCCCACCAGCGACATGCTGCCACCGAGGACATTGAACAGCTGTGGCAACTCGTCCACGCTCAGTCGTCGCAGCCAGCGCCCCATTTTCGTCACCCGGGGGTCATCCTGGATGGTCTGCTGCCTGGCCTCCTGATCAGCCTGGCCATTGAACAGCGTGCGAAACTTCCACACTTCGATGAGCTGGTCGTTGTAGCCATAGCGCTTTTGCCGAAACAGAACGGGTCCCGGCGAATCCAGCTTGATCGCCAAGGCAATCAGCAACATGGGTACTGCCAGCATGGGCAGCGCCACTCCTGCCAACAGCAGATCCTCACAGCGCTTGAACAGCGGCGCCCAATCCCTGAGCGCCTGACGCGAAACCCGGAATAGATGCATGCCCGCCAGCTCGGCAACGGGTGTCTGGGCGTAGCGCAGGGCCACCAGATCGGGGACCAGCAGCACATTGACCGGCATGCGCTTGAGCTCACGTGTCACCTGATCGATCCGCGCCTCGGCGGTCCAGGGCAGCGCGATGAAGATGGTGTCCAGGCGCAACCTCTCGATCAGCGCGCGCAAATCCCGGGTGGAGCCCAGCCAGGACAATCCGGCCAGGTGCTCGGGCAAACGCTCCACGGATCGGTCATCGACGATGCCCACCAGGCCGCAACGGAAGTCCTGGCGGACCAGCAGATGGTTGGCCATGCGCAACCCGTTCTCGGTAGCGCCCAGGATGACTGCGCGCTGCAGGTAGATACCGCGCTGCATCAGCCAGCCATAGGAGGACAATGCCAGCAGTCGGCTGAGCAACAGCAGCATCAGGCCACCAAAAAACCATTTCAGCAGCGGTGCCCGATTATCGACCAGGGAAAAGGGATGGATCTGCTGCAGCACGAAGAGGCACAGGACGAAGGCCAGCAGCCAGGCCACGGTCAGGCGCCGGAAGCGCAGCAGATTGCTGAACAGCAGGTCGCCGTAGAGGCCCGCCGCCTGGAATACCACCAGCACCAGCAGCACCAGCAGTCCATGAGCCTTCCAGTGCTGTTCGAAGGGATAGTAAAGGGTCCCAACCCCGACAACGATCAAGGCCTGAACCAAACGGGTGATCAGAATCAGGTAGGCCGCACGGCCCGCACAGCCGTACCACAGCCGCTTGAACGCTCCATCCCTGGAGGAGGTCGATCCGGCACCTTCCATGCTCACTCCAAAGCCCTTCACTGCCATACCAAAACAACGACCGAACCGCTTGTTTCCGCTGCCTGTCCAAGCAGAAACAGAAGAAATGCAGGTCGAGGCCCGGATATGAATGTTGAATCAATGCACAGACAAATTGTGAACTAGTTCCGCTATCAAATCATTAGCCGCACAGGGCTTTTCATCGCGAATTTGACGCCTTTTGCCACCACGTCATGCAGTTGACGGCATATTGGCGTCAGATTTCCAAGCACCTTGCTCGGGATTTCTGTCCATGGACCTCGTCATCGCTCGCCCGGACGGCCTCTATTGCCCGCCCGGCGATTTCTACATCGATCCCTGGCATCCGGTGGAACGTTCGGTCATTACCCATGGGCACGGCGACCATGCCCGGGTAGGCAACGGTCACTATCTCGCCACCTCCGGCAGTGCCGGCATCCTGCGCACCCGGCTCGGTGCCGACATCAACCTCCAGACCCTGGAATACGGCGAGGTCATCGACCACCACGGGGTCAGGCTCAGCTTCCATCCAGCCGGCCATGTGCTGGGTTCGGCCCAGGTGCGCCTGGAATACCGCGGCGAGGTCTGGGTGGCCTCGGGCGACTACAAGGTCGAACCCGATGGCACCTGCACTCCTTTCGAGCCGGTGCGCTGCCATACCTTCATCACCGAATCCACCTTCGGCCTGCCGATCTATCGCTGGCGACCCCAGGCCGAGATCTTCGCCGAGGTCAACGAATGGTGGCGCGCCAACCAGGCCCAGGGCCTGGCCAGCGTCCTCTACAGCTATGCCTTCGGCAAGGCGCAACGCTTGCTGCACGGCCTGGATCCGCAGATCGGCCCCATCCTCGCCCATGGTGCGGTGGAGCCGCTCAACCGGGTCTATCGCGAGGCCGGCATCCGCATTCCGGAAACCCACTACGCCGGCGACTTCAAGAAGAGTGATCCCACGCTGCGCCATGCGCTGATCATCGCTCCGCCCTCGGCCGGGGGCAGCACCTGGATCCGCCGCTTCGGCGAGCACAGTGACGCCTTCGCCAGCGGCTGGATGATGCTGCGCGGCACCCGCCGCCGGCGCGGCGTGGATCGCGGTTTCGTGCTCTCCGACCACGCCGACTGGCCGGGCCTGCTGTGGGCCATCGAGCAGACCGGCGCCGAGCGGGTGATGGTCACCCATGGCTCGGTCGCCACCCTGGTGCGCTACCTGCGCGACCAGGGCCTGGACGCCCAAGGCTTCACCACCGAATACGGCGAGGAAGACGACACCCCCATCGCCGCGGAGGCCCAGGCATGAAGGCCTTCGCCGAACTCTACGGGCGTCTCGACGCCACTACCTCCAGCAACGCCAAGCTCGCGGCCCTGGTGGACTACTTCGGCAGCGCCCCGGCCGCGGATGCGGCCTGGGCGGTGTACTTCCTCGCCGGCGGGCGACCGCGGCGGCTGGTACCGACCCGGCAGCTGCGCGAATTGACCATGGCCCTCTCCGGGCTACCCGAGTGGCTGTTCGAGGAGAGCTACCAGGCGGTGGGCGACCTGGCCGAAACCATGGCACTGCTGATTCCCACCGCCGATGCCGCCAATGCCGAAGGCCTGGCTTTCTGGCTGGAGGAGTACCTGCTGCCCCTGCGCGGCCTGCAGCCGGAAGAACTGGCCGAGCGCCTGCCGCCACTGTGGGGCCAGCTGGATCGGCAGAGCCTGATGGTCTGCATCAAGCTGATCACCGGCGAATTCCGCGTCGGTGTCTCCAAGCTGCTGGTGACCCGTGCCCTGGCCACCCTGGCGGACCTGGACCCCAAGCGCGTAGCCCAGCGCCTGGTGGGCTATACCGATCTATCCCACCGCCCCACCGCCGAGGGCTATGCCCGGCTGGTCGCTCCGGAAAGCCCGGACGAGCATGCGCAGCGCGGCGGCCAGCCCTATCCCTTCTTTCTCGCCCACGCCCTGCAATTGCCGGTAGAACAGTTCGAGGCGCAACTGGGTCCGGCCGAGGACTGGCAGGTGGAATGGAAGTGGGACGGCATCCGCGCCCAGCTGGTCAAGCGTGACGGCCGGCTATGGATCTGGTCGCGGGGCGAAGACCTGGTCACCGATCGTTTCCCCGAACTGCATCCCCTGGCGGCACAGTTGCCCGATGGCACGGTGATCGATGGCGAGATCGTGGTCTGGAAGGAAGACGCCACGCCCGACACCCTGCTCAGCAGCGAGGAGGTCAGGGAGCAGCAGGACGGCCGCGATCCGGCCGCGCCCATCCCCTTCGGCGTGCAGCCCTTCGCCCTGCTGCAGCAACGCATCGGGCGCAAGACCCTGGGCAAGAAGATCCTCGAAGACGTACCGGTCATCCTGCTCGCCTATGACCTGCTGGAATGGCAGGGCCACGACCTGCGCAGCCAGCCGCAACGCCAGCGCCGTGCCGAACTGGAACGAGTGGTGGCGCGCTGCGCCAGTCCGCTGCTGCGCCCCTCGCCCCTGTTGCACGGCAAAGACTGGCAGGACCTCGCCCGCCAGCGCGAGGCCTCCCGCACCCTGGGTGTCGAAGGCATGATGCTCAAGGCCCAGGATTCGCTCTATGGCGTTGGCCGCACCAAGGACATGGGCACCTGGTGGAAATGGAAGGTCGATCCCTTCTCGGTGGATGCGGTGCTCATCTATGCCCAGCGCGGCCACGGGCGGCGCGCCAGTCTCTATTCCGACTACACCTTCGCCGTCTGGGACGGTCCGCCGGAGAGCAGCGAACGCGCCCTAGTGCCCTTCGCCAAGGCCTACTCCGGCCTCACCGACGAAGAGATGCGCAAGGTGGACGCCATCGTCCGGCGCACCACGGTGGAGAAGTTCGGCCCAGTACGCAGCGTCGAGCCGACCCTGGTATTCGAACTAGGTTTCGAGGGCATCGCCCTGTCCAAGCGCCACAAAAGCGGTGTCGCGGTGCGCTTTCCACGGATGTTGCGCTGGCGCCACGACAAGCCGGTGGCCGAAGCCGATACCCTCGACATCCTGCAGAATCTGCTGGCCTAGCGCATGGCCGGTCAGACCGCGCCGCCGGCCGCCGATGGCGCCATAGGCGCCCCGCAGGAACCGCGCTGGGCCCTGGCGATCACCTGCCTGCCGGCGCTGGCGATCATCCTGCTCGCCGGCGGGTGGACGGAGGCCTGGCTACCCTGCGTGGTGGCCCTGGGCGGCGCCTATACCGTCGGCTTCGGCGCCTACAAGAGCTTTGCCGCCGAACCCCTGGCGCCCATGCTGGTGGCGGCGCTGGGGATGGCCTTTTCCGCCGTGGTCGGCTCCTTGCTGGGCCATCAGTTGCCGGCGCTGGTCCTGGCCGGCGCCCTCTGGGCCGCCTGTTGCGCCTGGCTGTTCGCGGTTGGCAACGGCCCCTGGTGGATCACCCAGCAATGGACGGTCGCCCTGCTGGTGGCCGGCGGCTTTCCCGGCGACCTGCACCAGGCGCTGCTGCGGGGCGGGCTGGTGCTGGGCGGCGGGCTGCTGCAGCTGGTGCTCTTCGCCCTGGTGCAAAAGGCGCTCTACCGCTCCCACTGGCGGCTGCGCACCGGCTCCCTGAAGGCCCACTTCCACGAGGTCGTGGTGCTGTTCGCGGACAGGTTTCGCCTCGGTCGGTACGGCTTCTATGCTGCTGCCGTGGTCGCCCTCTGCCAGACGCTGACCGGCCTGCTCGACTACGGTCACGGCTACTGGGCGCCCATGACCGCCCTGCTGGTGCTCAAGCCACGGCTGGGGGATACCTGGCGGCGCGGCCTCGGTCGGTTGGGCGGCACCCTGGCCGGCTGCCTGCTGGCGGGCGCGGTGGTCTGGCTCGACGACACCCGCGCGGTCCTGGCCGGTGCCTGCCTGCTGTGCGCAGCGGGTGCCTATCTGTTGCAGGACGGGCGCTATTCGCTGCAGACGCTGTTCATCACCGGCACCACGGTACTGATGGTCGCCCTGGCCGGCGCCGCCGAGGCCAGCATTGCCCGCGAACGGATCGGCAGCACCCTGCTCGGCGGCGCGGTCGCCCTGCTCTTTCTGGCGCTGGAAGCCGGCGTCGAACGGGGGCTCGGCGGCCTTCAGCGGCGGCGCCGATTGCGCCAGGCGAACGCCAGCAAACCCAGCAAGGCTCCCAGGTAGCTACCATCGTGCATCCAGGCCGCCAGCAGGAAGCCACGACGGTCCTGCACGCAGGCCGGCACCTGAGGGACGCTGCCCAGCTCCAGGGCGAGCCAGCCCAGGGACAGGCCCAGCAGGGCACAGCCCAGCGCCCCGAGCAGCACGGCCGCGCTACCGCGCCAGAGATAGCGGTCACCGGCAGGACGCCCGCGCGCCAGCCAGAGCAGCGCCAGGCCCAGCGGCAGTCCGGCCACCGCGCCGGCCTGCAGGCCGACCCTGGCCGCTCGCCAACGAGGCGCCAGCGCCGTGTCGAGCAGGCCGAATTGCGGAAATTTCAGGCAGGTGAAGTAATCCGGACCAAGGCCATAGCTGACCTGATCATGCAGCGCCCCATAGAGCGCGGCCAGCGCGATCAGCGTCAGCAACCTGCCCAGGCCTCGCGCCACCGGCTAGCCCAGCGCCTTCGGGAAGTTGTGCAGACCCGTCCCCGGCGGTCGCGGCAGAAAGCCGCAGTGTCGATTGCAGTAGTGGTCGTCGACCTCAACCTGGTAGAGAACGCCAGATGTCATCACCTTTCCCCGACAGGTCATCTCGCCTCGCTCCCGTTTCCTTTGCACACAGCTGCACGCCGCCGTTGCTACCGAGTAGATACGATGTCTTATCGAATCAGGTCTTCTGCTACCTTTCTGCCCACCTTTGGCGCACGTGTGTCTTTTTAGACCCAAAGCAGTGCGTTCGTCCGCCCCAAGCAGGAAAGCCGCGCCTTTCCGGTGCATAATGCGCGCCGTTTGGCCGGGTCGGCTGCTACAGGATGTAACCAACGCGGCAACCGCGTACAGATTTGGGACGATCTTCGCCGACTGGTAAGCTTATTGCTCCCGCGAGGGCACGGGCGTCGTACTGGCGCCATGATTTCATCCACATTCGCACTAGGATCCGACATGAAAAAAAGCTGGCTGACTCTCTCTGCGCTCGCCCTGTGTCTGGCCGCCGGTTCGGCGATGGCCAAGGAATGGAAAGAGATCCGCTTCGGTGTGGACACCACCTACCCGCCCTTCGAATCCCAGGCCGCCGATGGCAGCTTCGTCGGCTTCGACATCGAGCTGGGCAACGCCATCTGCGAAAAGCTGGAAGTGAAGTGCAAGTGGGTGGTGAGTGACTTCGACGGCCTGATCCCCGGCCTGCGCGCGCGCAAGTTCGACGGCATCCTGTCCTCGCTGACCAAGACCCCGGCCCGTGCCGAACAGATCGACTTCTCCGACCTGCTGTGGTCGGGTCCCTCCTCCATGGTCACCAAGGAAGGCGCCAACCTGCAGGCCACCGCGGAAAGCCTGAAGGGCAAGACCGTGGGCGTGCAGCAGGGCACCATCCAGGAAACCTTCGCCAAGCAGAAGCTGGCGCCCAACGGCGTCAACGTCCAGAGCTACCAGAACCAGGATCAGGTCTATGCCGACCTGGTATCCGGTCGTATCGACGTCGCCATGCAGGACATGCTGCAGGCCGAAGGTGGCTTCATGAAGTCGCCCCAGGGCAAGGGCTACACCAACACCGCCATCCACGACGAGCTGCTGCCGGCCGATACCGCCGTCGGTATCCGCAAGGGCAACGACGAGTTCAAGACCTTCGTCAACAAGGGCATCGCGGCCATCCATGCCGACGGCACCTACGACAAGATCCAGAAGAAGTACTTCGGCGACCTGAACCTCTACGATCCCAAGTAAGATCGGTTCGGCAGACGCCCCCGGTGCCACCGGGGGCGTTTTACGTATGACCGCCAGCGCTCACGGCGCCCGCGGCCTCACCAGGCGATTCTCCCAAGACGCATGCAGCAGAATTCCTTCGACTCCTTCTTGCAGTCCATCGGACTGGGCACGCTCAGCCTGCATGGCTACGGCCCGCTGATCCTGGAAGGCACCCTGACGACCCTCAAGCTTGCCGGCTTCGCGCTGGTCGTGGCGGTCATCCTCGGCCTGCTCGGCGCCTCCGCCAAGCTGTCGCGCCTCGCGCCCCTGCGCTTCATTGCCCAGAGCTACACCACCCTGATCCGCGGCGTGCCCGATCTGGTGCTGATGCTGCTGATCTTCTACAGCCTGCAGAACTGGCTGGGCGCCCTCACCGACTACATGGGCTGGGACTACATCGACATCGATCCTATGGCCGCCGGCATCGCCACCCTCGGCTTCATCTATGGTGCCTACTTCACCGAGACCTTTCGCGGCGCCATCCTCGCCGTGCCGCGCGGCCAGGGCGAGGCGGCCCTGGCCTACGGCCTGGGCCGCTGGCAGACCTTCACCCTGATCACCTTCCCCCAGATGATGAGATTCGCCCTGCCCGGCATCGGCAACAACTGGCAGGTGCTGCTCAAGGCTACCGCGCTGGTCTCCATCATCGGCCTGGCGGATCTGGTCCGCGCTTCCCAGGAGGCCGGCAAGGGCACCTTCAAGCTGTTCTACTTCCTGATCGTCGCCGGCGTCATCTATCTGCTCATCACCGCCGTGACCAACGCCATCCTCGGGGCACTGGAACGGCGCTATCACGTCGGCGTGCGGGAGGCCAAGCGATGATCGAACTCCTGCAGCAATACTGGAAACCGCTGCTGTGGACCGATGGCTACCACATCACCGGCCTGGCCATGACCCTCTGGCTGCTGGTGGCCTCGGTGGTGATCGGCTTCATCGTCTCGGTGCCGCTGTCGGTGGCCCGGGTCTCGGAGCGTCGCTGGCTGCGCTGGCCGATCGGCTTCTACACCTACGTCTTTCGCGGCACCCCGCTCTATCTGCAGCTGCTGATCTGCTACACCGGCATCTACAGCCTGGGCTTCGTGCGTGACCAGCCGATGCTGGGCAGCTTCTTCCGCGACGGCCTGAACTGCACCATCCTGGCCTTTGCCCTGAATACCTGCGCCTACACCACCGAGATCTTCGCCGGGGCCATCCGCAACACCCCCCATGGCGAGGTCGAGGCGGCCAAGGCCTATGGCCTGGACGGCTGGCGCCTCTATGTGCACGTGATCCTGCCCTCGGCGCTGCGCCGCTCGCTGCCCTTCTACAGCAATGAGGTCATCATGATGCTGCACTCCACCACCCTGGCCTTCACCGCCACGGTGCCGGACCTGCTCAAGATCGCCCGCGATGCCAACACCGCCACCTTCCTGACCTTCCAGGCCTTCGGCCTGGCCGCGTTGCTGTACCTGGCGGTGTCCTTCATCCTGATCGGCCTGTTCCGCCTGGCGGAGCGCCGCTGGCTGGCCTTCCTCGGCCCGACCCACTGACCCAAGCGGCCGCGTCCGGCGCGGCCCCGGAGTTGTCATGCGCCATCTCACCCATCCGCTGGTCGCCCCGGTCCCGGGCACCGAGCGCTGCATCCACAGCTTCCACTTCGGCCCCACCGACAGCGGTCGCAAGGTCTACATCCAAGCCTCGCTGCATGCCGATGAATTGCCCGGCATGCTCACCGCCTGGCACCTCAAGCAGCGCCTCAAGGCGCTGGAAGCCGCCGGTGAACTCCTGGCGGAAGTGGTGCTGGTGCCGGTAGCCAATCCCATCGGCCAGGACCAGCAGGTCGCCGATGTCCACCTCGGCCGCTACGAGCTGGAGACGGGGCAGAACTTCAATCGGCGCTTCCGCGACATGACCGCCCAGGTGGAGGCCGTCGTCGCCGCGCGCCTCGGCGACGACGTGGCGGCCAACCAGGCTTTGGTACGCGCGGCGTTTCGCGAGGCCCTGGCCGCGGAATCCGCCACCACCCAGCTCGACAGTCAGCGGCTGACCCTGCAGCGCCTGGCCTGCGACGCCGAGGTGGTGCTCGACCTGCACTGCGACTTCGACGCCGTGGCGCATCTCTACACCACGCCGGAAGCCTGGCCCCAGGTCGAGCCGCTGGCGCGCTACTTCGGTTCCGAAGCCAGTCTGCTCGCCACCGATTCGGGCGGTCAGTCCTTCGACGAATGCTTCACCCTGCTCTGGTGGAATCTCAACCAGCGCTTTGGCGAACGCCTGCCCCTGGGCAGCCTGTCGGTGACCCTGGAGCTGCGCGGCCAGCTGGACGTGCGTGACGAACTCGCCGCGGCGGACGCCGAGGCCATCGTCAACTACCTGCGCCATCAGGACTTCCTGAGCGGCGCCGCCGCCCCGCTGCCGCCCCTGCTGCAACCTGCCACGCCCCTGGCGGCCGTGGAGCCCGTGGCGACCACCCAAGGGGGTGTGCTGGTGCTCAAGGCCCAGGTGGGCGAGCGCATCGCGGTCGGCCAGGTGCTGGCGCAGGTCGTGGATCCCATCAGCGATCGCGTCGAAGAGGTGCGCAGCGCGGTCGCCGGCATCCTCTATGCGCGTTCCAATCGCCGTATGGCCACGGCCGGCATGGTGATCGCCCATGTGGCAGGCACCGAGGCCTATCGCAGCGGCTACCTGCTCTCGCCGTGATCCCTACCCCTTTTCTGCTGTGGAATCCCTATCCATGTACAAACTGACCGTCGAAGGCCTGCACAAGCGTTACGGCGACCATGAAGTGCTCAAGGGCGTCTCGCTCAAGGCCAAGACCGGCGATGTGGTCAGCCTGATCGGCGCCAGTGGCTCGGGCAAGAGCACCTTCCTGCGCTGTATCAACTTCCTCGAGCAGCCCAACGCCGTAACCATGACCCTGGACGGCGAGACCGTTCGCATGGCCGAGGATCGCGGTGCCGTCCGGGTGGCCGATGCGGCCCAGCTGCAGAATCTGCGTACCCGCCTGGCCATGGTCTTCCAGCACTTCAATCTCTGGAGTCACCTGAGCGTGCTGGACAACATCACCCTGGCGCCACGCAAGGCCCTGGGTATCGGCAAGGCGGAAGCCGAAGACCGCGCGCGCAAGTACCTGGACAAGGTCGGTTTGCCCGCCCGGGTCGCCGACCAGTATCCCGCCTTCCTTTCCGGCGGTCAGCAACAACGGGTCGCCATCGCTCGTGCGCTGGCGATGGAACCGGAGATCATGCTGTTCGACGAGCCTACCTCGGCCCTGGACCCGGAGCTGGTCGGCGAGGTGCTCAAGGTGATCCGCGCCCTGGCGGAAGAGGGACGTACCATGCTCATGGTGACCCACGAGATGGCCTTCGCCCGCGAGGTGTCTTCCCAGGTGCTGTTCCTGCACCAGGGGGTGGTGGAGGAGGAAGGTCCGCCGAGCGAAGTGCTGGTGAATCCGCGTAGCGAACGCCTGCGCCAGTTCCTCAGCGGCAATCTCAAGTGAGCCTGGGTCCCCGCCCAGGGGACCTCGCGCGAACCGGTCGGCTCCAGCCGGCCGGGTTCGCGTCCGTCAAGGCCAGTGGCGCTTAACGGCGCTGCTGCTGGCGACGACGCTGGGCAGCGAGCTGCTCGCGTTCACGGCTGGGAATCGGGATGGCCTTGACCAGACCGAGTCGCGCGAGCAGGTCCAGCATCAGAGCTTGTATACGGTCGTTCATGGAAACTCCTCGAGCCAGCGCTCTATCAGGGACAGCCTTGGCGGGCAGACCTCGCTGCCCTACTCCACAATATTGAGTCTTCCCGGGTCGATTCAATCCACTACCCTGCGGTTGTTCGTCGCAACAGGGCTGCGCTTTGTCAAAAAGTGTGTCTTTTGCCAGGAGCTCTAGGGCTCCGCTGCCCCGCTCCGGTACAGGTCACTCCTGCCGATTGTTGTCGGAACTCATATCAAATGGGTCTGTCTCGATATCGTTAGCGAGTTCAATGCTTGACCCAAAACCTGACGAATGGTGAAAAAACGTCGTCATCGTTGGTTATCATCGCGTGACGATAACGGGTTAGCCGCGGTTTCTCATCCAATAACAACGATGTCATCAGGGTGCTCGCACCTCGATGTTTTCCCTGCTTGTTGTTATCCCCATCACATCCTTTTTCAAGTTCGCGTGACCGGCACGGCAGGAGTGCTCCCATGACCAGATCCTTACCTCTCTTCATCGTTCTCGGGCTCCTGGCCAGTCCGGCGATGGCGGCTAGCTGGGGCATGCAGCGCGAGGTGGGGGATTTCGATCTGAAGATGGGCACGGCGCCATCACGCAGCATGGCTCAGGGCCTGGTCGCGCCGAACTCCGCCGGCATGGGCGGTGGCTTCGATCTTACCCACGACAGCGGTCTGTACTTCGGCCAGTGGACGACCAACAACGCCTCGTCCGCGGATGCGCCGCTGCTGGAGATGGATACCTACGCCGGCTACAAGCACCGCTTCGCGCCGGGCTATGGCTACGAATTGGGCGTGATCAATTACAGCAACCTGATCCAGAACGTCGATCCCAGTCGCGAGCTGTACTCCGGGATGACCGTCTACGGCAAGCGCCTGGGCGCGGCCTTCGCCAATGACCCGGGTCGCCACAACGCGTCGGTCTATGCCGACCTGGGGACGCTGCCGCTGATCAAGACCGGCGTCTCGCTCAAGTACACCAACTATGTGCTGGACGTACCCTCGACCCTCGACAGCGGCGGCATGGTGCGCAGCTTCAACGACTGGTCGGTGAATCTGAGTCGCAAGTGGGTGAATACCCTGTTCAACCTGACCTATAGCGGCACCAGCCTGAGAGGCGCCGACTGCTCGGTGTATTCGGGTCACAACACCTACTGCGACAGCGCCCTGATGCTCAAGGCCTCGCACCCCTTCTTCTAGTCTTTACTGCCGCAGCAGGCTGCGCCCAACTGCGACCTGGGGTCGTTCCCTTCCGAGTTGCTGCAGGGCCTGCCGCGCCCGCACCTGTTCCCCGGCTTCCAGCTCCACCAACCAGTTGACCTTGGTTCCCACTCGCGCGGCGATGGGTACCCCGTCGCGATAGAGCAGGCGATTGCCGGCCACGGCGGGCACCTTGGCGCCGGGCAGCAAGGTACCGACCAGATTGAGGGGATCCAGCGCCGAGACGCACACCCAGAAATCTTCCGCCGGACGCTGGCGCCACTCGCGCAGGGGCGCGATGGCCGCCGGATCGGCGAATTGCTCGCCGGACAAACCAGCGATGAAGCGCCCGCCGCGGATTTCGCCACGGGCTTCCAGGCGATGACAGGCGCGCAAGAGATCGCGCCAGGGCGGCAAGACGGCGCTTTCGCGCTGCAGCAGCTGCCAGCAGAGCACGCCATAGCGGCGCAGCAGCATTCCGACCAGCCGCTCCAGCAGCGCATCCGGTAGTCGCGCCTCCTCCGGCGCCTCGGCTGGCCGCAAGGCGACCCAGCGACCGGCATCGTCCATCCCGCCATAGAGTGCCATGCGCCCGCGGCGCGAACCGCTGCGCCCGCTGCCGCGCTTGGCTGCCGGCTGCAGCAGGGCGCGCAGGCCGGCGAAGCTGTCGGCGTTGACCGCGCCGGCCCCCACCAGCTCGCCCAGGGCGGTCTCCAGCTCACTGCGCAGCAGGCGCGACTCGCCGAGCAGTTCGTCGAAAAAGGACGCACCTCGGCGTATCAGCGCGTCCAGCACCCGTTGCGCCTTGGGTGGCAGGGCCTCGACCGCGGCAGGTGTGGTGAGGCTGTTCCAGTCGGCCAGGTGGCGGCGCGGCAGCAGGACGATGGGCGAGCCCTTCACCGGTCCGCCGCCACCGCGTCCCGTCTGCGGCAGACGCAGCCAGACCACGCGACCGGCGCGGCAGAGGTCGTCGACATAGGTGAATTGATAATCCGGCAGGCGACTGGGCAGGATCTCGCCTTCCCAGCCGGCGGCGGCGACCTCGAAGCCTTCCAGCAGGCCGATCACCTGCTCCAGGCCCTCGCCACCCCTCAGGGTCGCCGGACCGGCCAGATGCTGATGCTCCAGCAGAAATCTCAGGTAGTCGGCCAGGGCAACCGGTTCAATGGCCTTGCGCAGCCGCCCTAAGGTGTAGCGATGGATCCGCGCCAGCAGGTGGCGCTCGCACCATTCCACTGCGTCGATTGCCTCGGTGAAGCGCCCCTGCAGGACATAGCCTTCTCCCTGCAAAGCCAGCAGCGCCGGCCTGAGCTGCGCCGGCGGCAGCCCGAGACTGGCGGCCAGTCCATCCTGGTCTATAGGACCGAGGGCGGTGAGACGCGCGCGCAGGACTTCTACCAGCGCTGCCTCGGCATCCGCGGGCGCTGCGAAACCCGGCGGCGGGCTGAGCGCCGGCTCCGTGGCAACGCCTGGAAACAGTGCCTGGAACAACGGCAGTCGTTCGGCCGCGATCCAGAGGGTCGCGGCCGGCAGCCGCAGCCGCCCTGCCCGCCCGGCCTTGACCAGCTGGCGCGCCTGGGTCTGGTGAGGTGCCAGTTCCGCCTCGGTGAGAAAGCCGACGCCGAGCAGGGCTTCGTGCAGGTCATCGGCGCTCTCCAGCCGCGGCCAGGCTTCCTCTCGAACCAGGGCGATGGCCGCCGGATCCAGGGCACCCAGCTCGTCCGGATCGGCGCCGCCGAACCGGCGATTCTGCACCGCCAGGGTCCGCCGCTCCTCGACGGGCGCGTCGTCCAGGTAGGCATAGGGCTTGGCCGTGAGCACCTCGGCAGCCAGTGGCGAGGGTCCCGGCAGGTCGCGGGTCAGCAGGGTCAGCTGGCCTGCCGCGATGCGTGCCAGCAGGGCCAGCCAACCGCGGCTGTCGAGGGATTCGTGCAGGCAGTCGTCGAGGGTCTGGCGAACCAGCGGATGCTCCGGCACCTGGCGCTCGCCGGCGAGATTTTCCAGGCAGGCCACCTGATCGGGAAAGACCGTGGCCAGGAGGTCTTCGCTGCGCATGCGCTGCACCTGGGTGGCCACCTTGCGCCCGGCGCTGAAGCGCGGCAGGGCCAGGGCCGTGGTAGCGTTCCAGCGCCAGCGCACGGCGAACAGCGGGGCGTCGAGCAGCGCCTGGATCAGCACGGTCTCGGCGGTGGCCGGATGCAGATAGCGCCAGACCTCGTCGAGCACGAAGCTGTGGCTGGTGGCCAATGAGAGGATCAGGGCGTTCTCGGTCGCCGCCGCCTGCAGCTCGACATTGAAATTGCGGCAGAATCTCTTGCGCAGGGCCAGGCCCCAGGCGCGGTTGATACGGCTGCCGAAGGGCGCATGGATGATCAGCTGCATGCCGCCGGCCTGGTCGAAGAAACGCTCCATCACCAGGGTCTGCTGGGTCGGCAAGGCGCCCAGCGCCTGGCGCGCTCGTCCCAGGTAATCCACCAGCTGGCGCGCCGCACCCTCCTCCAGCGCATAGGCCGCGCCGATACGGGCAATGGCCGGTTCCGGGGGCTCGTCCTGGGCGGGCAGCAAGGGCTCGAGATCCGCGCGCAGCCGCGCCAGGCCGGCCGACAGCTCATCGCTGCGCCCCGGCGCCTCGCCGTGCCAGAAGGGAATGTTGGGCGGCTGCCCCTTGGCGTCCTCCACCCGCACCTTGCTGCCTTCGATCTTGACGATGCGGTAGGCGGTGTTGCCCAGCTGGAAGACGTCGCCCACCAGGCTTTCGAAGGCGAAATCCTCGTTGACGCTGCCAACGGTATGACCCTGGGGTTCGAGCAGCACGCTGAAATCGCCGCTTTCCGGAATGGTGCCACCGCTCATCACGGCGGTCGCCTTGCCGCCCCGGCGGCCGCGCAGGAGTCCGTTGACCGCGTCCCGATGCACATAGGCGGCGCGCGGACCGCGGCGATCCGTATAACCCTGGCTGAGCATCTCCACCACGGCCCGGTAGTCGGCCTCGCTCAGCCCGGCATAGGGTTCGGCCTGGCGCAGCACGGCCAGCAGGCCGGCTTCCGACCACTCCTGGCAGGCGACCTCGGCCACCAGCTGCTGCGCCAGGACGTCCAGCGGCGCCTGGGGGATGTGCAGGGTATCCAGCTCACCGCGGCGCACGCAATCGAGCAGCGCCACGCATTCCACCAGGTCGTCCCGCGAGGTGGGAAACAGCCGTCCCTTGGGCAGGCCACCGACCTGGTGATTGGCGCGCCCGACCCGCTGCAGAAAGGCGGCGATGGAGCCTGGCGAGCCGATCTGGCAGACCAGGTCGACCTCGCCGATGTCGATGCCCAACTCCAGGGAGGCGGTCGCCAGCAACAGGCGCAACTGACCGCGCTTGAGGCGCTGCTCGGCGTCCAGTCGCTGTTCCCTGGCCAGGCTGCCGTGGTGGGCGGCGACCTGGGCGTTGCCGAGGCGATCCGAGAGCTGGCGCGCCATGCGTTCGGCCAGGCGACGGGTGTTGACGAACACCAGGGTGGTCCGGTGCGCCTCGGCCAGCTCGGCCAGGCGGTCGTAGACCAGCTCCCAGGCCTGGGTGGAAAGCATGGCCTCCAGGGGAATGGGCGGCACCTCCAGCGCCAGGTCGCGGGCGCGCTGATGGCCGATGTCGATGACGGTACAGGGTCGCGGCTGCCCCTCGGCATTGCGGCCGACCAGGAAGGCGGCCACGGCGGCCAGCGGCTTCTGGGTGGCGGACAGACCGATGCGCTGCAGCGGATGCCCGGTCAGGGCTTCCAGCCGCGCCAGACTCAGGGTCAGGTGGCTGCCGCGCTTGCCATCGGCGATGGCGTGGATCTCGTCGACGATGACGCCCCTCACGCTCGCCAGCATCCGTCGCCCGGAATCCGAACCCAGCAGCACATAGAGGGATTCGGGGGTGGTGACCAGCAGATGTGGCGGACGCCGACGCATGGCGGCCCGTTCCTTTTGCGGGGTATCGCCAGTGCGCACCGCCGTGCGCAACGCCAGCGGCGGCAACCCACGCGACTCCAGCGCCGCGCCGATACCGGCCAGAGGCTCTTCGAGATTGAGGCGGATGTCGTTGGACAAGGCCTTGAGCGGCGACACATAGAGCCAGAGGCAGGCCTCGGGCAGGCCGCCCTCCTGCAACGCCTCCTGCACCAGCCCATCCAGCACGGCGAAGAAGGCGGTCAGCGTCTTGCCCGACCCGGTGGGGGCCGCCACCAGCACCGAGGCGCCGGCGCGAATGGCCGGCCAGGCCTGCAGCTGCGCCTCGGTCGGGGCGGGGAAGCGCGTCGTGAACCAGCTGCGCGGCGCTTGGTGAAAGTCCGCCAGGACGGCGGCAGGCGAGTTCGAGGTCATGCGCCCAATATGGGAGTGGCCATCAGGGGCCACAACCCAAGCCGACCGGCGGCTCAGGCGATGCGATTGCGCAATTCGCCTCCCTGCAGCATGGCGTCGAGGTTGGCCAGCATAACCTGTTGCTGGGCCTGCTGGGCCGAGGCCGCATTGGCCGCGACATGGGGGCTGAGCACCAGGTTGGGTTGCTGGCGCAGGCGCTCGGGCACCTCGGGTTCGCGGGCGAAGACATCCAGCGCCGCGCCAGCGATCACCTCCTGCTCCAGGGCCTCGGCCAGGGCGTCTTCGTCGACCACGCTGCCGCGGGAAATATTGACCAGGTGGCCCTCTGCGCCGAGTGCGGCCAGGACCTCGGCATCCACTGCCCCGACGGTCTCGGCGCTGGCCCTGACCGCCACCACCAGCACATCGCTCCAGCGCGCCAGCTCCAGCAGACTGCCGTGATAGGCATAGCCCAGGCCCTCCCGCGGCGAGCGATTGAAATAGCCGATCTCCATGTCGAAGGCCTCGCCGCGCCGGGCGATGCGCCGACCGATCTCGCCCAGGCCATAGATGCCCAGGCGCCGCCCGGCCAGGCCCGGGACCTGGGGCATGCGCTCGACGGCGTTGCCCTGCCAGCGGCCGCTGCGGACGAAGGCATCGCCCTGCAGCAGGCGGCGCGCGCTGGCCAGGATCAGGCCGAAGGTGAATTCCGCCACGGCGGTGGCATTGGCATCACCGGCGGTGGTTACGGCGATGCCGCGCGCGTGACAGGCCCCCAGGTCCACCCCTTCGTAGCCGGTGCCGTAGCAGGCCACCAGGCGTAGCGCCGGCAGCGCGTCCAGCAGCGCGGCACGGGTCGGTAGGCCGCCAATGGTCAGCAGCGCCACCGCCTCCTGGGCACCGACGGGCAGTGCCGTGGGATCGTTCGGCGAAAAGGGCCCCAGTACCCGGTAATGAGCTTCTAGCTGGGTTACCAGTCCCTGGGGCAGTTGCGGGGCCATCAGCAGCGTCGGTTTCATCTTGTAATACTTTCCCTGGCCAAAAACCTCAGCGTCGCCAGCGATGGGCATGGTCGTCAACCATTCTCTTCAGGCCGCCGCCTGCGCCCCCCTTCACCGTGGCGGTGGAACCGACCCAAGCCCTTGAATGGCCAGGGTTTTCACGCAACTTATGGGACTGACGCCAGGTCCGATCGGCGTTCGCCAACCACACAGGGATTTTCGGGATGAGTAGAGTTCTCCGCCAAGCCGGTACCGCGTCCTGCCTTGCCTTGCTGGCCGGTAGCCTGCCGCTGACCGCCACGGCGCTGGAATTCAGCGGCTACGGCCGGGTAGGTGTCGGCGGCTCCGCGGAAGGCGGCAAGCAGAGCTGCTTCCAGCTGCCCGGGGCACCAGCCAAGTACCGCCTGGGTAACGAATGCGAGACCTACTGGGAGCTCGAACTGCACCAGACCCTGTACAGGGGCGTCGATGGCACCGAACTCAAGGTGCATGGCATGGCCAGCCTCTACAATGTCTATGACCAGACCCCTACCTTCAGCGGCGACAACGGCAACGTGCGCCTGCCACAGATCTGGACCAGTCTCAGCCTGCCGGCGCTCAATGGCGGCGGCCTCTGGGCCGGCCGCCGCTACTACAAGCGTCATGACATTCATATCAACGACTGCTACTACTGGAATCCGAGCGGCACCGGTTTCGGCGTAGAGGACTATGGCCTGGGCGACAGTGGCCTGCGGCTTAGCTACGCCTTCAGTCGCGAAGACAACATCGATCAGCCGGACAAGGCCAACCGCCACGACCTGAACCTCGGCGGCATCAAGACCAATCCCGGTGGCGAGATCGAACTGGGGCTGTCCTATATCCAGCGCGCCGGCCAGGTGCAGAACGCCCATAGCGGCTGGTCGGCCACCGCCGAGCACAAGCAGTCGCAGTTCTTTGGCGGGGTGAATGTCTTCACCGTGCAATACGGCCGTGGGCCGGGTACCGGCCTGGGCGCCACCGGCAGCCTGACCGCCGACAGGGAGTACGAGAGCCTGCGCGTGCTCGAATCGCCGCGCTGGCAACTCACCCCGCGCTTCGGCGGCCAGTTGTTGGCGCTCTATCAGCGCGACCGCGCGCCCGGGGATGGCGGCCAGACCTGGTACTCCTTCGGCGTGCGGCCCAGCTATGCCTTCACCCGCCTGTTCAAGCTGCAGGTGGAGTTCGGCCACGACCAGATCCATCCTGACAGCGGCGCCACTCGCAAGCTGAACAAGGTCACCGTGGCGCCGACCCTGGCGCTGGGCGGCATGGGCTTGATGGACCGACCGGAAATCCGCCTCTACTGGACCTACGCCAGCTGGAACCGGGGTGCCCAGGATGCTGCGGTGGCCGGTACGGCGCTGTCCGACAGCGGTGCCTTCGGCGATGCCCGCCACGGCAACAATTTCGGCGTGCAGCTGGAAACCTGGTGGTAGACGGCAGCGAGCGAGACCGCCCGTCATAACCGGGCGAACTAAACTCATGCCGCCCGGTCGGTTTCCTGACAACCAAAAGGCCGACCAGGGAGAACGCCATGAATCCTCTCGCCCGCGAGCTGCCCGCAGCGAGTGACACCGCTACCACCCTGCTCGAGCGCTTCCAGCGTGTGCGCAGGGCCAGCGAGGCACTCTGTGCCCCGCTCACCGTCGAGGATTACGTCATCCAGAGCATGGCCGACGTCAGTCCGCCGAAATGGCACCTGGCCCACGTCACCTGGTTCTTCGAGGCCTTCATCCTCAAGCCCTTCCTCAAGGGCTACCAGACGCCCAATCCGGCCTACGACTACCTGTTCAATTCCTATTACGAGACCCATGGCAAGCCCTTTCCCCGGGCGGCCCGCGGGCACCTGTCGCGGCCCGGCGTGGACGACGTCTATCGCTTTCGCGCGGCGGTGGACACGGCCATGGCCGAACTGCTCGGCGCTCCGCCCGCCAAACATGCCGCCGAGATCGCCCGGCGCCTGGAGCTGGGTCTGCACCACGAGCAGCAGCACCAGGAATTGTTGCTCATGGACATCAAGCACATCCTGGCGCAGAACCCCTTGCACCCGGTCTATCGCGCGGACCTGGCCAAGGGGACCGCGACCGCAGTCGCGCCCCTGGGTTGGGAAGCGCATCCGGGCGGCGTCCGGCATGTCGGCCATGGCGGCGACGGCTTCGCCTTCGATTGCGAGACGCCGGTGCATCGGCAGTTCGTCGACGACTTCCAGCTGGCCGATCGCCTGATCACCAATGGCGAATACCTGGCCTTCATCGAGGACAACGGCTACGGCCGCAGCGATCTCTGGCTGTCCGACGGCGCCGCGGCCATTCGCACCCTCGGCTGGCAGGCACCGCTGTACTGGCAGAAGCTCGATGGTGTCTGGCACCACTTCACCCTGGGCGGTCTGACTCCGGTGGATCCCGCCGCTCCGGTCTGCCACCTGAGTTTCTACGAAGCCGATGCCTACGCCAGTTGGGCCGGCGCCCGCCTGCCCACCGAGGCGGAATGGGAGACCGTGGCGGCGCGCCAGCCGATCCAGGGCAACTTCGTCGACCGGGATCACCTGCAACCGGTCGCCAGCGCAGGCCAGGGCATGCGCCAGCTGTTCGGCGACGTCTGGGAGTGGACCGGCAGCGCCTTCCGTCCCTATCCCGGCTTCAAACCGCTGCCGGGGAGTCTGGGCGAGTACAACGGCAAGTTCATGTCCGGGCAGATGGTCCTGCGCGGGGGCTGCTGCGCCACGCCCCAGGACCATGTGCGCGCCACCTATCGCAACTTCTTCTATCCCACCATGCGTTGGCAGTTCTCCGGCCTGCGCCTGGCCAGAGAGGTCTGACCCATGGCCCTAGCCGTGCGCTTCTTTGATCAGCAACCGGTGACCGTCGCCGACAGCTCGCTGCGGGACGATGTGCTCCAGGGCCTTGCCCAGACACCCAAGGCGCTATCGCCCAAGTACTTCTACGATCAGCGCGGCTCGGAGCTGTTCGAGGCCATCACCCGGCAGCCCGAGTACTATCCCACCCGTACCGAAGAGGCCATTCTCGCCACGGCGGCTGGCGAGATCGCTCGCCTGGCCGGCCGCGACGCCGCCCTGGTCGAACTTGGCAGCGGTGCCAGTCGCAAGGTGCGCCTGCTGTTGGAAGCCATGCATCCGGCAGGTTACCTGGGCATCGACATCTCCCGGGAATTCCTGCTCAGCAGCACCCAGCGCCTGGCGGCCGACTATCCCTGGCTAGACGTCAGTGCCGCCTGCGCCGACTTCAGCCGTCCCATGACCCTGCCCGACAGTCTCGATGGCCTGCGCCCCATCGCTTTCTTTCCCGGTTCGAGCATCGGCAACTTCACCCCGGAAGAAGCCGGCGTTTTCCTGCGCAATCTGCACCGCATGCTGCCGGCGACCGGGGGCCTGTTGATCGGGGTGGACCTGATCAAGGACCGGGCGCGACTGGATGCGGCCTACAACGACGCCGCCGGGGTGACCGCCGACTTCAATCTCAACCTGCTCGAACGCATCCGCCGCGAGCTGGACACCGATCTAGATCCGCAGCGCTTCCGTCACCTGGCGTTCTTCAACGAAGAACAGGCGCGTATCGAGATGCACCTGGTCAGTACCCGCGACCAGACGGTACGTCTCGAAGGCCGCCGCTTCACCTTCCGGGAAGGCGAGCGCCTGCATACCGAGAACTCCTATAAGTACAGCCTGGAGAGCTTTCGTGCGCTGGCCGAAGACGCTGGCTTCAGACAGGTGCGGGTGTGGACCGACCCCGAGGGGCTGTTCGCCGTTTTCTACTTCGCGGCCTGAGCCTTTCGACAGATAAATGACCACCGGTAGAGTGTGAGGCGGGTGGTGAGGGAACTCTCGACCCCATCACGCTCTAAGTAGCAATCTGCTACTACAGCGCACCGAGACGTTGCTATGGAGCCTGCTCCACTCACTGCGGCCAACGAACGCCAGCGTCTTGCACTGCTGCGCGATCTTGCCTTGATCGACCGTCCTGCCGACCGTGCCTTCCAGGATCTCACCGATCTCTGCGCGCGGTTGTTCGATGTTCCCTATGCAATGATCTGCTTTCTAGACGGCCAGCAGGTCCATTGTCGCGCTACCGTGGGTTGCGCGCCCCTGACCGTGCCGCGCGCCCAGTCGTTCTGCCAGCACCTGCAGGAATCCACCCTGCCGCTGCAGGTCGAGGATGCGCGCGAGGACGCCCGCTTCGCCGACCTCCAGGTGGTGAGGGGGGCGCCGAACATCCGCTATTACCTGGGCGCGCCGCTGCGCACCGCCGAAGGGCTGATGCTCGGCAGTCTGTGCCTGTTCGATGCGGCCCCCCGCGCTGCCCTGCCCCAGGACCGGCTGGTGGCGCTGCAGCAACTGGCCGCCCTCGCCAGCCAGCACATCGAACTGCTGCGCACCGAGGCCTTCTGGGATCCTGTCACTCAGCTGCCCAATGGTCAGCGCTTCAGCGAGGACGCCGAAGCCCTGGCCCGAGCGGGCACCCCGGTGGTGGCGGTGGCAGCCGATCTGTTCGCCCAGAGCTATCTCAACGACTTCACCAAGGCCATGGGCCAGGCGCATTTCGATGGCCTGCAACGGGCCATCAAGCAGCACCTGCGCCGCTTGCTACCGGCCGAGCAGCCGCTGTATCGCCTCGGACCGGCCCGCTTCGGTTTTCTGCTGCACGATGCCGACGAGGCCGCGCAGCGGGCGCTGCTCGAACGCCTGCAGGAGGAATTGACCGGAGTGCTCGACTACAACGGCATTCCCATCCAGACCCGGCTGGGCCTGGGGGTGATGTCCCTGACCGACGACCATCCCACCGACTGGCTGCGCGCGCTGATCGCCACCGCCGACGATGCCCGCGCCGAAATGCGCGGCTGCCGGTATTTCGACCCTCAGCACGACGCCGCCTACCGCCGCGCCTTCGCCCTGCTCAGCGCCCTGCCCCAGGCACTGCGCGCCGAGGATCAGCTGAGCCTGGTCTACCAGCCGCGCATCGACCTGGCCACCGGGCGCTGCCATAGCGTCGAGGCGCTGTTGCGCTGGCAGCATCCACACCTGGGTCCGGTCAGCCCGGCGGAATTCATTCCGCTGGCGGAAAAGACCGCGCTCATCACCGCCTTGAGTCGCTGGGTGATGCAGAAGGCCATCAGCCAGGCCTATGCCTGGCAACGCGAAGGCCGGGGCCTGGGGGTGGCGATCAACATCTCCGCCCATGACCTGAATGATCCGGACTTCACCGAGCACACCACCGACCTGCTGCAGCGCTATCCGGTCGATCCCCGGCGTCTGGAGCTGGAGGTCACCGAGAATGCCCTGCTGGGTGACGTGGGCCTGATCCATCGCCAGCTGGCCGCCCTGCGCGAGCTGGGCATCGGCATCGCCATCGATGACTTCGGTACCGGCTACAACAACCTCTCGCACCTGCGCGAGTTGCCCGCCGACACCATCAAGATCGACCGCAGCTTCGTTCGCGAGCTGACCCATCGCACCAAGGACCGGCTGATCGTCAGCTCGCTGATCGAGTTGTCCCATCAGCTGGGCTTTCGCATCACCGCCGAGGGCATCGAGACCGCCGAGGCCCTGGCCAGCCTGCTGGCCATGGGTTGCGACGAGGGCCAGGGCTTCTGGATCGGCAAGCCCATGGCGGAACCTGAACTGCAGGCCTGGTTGCTGATCCAGCAGCCGGACCTGCAACGACGCCCCACGCGGCGTGCGCCGGTCTTCCAGCTGTTCGACAACGCCGCCAAGCACTGAGGCGCCCTGCCCCGCGGGATTGCCGCGGGTTGGCGCCTCAGGCCCGCCGCGGGATCACTCCTGGGTGCGCTTGCGCGGCGGCGCGAAGCCGTCGGCCGAGGTCGGCACCAGGGCGCCGGGGCGGCGCTCGGACTTGGGTTTGGCCTTGCTCTTGGCCTTGCCGTCCTTCTTGCCCTCGGTCTTTTTCTTCTTCACGCCCGCCGCCTTGCCCGAGGCCTTGAGCTTTTTCGGACCGCTGTAGCTGGCCTTGAGACCCGGCAGGTGACGGCGTTCGAATCTCAGCTTGAGATAGCGCTCGATGCTGGACATCAGATTCCAGTCGCCATGGGTGACGAAGGAGATCGCCAGGCCGGCCTCGCCAGCACGCCCGGTGCGGCCGATGCGGTGGACGTATTCGTCGCCACTGCGCGGCAGGTCGTAGTTGATCACCAGGTCCAGGCCGTCCACGTCCAGACCGCGGGCGGCCACGTCGGTGGCGATCAGCACCTTGACCGCGCCGCTCTGCAGCCGCTCCACGGCCAGCTTGCGATCCTTGGTGTCCTTGTCGCCGTGCAGCACGAAGACCTTGAGGCCCTCGGCCACCAGGCGACCGGTCAGGCGATCGGCCTGCACCTTGGTGTTGGTGAAGACGATGGCCTTGCGATAGGTCTCGTTGGCCAGCAGCCACTGCAACAGGCGCTCCTTGTGCGGCGGCTCGTCGGCCAGGATCACCTGCTGCACCACGGCTTCGTTGAGCTCGCCGGTACGGTCCAGCATGAGATTCTGCGGCTCGCGCAGGACCTGTTCGACCACCTGACGCAGGCTGTTGCCACCGCTGGTCGCGGAGAACAGCAGAGTCTGGCGGCCTTCACGCTCGCAACTGGCGGCGATCTGCAGCACGTCCTCGGAGAAGCCCATGTCGAGCATGCGGTCGGCTTCGTCCAGCACCAGCATCTCGATGTCCTTGAGATCCACGTTGCCGGCGTTGCGCTGCTCCAGCAGGCGACCGGGAGTGGCCACCAGGATTTCCGGATTCTTGCGCAGACCGGCGGCCTGGACGCGGAAGTCCTCGCCACCGATCACCAGGCCGGCCTTGAGAAAGGTGAACTGGCCGAAGCGTTCGATTTCCTTGGCGGTCTGCTGGGCCAACTCGCGGGTCGGCAGCAGGATCAAAGCACGGGCGCCGGAGCGCGGCTTGGGATCCTTGAGCAGGCGATCCAGCAGCGGCAGCAGGAAGGCCGCGGTCTTGCCGCTGCCGGTGCGCGCGGTGACGCGCAGGTCATGGCCTTCCAGGGCCGGGCCCACGGCAGCGGCCTGGACCGGGGTGGGCGTCTTGAAGCCCAGGGTGTCGAGCGCCTTGAGCAGGCGCTCGTGCAGAGCGAGTTCGGTAAACACGGGTAGACCTCGGTAAAGAAAGGCGGTCGCCACGGGCGGCCGCAGGTGATCAGGGGACCAGGCGGCTGCGGAACAGCGCCTGGTGCTCGCGGCACTGGGCGGCGGCGAGCAGGAAGACGCCATGGCCGCCGCGCTCGAATTCGAGCCAGGTGAAATCGACTTCCGGATAGAGCGCCTCGACGTGGACCTGGCTGTTGCCCACCTCCACGATCAGGATGCCCTGTTCGGTGAGGTGATCGGCGGCCTCGGCCAGCATCTGCCGCACCAGATCCAGGCCGTCTTCGCCACAGGCCAGGCCCAAGGCCGGTTCGTGCTGGTATTCGGCCGGCATGTCGGCGAAGTCCTCGGCATCCACATAGGGCGGATTGCTGACGATCAGATCGAAGCGCTGCCCCGGCAGACCGGCGAAGCCGTCGCCCTGGACGGTATAGACGCGCTCTTCCAGGTCGTGGCGCTCGATGTTCTGCCAGGCCACTTCGAGGGCGTCGTAGGACAGATCGCCCAGGGCCACCTCGGCCTCCGGGAAGGCATAGGCGCAGGCGATGCCGATGCAGCCCGAGCCGGTGCAGAGATCGAGGATGCGCGCTGGCGCTGCCGGCAACCAGGGGGCGAATTGCGCTTCGATCAGCTCGCCGATGGGCGAACGCGGCACCAGCACCCGCTCGTCGACGGTGAACGGCAGGCCGCAGAACCAGGCTTCGCCGAGTAGATAGGCGGTCGGCACGCGCTCCTGGATGCGCTTGTGCAGGAGCACCCCGAGTTCGTAGCGCTCGTCGTCTTCCAGGGCGCAGTCCAGGTAGCGATCGGCGGTGTCCCAGGGCAGGTGTACGGCGCCCAGCACCAGGGCGCGGGCCTCGTCCCAGGCGTTGTCGTGGCCATGGCCGAAGAACAGCTCTTCGGCATGGAAGCGGCTGACGGCCCAGCGGATGTGGTCGCGCAAGGTGCGCAGGCGGGATTCGCTCATGAAAGGCTCCGGATGATCAGCCGCGCATTCTAACCCGCGCCCGGTCTGGCTGCAGGAACTTAACGTCCGGGCCCTTCTTCCTAAGCCTAGACCTTCAACGAGGAGAACGTCATGAGCAAGACCGTAGCCGACCATCTCTGGGAGCGCCTCGGCCAGTGGAACGTCGAGCGTATCTTTGGTTATCCCGGCGATGGCATCAACGGCATCATGGGCGCCCTGGGGCGGGTGGCCGACCGGTTCGACTATGTGCGGGTGCGGCATGAGGAGATGGCCGCCTTCATGGCCTGCGCCCATGCCAAGTTCACCGGCGAGGTGGGCGTCTGCCTGGCCACGTCCGGGCCCGGGGCCATCCACCTGCTCAACGGCCTGTATGACGCCAAGATGGACCATATGCCGGTGGTCGCCCTGGTCGGCCAGCAGGCCGCCTCTTCACTGGGCAGCGACTACCAGCAGGAGGTCGACCTGCACACCCTGTTCAAGGACGTTTCCGCCTACGTGGAGACGGTGGTGCATCCGGCACAACTACGTCATGTCATCGACCGCGCCTTCCGCGTGGCCATCGCCGAGCGCCAGGTGGCCACGGTGATCATCCCCAACGATATCCAGCAGCTGCCGGCGATGGAAAGTCCGCCGCACCAGCACGCCAATGTGCTTTCCGGGGCCGGTGCCATCCCCCCGCGGCCCTATGCCCAGGAAGACGACCTGCAGGCCGCCGCCGACATCCTCAATGCCGGCAAGAAGGTGGCCCTGCTGGTGGGCGCCGGCGCCCTGCAGGCGCGCAGCGAGGTGATGGCGGTGGCCGAGAAGCTCAGCGCCGGGGTGGCCAAGGCGCTGCTGGGCAAGGGCGTGCTCTCCGACGAACTGCCCTATGTCACCGGCTCCATCGGCCTGCTCGGCACCGAGGCCAGCGATCTGCTGATGCGGGAATGCGACACCCTGCTGATCGTCGGCTCGACCTTTCCCTATACCGAGTTCCTGCCCAAGGAAGGCCAGGCGCGGGCGGTGCAGATCGACCTGCATGCGCGCAACATCAGCATGAGGTATCCCATCGAGCAGCCGCTGCTGGGCGATGCCGCCGAGACCCTGAGGCGCCTGCTGCCGCTGCTGCAGAGCAAGCCCCACGACAAGTGGCGCGCCCGCATCGAGAAGAGCGTGGCCGACTCCTGGCACTCCATCAGGCAGCGCGCCCTGGCGCCTGCCGATCCGATCAATCCGCAACGGGTGTTCTTCGAACTCTCCAGCCAGCTGCCGCCGGACGCCATCCTATGCGGCGACAGCGGCTCCCACACCAACTGGTATGCCCGCGACATCCGCATGAGCGGGCAGATGCTGGGGTCGCTGTCGGGCAAGCTGGCGACCATGGGCTGTGGCATTCCCTATGCCATCGCCGCCAAGTTCGCCCATCCGGATCGCCCGGTGATCGCCCTGGTGGGCGACGGCGCCATGCAGATGAACGGCAATGCCGAACTGGTGACCCTGCAGCAGTACTGGAAGAGATTCAGCAATCCGACCTTTATCGTCATGGTGCTCAACAACGGCGATCTCAACCAGGTGACCTGGGAGCAACGCGCCCTGGCCGGGGATCCCAAGTTCGCCCCGGCCCAGGACGTGCTGGACTTCCCCTACGCTCGCTATGGCGAATTGCTGGGCTTCAAGGGTCTGCGCATCCATCGTCCGGACGAGGTGGCCGATGCCTGGCAGCAGGCCTTCGAAGCGGATCGCCCGGTGGTGCTGGAATTCGTCACCGATCCCAGCGTGCCGCCGCTGCCGCCGCACATCAGCTTCGAGCAGGCGCGGGCCTTCTTAGGCTCCATCGCCAGTGGCGATCCAAATCGCTGGGACATGCTCAAGCAGGGCGCCCGGCAGCTGCTGCGCTAGCCCGCGCCTCTCAGGCTCGCCAAGGACCGCCGAGGCGTATAACCTCGGCGGCCTTACAAAGCCTGGGGTATGAGCATGCAGTTGCCCGAGCAAGACCGTTTCGATCCGCCGCCGCTGCGCCTGCGGCGGCCCTTTCTGACCTCCCTCGCCGCCGGCCTCGGCACCCTCTCGGTGCTGACTGGCCTTGCGGCGCTGCTGGCGGGCGGCGCCGCGCTGCTCCAGTTGCCGCAGCTGGCGCCCTATCTGTCCCTGGCCCGCGAGACCGCCCAGGGCTTCCTGGGCGGCGGTGCGCTGCTGTTGCTGGTTGGGCTCTGGTTGCGCCGTCGCAGCCAGCGGCGCTGGCGCTATCGCAATGCCCTGAGCCTCTCGCCCGAACTCAAGCGGCGGCGCTAGCTAGCGCTGCCGCAGGCGTGCCAGGCCACCGCCCAGCAGGCCGGTGAGGCAACCCAGCACCAGGCCGCCGACATGGGCGCCATTGGCGATGGAACCAAAGCCGAGCAGGTCGAAGACGCCGGTCAAACAGATCACCAGCCAGATCAGCATCATGGCCACCACGCCACGCGGCATGCGATAGGCCGGATTGGGCGCCAGCCACTGGAACAGCCAGCAGTGGCCGAGCAACCCATAGAGCACCCCGGACAGGCCGCCGAACAGGGCCGGACCGGTCCAGGCGTACTGCACCAGGTTGGAGCCGGCGGCGAACACCAGGGTCAGGAGCAGCAGCATCAGGCCGCCCTGGCGGAATTCGATGCGCCGACCCAGTTCCCAGTACCAGAGGGCGTTCATCGCCAGGTGCAGCAGACCGAAATGCAGGAAGATCGGGGTGACCAGCCGCCACCATTCGCCACGGGCCAGGCTGGCGTCGAGATCGAGGAAGGCGATGTGCTCGGCGTCGATCAGGCGGAACTCCTGCAGCGTCAGGTAGTGGATCAGCGCCAGGTTGTCGCCCAGTTCGGTGACCAGGCCCAGCAGCAGGGTGATGGCGAGAAAGACGGCGCTGACCGGACTGGCCTTGAGTTGCGCCAGCAGGCCGAGGCCGCGGGGTCCGCGCTGGGCCTGGACCTCGCCGCGCGGATCGCCGTCGGGATAGCGCTCATAGAGGCTGCGGGTCTCCTCGACCCGCGCCGGGTCCAGCACCCAGAGCACCTGGCTGTCGCCCTCTTCCACCACCCGGTGGCGGATCTGCAGGCGCCGCAGCAGGCGGGTGAAGCCCAGCAGGTCGCGACCCAGGGGCACGCGCAACACGGGTTGCGGCTGGTTCATCGCCCCTCCTCGCGCTGGACGTCGATCCAGACGAACTTGCCCGGATCGATCTCGCGCTCGTCGTCGAGGCGGTAGGCCACCAGCTTGCCGTACTTGACCGCGCTGTAGTCCAGGCAGGCGAGGTTCGGCCGCAGGGGTTCGGGATGGCCGTCGCGCCAGTAGTGACCGACGAACAGCATCGGCTCGTCCTCGCCATAGCAGAGCAGCCCGGCCTTTTCCTCGTCGCTCAGGGGTTCGCAGGCGATTTCCGCCGGCAGGGCATCGGGTTGGAAGACCACGTCGCCATAGGTCTGGGGATCGCTCTCCCAGAACTTGGTGCGAAAGCGCGCCCGTACATAGCCATCGCTGCCGGTCAGACGCAGGCCGTGAGGCAAGGGCAGCGAGACGCCATTGAGCAGCCGCGAGGCGACCCGGCTGGCCAGGCTGCCACCGACGATGGACTGGCGGACGAAGTCCTCGTCGATGCAGGCATCCGGATAGTGGTGGAGGAATTCGTCGATCAGCTCCTGATCCCAGCAAGCATGGACGATGCGGAAATGGCCGAAGTCCTTGCACAGCGGCAGGGTGTAGAGCCAGCCCAGGTGGTCCTGCCATTCGCCGGGATGATCGGCGAAGGCGGTCAGGGTCTCCTGGATCAGCTGGCGATGACGCGGGGTATGTTCGCGCACCCAGGTCTGGCCGGTACCCGGAAACGCCGGGGTGTGCCAGGCCAGGGCATTGAGTTCGTGATTGCCGAGGATGCAGTGGGCATGACCGCCGTCGACCATGGCCCGCACCCGGCGCAGGGACCCGCGGATACGCGGGCCGCGATCGACCAGGTCACCGAGAAAGATCGCCTGGCGCTCGGGGTGCTGCCAGACGCCATCCACCTGACGGTAGTCGAGGCGCTCCAGCAGGAGGTCCAGGGTATGGGCGCAGCCGTGGATATCGCCGATCAGATCGTAGCCACGGGGCATCAGTCGTCTCCCAGGCGACTGCCCCAGCCGAGCTTGGTCCGGCAGATCTCGTAGTAATTGTGATCCAGCGGATGGATCAGCCTGAGCTTGTGGGGCTTCTTCTGAATGGTCACGGTATCGCCGGGTGCGCAGGTGAAATGATTCTGGCCATCACATGAGACCTGCGGATAGATCGTCATGTTCGGCGACACCAGGATCGACAGGGTACTGTCGCCCGACACCACGATGGGGCGGCTGGACAGGGTATGGGGATACATGGGCACCACCACGATGGCATCCAGCTTGGGATGCATGATGGGACCGCCCGCCGACAGCGAGTAGGCGGTGGAGCCGGTGGGGGTGGCGACGATCAGACCGTCGGCGCGCTGGCTGCAGACGAACTGGCCGTCGATATACAGCTCGAATTCGATCATCCGCGTGGACTTGCCCGGGTGCAGCACCACGTCGTTGAGGGCATCGCCCTGGCCGATCATCTCGCCGCCGCGCTCGACGAAGGCATCCAGCAGGAAGCGCGTCTCCATCAGGTACTGACCGTCGAGCACCTCGGCGACCTTGGTCTCCAGCTCGTCGGGGCGAATGTCGGTAAGGAAGCCCAGCTTGCCGCGGTTGATGCCCAGCACCGGCACCCGCGGGCGCACCAGAGCGCGGGCGGCGCCGAGCAGGCTGCCGTCGCCACCGACCACGATCACCAGATCGCAGATCTCGCCCATGAGCTTGCGCGACACCGTCTGCAGGCCATGCCCGGGCAGGACCTCGGCAATGGTGTTTTCCAGGATGACGTTGCGCCCACGTTGCAGCAGAAAGGTCTTGAGCCGGCGGATGGTGTCCAGCACCTGGGTGCTGCCGAGTCGACCGATGATGCCGATGTTACGAAAGGAGTCCATGACGCGCCGGCGGCCCCGTTGGCTGGAAAGTGCGGAAAGTATGGGCGAAAGCCCGTCGCAGCGGCAAACCGCCCTCATCCGACCACGGGTCGCCGCCGGTGATCCGCAGCGACCCGGCTTGGCCTATGCTGGCACCATGACGCCCTTCGCCGAGCTGCACGCCCTGCCCCGCCGCCTGAGCCAGCCCCAGGTGCGCGATCTCGCCTGGACCCTGGTCGCGCCGCCCTTGCTGGAAGCCCCCGACACCCGTCATCCGCTGGCCGCCAGCGACTGGGCGAGCCACCCCGAACGACTGGCCGACTGGCTGCGGCAACAGGACGCGGCCCCCGCGGCCCTGGCGGCCTGGCTCGCCCAGGGCAGCGACCGCCGCCTGGGTCGCCAGTACGAAAGACTCTGGCAATTCGCCCTGGAGCGCGCCCCGGGGTTGCGGCTGCGGGCGGCCAACCTGCCCCTGCGCGACGGCGAGCGGACCCTCGGCGAACTGGACCTGCTGGTGGAAGACGCCGAGGGCGTCCACCACCTGGAACTGGCGGTGAAGTTCTACCTGGGCGAAGGCCCAACGGATGCGCCCCGCTGGCTGGGTCCCGGCGGCGAAGACCAGCTGGCGCGCAAACTCGCTCATCTGCGCCAGCGCCAGTTGCCGCTGTCGGCCACGCCCCTGGCCCGGGCCAGCCTGGCGGCGCTGGACATCGCCCCGCCGCGGGCCGCGCTATGGCTGGGTGGCTATCTGTTCCAGCCGCTCGACCGCCCCCTGCCCTGGCCGGCGGGCGCCCTGCCACCCCGGCAACCTCAGCTGTGGTGCGCGCGCGGGCAACTGCCGGAGGGTCCCTGGGAGGTGCTGCCCAAGGGCCACTGGCTGGCACCCGCGGTGGCCGACACGCCCTGCCTGCCCCTGCCGGACGGCGAGCCGATCTGGCCGCAATTGCTGGTGCGGCGCGATGCACGCGGCGACGAGGACGCCCGGTTGTTCCTGGTGCCTGAGGGTTGGCCGGTTCAGCCGGCGGCCAACGTCGCCAGTTGAGTCTCCAGCGCGCGGCGGCCCTGGAGGCCACCGCTGTGGATCAGCACCAGGCGACTACCCGATGCCATTGCCCCACCCGCGATTTCCTGGCGCAGGGTCAGCCAGAGCTTGCCGGTATAGAGCGGATCCAGGGCGATCCCGGTCTGCGCCTGGAAGTCCGTCATAGCCCGGGCCAGCTCGGCATCGAGGCGGCCGAAGCCGCCGCGGCTGGCGTCCAGCAGGCGCCAGTTCGCGCCGGTGCGCTGCGCGAGCAACCGCTCGAGAGTGGCTTCGACGCCATGCCCGGGTGGCACCGCCAGACCACCCACCACCTGCCAGGCAGGATCGGCGGCGCGGATCACCCCGGCCAGGGTGGTACCGGTGCCGGCGGCTAGCCAGAGTTGCTGGCAATCGGGCCAGCCCAGCGCCACGAGTCCCTGGCGCAGCTCCGTGACGATGGCCGTGCAGGCCGCGGCGGCCTGCTCGTCGCAGCCGCCTTCGGGAATGGGTAGCAACCCGGGATAGCGAGCCTGCCAGGGCTGCCAGAAGTCGGCCGCATGACGGCGGCGATAGCCACCATAGCCGAGCCAGTGCAGGGTCATGCCATTGGCCTGCAGATCCTGGACGGTGGGCGTCAGGCAGGGCTCGCCACGCAGGAGGCCGACGGTGGCGAAGCCTTCCTCGCGGCCCAGGGCGGCCAGCGCATGCAGATGATTGGAGTGGGCACCGCCGAGGCTGATGAGCCCGCGGCCTTCACCCCGGGCCAGGCGTTCGCGCCAGGGCCGCAGCTTGTAGCCCTTGTTGCCGTTATGCGCGGCCGGGCGCTGATCCAGACGCAGCACCGCCAGGCGCAGGTCCCGAGCGGCCAGGAAGGGCAGCTGTACCTCCTGCAGCACGGCGGGCGGGGGAAATGTCATCAGCCAGCGAATCAGAGATTGGCGACGTCGCCATCGCTGTCATCGCCGCGGTGCTCGGCGCACAGCGTCGAGCGCAGGGGATCGAACTGGGCGGGGTGCTCCACCCGCACCACCGGTCGACCGCAGCGCTCGCCATCCACCTCGGCCTGGCACACCGGCTGCTGGTGATGCTCAAGCCAGCGCTGGTATTGCTCGCGGCTGACCTTGCAGTGCTCGGCGACATACCCCAGGGGATCGGCGCTGAAGCGCGGGACGTCCTGGCGGCTGAGGATCAGATGACCCGCCCCCGGCTGGAAGGTGACGAACAGGATGCCCTGTCGCGCCAGGCGTTCCAGCTGGCCTTCGTTGCTGTCGCCGATCAGCTGGGCGCAGCGTTCGCGCAGCTGGCGGATGTCTTCCTGCAACTGGCCGTCCAGCTCGTCGCGGTACTTGAGTTCCACCTCGCGGATGGTCAGCTGATTCTTCAGCTCGCCCACCGCGGCGGCCACCCGGGCCTCGCTTTCGGCTTCGGACTGGATGCGCAGCGCCTCGATCTTGTAGAGGGCGTTGCGCTCCAGGGTGCGCATCTGTTCGTTGAGCTCTTCGCGCTCCTGGCGGGCCAGGTCGTGCTGTTGCTCCAGGTGCTGGGCCAGGGCGGCGTAGCGCACCTCCAGCTCGGCCTTGGCGGCGCGCACTTCGTCGGCGTCGCGCTGCAGGCGGGCCAGGTCTTCCTGGTGCTGGCGGGTCAGGGTCAGCAGCCGGGTGCGCTGGCCGGCGATGAGCTTGTCCAGCGCCTCTTGGTGTTCTTGGGCGAGGATACGGCGAACCCGTTCGAGACGGGCCTCGACATCGATGCCATCGGCGGCGCTGGGATGGTATTCCCCGGCCAGCTCCACCTCGCCATCGCGCGGGGCGACCAGGCCCAGGCAATCGCGGATCGCCTGCCAGTCGTCGTGCTCGGCCTCGCTGCGCGGATCCCAGAGATCGCCCTGGTGCCAGGAGATCGGACAGTGGCTGCGGCTGGCCAGGCGGATCGGCCCGGCGCCCAGGTCGGGACCGACATCGCCGCGTTCGGCCAGCTCCACCAGCGGCAGATCCCATTCCGGCAGCGGTTTGCCCTGGGCATCGAAGGCCAGCAGGAAAAACACCGCGGCCTTGACCCGGCGGTGGTCGTCCAGCAGCAGATAGACGAAGCGATGGCGCCGTCCGGCGCAGTCGAGCAGCGTCTGGTCGCCCTGCCAGAGCGCCTGGAAATCGGGAAACAGCAAGGCGCGATTCACACCCTGGTCGCCGAACCCCAGCACCACCGGGGTCAGTACCGCCTCTTCGTTCAACGTCTCTGCCATCTCTCGCCGCGTGCTCTGTCGATCCCACATGAATACCGAGGCCGGCGTCTCGCCAATTGGCGACCGGACCTGCGTCCGCCCGCGACCTCTGGCGGCGACGCGCTTGACCCGCGTCTCCGCCCGACTCCTTCGAAGCGTCGGGCCCCCACCCGACGCATCAGGACGGCAGCTTAGCCAATCCTGGTCGGCGGGATGGAAGAGAGGCCAGACATTGGGACGAGGGTCGGTCCGGAACCGATGTTATGCGGAGTGAATCACAGAAATCATCCCTGATTGCAACGAAGAGTTACAGCTCGGCGGCGAGCCGGGTGGCCTGATCGATGGCGCGCTTGGCGTCGAGTTCAGCGGCGACATCCGCGCCTCCCACCCGATGCACCGCCATCCCGGCGCCCACCAACTCGTCTTCCAGCTCACGCAAGGACTCCTGGCCCGCGCAGAGCACGACGTTGTCGACGTCCAGCACCTGCTCGGCGCCATCGGGCAGGCGCAGGTGCAGACCGGCATCGTCGATGCCCAGGTATTCCACCCCGCCGAGCGCCTTGACGCCACGCTGCTGGAGGCGCGCGCGGTGGATCCAGCCGGTGGTCTTGCCCAGGCCCTTGCCGGGCTTGCCCGGCTTGCGCTGCAGCAACCAGACCTCGCGGGGCACCGCCGGCGGCGCGGCCGGGGCCAGGCCGCCACGGCTACTGAAGCTGGGGTCTATGCCCCACTCGCGGTAGAAGGCGGTGATGGGCTCCGCCTCCTGATGGCCATGGGTCAGGAAATCCGCCACGTCGAAGCCGATGCCGCCGGCGCCGATCAGGGCGACCCGCCGGCCTACCGGCTTGCGCTCCAGCAGGACATCCAGATAGCCCAGCACCTTGGGATGGTCGACCCCCGGAATAGGCGGCACCCGCGGCGTCACCCCGGTTGCCAGGATCACCGCGGCGAAGCCCTCGGCCTGCAATTCGGCGGCGCTGACGCGCTGGTTGAGACGGACATCCACCGCCAGGCGCTCCAGGCGACGCTGGAAATACCTCAGGGTCTCGCCGAATTCTTCCTTGCCGGGAATGCGCCGGGCAACATTGAACTGGCCACCGATGCGCTCGCCGGCTTCGAACAGCACCACCTTGTGGCCGCGCTCGGCCAGGGTGCAGGCAGCCGCCAGGCCGGCCGGCCCGGCGCCGACCACGGCGAAGGTGCGGGCCTCGGCGGCGGGCAGGATCTGCAACTCGGTCTCGTGGCAGGCGCGCGGATTGACCAGGCAGCTGGTCAGCTTGCCCGCGAAGGTATGGTCCAGGCAGGCCTGGTTGCAGGCGATGCAGGTATTGATCTCGTCGGCGCGGCCGGCGGCGGCCTTGGCGACGAAGTCCGGATCGGCCAGCAGCGGGCGGGCCATGGACACCAGGTCGGCCTGGCCGGCGGCGAGGATGGCCTCGGCCACCTCGGGGGTGTTGATGCGGTTGGTGGCGATCAGCGGCACCCGCACCCGGCCCTTGAGCTGGGCGGTGACGGCGGCAAAGGCGCCGCGTGGCACCAGGGTGGCGATGGTGGGGATGCGCGCCTCGTGCCAGCCGATGCCGGTGTTGATCAGGCTGACCCCGGCGTCTTCCAGCCAGAGCGCCAGTTGCAGGCATTCGTCGGGGGTACTGCCCTGCTCCACCAGGTCCAGCAGCGAGAGCCGGAAGATGATCAGGAAATCCGGACCGGTCGCGGCGCGGATGCCCTTGACGATGGCCAGCGGCAAGCGGCAGCGCTGGGCGAAATCGCCGCCCCAGCGGTCCGTGCGGTGATTGGTCCGCGCGGCGATGAACTGGTTGATGAAGTAGCCTTCGGAACCCATCACCTCGACGCCGTCGTAACCGGCCTGTTGCGCCAGCGTGGCGCAGCGGACGAAGGCGGCGATCTGCCCCTCCACCTCGGCCTCGTCCAGTTCGCGTGGGGTGAAGGGATTGATCGGTGCCTGCAGCGCCGAGGGCGCCACCAGCTGGGGGTTATAGGCATAGCGGCCGGCGTGCAGGATCTGCAGGCAGATACGGCCACCGGCGGCGTGCACCGCGTCCGTTACCGGCCGATGGTGCTCGGCTTCCTCGGCCGTGGTCAGCTTGGCCGCGCCCTTGGCCACCGCCCCCTCTTCGTTCGGTGCGATGCCACCGGTGACGATCAGCCCCACCCCGCCCCGCGCCCGCTCGGCGAAAAAGGCCGCCATCCGCGCGAAACCGCCCGGCCGCTCTTCCAGCCCGGTGTGCATGGATCCCATCACCACGCGATTGCGCAAGGTGATCGACCCCACAGGCAGGGGTTCGAGCAGATGCGGATAACTACTAAAAGGGGTGGTATTGCGGGGGGCAAGCTCGATCATGGCGGTCTCCGGTGGTTGGCCTTTCTGGGAAAGCCTGGCGCCACGATAGGAGTAGCGCGGCGCGGTCTCAATCACCGCAAATGACAACCTCTTTACCCAAATGCACAGCCACCCCTTGGCAGTCGCGGTCTGGTCTCCTACCCTGAGCACCTTTACCTCGCCCGGCCCAGGAGGCCGGGACCGCTCTGGAGTGCCGATGCGCAAGCTCGTGTTCCTGGTGCTGATCGCCCTGTTCGCCGTGCTGGCGGGCTGGGTGGCCCAGCGGCCAGCCTTCCATTACCTGTCGGATCTGCGCAGCAGCCTGGCGGTGGACCTGACCACCACGCCGGCCGCGGCCACCACCGGCAACCTGCTGGGGATCGAGCCCGAACTGATCGCCCTGGACTACGGCAATCCCGAGCGACTGCGCCTCAAGCTCGATGCCTATCTGGCCAACGCACGGCGCCTGGGCTTGATCGGCGCCCAGACCATCGTGGTGCTGCCCGAGCACCTGGGCACCCCGCTGGCGCTGATGGGCGAGAAACCCGAGGTCTATGCCGCCACCCGTAGCGACGAAGCCATCCAGTGGCTGCTGCTGGGCAATCCGCTGCGTGTGGCCCGTGCCTGGTTCCAGGCCGAGGGTGACCGGCGGCTGGCCGACAGCCTGCTGCGGATGAAGGCCTGGGACATGGCCAGCGCCTACCAGCAGCTCTTCGGCGGACTCGCCCGCCAGTACGGCGTCACCCTGGTGGCCGGCTCCATCGTCCTGCCCGGCCCGACCCTGGTCGACGGCGAATTGCAGGTGGGCAGCGGCCCGCTGCGCAATGTCACCCTGGTCTTCGGTCCCGACGGCAAGGTGCTCGGCCAGCCGCTGGTGCGACCGCTGACGGCCAAGGAACACGGCGACGATCTCAGCCCGCCGCTGCTGCGGCTGGAGACGCCCCTGGGCCGCCTGGGCGTCATTCAAGGCAGTGACACCGGTCGCGCCAGGGTGCTCGACGATCCCCAGGTGGAACTGTTGGTCATTCCCGCCCTTGCCTCGGGCGCCACGCCGGCACCGGCGCCTTTCGACGTCCAGCGCCTGCGCGCCGCTGGCATCCGCGCCGCGCTGGAAGTGCAGTTGCGCGGTCGTCTCTGGGAATGGCAGGCGGGCGGTGGCAGCCATGGCTTCACACCGGATGCCGAGTCGGCGACCGATCCCGCCCAGGCCGGCAGCAAGCTGATCAATCTGCGGCTATGAGCGCGCCGGCGCTGCGCCTGGGCGATCTCTCCACCGGCTTCGTGCTGGCGCTGGCCGCCGCCGTCGACCGGCGGGGCGCCGATGCCGCCGGTCTGCTGGCGCGCTTTGGCCTGACCACAGCACGCCTGGCCGAGCCCGGGGGAAGGCTTTCGATTCCCCATTACATGCGCCTGGGCCACGCCGCCCTGGAACTGACCGGCGATCCGGCGCTAGGCCTGGCCATGGGCCAGGCGATGCGGCCGGCCTTTCTCGGTCTCGCCGGCGTCACCGTGGGCCAGGCGCCGGACGTGCGCCACGCCGCCGAGACGCTGCTCAGGCTGGAGCCGCTCTATGGCCGCAACTACCGGGGCCAATCGCGCTATGCGGCCCAGGGCCGCGACGCCTGGCTGCACTTCTATAGCATCAGTCCCTACAACGGCTACAACAGCTTTGTGGTGGACGCGGTGCTCAGCGCCTGGCTGGCACTGCTGGGCACGGTGGCCGGACGAGCGCTACAACCGCGCCGCGTGCTCATCGAATATCCCGCACCAGCGGATCTCGCGCCCTACGAGACCGCCTTCGGTTGCCCGGTGGAGTTCGGTGCCGCCGAGAATGCGCTGCTGCTCGATGCCGCGACCCTGGCCCTGACCGGGCTCGAGCACTGCCCGGCCACCTGGCGCCAGCTGCTGGCGTTGAGCGAAGCCGAACACGGCCGGCTGACCCGCACCCGCGGCCTCACCGAGCGGGTGGTCGAGGTCATGGGGCCGCTGTTACGGCATGGCGAGCCGACCTTGGAACAGATCGCCAGCCGGCTGCGCCTGCCCTCCTGGACGCTCAGGCGCAAGCTGGCCGAGGAAGGCACCCAGTACCGCGCTCTGCTCAACCTGACCCGCCGTGACCTGGCCCTGGCCTATATCCGCGACACCGAGGCCAGTTTCGGCGAGATCGCCTACCTGCTCGGTTTCGCCTCCCCCGCCGCCTTCCAGCGCGCGTTCAAGCGCTGGACCGAACAGACCCCCGGCGACTGGCGGCGTCTGCAGCGTCAAGGCGTGGCCGGCTGAAGGGAGCATAGGCGGCGATCGTGGGTCCTAACTGCCTGATCCTTCACCGGGACTGTCGTCGCCCCATGCCCAACTTCCTGCTTGCCCTGTTGCTGCTGTGCCTGGCGCTGCCCCTGCGCGCCGCCGAAACCCCTGCCCAGACTTCGGTCGGTCTCGATCCCCAGCAGGCGCGCCAGGTCGCGGCCCTGCTGCAGGATCCGCAGCGCCGCCAGGAACTGATCCTGACCCTGCAGGCCATCGCCAGCCAGCCGGCCAGCACGGTCGGGACGAATACGGCGCCGGCAAGCGCGGCGACCGCCGCTGCGCCAGCCACGGCCGCCACCCCGGCGGCGGGCGAGGAAAAGGCGCTGGTGCCCCTGGAAGCCAACGGCCTGATCGCCCAGACGCTGAGTCGCGTCGGACGCTGGGCCGACAACCTGGGCAGCGAACTGAATCAGGTGCGGCGGGCGGTGCGCGCCTTGCCGGATTGGTCGCGTGCCAGCTTCACCTCCGAGGCGGGTCGTCATGCCCTGCTGCAGGCCCTGTGGACCCTGGCCACCCTCTTCGCCGCCGGCCTGCTCCTCGAATGGCTGATCCGCCGGGCGCTCCGCAGCCCCCGGCAACGGCTGCAGCGCCAGGCCGATCACGCCGACAGCCGGGCTCGCCGCCAGGCCCAGCAGTCGCCGCCGCAAGCCTCGACAACCGCTGCCGAAGAGGCCGCCATCCGCCCGGCCGAACCGGCGGTGGCCCTGGTCAAGACCCAGCGCGATGGCGTGGATCAGCTCGAAGAGGTACCCATCGCCCCGTCCGACAGCGCCGCGCCCGCGCCCAGTGAGCCGGCGCCCACCGCCACCCCCGCCGATGCCGCTCCCGCCCGGCCCGCCCGACCCAGCGGCGAAGAGCACTGGACCACGCTGAGGCATCTGCCCTTCGCCCTGGGGCTGCTGTTGCTGGAAGTGCTGCCGCTGCTGGCCTTCTGGGCCACGGCGGCACTGTTGATCCACTACCTGGCGGGGTCGGACGCCAACCAGCGCGAACTGGTCGGTGATTTCCTCGGTGCCTATCTGACCACCCGTCTGGCCCTGATCGTCATCCGCCTGCTGATCGATCCCGCCGCCCACGGCATCCGCCTGCTCAGGGTCAAGGCGTCCCTCGCCTGCACCCTGCTGCGCTGGCTGCACGCCTTCGTCGCCCTGGTCACCTTCGGCCTGGCGCTGGCCCAGGCCGCGGACATCCTCGGCGCCAACGAGGAAGGTCGCGAAGCCATCGTCAAGCTGGTCTCGCTGCTGGCCCACCTGCTGGTGGTGGGGCTGATCTTCCATGTCCGCCGGCCGGTGGCCGCACGCATCGCCGGGCGTCAGGATGGCAGTGGTGCCCTGGCCGTGCTGCGCGCCTGGCTGGGTCAGGTCTGGGCGGTGTTCGCCGCGGTGTTCGTCATGGGCGGCTGGACCATGTGGGCCCTGGACATCGAGAACGGCCTGCCGCGGCTGATGAACTTCGTCGCGCTTTCCGCCGGCATCGTCATCCTCGGGCGCCTGGCGGCGGTGTTTCTGCTCGGCCTGCTGGGTCGGCTGTTCCAGCCGGCGGCGAGCGAAGGCACCCGCGGCACCGATCTGCACCTGCAGCGCTACTATCCGCTGGCGCGCTGGCTGGTGGGGGTGATCGTCACCCTGATCACCGCCCTGGCGCTGTTCCAGTCCTGGGGCTGGAGTGTGCTGGACTGGTTCGGCGAGGGCAGCATCGGTCGTAGCCTGCTGTCCGCCTTCCTCACCATCCTCATCGCCGCCATCATCGCCGTGGTGGTCTGGGAAGGCGCCAACGCCGCCGTGAACCGGCGCCTGAGCCGCTGGAGCGAAAGCGGCGATACGGTGCGCGCCGCCCGCTTGCGCACCCTGCTGCCCATGCTGCGCACCGGCCTGTTCATCCTGGTCGCCCTGATCGTCGGCCTGACCGCCCTGAGCGAGCTGGGCATCAACACCACGCCGCTGCTGGCCAGTGCCAGCATCATCGGCGTAGCCCTCGGCTTCGGCTCGCAGAAACTGGTGCAGGACTTCATCACCGGCATCTTCCTGCTGCTGGAAAACGCCATGCAGGTGGGCGACTGGGTCACCGTGGCCGGTGTGTCGGGTACCGTGGAATACCTGTCGATCCGTACCGTGCGCCTGCGCGCCGGCGATGGCTCCCTGCACATCGTGCCCTTCAGCTCGGTGTCGGCGGTGAACAACATCAACCGCGGCCTGGGTAACGCCGCCCTGCGCATCAGCGTGGGCTACGAGGAAGACATCGAGCGCGTCATCGCCGAACTCAAAGACATCGGCGCCGGCATGCGCGCCGACGACGCCTTCAAGGACCTGATCCTCGCCGATCTGGAGATCTGGGGCGTGGACGCCGTCGACGGCTCCATGGTGACCATCGCCGGCCAGATGCGCTGCCTCGACAAGGGCCGCTGGGGCGTGCAGCGCGAACTCAATCGCCGCATCCTCGAACGCTTCCGCGAGCGCGGCATCGAGATCGCCAACCCGCGCGCCAGTCTGCTGCTACCCAGCGAAGCCGGTATCGTACCCTCCACACCCATCCCGTCACGCCCTGCGGAGTGAACCCCGTGCAGTACCGCCAAGACGCCTTCAACGGCCTGATCATCGATGCCGCCTCGCTGCCCACCGACCGCTCGGCCTTTGCCCCGGCGCTGGCGGAGTTGCTCGACAGCGCCCGGCGCGAGGGACGCAACCTGATCTGGCTGACCCTGCCCCTGGCCCTCGGCGATCTGGTGGGGGTCGCCACCGCCGCCGGCTTCGTCTTCCACAACTGCCTGGAGCAGGAGCTGACCCTGGTCTGGCGCGGCACGGCCACGGCGTTCGCGCCCTTCGTGCCGACCCATAGCCTGGGCGTAGGCGGTCTGGTGCTCAACGACCGCGGCGAATTGCTGGCGATCCGCGAACGCGGCAGCCAGGGCTACAAGCTGCCGGGCGGCCATGTCGAACTGGGCGAAGATCTGGCGCCGGCGGTGGTGCGCGAAGTCTGGGAAGAAACCGGTATCCGCAGTGCCTTTCGCAGCGTGGTCGGCCTGGTGACCACCCACCCCTACCGCTTCGGCAAGTCCAATCTCTATGTGATCTGCCGCCTCGATCCGCTAAGTGCCGACATCGCCATCCAGGATCCGGACGAGATCGAGGACGCCCGCTGGCTGGCGCTGCCCGAGTATCTGGCGGATCCGGGCAACAGCGCTTTCAACCGCGAACTCGTGCGCAGCCTGGCGCAGGCCGAAGGCCTGCAGGCGAGTGCGCTGAACAGCGAGCGCTATCCCAAGGCCGAGGTCTTTCTGGCTCAGCCGTCGAAGGACTGATCCATGCTCTCGGCTGGATGAGCGTCGCGCGGACGCCCCACCGGGCGGGCGGGAATGCCCACCACCGTGGTATGGGGCGCCACTGGGTGCAGGACCACGCTGTTGGCGCCGATCTTGGCGCCTTCACCGATTTCCAGATTGCCGAGGATCTTGACCCCGGCGCCGATCATCACCCCGCGACGCACCTTGGGATGCCGATCGCCCTGCTCCTTGCCGGTGCCCCCCAGGGTCACCTGCTGCAGGATGGAGACGTCGTCCTCCACCACCGCGGTTTCGCCGATGACGATACCGGTGCCGTGATCGAGCATGATGCCGCGGCCCAGCCGGGCGGCCGGATGGATGTCGATGGCCAGCAGCCGATTGCAGCGCGCCTGCAGGTGCAGGGCCAGCAGCCGCTCGCTGTTGCGCCAGAGGGCGTGGCTCAGGCGCTGGGTCTGCAGCGCCAGGAAGCCCTTGGAGAACAGAAAGATCTCCAGCAGGCTGGCATAGGCCGGATCCCGCGCCAGCACCGCTTCCAGGTCCGCGCAGGCCGCCGCAGTCAATTCCGGCCATTCGGCATGCAGGGCGGCGAAGCGTTCGGCGAGGGCCTCGGCCTGCCCTGGATCCTCCGCCAGGGCCGCGGCGCAGCGCCGGACCAGGGCAGCAGCCAGATCCACCGGCTGCAGCAGCGCTCGCGTCAGACCTTCGGCCAGAGCCGGGGCGTCGCGGCGCCCGGCCTCGGCCTGGGCGCGCAGGAGTTGCCAGAGTTCGGGAGCGGAGCGAGGTGGCATGGCGGATAGGCGTCCTTAACTGAAGGCGCCCAGCTTAAACGGGCGCGCCGGTCAGCGTCTTGTACATCAGGGTGGTGCTGTCACGACGTTCCGGTTGACGGGCATCCAGGGCATAGCCGGGAATCCTGCCGACCACCTGATAGTCGAGGGACAGATAGAGCGGCTCGGCATGGTCGTCGCTGCGGGTGTCCAGGGTCAGCAATTCCCGTCCCTCGGCCCGCGCGGCCGCTTCCACGGCCTGCATCAGCCGGCGGGCCAGTCCCTGGCGACGGCAGTCCGGATGCACCAGCAACTTGACCACCTCGGCGCGGTGCGGCTGGTTGGCCGGGGTATCCAGGATCAGCTGCACGCTGCCGACCACCCGGCCGTCCTGGAGCGCGGCGAACAGCAGCCGAGTGCCCCGGGTCAGGCCAGGCGCCACGGCTTCGGTCCAGAAACGCCGGTTCACGGTGTCGCTTAACGGCAGGATGAAGCCGATGCTGGCGCCCTGCTCGACACAGGCGGCCAGCAGGCGCTGGAAGTCATCCAGGTGACGGGTGAAGGCTGCAGCCTCGAGTTGCTCGATACGCAGGGAAGCGCTCATGGACACACCTCAAATCATGAACAGGAGATAACGGGCGCCCGTCGGGCCGCTGAGGAACCGGCTGCTGCCCCAGAGGCGATAGCGCAGGCAGTCGCCGACACCCAGGCGGTAGGACTGCTCTTCGATCCAGAGCTGCAACTCGCCTTCGAGCAATAGCAGATGGTGTTCGAGGCCTGGGCGGGGCGATGCCTGATAGCGGATGTCCGCGCCCGGCCCGAGCTCGCTTTCGATGACTTCACCCGCCAGGGCCTGGGCGGGCGGCGACACCGAACGGCGGGTGAAGGCCTGCACGGGGTCGCTCCAGATCTGCTGCGCCTGGCGCTGGACCTGGGCCGGATAGCGACTTTCCACGCTGTGCAGCAGGCGCGTCAGGGTCAGGCCGTAGGCCGAGCAGAGCTGCCCGAGAACCGCCGTGGTCGGGCTGACCTCGGCGTTTTCCAGCCGAGACAGCGTCGCGCGACTGACCCCGCTCAGGGTGGCCAACTGTTCCAGGGACAAGTCTCGCTCCAGACGCAGCGCCCTGAGCCTGGCCGCCAGATGTCGATCAAGCATGGTCACCTCCCGATTTAGGGATTTTTTCTCACATAAGAGAGAATAACGCAAGGGTATGGCTGCGCTGACCCGTCTCTTCACAGGCCGCTGACAAGCTTGATATCGCGTTAAAGTTTATCGGAGAAACTCTTGGTACCCGCGTCATGAAATCCAGATATCTTCGCAGACCTTCTTGAAGCGACAGGCTCTAGCCAAGCCATCCGCACTCTTCGTCGGGTATTGAAAGAGCGTTATCTTGTAACATCGAAAGGCGATGAATTCCACGGCGAAGGAGATAATTTTCTGGTAACTGAAGAACGAGCGTTCGATATGGGCATCTGACTCCCTGAGCGCACAGGATTCCAGCGAGCAAGCGCCCTGCAGCAAGATATTTCAAAAGATTTCATGCCCAGACAAGGTCTCTTTCCAGATAATTGTTCCTGCCCTACAAGATTCCTTTACAACTCCTATACAACTTCCTCAGCAACAGCTCTAGCACGACCAAGTTAAAGTTAAAGCCTGTATTGAAGTTTCCTCTCGTATAACAATATACCCCTCCATCAGCTCGCTCGAACTCGCCTTATTAACTCCTACTCTCATTATCCGAATCGCTTAGCCTTTGGCGCACGCATTCAACTGATCAACAACTGAAGGTGGGAGAAGTCCTTATGGCCAACAAGAGCAGCAATCCAGGCAACTTCGCCAATAATCGCGAGCGCGCCGCCGAGGCGGGTCGAAAGGGCGGACGGGCGAGCGGCGGCAACTTCGCCAACAACCCGGCGCGCGCGTCCGAAGCCGGGCGCAAGGGTGGCCAGAACAGCCATGGCACCCGCCGTTCCGAAGCGGCTAACGACGCCGAGGCAACTTGACCTCCGCTGGCAGCCTTCCTGTCGCGATGACAACTGGCAGGCTGCCCTCCTCCTCCAGACTGTTCCCCCGCACCTGAGCCTGCTGGCCACTGGCCCTGAAGTGCGTTGCAACTCACACAAATGCATGACCGTGCTACTTTTATCGGACAACCCGAGTGGTCCTCCGGGCTCACTTCCTCCGCCCCTGTCCGTCTGCGCCGGTGCCCATGCTCAACAACATTCGCATCCAGAACAAACTCTTCGCCGGCTTCGCCGCCATCATAGCCCTGGTGGTGCTGCTGCTCTGGCTGACCTATACCGCCTTGCAGAGCCTGGTGGACGCCAATCGCTGGGACAGGCACACCGCGGAGGTGCTGCTGTCAGTCACCACACTGGACAACAATCTGCTCGAGACCCGAGCCAAGCTGCGCAACTACTGGTATTCCGGCTCCGCCGCGGACGCCGACCTCGCTCGCCAGGCGCTGGCACCCCTGACCGCAGCCGTGCGCGTGCCGCAGCAACTGACCCAGGACAATCCTGACCAGCAGCAGCGCTTCGCCCGCCTTACCGCGGATATCGACACCTGGCGGCAGCAGACCTTCGAACCGCTGCTGCGCCTGCGCGATACCGGTAATCTGTCAGCGGTGCAGCTGGCCAACGAGCCCCTGATCACCATGTTGACCAATCAGGTCGGGGCCCTGCGTCAGCAGATCCAGAACATCGCCGATGAGGAGCGGCGCCTGTACGCGCAACGGGCGGGCCATACCGAAGAAGTGCGCGACCAGCTGACCTGGACCCTGGTCGCCGGCGGCGCCCTTTGCGTGCTGCTGGCCGCTCTCATCGCCTGGCTGCTGTCCCATCATCTGTTGCGCTCGGTTCGCCGGCTGACCGATACGGTGGGACGGATCTCTGCGGGCGACAGCAGCGCCCGCGTGGATGTCCAGGGGCGCGACGAACTCGCCCAGGTGGGCCTGGCCTTCAATCAGATGGCGCAGCAGATCCAGGATGACCACGCCCGCGAACAGACGCTGATGCAGCGCCTGCGCGCCGACGTCGACGACCTGCTCGGGATGGTCAACAAGGCGGCCGCCGGTGACCTCACCGGGCGGACCGCGGTTAGCGGCGACGACGCCATCGGCCAGCTGGCTCGCGGCCTCGGCAAGATGATCGAGGACCTGCGCGGCATGATCGCCAAGGTGCAGCGCGCCGGTATCCAGGTCACCTCTTCCACCACCGAGATCGCCGCCTCTTCCCGCCAGCAGGAGGCCACCAGCATCGAGCAGGCGCAGACCAGCGTGGAAGTGCTGAGCACCACGCGAGAGATCGCCGCCAACGCCAACGCCCTGGTGCGCACCATGGAAGAAGCCGTGCAGGTGGCGGACGAGACCACCCAGGGCGCGGAGCAGGCGCGCAGCAGCCTGGCGAGCATGGATGGCACCATGCAGCGCATGGTGGCCGCTACCGATTCCATCAACGCCAAGCTCGCCGCCCTGTCGGAGAAGTCCAGCCACATCAACAAGGTGCTGACCACCATCACCAAGGTGGCCGACCAGACCAACCTGCTGTCGCTCAACGCCGCGATCGAAGCGGAAAAGGCCGGCGAGGCAGGACGGGGTTTCTCGGTGGTGGCCACCGAGATCCGCCGGCTGTCCGACCAGACCACCGCGGCCACCGACGACATCGAGCAGATGCTCAAGGACATGAATTCCGCGGTCTCCGCCAGCGTCATGGGCATGGACAAGTTTTCCGAGGAGATCCGCCGCAGCGTACAGGAGGTGGCCAGCGTCAGCGATCAGCTGGCCGAGGTGATCGAGGACGTGCAGAAGCTGCCGGCCCGCTTCGATATCGTCCTGGAGGGCATGCAGTCCCAGGCGGTGGGCGCCGGCCAGATCGCCGAGACGATCACCCAGCTCAACGACAGCACCCAGCAGACCACCGAGGCGCTCAAGGCCACCAGCGAGGCGGTCCAGTATCTGCAGCAGGCGGCCCAGGACCTGCAGAGCAGCGTCGCCACCTTCTCGGTCACCCGTTGACCATGCAGATCCTGATCTTCCAACTGGCCGATGCCGCGGCAGCCCTGCCGACGACGGCGATCCGCCAGGTGCTGCCCTTTCTGCAGTTGACCCGCTTTCCGGCCGCGCCACCCGGGGTGGCCGGGCTGATGAATCTGCACGGCGCGGCCATTCCGGTGGTGGATATCACCGCCATGAGTGGCGGCCCGGGTGCCCAGGCGCGCCAGGATACCCGTATCCTGCTGGTGGACTTCCCCCTGCCCGGGGGCGATAGCCGTCCACTCGGCCTGGTGGTCGAAGGCGTCGCCGGCGTGCGCCGGGTCACCGCCAGCGTGCCGCGGCCGGCAGGCGTCCACCTGCCCGACTATCCCTGGCTCGGTGAGGTGCTGGAGACGCCCGAGGGCGTCTGGCTGTGGCTGGAACCAAACCGGCTGCTTTCGCCGACCCTTGCCACTCTGCTGTTCCAGGAGGCCGCGTGAAGCTCGATCCCCGGCTGGCGCCCCTGGTGCGGGCGCGCACCGGCCTGGCCATCGCCGACGACATGCTCGGTCGCGCTATCCGCCAGCGCCTGCGCGAGCGCCAGGAGGGCGATGCGGAGGGCTACATGGCGCGCATCCTCGACGACGAAGCCGAATTCGCCGATCTGCTGGATCTGCTGGTCATTCCCGAGACCTGGTTCTTTCGCGATCCCCAGGCCATCGCCCACGCCGCCCGCTTCGCCCAGGAACGCCATGCCCGCAGTGGCGTGCCGGTGCGGCTGCTCAGCCTGCCCTGCTCCACCGGGGAAGAGCCCTATACCCTGGCCATGGCGCTGTTCGACACCGGCCTGCCGGCCCAGGCCTTCGAGGTGACCGCGGTGGACATCAACGAGCCGTCCCTGGAGCGTGCCCGCCGCGGCCTCTACGGACGCAATTCCTTTCGCGCCCGCGACCTGAGCTTTCGCGACCGCTATTTCGAACCCGAGGGCGATCGCCATCGCCTGGCCGAACGGGTGCGCAACCAGGTGCGCTTTCGCCAGGGCAACATCCTGCAACTGGGTAGCCTGCGCGACGGCACCGCCTTCGACGTGGTGCTCTGCCGCAACCTGCTGATCTATTTCGACGACCAGACCCAGGGCCGCGCCCTAAGTCACCTGGCTGCGCTCATGCACGACGACGGCCTGCTCTGCGTCGGCAGTTCGGAGATGGTCAGCGCCATGCGTCATGGTTTCGCCAGCCTGGGCGTGGCCCACGCCTCCGCCCTGGTAAAACGCCAGGCCGTCGCGCCCGAACAGCCGCGTCCGCCCACGCCGGCTGCGGCGCCACGGCGCAAGGTCGTATCGCGCCCACCTGCCGCGGCGACACTGCCGGCGCGCTTGCGCGCTAGAAGCCTGCCCGCCCCCGCCCCGGCCCCGGCCACCCCCGTCTCCGCCGGTCTTACGCCGCTCGAAGAAGCCCAGCGCCTGGCCGATGCCGGGCGCGGCGCCGAAGCCGAGGCGCTGTTGCGTCAGTTGCTCGATGCGGATCGCAGCCAGGCCGGTGCCCACTTCCTGCTGGCGCTGATCCTGCCCGACGCCCGCGCCGCCGAAGCCGAGCGGGCGCTGCGTCAGGCGCTCTATCTGGAGCCCGGACACTATCCCGCCCTGTGTCGCCTGGCACTGATCTGCGAAAGAGCCGGCAGACTCGACGAAGCCGGACGCCTGCGCGAACGGGCCGCGCGCATCCAGACCCGCGCCGGTGACGAGGCATGAGCCTGAATCGTGAACTCAGCGCCCTGGAGCGCGCCGCCTGGGCCGAGCACTTTGCCGAGCCTCTGGATGACCGCCAGGCGCGCTCGGCCAGTGCCCTAGTCTTTCGCCTCGGCGCCGAATGGCTGGGGCTGCCGGGCAGTTGCCTGGTGACCGCCACCGAACCCACCGCCGTGCACCGCGTCCCCCACCGGCGTTCGCCGCTGCTCCGCGGCATCGTCCCGGTACGCGGCCAGCTGCAGCCCTGCATTGCGCTGGAGCTGCTGCTGGCGGTGGCGCCGGGTGCGCAGACCCGTGGCTTTCCGCGCCTGCTGCTGCTGCATGTCGGGCGCCGCGACTGGGCCGTGCAGGTGGACGAGGTGCTGGGGCTGCAGCGTTATGCCCCCGGCGAGGTGCAGCCGCCCCCCGCGACCCTGGGCGGCGACTTGCTCAGCTATCTGGGCGGTGTCTATCGCGAAGGTGAATACCAGGTTGGCTTGCTCGATCTGCCACGGCTGGAGCGGGCCCTGGAAGAGGCGCTGCGATGAGCCAGCCACCGCGCGACGTGCGCGAGATGTCCCTCTACGATCTCTTCGCCAGCGAAGTGCAGAGTCATCTGCAGGCGCTGGATGCCGGTCTGTTGCGCCTGGAGCGCGATCCCTCCGACACGGGGGTGATCGAGCCGATGATGCGCGCGGCCCATTCCATCAAGGGCGCGGCGCGCATCGTCGATCTCGACGGTCTGGTGGAGCTGGCCCATGCCATGGAGGACTGTCTGGTCGCGGTCCAGGCCGGACGCCGCCAGCTCGGTCCGGCGGATATCGACCAGCTGTTTCGCTGCGTCGACGTCCTCGGCGAGGTCAGTCGCCTGGACGAGGCCGCCAGCCAGCGCTGGCAGCGCGAACAGCGTGATAGCCAGCGGGCGCTGGCGCAGGCGCTGAGCGCCGGCGCGGGCGATCCGCTGCCAGCGACCGCCGGCGCCCCACGGGAACCGGCGCCGGCGCCCGTGGCACTAGAAGAACCGGCACCCGACGCGGAGCGCAGCCGCGACCCGCTGCGGGTGGACAGCGGTCGCTTCAACCAGATTCTCGCCCTCACCAGCGAGGCCCGGGTCATGGGCCTGGGCCTGCATGGTCTGGTCCAGGGTTTTCAGGGCTATCGCGCCGAATTGCAGGGGCTGTTCGGCCAGGCCCAGGCGGCCAGCGGCGAATTGCGTCAGCGTCAGGAAGGCCTGCTCGATCGCTATCAGCAGCAACTGCAGGCCCTGGAGGCTTACGAGCGGCGCCTGCTCGGCGTCTGCCAGGGGCTGCTGGACGAGGTATTGGGGGTGCGCATGCGTCCGTTGCGCGATGCCGTCCAGGGCTTTCCGCGGCTGGTGCGCGACCTGGCCCGGGGCCTGGACAAGGACGCCATGCTGCAGGTGGACGGCGCCGACACCCTGATCGATCGCGAGGTGCTGGCGCGCCTGGAAAGCCCGCTCAATCACCTCCTGCGCAACGCCGTCGACCACGGGCTGGAAACCCCGGCCGAACGCTGCGCCCTGGGCAAGCCCGAATGCGGCCAGATCCGCCTCGAGGCCCGCCATGTCGCCGGGCGCCTGCAGGTCAGCCTGCACGACGACGGCCGCGGCCTGGATCTGGAGCGCATTCGCGCCGCAGTGATCGCTCGGCGCCTGAGTCCGCCGCCGGTGGCCGCCGAGCTGAGCCCGGCGGAATTGCTGGAATTCCTGCTGCTGCCCGGTTTCAGTCTCAAGGAGACGGTCACCGAGCTTTCCGGCCGCGGCGTGGGCCTGGACGTGGTGGCCGATGCCATTCGCGCCCTGGATGGCGAGGTCCGCCTGGAAACCCGGCCCGGACTGGGCTTCAGCACCCACCTGCTGGTACCGGTGAGTCGCTCCATCGTCCGGGCGCTGATCGTCGACATCGCCGGCGAGGCCTATGCCCTGCCGGTCAACCGGATCGAACGGGTCCTGCGCCTGGATCCGGCCGAGGTGCACTCGCTGGAGGGCAAGGCCTTCTTCCTGCTCGGCGAGGATCGCCTGGGGCTGGTCGCGGCCCATCAACTGCTGGAGCTGGACGGCGCGCCGCCCAGTGGCGATCTCGCCGTGCTGGTGATCGGCAGCGGCGAGCGGCGCTACGGCCTGGTGGTGGATCGCCTGCGCGGCGAGCAGGGCCTGGCGCTCAAGCCGCTGGACGAGATCTTTGGCAAGTTGCGCTCGGTCACCGCCGGGGCGCTGCTCGACGACGGCAGCCCGGTGCTCCTGCTGGACGTCGCCGATCTGCTGACCGGCATCGAGCGACTGCTCGGCGAGGGCCGCCTGCGGCAGGTGCAGAGCGGCGCCACCATGGACAGCCGCAGAGTCAAGCGGATCCTGGTGGTGGACGACTCTCTCACCGTGCGAGAGATGGAGCGCAAGCTCCTGGAAGGCCAGGGTTATCAGGTGGAGGTGGCGGTGGACGGCATGGACGGCTGGAACGCCGTGCGCGCCGGCGAATTCGACATGCTGCTGTCGGACATCGACATGCCGCGCATGAACGGTATCGAACTGGTGGAACTGGTACGCCGCGATCCGCGTCTGCATGCCCTGCCGGTAATGATCGTGTCCTACAAGGATCGCCCGGAAGACCGGCTCAAGGGCATGCAGGCCGGTGCCGACTACTATCTGACCAAGGGCAGCTTCCACGACGATGCCCTGATCACCGCCGTGCAGGACCTCATCGGAGCGCCATGAGAATCGCCATCGTCAACGATCTGCTGCTGGCCACCGAGGCCCTGCGCCGCCTGCTGATCGGGGACGGGCGCCATACGGTCGCCTGGATCGCCCATGACGGCGAGGAAGCCGTGGCGCGTTGCGCCGAGGACCGCCCGGACCTCATCCTCATGGACCTGCAGATGCCGCGGCTGGACGGCATCGAGGCGACCCGCCGGATCATGGCCCAGTCGCCCTGCGCCATCCTCATGGTCACCGCCACCCCCGACGACTGCGAGGGCGTGTTTCGCGCCATGGGCGCCGGCGCCCTCGACGTGACCGCCACCCCGGCCCTGAGCGGCGCTGCCGATGGCGGCGCCCTGCTGCGCAAGATCGCCCGCATCGAACCCCTGGTGCGGCTGCCGGAACGGGCCACGCGCCCGCCCCAGGCCACCGCTGCCGCGCCAAGCACCGCAGCCGGGGCCACCACCGACAGCCTGGTGGCCATCGGCGCCTCCACGGGTGGACCGGCGGCCCTGGTCAGCCTGTTCGAGGCCTGGGCGCCGACCAAAGAGGCCAGCGTGGTGCTGGTGCAACACATCGACCGACGCTTCGCCCCCAGCTTCATCGGCTGGCTCGGCACCCAGATCGCCTGGCCGGTCACCGCCGCCCTGCCCGGCGCCCTGCCAGAGCCCGGCCAGGTGGCGGTGGCCCTGGGTGACGACCACCTGCTGCTGGACGAGCGTGGTCGCTTCGCCTATACCGCCGAGCCGGTGGATTATCCCTATCGTCCCTCGGTGGATGTGTTCTTTACCCAACTCGCCAGCCATCCGCTGCGGGCCGGCAAGGCGCTGGGCATCCTGCTGACCGGAATGGGCCGCGACGGCGCCAGCGGCCTCTATGCCCTGCGCCAGAGCGGCTGCCCGACCCTGGCCCAGGACGAGGCCAGTTGCGCCGTATACGGCATGCCCGCGGCTGCGGTTAGAATGGGCGCCGCGGAGCGCATTCTCAGCCCCGCGCAGATCGGCGCCTGGCTGCAAAGACGCTTTGGCAACGGTTCAAGGAACAGCATATGACAGGTCGCCAACAGGAGCGTTGGACGGCGCAGTGGCAGGGACTGGCCAAGAAGAGACGCGGGACGCCCGACCCCGCCCGCACAAGGACTCGCAGTAATGGCCACGCACGAGGGTAATACCCTGGACAGCCTGACCGCACCCAAGGTGCGCCTGCTGCTGGTGGACGATCAGCTGATCATCATCGAAGCCTTGCGGCGGATGATCGCCGATCAGCCCGACATCGAGCTGCATTACTGCCTGGACGCTCACCAGGCGGTCAACATGGCCCTGCAACTCAAGCCCACGGTGGTCTTGCAGGATCTGATCATGCCCGAGATCGACGGTCTGGAAACGGTCAAGCGCTTCCGCGCCGAACCGGCGCTACGCGACGTGCCCATCGTGGTGCTCTCCTCCAAGGAGGATCCCCAGGTCAAGGCGCAGAGCTTCGCGACCGGTGCCAATGACTATCTGGTCAAGCTGCCCGACAAGCTGGAACTGCTGGCGCGGGTGCGCTACCACTCCGAGGCCCATGTCCTGCGCGCCCAGCGCGACGAGGCCTTTCGCTTCCTGCGCGAAAGCCAGCGCCAGCTCGCCGAAGCCAATATCCAGTTGCAGAAGCTGGTGGCCATCGACAGCCTCACCGGCATCAACAACCGCCGCCACTTCGACCAGACCTACGAAGGCGAATGGCTGCGCGCCCGGCGCAATCGCCAGCCGTTGGCCCTGCTGCTGTGCGACGTCGACCACTTCAAGCGCTACAACGACACCTATGGCCATCTCAGCGGCGATCTCTGCCTGAAGAAGGTCGCAGCGGTGCTCACCGAGCAACTCAAGCGCCCGGCCGACCTGGTGGCTCGCTACGGTGGCGAGGAATTCGCCATGGTGCTGCCGGAGACCGACGCCGAGGGCGCGCTCAAGGTCGCCGAAGCCTGCCGTGCCGGCGTCGAGCGGCTGCAGGTGGCGCACTCCGGCAGCGACCTCGGCTTCGTCACCATCTCGATCGGCGTCGGCAGCATCCAGCCGCAGAGCGGCGACGATCACGAAGCCTTCATCGAGCGCACTGACCAGGCGCTCTACCAGGCCAAGGCCGAAGGCCGCAACCGGGTGCATCTGGTGAAGGGCAACGGCAAGGACGTCCTGTCCTAGGAACGCGGTTGAACCGGCCTAGAAGCTGCGACTGACCAGGCGATTACGCCCTTCGGCCTTGGCCTGGTAGAGCAGGTTGTCAGCGGCCTTGAGCAGGCCGTCCGGAGTCTGCTCGGGGGTCGGATTGCAGCAGGCCAGGCCCATGCTCATGGTCAGCCAGAGACGGTCCTCCGTCAGCGGATGAGCGATGCGCAATTCGGCGATGCCCTGCCGACAGCGTTCCAGCACCGCTTCGGCGGCCGTGCGCGAGGCACCGGGTAGCAAGAGCACGAATTCCTCCCCGCCATAGCGCGCCAGGCAGTCCCGCTCGCGGATGCGCTGTTCCAATACCTGGGCGACCCGCGACAGCGCCTGATCCCCGGCGCCATGGCCATGGGTATCGTTGTACTGCTTGAAGTAGTCGATATCGAGCATGGCGATGGCCAGCGAGCCCCGCCGGCTGACCGCCAGTTGCCACTCGATCGTCAGCTGCTCGTCGAAGCGGCGGCGATTGCCTACCGCGGTCAGCGGATCCATGTGCGCCAGCTCCTCGAGCAACCGCCGCTGGCGGGCCAGTTGCAGGTGCAGCCGCACCCGCGCCAGCACGGCCAGCGGATTGAAGGGCTTCTGGATGAAGTCGCTGGCGCCCAGCTCGAAGCACTCCACTTCGCGATGCAGGTCGTTGGCCGCGGTGATGAAGATCACTGGGATGGCGCTGGTCTCGGCGCGGCGCTTGAACAGCTGGATCAGTTGCAGACCATCGATGCCGGGCATCACCACGTCCAAAAGGATCAGGTCGGGGTGTTCGCGGGCGGCCTTGGTCAGGGCCTGGACCCCGCTCTTGGCCAGCATGATGCGCGCCTCGTCGCGCAACAGGTCGCCGAGGACGCGCAGATTGCTCTTCTGATCGTCGACGATGAGGATCAACGGCAGGTCGGGACGACGCCCCTCCATCGGCACCTATCCCGACCGTTTTCCGGCGTGCCGCACCCGCCGCAGCAGGTCCGCGGTGGCATCGGCGGCGTGTTCGAACTCGACCTCGTTCACCCATTCGCGAATGCGCACCACGTCGGCGCTGTGGGGGGTGCTCACGCAGGCGCGCAGCAGGGTATCGAGCACCTCCTCGGCAGCGAAATCGGAGGTCTGCAGGAGTCCGACCAGGCGTTCGAGCAAGGCCTCCAGCTCCTCGACGGTGGCCTCCTCGCCGCTGGCGACCTCGACCAGGATCTCGTCCAGGGACGCCAGGCAGCGCTCGGCTTCGGCGTGCAGGCGACGCACGTCCTCACCGATGGGCTGGGCCAGGCGAATCCTGTTGGTCAGGCGTTGCGCCGCTTCCTGCAGGTCGAGGGCACCGACATAGGCGGCGGTGGCCTGCAGACCGTGAGCGCACTCGAACAGCGCGGTGACATCGTCCGCTGCGCGCCAGGCGGAGATCCGCCCGGGCAGTTCGGCCTGTTGCACGCGGAAATCCCGGATCAGCTGTTCATAGAGCTGGGCGCTGCCGCGCAGCAGGCGCAGCGCCGAATCGGGTTCGAGCACCGCACTGGCACGCGCCCGCGCCAGCACGCCCACTTCCTTGACCTCCACGACCTCTTCCACCGCCTTGCGCTCGGCGCGCTGCAGCTGCTCGAGGTTGGCCCAGGCGGCGATGATGCGGAACAGTTCGGCGGGATCGAGCGGCTTGACCAGGTGATCGTTCATGCCCGCATCCAGGCAACGCTCGCGATCGCCCGGCAGGCCGTTGGCGGTCATGGCGATGACCGGCAGCCCGGCCAGCGCCGGTCGGGTACGCAATTCGCGGGTGGCCGACAGACCGTCCAGGCGTGGCATATGGACGTCCATCAGCACCAGGTCGTAGCGCTGCCGTTCCAGCTGGTCCAGCGCGGCCTGGCCGTCTTCGGCCGCGTCGATCAGGATGCCGCTGCCCTGCAGGAAGCCGATGACCACCTGGCGGTTGATGGCGTTGTCGTCCACCAGCAGCAGGCGAATGCCTTGCAGGTCCACCACGCTCTGGCCCACCGTCGGCGCGGCGACCGGCGCCAGGCCCAGCCCCGACAGCAGTCGCTGCACAGCGGGACCGGTAACCGGTTTGTCGAGGAGTTCCAGACCCGGCAGATCCTCGCCCAGGCTGCGCACCTCTTCCGCCTCGTAGGGCGAGGCCAGCAGGGTCAGCGCCAGCTCCGGCTGCCGGGCGCGCAATTGGCGCGCCAGTACCAGGCCGTCTTCGGCGCCCAGGCGCCAGTCGACGATGGCCAGCTCGAAGCACGAAGTGGCCATGGCCGCCAGGGCCTGCTCGGTGGATTCCGCTTCCACCACCTGCATGCCCAGTTCGCGCAGCCGTTGCCCCAGGGTGCGCCGGGCCAGGCCGTGGTCGTCCACCAGCAGGACCTGGCGCGGCGTCTGGCTGGGCAGCCGCTCGGGCTCGCCCACCACTGGCAGGGTCAGCCGCAGGGTAAAGCAGGAACCGCGCCCGGCTTCGCTATGGACCTCGAGGGTGCCGCCCATGAGTTCGGTGAGCTGGCGGGAGATCGCCAGGCCCAGGCCGGTCCCGCCATAGCGGCGGCTGATGGAGCCGTCCGCCTGGGTGAAGGGCTGGAAGAGTTGCGCCTGCTGGGCCTCGGTAAGGCCGATGCCGGTGTCTTCCACCGCCAGGCTGAAATGGGCACGACCGTCTTCGCAGACGGCGCCGACGCGGATCAGCACATGGCCCCGCTCGGTGAACTTGACCGCATTGCTCAGCAGATTGACCAGCACCTGCTGCAGGCGCAGCGGATCGCCTTCCAGCGCCAGGGGAATGTCCGGACCGCAATCCAGCACCAGTTCGATACCCTTCTCGTGGGCCTTGAGGGCGCAGAGGTTGAGGGTGCGCTCGAGCACCTTGGCCAGGTTGAAGCCCAGTTGTTCGAGCTGGGTACCGCCGGCTTCGTTGCGCGAATAGTCGAGCACGTCGTTGATCACGCTCAGCAGGGTCTCGCCGGAATCGAGGATCTTGCCGACATGGCCGCGCTGCTCGCCGGACAGGCGGGTGCCCAGGGTCAGGCGACTGAGGCCGATCACCGCATTGAGCGGAGTACGGATCTCGTGGCTCATGGTCGCTAGGAACAGCGACTTGGCCGCTGCCGCCTCTTCGGCGCGAATGCGCGCCTGATCCAGTTCGAGGGTGCGCTCGCCGACGCGCTGCTCCAGGGTCTCGTAGATCTGTGCATGTTCCAGGGAGATCGCCGCCTGGGTGGCCAGGATGCCCAGCACCTGCAACCGCCCCGGGGTGAAGGCCTGGGCCAGCAGGTTGTTTTCCAGATAGAGGATGCCGATCAGGCGCCCCTGGCGCAGCACCGGCAGGCAGCAGACCGACCGCGGACGGCGCGCGCGCATGTAGGCGTCGCGGACGAACCGACCGGCACGGGCGGCGTCGTCGAGAATCACCGGTTCGCGATGGCGGATCACATGGGACACCAGGGTCAGGGGCACCAGGCCATCGCTGGAATCCTGCTCGTTCAGCGCCAGCGGCAGTCCCTGCAGTACCTTGGGCTCGGATGCGCCACTGCAGATCGAGGCCTGCACCAGCCAGCGCCCGCCCTCGGGCAACAGCAGCAGACCGTGCTGAGCGCCGCCCTCCTCCAGAATGATGCGCATCATCCGCGCCAGCAGCTGATCCAGCGCCAGCTCGTTGGAGATGGTCTGCAGCGACTTGAGCACCGACAGCCAGTCCAGGCGCATGATTTCGCTGGTGGACTGGGCCTGGGTGCGCTGCACCGTCAGAGCAGTGGCCTCGGCCACGCGCAACCAGTGGGGGAATTCGTTTTCCAGCGCTTGGGCCTTGGCTGCGGCGCCCCAGTGCAGATAGCTGCGCTGGGCGTCCTGCAGGTAGGTCCGCGCGATCCGTGGACGCTGCTGTTCCAGCCAGAAGCGCCCATAGAGTTCCTCGGCCAGCGCCGCACCCTGGCGGAAGCCGTGCAGCCGCGCGGACTCCAGGGCCTGTTCGTAGAGGTCCATGGCGGCGTCGACACGGCCCTCGCGGCGCGCCCGCTCGGCGGCCACCAGGTCGCGCTTGTGGGCGAAGTTTTCCGGGCAGTGCGCCGCCCAACCGCTCAACCGCTCCTGGGCGGTCTCGATCTTGGCCAGGTTCTCGCCGGCCAGCTCGCCCTCGGCGAGCAGGATCAGCGCCTGGTAGAAGGCATGCTCAGCGATGCTGAACCAGCCAAAGGTCGCCGCCAGCGAGGCCTCCATCGCTTCGGCATGCTGCCGCGCCTGGGGCAGCCGGCGAAACAGCAGCGCCGCCTGCATCTTGTTGAAGTCGTAGTAGTTCAGGCAGAGGACATGGCCGCTGTCCTGCATCTGTCGCACCAGCGCCGCTTCGTCCTGGCCCTCCTCGTCCCAGCGCTCCTGACCCGGGGTGAGCCCCTGCAGCAGACGCAGCGACTGGCGCAGGATGGTAAAGATCTCCAGGGTGTTGGGATCGCCGATGCCCAGCAGGATCCGCTCGATTTCCGCCGTTTCGCCGAGAATGTCGTCCAGCGACGCCCCGGCGTGCTGCAGATGCTTGAGGATGTGGAAGGCACTGTAGGCAGTGAAGATGATCTCGCCGGTGCGCTGACCGGCCGCGAGGGCCTCGCGCAGCAGGGCGACGTTGTCCGCGATGGGACTCGACCAGGGGCTGTTGGTCACCGCGAACATGGTGTAGACCTTGCACTTGAGCGGCAGATTGCCGGTGCGGTCGACCAGGTCGACGGCCAGGCGTCCGACCTGGTAACCCAGCTCGTAGCGGCCATGGAAAGCAGACAGCAGCGAGCCGTAGTTGGCATAGCCAAAGGGCGAGAGATCGCCGTTGCCGTACTGGATCGACAGCTTGACGATGCGCATGACCGCCAGCAGGCTCATCGGCAGATCGACGTTGATCGCCGGCCCCCAGAGCAGGCCCAGCAGGCGGATCAGCAACTGGGCACGCGGATCTTCCATGCGTGGCAGGTCGAGCAGGGCCGCCGGATGGCGCTCGGCGAGCCAGGCCTCGACCTCGGCGCTGTCGGCGCCGATGGCCTGGTTGATGTCTTCCGGTGCCTCCGGCCAGGGTTCGTCCAGCACCTGGATGCCGGCCTTGGCCACGGTCAGGGCTTCGGTGAAGCGCCCGAGGCCGCTGTAGAGGTCGATTTGCAGGGCCCGCACCCCGGCTTCCTCGAAGGTGGTACGCGCCCGCGGCAGCAGCAGTTCGCAGATGCGCAGGGCTTCATTGGCATCGCCACAGAGGTGCGCGACCTCGGCCCATTCCCGATGCAGCTGGAACAGCAGCACATGGCGGCTCTCCCAGGCCGCGTGGTCGATCAGCGCGACCGCCGTGCGCAGGAAATCCTGGGCGGCCGGATAGGCGTTGGCCTGGCGCGCCTTGCGCGCAGCGTCCAGATTGAGCTCCAGCAGCTGCAGCCGCTCGGCGGACGTCTCGATCAGCGCCAGCGCCAGATTCAGGTGGCTGACCGCGTCCAGCCGCGTGGCGCTGCCTTCGGCGAGATACAGCTGACCGGCGCGCAGGTGGACTCGCTCGCGCTCGGCGGGCGCCAGTAGCGAGTGAGCGGCATGGCGCACCTGATCGTGCAGGAAACTGTAGTGCGTGGGCGTCTGTTCCCCCGCCTGGCCGCCTTCGGGCTCGGTGAGCAGGCCTTCCTGCACCAGCGACTGGCAGAGCCGGCGGATGTCCGCGGGCGACTCCGCCATCAGCGCGGCGAGGCGATCGCTGGAGAAATGGGTGCCCAGGCAGGCCGCCCATTGCAGCAGCTGCGAGGTAGCGGCCGGCAGGTCCTTGAGCTTGCCGACCATGAAGTCGACGACATTGTCGTAGACGTCCAGGGCCTGGAGCCGCGCCAGCTCCCAGTGCCAACGGCCGGTCTCGCCGTCGAACTCCAGCAGGCCTTCCTGCTGCAGGCTGCGCAGCAGCTGCTCGATGAAGAAGGGATTGCCAAGGGTCTTGTCCAGGCAGAGACCGGCCAGGGCCGCCTGGTCTTCCGCCGGCGCCGGCAGCAGTTCGGCGATCAGCCGTTCGATCTCCACCCGCGACAGCGGGCCCAGCGACAGGGTACGAATCAGCGCCGCGCCCAGCAGTCGTTCCAGGCCGCTGCCGGCCAGCTGCTCTTCACGATGGGTCGCCACCAGCAGCAGCGGCCCCTGATCGCCGCGGGCCAGCAGGCGCTCGATCAGCCGCAGCGACGCGCTGTCGGCCCACTGCAGATCGTCCAGCCACAGCAGCAGCGGACGGGTGTCAGCGGCGAAGGCCAGCAGCAGCGCGATCACGGCTTCGTCGAAGCGTTGTTCGGCCTGCTGCGGCGGCAGTTCGGCAACCGGTGGCTGGGGCCCGAGCCAGGTGGCCAGCTCTGGCGAGACCTCGGTCAGCACCCCGGCGTTGCCACCCAGGGCCTCGACCAGGCGGTCGGCAAAGGCCGCGTCCAAAGTCTGTCCGATCTCCACCAGCTCGCGCACGGCCTGGCGCAGGGCGCCATAGGGCACGCCGCTGCCAAGGGTCTCGAACTTGCCGTGGGCGAGCAGCACCCGTTCGCCCTGGCGGCGGACGAAGGCCTGCACCAGCGCCGATTTGCCCACCCCGGAATGGCCACTGACAAAGACGGCTTCGATCCGGCCCAGCGTCGCCCGCGCCAGCGCCTCTTCGAGCAAGCGCAGAGGGGCGCCGCGGCCCTGGAGCGTGCGCACCGGCACCAGCCGCGCCGGCGGATCCTGCTCGCCGAGGGCGAAGGGCGTCCGCTCACCGACCTGATGGGCCGCCTGGCAGCGCTGCAGGTCGCGCAGGATGCCGAAGCAACCCTGGTAGCGCTCTTCGGCGGCCTTGGCCATGAGCTTGTCCACCAGCGCCGCCAGCATCGGCGGTACCGTCGGCACCCGCTCGACCAGCGAGGGCGCGCGCATCGCCAGGTGCGCATGCACCAGCTCCAGCGGATCCTGGGCGCGAAACGGCGGCTCGCCCGCGAGCATCTCGTAGAAGGTCACGCCCAGCGCATAGAAGTCGCTGCGATAGTCCTGGTGCCGCCCGGTCCGCCCGCTCTGTTCCGGGGCGAGATAGGTCAGCGAGCCCTCCAGGCGGCTGTCGCTGCCATGGACGGCGCCAAAGGTCGTGGCGATGCCCAGATCGGTCAGCCGCAAGCTGCCCGTGGTGCAGTTGCAGACGATGTTGCGCGGATTGAGGTCGTTGTGGGCGATGCGCAACCGGTGCAACCGCGCCAGGGCGCGGACGATGGCCAGCGCCCAGTCGAAGAAGTCGTCCAGCGCCAGCGGCCCGGCGGCGAGCAACTCGGCCAGATCGGTGCCGCCGATGTCTTCGAGTACCAGCACCTGACGACCCTGGTATTCCAGCAGTTCCAGAGCGGCGCTCACCGCACCGCTGGCACTGGCGCGGCGGGTCAGTTCGAATTCGTGGCGCAGTCCGGCCTGGGCCTGGGGCGTGGGATAGTCGGCGGCCAACTGCTTGAGGATCACCGGCTGGCCATCGACCAGGCGCGTGCCGCGGTAGATCAGGGCATGGCGGCTTTCGCTCACCTGCGTCTTGCAGCTGTAGCCTGGAATCCTCAACACCGCGTTCGCCTCGATCCTCGGCCGACCGGTCAACGCCGGGCCAGCGCCTCAACTATTTCCGTTGCCTTGCTAAAGTCTCAAGGGAACTTTTCGATAAAGTGATATTACCCTAGCCATCATCTGGCATTCGTCCACTGGTGCAACAATTTGCACACTTCGGAGCAATAGGCATGGACGCTGTACCTTCTGTCCGCAAGATCGCCATCTTGGGCGGCGGCGTATCCGCCGTCACCACCGCCTTTCGTATTACTAATGAGCCCAACTGGCAAGAGCGTTATCAGATCACCCTGTATCAGCAGGGGTGGCGTCTCGGTGGCAAGGGGGCCAGCGGACGCAATTCGACTGACCATCAGCGCATCGAAGAACACGGCATCCATGTCTGGTTCGGCTTCTACTACAACGCCTTCCACAGCCTGAGGCAGTGCTACGAGGAACTGGAGCGGCCCGCCGGCGCGCCGCTGGCGACCCTTGACGAAGCCTTCTTCCCGCATTCCCATACCGCCTTCGCCGACGACTTCCAGGAGCAGTGGAGCACCTGGCCCATCGACACCCTGGCGCTGCCCGGCAAGCCCGGCGAGGGCTGGAATCCCAAGCCCTTCATGGCCGCCCTCGGCGATCTGCTGGAGTGGCTGCTGCGGCTGGGCGAGGTGGACGACACCCCGGCCGCCGCCCCGAGCGGCCTGTTCGCCCGGCTGCGCGCGCACTGTCGCGAGGAACTGCATGAGCGACTTCTGAACGAGGCCGAGCACCAGCTGCAGCAGGCCCGCACGGCGCTGCCCGACGGCGTCGACCATCCCGTGCTGCTGGCGTTGCTGCGCAGGCTCCGCGGCCTGCTCGGCGACATCCTGAACGACCGCAGCCAGACCCACGTCAAGGCCCATCGACTATGGCTGCTGATGGACTTCGGCCTGACCGTGCTAATCGGCATGCTCGCCGACGAGGTCTATGCCAAGGGCTTCGCGGCGCTCAACGGGGAAACCTTCCAGGCCTGGCTGAGCCGCCACGGTGCCAGCGCCGCGACCCTGGACGGCGCGGTGCTCAAGTCCCTGCACGGTGGCATCTTCGCCTATCGCGACGGCGATCTCGCCCAGCCCGACGTCGAGGCCGGCACCGTGCTGCGCGCCGCCCTGCTGGCCCTGACCACGGCCAAGGGCTCCTTCATCTGGCGCATGCAGGCCGGCATGGGCGACGTGGTCTTCGCGCCCTACTACGAGGTGCTCGCCCGCCGCGGGGTGGACTTCCGCTTCTTCCACCAGGTCACCGCCATCGAAGCCGCCGACGACGGCCAGGGACCGCGGGTGACGCGCCTCGAGATCCAGCGCCAGGTCAGGCTCAAGGGAGCCGCCTACCAGCCGCTGGTGGACGTCAAGGGCCTGCCCTGCTGGCCCTCGGCGCCGCTGTACGAGCAACTCGACGACCAGATCGCCCGGGACCTGCAGGAGGGCCAGATCAACCTGGAATCCAACTGGAGCGGTTGGCAGGGCGTCGAGCGGCTGGAGCTGCAGGTCGACCGCGACTTCGACGAGGTGGTGCTGGGGATCTCCGTGGCCGGCCTGGCCGACCTCGCCCCCAGCCTGTGCACCCTGGACCCGGCGTTCGCGCGCATGACCCGGCAGGTGGCCACCGTCGCCACCCAGGCGGTGCAACTCTGGCAGAATCGCGACGCCTGGCAACTGGGCTGGAGCGGCTCGCCCGAGGGCGGCCAGGCCCCCGAACTGCTGGGCTTCGCCGCCCAGGCGATGGACTCCTGGGCCGATGTCAGCTACCTGGTGGACCGGGAGGACTGGTCGAGCGGCACCCCGCCAGCGGACATCAGCTATTTCTGCGGGGTGCTCGCCGCCGCGGCCGCTCCCCCTATCGGCAAAAAGGATGACTATCCGCAGCAGGAGGCCGCCAAGGTGAAGCAGGCTTTCCTCGACCTCATGAACGGCAACCTGGGTGCCTACTGGCCGCACGCCGTGACCCCGGCGGGCTATCGCTGGGACTTCCTGCTGGCACCCGCCGAGGTGCAGGGCCAGGCGCGCTTCGACCATCAGTACTGGCGGGCCAACGTCGATCCCAGCGAGCGCTATGTGCAGAGCGTGGCCGGCAGCAGCCGCCATCGCCTGACCACCGACGGTAGCGTCTGCCGCAACCTCTATCTGACCGGCGACTGGATCGACAACGGCTTCAACATGGGCTGCGTGGAATCGGCGACGCTATCCGGCCTGCAGACCGCTCGCGCCCTGCTCGGCCACGGCGAGGTCCTGCCCGGCGAGGACGCCTTCCAGTAGCGCCACCATCTGGGCCGCTGCACGCTCGGCGCAGCGGTCCACGGCAGGGGGATAGCACGGCTCGCCGCCATCCAGGTAAGCCAGCAGTTCGGGCGCCTGGTTCCAGACCGCAGCCTCACTGTAGAGACGGTGCAATTCCAGCCGAATCCAGCCATCCATGAGGCGCACGCCCAGCTCCTCGATACCCAGTCCGTGCCCCTCGATCACCTCGCGATCCGCCTCGGTGAGGGGATAGTGCGGTGGATAGAAATCGGCCAGGCTGACCAGCAGCTTGACCGAGAAGCCGCGCGGATCGGCCAGCAAGGCCCCCAGCTCGGCGAACAGCGTCGCCTCCTCCACCAGCGCCTGGGCGAACATCAGCCGGTAGAGGGTGATGTTGAGGAACAGCTGGCCTACCGCATTCTCCGCACGCGCGTCCGCCTGATGCAGGGCGAAACCGGCCAGGATGGAGGCGTTGTGCGCCCGGTACCAGTGACGCGGGGTGGGATCGGCGATGAAGGTCAGCCAGCAGCGCGTCGGATAGGGCGCCTGGTCACCAGGCAGCCCATGTTGCGCAAGGCAGCCGGCCAGCTCGGACAGATAGATGAAGTGCAGATTGACGTTGCGCCACCAGGCGCTACCGGTCACGGGATCCAGGACACCGGCCTGGATTTCCCAATCGAGAAAGGCCAGCTCCGAATCGCCATAGCTCAGGCCATCGTTGTCGGCGTCGCCAAAGCTCCTATAGAAGTCCTCGCGGACCGCCCGCCGCCGCGCCGGGACGTTCTCGATCTGACGACAGAGCTCGCGGGTCGCCGCGACGGCGTCTTCATAGGTGTACATGCCTTCCCTGCCCTGCGTGTTGGAATCCTGGCCGATCATGGCGCAACGGCATCATCGGCTTCCACGCGCAATAGGCTGAACGCACTAGAAGGGAGCTCCAGTGGCTGTCCCTCGTGCCGCCAGTCGCCCCTGAGCGGATCGCCACCCCGGGCGATCACTACCACGGGCCTTACCCGCCGGTGGTCGGACAGCTTGCGCTGGGGCAGCATGGCGTCGCGATCGTCCAGGCGCACCCGGAGGGGCAGATCGGCGACCCGCAATCGCCGTACCGCCAGCGGCGGGCCGGGTTGATCCACCGCCAGGGCCAGCACGAAGACGCTGTCCTCGGGCCGCACCCGCTGCGCCACCGCGGGCGCCAGACTGACCTCCACGTCCAGTCCCGGCGTGGTCAGCGCCTGACCGGCGGCCCGCGCCGCCGCCTCCGCCCGGGCGATGCCCTGGGCAAGGGTGCCGCGCAGGGGATCCGTCGGCGGCAGCACGGCGACCAGCCGCTGCCAGTAGCCTGCCGCATCGGCATAGGCTCCGCGTTCGTAAGCGGCCATGCCCAGCAGCCCCAGGGTGGTGGCCTCCCCGGGGTTGGCGGCCAGGGCTTCGTCGGCCAGCGCCCGGGTCTGGGCATCCAGCTTGCGCCCGGCGGCGAAGAAACGGGCCTGGGCCAGTTGCCCGAGGACCTCCGCGCGCCGGCCATCACGGCGGATGACCTGCTCGAAGGCGGCCACGGCATCCCTGTAGCGACCCAGGCCGGCATAGGCGCGTGCCAGCAGATACCAGTTGTCGGCCGCCTGGGGTTGCAGCCGCGTCGCCGCCTCCAGATCGGCCAGCAGCGCCTGGGGCGAGGCCGGCGGCGCGGCGAGGCGCTGGCTCAGTTGCCAAGCCGGCCAGCCGCCGAGCAGCAGGTAGAGACCCAGGGCCAGGGCCGGGCCGCCCAGGGCCACCGCGACCCCCAGGCGACGGCCGTGGCGCAGCGGCGAAGACCCCCCGGCGGGACTGTCGGCGAGCAGGCTGCGGCCGGCCTCGGCTTCGGCCAGCGCCAGGGCCTGGTCGTCCAGCTCGCCCCGTGCCGCCCGCGCCCGGGCTTCGGCCAGGCGCTCCTGATAGAGGGTACGATTGAGCACCGCGCGCTGATCCGCCGTGGCGGGTCCACCGCGCAGGAGCGGCACCAGCAGGATCAGCAGCGCCAGGATCAGCAACAGCCCCGCCAATCCCCAGAAAGTCGGCATCATGGCTCCTCCTCCGCCTGCAGCGCGGCCAGGCGCTGGCGTTCGGCCTCGCTCAAGGCTTGCTCCGGGCGGCGCCGCCGCGTCAGGACCAGCAGCAGGCCGGCACCGCCCAGCAGGCCCAGGCCCGGCAGCAGCCACAGCAGCAGGGTGCGCCCCTCGAAAGGCGGCCGATAGCGGATGAATTCACCGTAGCGCTGCTCCAGGTGAGCGATGATCTCGGCATCGCTCTGCCCGGCCGCCATCAGGCGCTGGATCTCGCGGCGCAGATCGCCGGCGATGGGCGCATTGGAATCGGCCAGGTCCTGGTTCTGGCATTTGGGGCAGCGCAGTTCGCGGGTCAGCGCCTGGAAGCGCGCGCGTTCGGCCTCGTCGCGAAAGCCATAGGGATCGATGGCCGCCTGGCCCAGGGTCGACCAGACCAGCAACAGCAGCAGCCAGCCAGCCTTCATGGCGTCGTTACCAGGGCGCGATAGCGCGGCCCGAGGTCTGTATCCCAGACGCGCTGATCGATCACCCCGACATGGCGATAGCGCACCACGCCCCGGGCATCGATGAGAAAGGTCTCCGGCGCGCCATAGACGCCCAGGTCCAGCCCCAGCCGGCCTTCGTCGTCGCGGATATCGAGCTGGTAGGGATCGTGGAATTCCGCCAGCCAGCGGCGGGCGCTGGCATTGTCATCCTTGTAGTTGATGCCGTGGATCACCACGCCCTCGGCCTTGAGTCGAGTGAGCACCGGGTGCTCTTCCCGGCAGGCCACGCACCAGGTGCCCCAGACATTGACCAGCGCCGGGCGGCCGAGCAGGTCCTGCCGGGTGAACAGTCGCTCATCCTGCACGCCCGGCAGCGAAAACGCCGGAAACGGCTGGCCGACCAGCGCCGACGGCAGGGCCTGGGGATCGCGATAGAGGCCACGATAGAGAAAGCCGGCCAGCACCAGAAAGGCCAGCAATGGCAGGCAGAGCAACAGGCGACGGCGCATCAGCGGGACTCCGCGGCAGAGGCAGGGGAAGACGACCGGCGGCGGCGATAGCGCGGATCGGCCAGGGCCAGCAGGCCGCCCAGGGCGGTGAGCAGGCCGCCGAGCCAGATCAGCCGGACGAAGGGCTTGATCTGCAGGCGCACGGCCCAGGCGCCCTCCCCCAGCGGCTCGCCGAGGGCCACATAGAGATCGCGGGTCAGGCCGGCATCGATGGCGGCTTCGGTCATCACCGCGCCACTGGCCTGATAGCGGCGTTTTTCCGGGGTCAGCAGGGCGACCACCCGGCCTTCGCGCTCGACCTGCAGCAGGGCGCGCTCGGCGGTGAAGTTGGGTCCTTCGTAGTGCTGGGTACCGGCGAAGCCGAAGCGATAGCCCTGGAGTTCGACGTGCTCGCCCGGCGCCAGGCGCAGATCCCGCTGCACATCCAGCTGGCTGGCCAGCACCACGCCCAGGGCCAGCACCGCCAGCCCCAGGTGCGCCAGGTGCATGCCCCAGTAGCTGCGTGGCTGACTGCGCAGCCCGCGGCGCCAGCCCAGCGCCACCACCTTGCCCAGCACGTCGCGCAGCGCGGTCAGCAGGATCCAGGCCGCCAGCGCCAGCACCGCCAGGATCGCCGCCTTGGGCTGATCCAGCCACCAGCCAACCAGTGCGGCCAACACCGCGCAGCCCAGCAGGAGGGGCGCCAGCAGGCGCGCCAGCCAGCGACCCGGGCTGCTTTTCCAGCGCACCAGCACCCCGACGCCCAGGGCCAGCATCAGCAACGCCATCAACGGTACGAACAGCAGGTCGAAATACGGCGGTCCCACCGACAGCTTGGCACCGGTCAGGCTGTCGATCACCAGCGGATAGAGGGTGCCGAGCAGCACCGTGGCGGCGGCGGTCACCAGGATCAGGTTGTTGACCAGCAGCAGCGCCTCGCGCGACGCCAGGCCGAAGGCAGCCGAGCCACTGAGCGCCGGCGCGCGCCAGGCGAACAGCGCCAGGGAGCCGCCGACCACCAGCAGCAGAAAGGCCAGGATGAAGACGCCGCGGGTGGGATCGCTGGCGAAGGCATGCACCGAGGTCAGCACTCCCGAGCGCACCAGAAAGGTCCCCAGCAGGCTGAGGGAAAAGGCGGCGATGGCCAGCAATACCGTCCAGCCCTTGAACAGGCCGCGCTTCTCGGTCACCGCCAGGGAGTGCAAGAGCGCCGTGCCCACCAGCCAGGGCATGAAGGAGGCATTCTCCACCGGATCCCAGAACCACCAGCCGCCCCAGCCCAGTTCGTAGTAGGCCCACCAGGAGCCGAGCACGATGCCGCAGCCGAGAAAGGCCCAGGCGAGCAGGGTCCAGGGCCGGGCCCAGCGCGCCCAGGCCGCGTCCAGCCGGCCCTCCAGTAGCGCCGCCAGGGCGAAGGCGAAGGCCACCGAAAAGCCGACGTAGCCCATGTAGAGCATGGGCGGATGCAGGATCAGCCCAGGGTCCTGCAGCAGCGGGTTGAGGTCGTTGCCCTCTCGCGGAAATTGCGGCAGCAGGCGCGCGAAGGGATTGGAGGTGGCGACCAGAAAGGTCAGGAATCCCGTGGCGACCAGTCCGAGGATGCCCAGCACCCGCGCCAGCAGCGCCTGGGGCAACTGCCGCGAGCAGACGGCCACCGCCAGGCTCCAGCCCGCCAGGATCAGCGCCCAGAGCAGCAGCGACCCCTCATGGGCGCCCCAGGTGGCGCTGACCTTGTAGTACCAGGGCAGGCGACTGTTGGAATTGGCCGCCACATAGGCCACCGAGAAGTCGTCCTGCAGAAAAGCCCAGGTCAGGGCGGCAAAGGCCAGCGCCAGGAACAGCCACTGGCCGAAGGCGGCCGGGCGCGCCAGGCGCATCCAGTCGGCCTGGCCGCGCCAGGCGCCCAGCAGCGGCAGGGTGCCCTGCACCAGGGCCATGGCCAGCGCCAGCAGCAGGCAGAGTTGTCCGAGTTCCGGGATCATGGCGCCGGCCTCGTGCCGTCGAGCGGGCGTCCGGCCTGGCGCAGCGCCTGGCTCACTTCGGGGGGCATGTATTTCTCGTCATGCTTGGCAAGGATCTGGTCGGCCACCAGGCGCCCCTGGTCGTCGAGTCGCCCCAAGGCCACCACCCCCTGCCCCTCGCGGAACAGATCCGGCAGGATGCCGGCATAGCTCACCCGCACCTCCTGCTGGAAGTCGGTGATGACGAAACTCACCTCCAGCGAATCCGCGGCGCGCACCAGGCTGCCCTTCTCCACCATGCCACCGGCGCGGATGCGGGTATCGCGCGGCGCCTCGCCCCGGGCGATCTGGCTCGGGGTATAGAAGAGGTTGATGTTCTGCTGCAGGGCGCTGAGGGCCAGCGCCGCCGCGCCCCCTACGCCCAGCAACAGCAGCAGGATCCACAGCAGCCGACGGCGACGGACTGCCTTCATGGCCGCTGCTCCCGCCGCCAGCGCTGGCGCAACTCGTGCTGCAGCCGACGACGCGCCTGCCAGCCGTGCAGCAGCAGGCCGCCGAGGACGACCAGGGTCAGGCCGAAGGCCGGCCAGACATAGAGGCCGTGGCGGCCCATGCCGAGGGCTTGCGTCCAGTCCACGCCGCTCACGCGCCCTCCTCGCCCAGTTCCAGGCGTACCCAGCGACTGCGCCACTCGCGCCTGAGCACTTCCAGGCGCATGCGCTGCAGCAGCACGCCGGCAAAGAACAGGTAGAAGCCCAGCACCATCACCAGCAGCGGCAGCCACATGGCCGCGGGCATCGGTGGACGTTCCACCAGGCTGAAGGTGGCCGGCTGGTGCAGGGTGCTCCACCACTCCACCGAATACTTGATGATCGGCAGATTGACCGACCCCACTAGCGCCAGGATGGCGCAGGCGCGGGCGGCGCTCTCGCGATGGTCGATGGCCTGCCCCAGGGCGATCACGCCCAGATAGAGAAACAGCAGCACCAGCATCGAGGTGAGCCGGGCGTCCCAGATCCACCAGGTACCCCAGGTGGGGATACCCCACAGCGACCCCGTGGCCAGGGCGATCACCGTCATCCAGGCGCCGATCGGCGCGGCCGCGCGCAGGGCGACATCGGCCAGCTTGAGGCGCCAGACCAGGCCGATGGCCCCGGCGACCGCCAGCAGCAGATAGCAGGACTGCGCCAGAAAGGCCGCCGGCACATGTACATAGATGATGCGAAAGCTATCGCCCTGCTGATAGTCCGGCGGCGCCAGGAACAGCCCCCAGACCAGGCCGACGGCCAGCAGCAGTCCGGCCAGCGCCAGGCAGGGCCCCTGCAGCCGGCCGGCCAGGCGATAGAAGATGGCGGGAGAGCCCAGGCGATGCAGCCAGGTCCAGTTCATGTCGTCCTCGTCATTGGGCCGCGCCGATGCGCAGGCCGGCGGCGATCGCCAGGGGGGCCAGGGTCAGGGCCAGCAGGGTCAGGCAGCCCAGCCAGAGCAGCAGCCCGGCTACCGGCATGCCCAGCCGCGCCGCGTCCAGGGTGCTGGCGCCAAGGATCAGCACTGGGATCTGCAGCGGCAGATTGAGCAGCGCCAGCAGCAGCCCGCCACGGGCCAGGCCCACGGTGAGGGCCGCGCCAATGGCGCCGATCAGGGTCAGGGCCAGACTGCCCAGGGTCAGGGCCGCCAGGGTCGCCGGTAGGGCCGCGGCGGGCAGCCCCAGCATCAGCGCCAGTACCGGCGTCAGGGCCACCAGGCCGAGGCCGGCGAAGCACCAGTGCACCAGCAGCTTGAGCAGCACCAGCAGCGGCAGGGGCTGGGGCGCCAGCAGCCAGAGTTCCAGGGAACCGTCCTGCCACTCGCCGCGAAACAGGGCTTCCTGACCGAGCAGCAAGGCCAGCAACAGCGCGATCCACAGCAAGCCCGGCGCCAGGGCGGCCAGCTGCCGGCTGTCGGGCCCCAGGGCCAGGGGAAACAGGGTCACTACCAGGGCATGGAAGGCCAGGGGCGTGAGCCACAGCGCCGGGCGGCGCCAGGCCAGGCGCCCTTCGCGCCCGAGGATGGCCAGCCAGGCGCCGCTCATCGGCCAGCGTCCAGCCAGAGCAGCCGATGGGCGGCCGGGGCGGCTTCCAGCTCGCGGTGACTGGTCAGCACCAGGGCGCCACCCGCGGCGCAATGCGCCTGCAGGCGCGCTTCCAGCCGCGCGCAGGCGGTGGCGTCGAGGGCGGTGAAGGGCTCGTCCAGCAGCCAGAGCCGCGGCGGTTCGGGCAGCTGGAGACGGGCCAGGGCGACGCGGCGGCGCTGGCCGGCCGAGAGCTGCCGACAGGGCTCGTCCGCCCAGTCGGCCAGCCCCTCCGCCGCCAGGGCGACCCGGCAGGCCTCCTGCGTCGTCGGGCGCCACAGATTGGCCAGGCTATGGAGATTTTCCACCGCGGTCAGCCCCTCGGCGATGCCGGGCGCATGACCCAGCCAGAGCAGTTCGGCCGCGGCGGGACGGCGCATCGTACCGGCATCCGCCGGCAGCAGTCCCGCCAGGATGCGCAGCAGGCTGGTCTTGCCACTGCCGTTGACGCCCTCGATCTGCAGCGACTCGCCCGCCGCCACGCTCAGACTCAGGTCGTCGAACAGCAGGCGACCGCCCCGTTCGCAACGGAGCGCGACGGCGTCGAGCAGGGGCTGATTCAAGACAGGGGATCTCACGGCACTAAAGTCGGTCGGGCGCTCGCCGTTAACCCGGCACACGCCCTTGAAGGCGCGCCATTATACACAGGCGACTCCACCGGACCTGCCCGATGACCTCCATCTCCGCGATCCAACCCAGCGCTGGCGTCACGCCCGCCCTGCCCGTCCGGGCCGCGACGGCGCAGGCGTCGGACGCGGGTGCGCAGATCCTGCAGGCCCTGCAATCCCTCGACGACCTGATTCCACCCGGCAGCACGGCCACCGCCGAGGTCCTTGCCACCCGTTCGGCCGGCCAGAGCTTCCAGTTTTTGCTGCAACTGCAGCTGGCCGAGGGCGGCAGCGTCCTGCTCACCACCCAGAGTCCGACCAACAACCTGCCGGTGGGCAGCCAGCTGCTGGTGAGCACCCTCGGCTCCACCCAGCTGGCCGTACTGCTGCAGAGCCTGGAGGGCGACGCACCGCCGCCGCCGCTGCAGCAACTGGACCTGCGCCAGTTGCCGGTGGGCACCACCCTGCAATTGCGGGTGCTGAGCAGCCTGCTGCAACAGCCGCCCGGCGCGACGCCCACCTACGAGGTGATCGCCAAGGCCCTGAGCTCCAGTCTCGAAGGTCGCCAGCTCAAGCTGGAATCGCCTCGCCCGGTACCGGTGGGCAGCCTGCTGACCGTGGTGATCAAGGACAGCCAGGAAGTCACGGTGCTGCCCATGGCGCAACGCCTCGACCAGCTGGACATCGACCGCCAGCTGCAGGGCCAGGGGCAGCGCCAGCTGTCGATGAATGCCTTGCTGCAATGGCTGGAGGACGTCCCCGAGGCGGACCTGCCACCGTCGGTGGGCGCGGCCCTCAAGTCGCTGCTGGCCAATCTGGAAGACACCGAGGCCCTGACCACCCCCCAGGGCTGGACTCGCGCCCTGGCGCGCAGTGGCCTGCAACTGGAGCAGCAACTGCTGGATCGCGGCGGTCCCGAGCTGCAGGAAGACTTCAAGGCCAACCTGCTGCGCCTGGTGGATCGCCTGCTGGCCAGCGTACCGGGCGATGCCTTGCGCAATCCCCAGGTCGCGATCCAGACCGCCCAGCAGAATCTGCCCGATGCCTTGCGCCGGGCGCTGGGCGACGCTGCCACCGCCAGTCGCCAGCCCACCGCCCTGGACTTTCCCCTGGGTGAACGCGACGGCCGCGGCCTCAGTGCCGCCAACGCCGAACTCGACGAACTGCTGCAACTGGCCACCGGCGTCATCGCCCGGCTGCAGACCCACCAGCTCGCCAGCCTGGCGCAGACCCAGGTCTTGCCGGACGGTTACTACCTCTCTACCTGGCAGACCGAGATTCCCTGGCGCGATGGCGAGCGCCTCGGCGCGGTGCAGGTGCGCTTCCAGGAAGAGCGCCCGCCGCCGGACACCCGCGGTGAAGCCCGCGACAGCCTGTGGAAGGTGGAGCTGGCCTTCGACCTAGCGCCGCTCGGCCCGCTGCAGGTGCGCGCGCAACTGGCCAGCGGTCGGCTGTCGAGCGAGTTCTGGGCGGAAAAAGGCGCCACCGCGACCCTGATCGATACCGAATTGCCTCATCTGCGCGAGCGCCTGCTGGCCGCCGGCTTCGTGGTCGGCGACCTCAGCAGCCGCCAGGGCCGTCCCGCACGCCGTCCACGCACCTCCCTCGAACAACGCTGGATCGACGACACCGCATGAGCACGACCGCTTCCCGCCAGGCCATCGCGCTGTCTTATGACGGCAGCAGCGCCCCCATCCTCTCCGCCAAGGGCGACGCCGAACTGGCGGAACTCATCCTGGCTACCGCTCGGGAGCACGAGGTGCCCATCTACGAGAACGCCGACCTGGTGCGCATCCTGGCGCGCCTGGAACTGGGCGCGGAAATTCCCGAGGCGCTCTATCGCACCCTGGCCGAGATCATCGCCTTCGCCTGGCACCTCAAGGGCAAGTGCCCGGCGCACCTGGCCGACCAGCCCGATCTGTCGCCGGGCTGGGAGCGGATGCCGTAGGGTGGATAACGGCGCAGCCTTATCCGCCTCGAAACCAGCCCGTGGAAAACGCTGCGCGGTTTTACACGCTACGGAGCTGTCTGTAGTGGTCTACTGATTCCGGACACCCATTTAGGGCGAGAATGCTCGCCATAGAGAGGTGTCTGATGACCAAGCAACGTCGTTCCTTTACGCCC
>NZ_SLYS01000015.1:0-118780 GCF_004341115.1 Pseudomonas sp. JUb52
CTGCTCAAAAATTGAGCAGAAGCAGTTGAACACCTGGGTCAGTTTTCAGTCGGCAGAACAGCCTCTACTGGGTCAGTTTTCGGTCAGCGGCAACAGCTTGCGAAGTGGCTGGCGTCGATACCTTTCTGAGGGAGCGAATAGATACGGGAGTTCTTGGTGTGCTTCATGATGCGTATACCTCGATTTTCCTAACGTCCGTCTGTGGGTCGATTAATCGATCCTGTCCGGTCAGGTCGCTCAGCACTTCAGTCTGCACTCGATGGCTTGGAGGTATTTCAGCCTTAGCAGCAGCCTTAAAGGTGCTATTGCCCAAGGTGCCGGGCCAGCCATGTCTCTGGTGACCAAGAGGATTCCGGCCCTCTAACTAGCTGCCCATGAGCAGCTAGGCGAGCTTTAGCAAGCCAACCTATAGGGTTGATATTCAACCTGTAATGCCCTTCATGTCAACAGGGTGTCGCTCGACCATTGAGGTTGAAGGGAGGGCGTCATGGCTGAGTACGATACGGCGGCATTGGCAGGTCTGGTGGGGCGAGCCATTGCTCGGCAGCGCATCCGCTGTGGGTTCACCCAGGAGCAGATCGCCGAACGATTGGGGATAGGCAACGAAGCGGTATCACGCATTGAGCGCGGTCTGGTCATGCCCAACATCGAGCGCTTATTGTCTCTGGCGGAGGTATTCGGCTGTGAAGCAGCGGACTTGCTGACCGAGGCAAGTGCCCGGCCTCAGGATCAGGCCCGACATCTCGAAACGCGCCTGGCTACCCTCAGCGCCGAGGATCGCCAGCTGGTCATGGAGTTGCTTGAAAGCCTGATTCAGCGACTGGGACGCGGTTGAGTGAGCGACAGGGGGGCCTGATTCTCGCACCCTAGACTCTCTCAGGCAGTTGCCTGGGAAGGAGCAGTGCCGGCTCCTCGACGGGACCTGGTGTATGTGCGCTTGCAGGAATAGCGGGCACAAAAAAGCCCTCGCGAGAGGGCTCCTTCACCGGCGACAGAGTTACACGAGCAGGTGGGCGAGATAGGCTACGCCAGCAGTAAAGGCCGCGCCGCTGAGTACGGGCACCGCGATCCACAGAGGATTGGCCTGACGCTTACGGTACCTGGCAGACTTCTCAAGAACCGCGTCGACCTCAGCGCGTGTGGCTTCTACCCGACGGCGTCTCGACTCATTTATGGCTTGTGCGTTCATGCGCTACTCCTTTGGAGGGCGGCGCCTCCGGGGCCTTATTCACGGCCGATATGAGCGTGATCATAACACCGGTGATTACTGCTGCAAGCGTGGCCCATTTTCGAAATGAGTCGACGCGTAGCTCTGTGAGTTCGATGTTGAGCTTGTCGATCTCCAGCAGAGTCTTCTCCAGCGTCAGCTCAGCCTGATACCGAGCAATTTGTTCCTCTTCGGCCGCGATATCAGCAGGCGACAGCTCGAGCCGCGGATCTATAGGGTCTTCATCGAAATCGCCCGCAGATAGCCCTAATGGCGGCTCCTGTCTATTGGACATACAGTACCCATCTTTGATTAGTGGAAAAATAAGCGGCGCTAAGCCACCTCTTACGATCGCCTGCTGCGCCCGGCCAAAGGTGAACATGCGCGGCGCGTCGCCTACTCGCGCCGCGTTTCCAAATCGGGCGGCCCTCAGACACGGTCGTCGGTCAAAGAACGCAGGTCCTGGCGGCTGTGGCTGATTTAGGTCCCGACCGAACGACTACGGGTCGGTGTCAACCTGCGCAAATTTAATTGTCTTCCCGGCTTTCCTCGCTACGACCGCTCTCAACCGATGCTGGTGCCGCGAGGCCATCAAGGCAACGATGCCCAACAAATCCGGGGATATCGTCAACGTGGTCTCATACGCATCCTGCTGTGCGTTTCCCACCATCGACGCCTAAGGGACACACTGGCCAACTGACCCGCACGCTCGCGCTCGAAGCCATCGAGCATAGCATCCGCGTCAACGCGGTCGGGGTCGGCGACGTCGTCACCAACATCCTTAATGACGTGGTCGGCGACGGCCCGGGTTGTCTTGCCCAGCACGGCGAAGCCGCGCCCATTGGCCGTGCTGCGCAACCGGAGGAAATTGCCGAGATTGTCGCCTTTCTCACCTCGGACCGCGCAAGCTTCATGGTCGGCTCGGTGGTCATGGCCGATGGCGGCATGACTGTCACCGCCGGTTGATCAACCCATCACGCATACAGGGGGGCCCTCATGAGCATGCTGACCAGGTTGCTTTCTTCATTGCACTCCGCGGTGCAAATCTGTGGCGTCATCCGCGCTGAGCCTGCAGGAAAACCGCGAACAGCTCCGACTGCGACTTGATGCCCAGCTTGCTGTAGACGTGCTTGCGGTGCACCTTCACGGTCTCAGCCGAAATGGCGAGTTTGCGCGCCACTTCTTTACTGGAGTACCCGCTGAGGACCAGGCGCGCCACTTCCAGCTCGCGACCGGTCAGCGCCGTTTCTACTTGGCGTGCCATCCGTTCAAGGCGCTCCTGCCAAGGGGGAGCAGCTGTCGGCTCGCTGGGCTCCGGCTCGTAGCGCAGGCGCTGGCGCACCAACGCGGTAACCCAGGGCGCTACCAGAGAGAGCAGGGCTATCTGGTCAGGTTGGAAGCGTTGCCGTGAACCCAGTGACAGACACAGCGTTCGAGCACCGGGGAGGGCGACATTGAACTGCACCTCATCAGCGACCACGTTGAGCCTGAAGTAGCGCTGGTAGTAGTCCGTTTGCTCGAAACAGTCAGGCGCGATTTCGCTCAAGCGTACAAGACCCTCACGCTGACTCTCGCGACTGGCGATGTAGAACGGATCGAGCAGGTACAGGCCGTGCAGGTAGTCCTGAAAGAGCCGGTCCGGTGCACCGTCGTCGCCGGGACTTTCGGCCAGCACCTGCGGGCGTCCCTCGCTAAAGATCAACGCCACCCAGCTGTCGTGATGTACGTACTGCTCCAGCGAGCGGGTCATGGCACGCCAAAAATGCGGGCGTTCGAGCGCTTCGATGAGTTCGGCCACGGTCTGATGGAAGGCGATGTCGTGCAAGGTCATGGTCATCTGTCTACCCCTATGGGGTTACCCCGCGTGCGTAATTCCGCCTGTGTGGCTCCGCCTCCATACTCGACTGCGGACGGAGGGGTGTCCGCATTTTGTGTTTGCCCCCCACGTGATGCAACACCAAGAACGGAGCCCCGTCATGCAAGTTGAACTCGCTCAGCTCACCGGTCGTGATGGTGATACGGCCCACAATCTCGCCCAGGCCCTGCAGGCTATCGCGGCGTGCAGGGCGGGCACTCGCCTGTTGGTGTTCCCCGAGACCTACCTGACGGGCTTTCCGACGCCAGAAAACGTTGCAGCCCTGGCTGAGCCTTTGAATGGCCCGAGCCTGACGGCTATCGGCAAGGCAGCGGCTGCGCGTGGGCTGGCTGTTGCCATCGGTTTTGCCGAGGACGACGGTGGCACGTTCTATAACACCACTGTGTTGATGGACGGGCAGGACATTGTGCTGACCTACCGCAAGACGCACCTGTGGGCGTCGGATCGCGGCGTGTTCGCGCCGGGCGATCGCTACGCCACTGCGCTGCTGGACGGCGTACGGGTCGGCTTGCTGGTGTGCTTCGACATCGAATTCCCTGAGAGCGCACGGGCCCTGGGTGAGCTTGGCGCAGAGCTGCTGATCGTCACCAACGGCAACATGGACCCCTACGGGCCGACGCACCGAACCGCGATTATGGCGCGGGCGATGGAAAACCAGGCCTATGCGGTCATGACCAACCGGGTCGGCGCAGGCGATGACGGTCTGGTATTCGCCGGTGGCAGTGCAGTGGTCGACCCCAACGGCAGCCTGCTGCTGGAAGCCGGTCGAGAGCCCTGCGCGCAGTCCATCTCCCTGGACTTTCATCGCTTGGCCGAAGCCCGCCGTGACTATCGCTACCTGGAAGAGCGCCGCATGACGCTGCCAGGTACGCGTATCGACCATGCCAATGGCGTGCGTGAGCTACTGATCCCCTGACATTTCCCTTCTGAAGGGCGCCACAGACGCGCCCGTTGCGGCTTTGCCGCGCGCTTTTGCCGACTTCGGTCCTGCCATAACAACGTATAAAATGGGAGTAACCAGTAATGGCTCGTCTGCAACGATCCCTCTCTCTGGGAGCGGTGGTGCTGTTCGGCATCGCCTACATGACGCCGATCATCGTACTCGGCACGTTCGGCATCCTTGCCGAGATCACTCACGGCGCCGTATCAGCGGCCTACCTGGCCGCTGCGGTGGCGATGTGCTTCACCGCGCTGAGCTACGCGCGAATGGCCAAGCTCTTTCCGGTAGCCGGGTCGGCCTATAGCTATGTGCGCCACAGCATCAGCGATCACCTCGGGTTTATCGCTGGTTGGGCGGTGTTGCTCGACTACCTCTTCCTGCCGATGGCGATCTGGCTGATCGGCGCGGCTTACCTTCATTCGGCGTTCCCGCAGCTGCCCCAGGCGCTGTGGGTGCTGACGTTCATCCTGGTCACCAGCGTGATCAACATCGTGGGCCTGCACCTGGCCAAGGGCATCAACAGCGTACTGATGCTGGTGCAATTTCTGGTGCTGCTGGCCTTCGTGGCGCTGTGCGCGCATTACATATTGGGCGACGCCAGCAAGCCGCTGTTGTCGCTGCAGCCGTTCGTGGGCGAGGGCGTGAACCTGCCCCTGGTGATGGCGGGCGCGGCGGTAGCCTGCTACTCCTTCCTGGGCTTTGATGCGGTCAGCACCCTGACGGAGGAAACCCGCGACCCTCAGCGCACCATTCCTCGGGCGATCCTGCTGATCACCCTGATCGGTGGACTGATCTTCGTGGTCACGGCCTATTTCGTTCAGCTGGCTCATCCGTCCACCCAATTTGAAAGCAGCGATGCGGCCGCTTACGAGATCGCACGCAATATCGGCGGTGATCTGTTTGTGTCGGTCTTCCTGATCGGGTTGATCGTGGGCCAGTTCACCTCGGGCTTGTCGGCGCAGGCCAGCGCCTCGCGCCTGATGTTTGCCATGGGCCGCGATGGCGTGCTGCCCAAGGCGCTACTGGGCACCCTGAGCCCGCGCTTCGGTACGCCGGTAGGCGCTATCCTGGTCTGTGCGGTGGTCGCACTGCTGGCCCTGCAACTTGACGTCACCACCTCGACCTCATTCATCAACTTCGGCGCCTTTCTGGCGTTCAGCCTGGTGAACCTCTCGGTGATCGTTCACTTCGCGCGTCAGCCCCAAAAGCGTGGCCCCCTACAACTGGTGCTCTATCTGCTGTGTCCGCTTATTGGTCTGTTGGCGACGCTCTGGCTGATGATCAGCCTCGACCGCTTGGCGATCATGCTTGGCTGCAGCTGGCTGATGCTCGGTGGACTCTATCTGGCTTGGCTGACGGGAGGTTTTCGTAGCCGGCCGCCCGCCCTTAGTTTCGAAGCTGAGTAGGGGGAAGTCGCTGCATCGTTGCTGCTCAAGGCCAGCAGCTCAATCAGGCCGTCGACGGACCGCTTGTACGCCCTTGTCGGCGGTTTTACCTGATACCGGACCATTGCCGTATCAACTGCGGGGGCCTTTTAGGCTCCTCGCCCAGGTGCTTGCCCAGACCCGGCAGTCGGTTTAATGAAATGATAACGCGGCGTACGGTATGCACCTAGACCACGCCAGGACGGGAGCTGAGCGTGTGGGTCGCGAGTCGCTAACGGTCGCTACTGACTCATCCGCTCACAGGTCCTGCGTAAATCAGCATCAGCGAGTCAACCCTTAGAAAACCGCGTCGACCTGAACCAGGCCCTGCTGCCTGAACGGGGTTAGGACCTCGGTCGCGGTGGCATCAGTAATCAGCGTCCAGTCCGTCTTCAGTAGTGTCCAGTGCTGCTGGCGATCACGACCCAGCTTGGTCGAGTCGTCAAGCACGCACGCTTCGGCTGCCTGTTGGATCATCAGTCCCTCAAGGTATGCCGTCCCACAATGGTCAGACATCTCTCGCCGCGCCTGTCGATCAATTTCCCCCTCTCGGCGGCCACGCCTTCCAGCTTGACGCGTTGGGCATTCGAGTATTGGCCAAGCAGCTCTACGTTGGTGTCCCGATCTGCCTCGTGTGTTGTGTGCTGACGCAGGCCGTTCGCTGATCCCCGCTAACGCTCATCCTGCTCAAATCGATCAAAATTCTGTTTGATTTGCGCATTCTATTTATCTTCCGTATGCTGATTTGCGCGAAACGGTCAAGAAATTGATCGGTTTGCTCAGTATGCTTTCGCAACCGTTCCACCCCCCATCACTGCGGCACCTATAAAAACAAGGAGCTCTCCCGTGGCCCAGATTCCAATCAAGCGCAGTATCGAGCGTGTACCCGGTGGCATGATGATTGTGCCGTTGTTGATCGGCTCGCTCGTCGCTACCTTCCTGCCGGACATGCCGAAGTTCTTCGGTTCGTTCACCAACGCGTTGTTCACCGGGTCGCTGCCCATCCTGGCGGTGTTTTATGTGTGCATGGGCGCGAGCATTGATATCAAGTCGACGCCTTATTTGCTGAAAAAGGGCGGGGTGCTGTTTGGCACCAAGGTCGGCACTGCGATGGTAATTGGCGTGATCATGGGCCAGTTCCTGGGTGAGCAGCCGATCAGTTCGGGAGTGTTCGCTGGGCTTTCCACTCTGGCAGTGGTAGCAGCGATGAACGACATCAATGGCGGCCTGTACATGGCGCTAATGGGTCAGTACGGACGCTCCGAAGATGTGGGGGCCTATTCGGTGATGTCGCTGGAGTCGGGCCCGTTCCTGACCATGGTCACCCTGGGCGTTGCCGGGCTAGCGGCCTTCCCTTGGCCAACGCTGGTGGGCGCGATCCTGCCGCTGCTGCTCGGGATGTTGCTGGGCAATCTCGACCGTGAAATGCGCGAGTTCCTGGCCAAGGCCGTGCCGGTGATGATCCCCTTTTTCGCCCTGGCGCTGGGGGCGAGCCTGGACCTGCACAAGGTATGGCAGGCCGGCTTACTGGGCATCGGTCTGGGCTTGGCCGTAGTGGTCCTCACGGGCATCCCCCTGTACTTCGCGGACCGCGCCTCGGGAGGTACTGGCGTTGCAGGGGTGGCAGCGGCGAATACCGCAGGCAACGCGGCAGCGGTGCCTGCGCTGGTGGCGGCGGCCAACCCGATCTACACCGAAGCGGCCAATTCCGCCACCTTGCTGGTGGCCGCCTGTGTCGTGGTGACCGCTGTGCTGTCGCCGATTCTCACGGCGTCGGTCGCCAAGCGTTATCAGGCGCGTCACGGTGCGGCACTGGAAGGCGCGAACGAGCGTGACGGTGCCGACGCGCGGCGGGAGGTCATTCGATGACGTTGTTGATCATCGCGGACGATCTATCGGGCGCGGCGGACTGTGCCATTGCCTTCGCGGGCGCCGGACAGAGCACGGTCGTGGCCCTGGATCCATCCCACGATACCGGGGGTGCGGAGGTGGTGGCCATCGATACCGACACTCGTCGGCTCTTACCAGCACAGGCAGGTGAACGCACTCTCAAAGCGTGGCACACCCTGCGCCGACCGGGGCAGCGCCTGTACAAGAAGATCGACTCCACCCTGCGTGGTAACTGGGCGGCGGAAGTTGCCGCCTTGAAGCTAGACGCGGGTCTGGCAATCATCGCGCCCGCCTTCCCAGCCACAGGGCGAACCACACTGCAAGGCAAGGTGTGGGTTAACGGTCACTCACTCGAGAGCACAGACACTTGGCAACTCGAGCATGCCGGCCGTTGCGCGGATATATCCACGCTGCTTGAGGAGGTCGGCCTTCGCGTGGCCAGGCTGCCGCTGGAGACGCTGCGCGGTGACGCGGCAGCGCTGGCCCGACTTATCGCGGACACGGCAGGCGGGCTGGCCGATGCGCTGATTGTCGACGCTGAGAGTAGCGAGGACCTGCGGATCCTGGCCCGGGTAACGGCCCAATTGTCGGAACCGCTGTTCTGGGTGGGTTCGGGCGGCTTGGCCCGGGAAATGGCTGCGCTGCCTGAATTGCTTGGCACGCCATCGCCGATGCCGACCACTACGCGGAAAAAATTCGCGCCTACGTTGGTGCTGGTCGGCAGCCTGTCCAGCGTGTCCGAGCGCCAGTGCGCGATGCTTAAGGATCGCGCTGGCGTTACCGAATTGACGGTGCCGCCGGCGGTATTGCGCCAAGGCCCTTCACACGCGGACTGGGCCCAGTGGGAAGCTCGTATCGGCCAGGTGCTCGGTGGTGGCAACGACCTACTGGTCCGTATCGGCCGGGATGAGACCTTCAACCCTGCCGAGGGCGCGCAGCTTTCTACTTCGCTCGCGCAGCTCGTGAAGCAGCATTTTGTCTATGTCGGCGGCCTGGTCGCAACGGGCGGCGAAACCGCACGGGCCATGTTGGGAGCCGTCGGCATTGGCAGCCTCCAGCTGCTCTGTGAAATCGAAGCGGGTGTCGCATTCGGGCATCCCATTTCTACCCGCGAAGGGCACCGTCCCGGGGTGGTGACCAAAGCGGGTGCGTTCGGCACGGATCACGCGCTGTACGCCGCCTGGCTGCATATGCACAACGCTGTCGAGCCCGCGCATGACGCTGCGGGTCCTATCTTAAATTCTGCGCTACAAGGTACCCATCATGAGTAATTATCTACCCGTCATCGGCATCACCATGGGCGATGCGACCGGGGTAGGCCCGGAAATCATCGTCAAGAGCCTCGCCCACCAGGTGGTGTACCAACAGTGCCGCCCACTGGTGATCGGCGATGCGCAGCGCTTGGAGCAGGCGAACGAGATCGTCAAGGGCAGCGCCAAGGTGCGTCGCATCCAAGATGCCGATGAAGCGCGCTATGAGCCAGGCATCATCGACTGCATCGACCTGGCGCTGATCCCTGCAGACCTGCCCTTCGGTCAGTTGTCGCCCATCGCCGGTGACGGCGCCTATCAATACATTGCCCGGGCAGTGCAACTGGCCGAAGCTGGCCAGATCGACGCCATCTGTACCGCCCCGCTAAACAAAGAGGCGCTGCATGCCGGGGGCCACAAATACCCGGGGCACACCGAAATGCTTGCCCACCTGACCCATGTTGACGAAGTGTCGATGATGCTAGTGGCACCTCAGTTGCGGGTGATCCACGTCACCACGCACATGGGCATCATCGACGCAATTCGCAAGATTGAGCCCGGCCTGGTCCAGCGCACCATCGAACGCGGCAATGCCACCCTGATCAAGGCAGGCATCGCCCGGCCGCGCATCGGTGTGTGTGGCATCAACCCGCACGCAGGTGAAAACGGCCTGTTCGGCTACGGCGAGGAAGAGGAAAAGATCATCCCGGCCGTAAAACTGTTACAGGCGCAGGGCCTGGACGTGACCGGCCCGCTGCCGGCCGACACCTTGTTCTTCCGCGCCGGCCGTGGGGATTTTGACCTGGTGGTGGCCATGTATCACGACCAGGGGCATGGCCCAGTCAAGGTCCTGGGTTTGGAGGCGGGGGTGAATGTTACTGTCGGCCTGGACGTTATTCGCACCTCGGTCGACCACGGCACGGCCTTCGACATTGCCGGCAAGGGTATCGCCGACGAGCGCAGCCTGCTCGAAGCACTGCGTCAGGGAGCTGAGCTGGCCACTCGTCGAGGGTGAGGGCTTGCGTCACCCTTGTGTAAGATTGTCGGCCCTTTCGTCACAAGGCCGTCTATGAAAGCCGCCGACCGTCATCGCGCCATCCTCGAGCTGGTGCGCGCCCGAGACACCCACGTCGAGCAATTGAGCGCAGCTCTCGGCGTGTCGGAAGCCACCGTGCGCCGCGATTTGGCTATGCTCGCCAAGCAGCGGCACCTGGTGCGCACCCACGGCGGCGCGACGGCGCTGCTCGGCATGCACGAGCCTGAAGCCTCGCTGGAAGAGCGCAAGGCCAGCCAGCGAGATCAGAAAGACGCCATCGCCAGGGCAGCGGCCAGGCACGTGGAAGACGGTGACACACTGTTGCTCGACGGCGGCACCACCTGCGCGGCGCTGGCGTTGCACCTGTGTGCGCGGCAGAACCTGCATGTGGTCACGAACAATCTGCTCGCGGTGACACCCCTGGCCAACGCGCCGGGCGTTCGCCTGACCCTGATCGGCGGCGACCTACGCGGTTCGAGCATGAGTACCCTCGGCCCGCTGGCGGAGCTGACCCTCAGCCGCCTGAGCGTGGACAAGGCGTTCCTAGGGGCGGACGGTGTGGTGGCCGAGTTCGGCCTGTGCGAGGCAAGCGACCAGCAGGCCTACTTGAAGGAGTGCATCATCAAGCGCGCTGCCCAAGTGTTCGTTCTCGCCGACGCCGACAAACTTGGTCGTGCCCGCCAGCAACACTGGACGCCTCTTGAACGGGAATGGACGCTTATCACCGATTCCCAAGCGCAAGAGACACAATTGGAGTCCTTCAGAGCAGTGGCGCAGATCAGGGTCGAGACGGCTACCGTAGACTGACGAGGTTGTGGCAGCCGGGCGCTGGCTGCAAATCGGCAGGCGTTTTAGACCGGGCGCGGCAAAACATGCCCTGTACCGTAGGTGCCTGCTACGGATCTCAAAACGGCGTCCTTGCCTTCGCTTCGAGCGCTGTCGGCAGTGCCACAGATGGTTTTGCCGCGCCGCAGTCGGGCGGCAATCTATTCAAGGGCACAGGGACAAGCCGGAAGGTTTCTGCAATCAAGAGTTCAGCAAACTCGTTGAGATTATGTCGATGGTCGTCGCGGGTAGGGATACCTGGGGATAGCCGCTATCACCCACCGCCAAAATCCGGCCGAACCGGTGCACCATTGTCGCCGGGACTTTCCGCCAGCATCTGCGGACGCCCCTCACTGAAAATCAAAGCCACCTAGCTGACGCGGTGTACGTACTGTTTCATCGAAAGCACTGCCGGGGCAAAGCGGCATAACCTCAGCCTGACGTTTTTGATCGGACCACGAGGCAAGGCGGCATTGTAGATACAGCTATCTACCTGATGAAACTGACAAAATTGTCATGCGGCAGTACCGGTTTCTGACCGAACGATCAGGATAATTTGGCGAGGTCATCTTCTGGACCTCGAATCATGTCGCGCTTTTTTTCCTGTCTGACCGTCACGCTGCTGGGTGCCACATTGCTCGGTCAGGCGCAGGCGGCCCTGCCGCAGCACCCCGATCTCGACCTTGATGCCGCGCATCGTCTGGCGCAGGCCGCGCCTTGCAGCGCAGCGCTCGCGGTACTCGACCGCAGCGGCCAATTGATCCTCCTGCAGCGCGATACCCGCGTTGGACCCCACAACGCCGAAGCGGCGCGACGCAAGGCGTTCACAGCCCTGTCTACTCGCACGCCGTCGCAGGCGCTGGCCGAGCGTGCCCGGCAGAACCCAGACGCCGCCAATCTCGTCACGCTGCCCGAGTTGCTGCTGCTAGGGGGCGGCATCCCCCTCTATGAAGGTGACCAGCTGGTCGGCGCCCTGGGCATCGCCGGTGCCGGCGGGGATGGGGCGGACGAGCGTTGCGCGCTGGCGGCCGCCGAACATCTCAATCTCACATCCCATCCTTGAAGGAGACCTCCATGAAGACCTTTGTTCTCTTGTCTGGCCTGGCTCTGTCCGGCCTTGCGATCGCCGCACCCAATCCCCTAAGTGTCCATGTACTCAACCTGGAAGACGGTAAGCCGTCGGCGGGGGTGCATGTGACCCTGGAGCGGCAGGTGGGGCAGGGCTGGCAGTCACTGGCAGAAGAGGTCACCAATGACCAGGGCCGGGTGCCGGCACTGTTTCCCAAGGAAAAGACCTTCGAGAAGGGTGAATACCGCGTGGTCTTCAAGACCGGGGACTACTATCGCCAGCAGGGCCGTAGCGCCTTCTTCCCGGAGATTCCCGTGGTGTTTAACGTCACCCAGCCGGAGCAGCACTACCATATTCCGCTGTTGCTCAGCCCCTATGGTTTCAGTACCTATCGCGGCTCCTAGCGCCTAGCAGCAGGGCGAAATAGGCGTAAAGCGCCTCAGGTCGCGGCGCTCCTGCGAGACCTCGACACGATACGCCCCTGCCCATCCGGCAAGATGCATGGGAATCGCGGTACGGCGGCTATCCGGCGTGATAGCGACGTCCAGAATCCGCGACGGATCCTTGGCCTCGCTGTGGCGGCCCCTACCTTTCGTCGCGCGAGCAGGCTGCGCGTGGACCAAACCGTGAAGGAGACAGCACGCGGCTGCAAGGCGGAAGACTAGGATCAAGCGTCTTACCTAGCCAGTGCGCGCTGTCAGCGGTTGATCTCGTCTGCCATGCCCACCGCGGGTGAGCCTACCCGCAGGTACCGGCCTACCTCTGGCGCATCCTCAAGGGATCCAGTTCCGTCCAGGGCCTGGTTTCAGCTGGTGTCGTGTGAGCGGCCTAGGACAGGAGGAATCGAGATGGTCACTAAACATCGCGTTAATCCTTTTTGCCTCCCGTTAATTTTTCGATCGATGTCGACAATAATGTCTGACTAATGGCGTCCGCCGTGTCTTTGCTGGGAGCCGATGCCTATGCCGCCTGATCGATCTCTTTTCCTGTCACTCCCCCTGGCCGGGTGCTTACCTGTCGCAGGCTCAAGGCGATGAGCCAGGATTTCGCTGCGCTCAGGGGCAGCCAGCAAGGCCCGGTGCTCTTGCTGGCCTCAGGACCTTCAGCGGGTGAGCTCTGCCTGGACGCCTGGCGGGATGTGCCGGTCATCACCATGAATGGTGCTATCGCCAAGTTGGCCGATAGCGCCATCGAACCAATGTTCTACGTCTGCAGTGATCTGAGCTTTGCGCTTCAGCAACCCGAGCTCTATGCGTCGGGGCTTGAGCGGGCCCGGCACCTGGCCTTGTGGCCGGAGGCCATCGAAGGACTGTCGGAGCGCCTGCGCGGCAAGGCCCATATGCTCAGGCGCGCGCCCAGCACGCGCCTGGAGCACTACCTGGGGGTCGAGCGGGAGCAGGCGCAGCGCGCCCGGGCGCTACTCAGCCGGCGGGCGCGTGACATTGGTTTCAGTCGCGATATGGACTACGGCATCTTCGATGTGCGCACGGTGGCCTACATCGCTTTGCAACTGGCTTATCACCTCGGCTTCACCGAGATCTATCTCGCCGGTGTCGATCTCAACGCGCAGGCGCCGCGCTTCTATGAGGGCAGCACGGGCCCGAGATCACCCTGCGGCCTGGACGAGCATCTGCACAATCGCATCCTGCCCGGGTTCAAGGTCATGCAGGACGTCATGACCGCCGAGGGCCGCCAGGTCTTCAACCTTTCGCGTAGCAGCCGCATTCCTGCCCAACTCATTCCACGCGCCGATCTGGCGGTTGTCGAGGCAGCCTGGCTGGGACTGCGGACGCGCCAGGCCGGTTGAGGTCGCGAGGTCAGTATTCCTGACGCGTGGGGCGGAAGAGGATCTCGTTGATGTCCACGTCGTCCGGCTGACTCAAAGCGTAGATGACGGCCCGGGCAAAGGCGTCGGCCGGGATGGCCAATTCGTAGAGTTTGCGGACATTTTCCGCGACATCAGCTTCAGTGATGGTGTTGGGCAACTCGGTTGCCACCGCGCCGGGCGAGAGAATGGTGGTGCGCAGGCCGTAGGGCTTGACCTCCTGGCGCAAGCCTTCGGAGATGATCCGCACGGCGTGCTTGGTGGCCGAATAGACGGTGCTGCCGGCGCGGACCTTATGGCCGGCGACCGAGGCGACGTTGATGATATGGCCGCTTTTCTGTGTCTGCATGGTCGGCAGCACCGCGGCGATGCCGTAAAGCACGCCCTTGATATTGACGTCGATCATCTGGTCCCAGTCTTCCAGACGCCGCCGGTCCAGCGGAGAATGCGGCATCAGCCCGGCATTGTTGAGCATGACGTCGACACGGCCATGACGCTCCAAGGCCAGATCGACCAACGCCTGTACCTGCTCGGCCTGGGTCACGTCGGTGGCCTTGACCTCGACCTGGGCGCCCGTGGCCCGCAGATCGCTTGCCAGTGCCTCCAGGCGTTCAAGCCGGCGAGCGCCCAGCACCAGATGCGCGCCGTGTTGGGCCAGCATACGCGCGGTAGCCTCACCCAGGCCGCTGCTGGCCCCTGTAATGACTACGACCTTGTCTTGGATGGTGTCGCTCATGGAAAGGCGCTCCTGAAGGCTGTTGAAAGTCATCAGACTTCCTACCTGCCCCAAGGTGCATCGGCCAATAAGGCTGTCATCCGCTAGGCTTCGCTTAGGTACGTCTACGGCAGGCCCTCAAGCGCCACGACGTTTTGTCGAAAATTTGAGCCCGACCAGTCCGTCTCACGGCCAGCGCCAGCGAACGTTTTCAGGCTGAAGCCAGAGCCGACGTAAGACACCGAGTCAGCGCCAACCGAGGGTAAGACTCCAGACCACGCCGTAGCGCGTGGCCTTGGCCAGAGTCACCACCAATAGAAAGCGCCACAGGGGCTCGCGCATCACCCCGGCCACCAGGGTCAGGGGATCACCGATAACGGGCGTCCAACTGAGCAGCAGCGACCACCAGCCCCAGCGCTGATAGGCCGCCTGAATGCGGTCAAGTCGTTCCGGCGATACCGGAAACCAGCGACGCTGGCGGAAGCGCTCGAGGTGGATGCCAAGCCACCAGTTCAGCATGGAACCCATGACGTTCCCTAGCGTGGCGGCCAGCAGCAGAAGCGGTGTGGCGTAGCGTTCGGTCAGCAGCAGCCCTGCGAGGGCCGCTTCCGATTGCAGCGGCAACAGCGTGGCCGCACCGAAGGCGAGGGCGGCCAGGCCCAGATAGACACTCAGGGCTTCCAAGATGGCGTTACAAAGGGGAAGGCCATAGAGAGTCTGTCTCGGATCGGGAGGAAGCCGCCGAGCATAGCGCGAGTGACCGGGCTATGCCTTTTCTGCCTCATCAGCTCCGGCGCTCAAGCCAGGCGAACAATCCAATCCGCGACCGAATCGCCGCTGCTGATATCGGGCTGCACCAGGCCATCGATCATGAAGGTTGGCGAGACGTGGATGCCGTTCTGCCGGGCGTACTTGCAGTGCCACTTAATGGCGTGCTGCAGGTCCGGATTGGCGAAGGCGTCGGCCAGGGCCAGGCCGCTGTAGCCTTCCAGGCGCGCAATGATGTCGTTGGGCGTGGCGTCGCGATTGGGTCCCGTGGCGTGATCGGTGAACTCGAATTCCTCGCGATGGGCGGCGACCGCTGCCAGCACCGCCTTAGCGCTGTCCTTACCGCCTTCCAGGGTGGCGGCAGCCAGCACACAACGCACCACCACGCCGGAGAACAGATGCCAGGGTTGAGATTGCAGGCGGATCTTCAGGGTGATCCGGTCCGGGCCGGCCTGGGTGAGCAGGTCGTCGAGCTTGTTGAAGGCCTTGACCGAGAAGGGGCAGGTCGGCTCGAGAAAGACCTCGAAAGTGCGGGGGCCGTGACCCCAGCTGAGAGTGTCTGCGTACATCATGAAACTCCAACAGCGATGAGCGAAGCGATCAGGTTGAGACCGCATGCCGTCCCGGACGTTTTCGCGCATCAGGACGGCGTGGGACGCCTCAGGGGATCAGCCGTCGCCGGCGCATGTCCTCTAGGTGCGCGAGCAAGACTTCATCGGACCTCAGGATCATTCGCTCGAAGCCCGCTTGCCGGGCCTTGGTCACATCGAAGATGGCGTCCTTCTCGACGTGGAAGATGAAATCGCCAAAGGCACCGGGCGCGATTCGCTCGGGGTCGGCCTCGGCTAGCCCTTCGCGCTGCGCCAGTGCTTGCCACACCGGCTTCAGCGCGGTCAGGCGCTGGGCCAAGGAGATGGGTTGCGGCTCGCCCACGTCCAGCCCGAACCAGTCGGCCAGCTGCGGCCAGACGTGACTCCAGCGAAAGACATCGCCATTGGTGAGATTGAAGGCGCCGTCACGTTCCTCTTCGGCTGCCCAGACCGCGGCTTCACCCAATAGCGGCGCGGCGGTGACGTTGACCAGGGCGCCGCGATAGGCCTGGTCCGTTCCGGGGAATTGCATGGCGGTGCCGGTCGCCTTGCACAGGGCGCCGTAGAGGCCGATCAGGTTTCCCAGGTTCATGGCTGAGCCCAGCGAATGGCCGATGACGATGTCGGGTCGCAGCGCCGTCCAACGAATGCCGTCGGCTTCGAGACTACGGACGAAGTCCTCATGACGGAAGTAGAGGTTGGGCGGGAAGTGGCGGCTGTCGTCTTCCCGGGCCGGGGTCTTGTACACCCCCAGGTGGGCGCCATAGATCTTGCCGCCCTGGACGAAGGTGATGCGGGCCAGAGGGGCGCCGGCACTTCGTACTGCGGCGACCAGGTTCTCCAGCATGGCGGCGTTTTCGTCCGCCTCGACCCCCGGGTCGGTGTTGGGCTTGAGGGCGCTGTAGAAGAGGTGCGTGACACCAGCCAGACTGGCCTTAGCTGCTGCCAGGCTATCGCTGTCCAGCAGATCGGCCGTCAGATGAGGAAAGCGACTTGGTGCTTGTTTCGAGCGGCCGACGGTGGTGATGGACCAGCCGGTCTTGGCGAAGGCCTCCAGCACGGCCTGGCCTATGATGCCGCTGGCGCCGGCGATGAGGAGCTGTCGTTCGGTCATTGGGTCTCCCGATAGCGTAGTGGGCTGATGAAGGGGAGACCCAGGCAAAGGGCGATTTGTCCCCGTGTCAGGCTAGACGGTAGGCATACGAAAGCGGATGTCTTGCCAGGGCATACCCGGCTACTGTGGCAGCGATGCCCGCTGACTCGGAGGTTCTACCCTTGACCCGCCCATCCAGCACTACAGTCACCTTTCAATCCCTGCTCGGCGAACTTGTCACCGCGCTTGGCCTGCCTGCGGCCCGAATTTCGGACGTGCAGGTCCTGGGCAGTGACAGCCTTGTCTCCTGCTTCCCGGTCAGCGACCTTGCCACGGCGGCGATCGGTGTCGCTGGATTGGCCTCTGCCGACCTGCTGGCCGAGAGAGGATCCGTAGTCCCGGTGCAGGTGGATCGTCATCTCGCCGCGGCCTGGTTCAAGACGACCTTGCGTCCCCTGGGCTGGGAATTGCCCGCCGTCTGGGATCCCATCACCGGCGATTACCGCACCCGCGATGGCTGGCTGCGGCTGCACGCCAATGCGCCTCATCACCGAGAGCGCGCCTTGGCCGTGCTCGGCTGCGCCAATAGCCGCGATGCCGTAGGGCAGGCCATGGCGGGCTGGTCTGGCGAGGCCCTGGAAACGGCCCTTGTCGCTGCGGGCGGCTGCGCGGCGAGGCTGCGCACGCAGGCGCAGTGGCAGGCGCATCCTCAGGGGCAAGCCGTCCGCGCCGAACCCCTGATCGCCCAGGAATGGACAGCCGCCGATATCACAGGCAATTGGCGGCCCGATCCGCAACGCCCCCTGCGGGGCATCCGCGTCCTCGACCTGACCCGCATCCTCGCCGGGCCGATCGCCACGCGCCTGCTGGCTGGCCTGGGCGCCGAGGTGCTGCGGATCGATCCACCCGCTTGGGACGAGCCGGCTCAGGCGCCGGAGGTCACCCTGGGTAAGCGCTGCGCGCGGCTCGACCTCAGGCGGCCCGCCGATCGCCAGAGATTCGAGTCGCTGCTGGCCGAGGCGGACGTCCTGGTGCACGGCTATCGCGCCGATGCGCTGGAGCGGCTGGGTTACGGAGCTGCGGCGCGACGTGCTCTGAATACCGGCCTGATCGATATTTCGCTCTGTGCCTATGGCTGGAGCGGTCCCTGGTCGCTACGAAGGGGTTACGACAGCCTGGTGCAGATGTCCTGTGGCGTCGCAGCGGCTGGCAGCGCCTGGCAAGGCGTGGAAGCGCCGGTGCCTTTGCCGGTACAGGCGCTCGATCATGCCACCGGCTACCTCATGGCTGCCGCCGCCCTTCGCGGGCTGGCGCTGCGTCAGCGGGAGGGACGAGCACTGACGGCGCGACTGTCCCTTGCCCGTACCGCCTGGCTGCTGACCGAGCGACCCGGGGCGTGCAGCGGTCCGGCGTTTGGAGGGCCGGAGGAGGGAGACTACGGAAAGACGCAAGAGCTTACCGCGTGGGGGCCGGCGCTGCGCTTGCGGGCGCCGCTGAGGATCGGCGGGGTCGAGCTGCAGTGGCAACGCCCCGCGACACGACTCGGCTCCGCGACCGCGGACTGGAGCCGCTAGCGGCGGCGGATGCATGCCGCCGCCGCCCGTTCCTCCGGATCAGTCGAAATCGCTGGCCGAATGCCGTTCGGCCAGTTGCTCGCCCGGCTCACCCCAGGTGCGATTCACCCGGCGCCCACGTTGCACCGCTGGACGCGCGGCGATGGTCTGCGCCCAGCGTTGCACGTGGGTGTAGTCCTGCACGGAAAGGAATTCCGCGGCGTTGTACAGCTGCCCGAGCACCAGGTTGCCGTACCAGCTCCAGATGGCGATGTCGGCGATGCCGTATTCCTCGCCGGCCACATAGCTGCGCTCCGCCAACAGGCGATCGAGCACATCGAGTTGGCGCTTGGTTTCCATGGCGTAGCGGTTGATGGGGTATTCGAGCTTTTCTGGCGCATAGGCGTAGAAATGGCCGAAGCCACCACCGACGAAGGGCGCCGAGCCCATCTGCCAGAACAGCCAGTTAAGGGTCTCGGTGCGGCCGGCATGATCCTTGGGAATGAAGGCGCCAAAGCTGTCGGCGAGATAGAGCAGGATGGCACCGGACTCGAAGACGCGCAGCGGCTCGGCGCCGCGGCGATCCACCAGGGCCGGGATCTTGGAGTTGGGGTTGATTTCGACGAAGCCGCTAGAAAACTGCTCGCCCTCGCTGATGCGGATCAGCCAGGCGTCGTATTCGGCGTCGGCATGTCCGGCCGCCAGTAATTCCTCCAGCAGGATGGTCACCTTCATGCCATTGGGCGTGCCCAGGGAATACAGCTGGAAGGGATGCTCGCCGACCGGCAGTTCCTTGTCGTGGGTCGGGCCGGCAATGGGACGGTTGATGCTGGCGAAGTTGCCGCCGGAGGTGGTGGGGGTCCAGACGCGGGGGGGAGTATAGGGTTCGGTCATGGTGGCACTGGCCTCAGTGGGCAAGGGTTGGTAGTTCGATCATAACCGAACTTTACGCCAGGTCTGTTCAATGGCTCTCAAGCTTGCAACAAACCGAATCCAGGGACGCCATTAAGGCGCTCAGGCGTTCTGTTCGGTCAGCCGCTGCGCCGTCAGGGTGCGGTACTGACGCGGGGTCATGCCCTTGAGCTGGTGGAAGCGTCGATTGAAGTTGGAGATGTTGTTGAAGCCGGCCTCGAAGCAGATGTCGGTGACCGGCATGCTGCTGTGGGAGAGCATCTCGCAAGCCTTGCTGATGCGCAGGCTGTTGACGAATTCGACGAAGGTGCGGCCCGTAGCCTGGCGGAAGAAGCGCGAGAAATAGGTCGGCGTCATGCCCAGGTGCTCGGCCACTTCCTCCTGGGTAAAATCACGCTGGTAGTGATCGAAGATGAAATTTAGCGCCCGGTTGGTGCGATCCACCGCCTGTTCGCTGGCCGTGGCCGGTTCGACGCTGCCTGACAGCAGCTGATAGCGCTCCGAGGTGGCCAGTGCCTCCATCAGCACCAGGAAATGACCGAGGCGGGTGGCGCCACCGCTCTCGGAGATCTGTTGCAGCAATACCTCGGCGCGGGCGATCAGTTGCGGATCCTGGAATTCGATGCCGTAGCGGGCGCGCTCCAGCAGCGGCGCCAGGCCGCTGAGTTCGGGAAATACCGCCGTGGCATTGTCCACCGTCTCGTTGGTGAAGTTGACCAGCATGTCGCGCTTGGACACCACCTCGCCCTCGGCGACGCGGCTGATCCAGTTGTGCGGCAGGTGAGGACCGGTGAGGAACAGGCTGCCGGGATAGAAGTTGCCGATGTAGTCGCCGATGAAGGCGGTCCCCGAACTGGCCACGATCAGGTGCAGCTCGTATTCCTTGTGGAAATGCCAGCGCACCAGCGGGCAGGGAAAACCATGTTCCCGGTAGATCACCGAGTGACCGCTTAAGTCCTCCATCAATTCGTAGGAGGGATTGCGCTTGCGCAAGGACTGACTCATGGACCGCCCCGTCGTTCTTGTTGGCCTTGATCCTGGCCCTGTTCGACGTCCGTCGCAACCCCGGATTCAGCCGGTGCGCAGGATCACCGCCGCGCGCAGCTTGCCGCGGCCGAAGCGACTCATCTTGTCGAACTCGGCGTGGGACACGGGGATGTGCTGGCAGTCCAGTTCGCGGCGGTGCTGGCTGTGGTCGACATCGGGATCGTGCAGGTAGACGAAGTCCTCGTCGCAGTCGGTGACCAGCACCCAGTGCGGCCCCTTGGCCTTGGTCAGGCGGAAGGAGCTGATCAACACCAGCGGGAAGGCGCCCTGGTTGACCCAGTGGGCAATGTCCAAGCGCGTCCGGTAGAGGCGCTCGATGGGCGATTGCTTGACCTCGGCGCTGAAGTCCTCGTGTACCAGGCGCATCACCTCCTTCTTCTCCTCGCTGCGCACGCCGTCGAGGAACAGGGGGCCCCGGGTATTGACCTGCAACGTGACCTTGAAGCCCCGGCGCAGCGCAGCCAGGGCCAGGCCATGGGGCCCGCAGCCGCCATGGCCGGCGGTCATGTAGATGGTGGTGGCTTCGCGCCACAGCCGCAGTTCTTCGCGCCGCTCCAGTGGCCGGCCGGGCTGCAGGGCGCCCATGGCCATCAGCAGGCTGGCTGGGCCGCAGGTGAAATCGGTGGTCTGGCGGTAGAAGGGTACCGGTCGGGCCTGACCCTCGCGCGGCTGGCGGATGCGCTTCTCGAAGCGCAGCGCCTGGCTGTGGTCTTCGTAGTAGTCCTCCACCGTGGCGAAGGGCAGATAGCCGTTGCGCTCGTAGAGGGCGATGGCGGCGGCGTTGTCCGGCCGGACCTCCAGGCGCAGGTAGGCGCAGTCGCGCTCTACCGCCTCGGCTTCGGCAGCCTCCAGCAGGCGCTGGCCCAGGCGATGGCCGCGCGCCTCAGGGTCGACGGCGATGGAATAGAGACGCGCCAGCGAGGTGTTCTCATGGAACAGCACCAGGGCGTAGCCGGCCACCTGGCGGTCATTTTCCGCCAGGATCAGGACCGCGTTCGCACGGGTGAGCATGTAGTGGAAATTGCGCCGGGAAAGGCGGTCATAGCTGAAGCAGCGGGCTTCCAGATCGACCAGCGCCGCCAGATCGTCCAGCCCGGCGGGCCTGAGCATGAAACTCATCGCGAAGGATTCTCCTGGAGCAGAGCGGGCAGCCTGGCATGGTTAAGCAACGGTTAATAGCACCCGCGTTACAACAGTTGGAGTTGTCCGGCGGCATCCGGGTTTCCGCCGGGACCACGCCCCGCAACCAGGAGGTCCAGTGAGCAAGCTGTATATCGTCGTGGAACGCAAGGAAGACTGGTCGTCCTACTATCCCAGCGAAGACGTCATCACCGCCCAGGAATACCTGGAGCAATCCAACGAACAGGACAATGGCAAACGCGTGCAGGTGATCAACCTCTGCCGCAGCCAGAAATACCTTGGCCACGGCTACTACTGCTCGCTGCTCGCCGAAGCCCGGGGGCACAAGGTCATCCCCTCGGTGCGCACCATCAGCGAACTGGCGCGTAAGTCCCTCTACGGCCTGGCACTGGAGGATCTGGACAAGCTGCTGACCAAGGCGCTGGCCGGTCATCCCTATGGCAGTGCCGACGGCTTCACCCTCACGCTCTATTTCGGCAACACCGACATCGCCCCCCTGCAGGACCTGGCGCGCCAGGTGTTCGAGGCCTTTCCCTGTCCGCTGCTGCTGGTGGAGTTCCGCCGCGATCGCGCCGGTTGGCACATCGGCGGCCTTAAGCTGGGCAGCATCCACAAGCTACACGAGCAGCAGGAAGACCTCTTCGCCAACGCCCTCGACGGCTTCAGTCGCCGCGTCTGGCTAAAGCCTGGCCGCCGCGAGAAGTACCGCTTCGACCTGGCCATCCTGCACGACCCCAAGGAAGCCTTTCCGCCGTCCGATGCCAAGGCGCTGAAGAACTTTGTGCGCGTCGGCAAGCACCTGGGGCTGGACGTGGAGCTGATTGAAAAGAAGGATTACGCGCGGCTGGGCGAATTCGATGCCCTGTTCATCCGCGAGACCACGGCCATCGACCACCACACCTATCGCTTCGCCAAGAAGGCTGAAAGCGAGGGCCTGGTAGTGATGGACGACCCGCGCTCCATCCTGAGATGCACCAACAAGGTCTATCTGGCCGACCTGCTGCGTGCCCACAAGCTGGACATGCCCGCCACCGAGATCCTCTACAAGGACAATCCCGGTCAGCTCGAAGGCCTCGGCGAGCGCCTAGGTTTCCCGCTGGTGCTGAAGATCCCCGACGGCTCCTTTTCCCGTGGCGTCATCAAGGTCGAGGACGCCGCGCATTTGCGCAAGGCCAGCGCCGAGCTGTTCGAGCGCTCGGTGCTGCTCCTGGCCCAGGAATTCTTCTATACCGAATACGACTGGCGCATCGGCGTGCTCAACCAGGAGCCGATCTTTGCCTGCCAGTACTTCATGTCCAAGGGGCACTGGCAAATCTACGACCACAGCGCCAGCGCGACGGAAGTCAGTGGCGATTTCCGCACCCTGGCGGTGCAGGACGCGCCCCATGCGGTGGTCGAGTTGGCAGTACGCACCGCCAACCTGATCGGCGATGGCCTCTATGGCGTGGATCTGAAACAGGCGGGCGACAAGCTGGCGGTGATCGAGGTCAATGACAACCCCAACATCGATTGTGGGGTAGAGGACCTGGTGCTCAAGGACGATCTCTACGCCCTGGTGCTGGAGGAATTCATCCGGCGGCTGGAGTCGCAACGCGGCGGGCAGCCCTGGTAACGCGCCAGGGTCGCGGAGCGGGTGAGGGCAGGGCCTCACCCGTCGCTCAAAGCGCGATTAGGCGCCGTGGCACTTCTTGAATTTCTTCTCGCTGCCGCACGGGCAGGGATCGTTGCGACCCACTTCCTTCAGCGGATTGCGCACCGGCTCCTGGGCCGGGCCATGGTTGCAGTGCGGGCCATGCACATGGTGGGCATGGCCGTGATCGTGGTCGTGGTCGTGATTGCAATCGGGACCGTGGACGTGCTGGTTCATCTTATAACTCCGGGATGTAGGCGCCAGGCACGAACTGCCCCTGGCGAGAAAAATGGACACTGCGTCCGAACAGCCAACCGGTCTTCACCCGGCCACGCAGGCGGTAGTTGATCGGCTGCTCGGGATTTTCGAGCATGCGGCCCACGTCCTTCACGTAGCGCCACAGATTGGTCTGCACCGGTACGCTGAAGCTGCGCTGACCATTGGCCGGCACCGACGAGTGCAAGTTGGTGGTCCCCTGGGACAGCAGCAGATCGTTCAGGTAGACGGTGTAGGCCAGGCTGCGCACAGGTAGGGCGCTGTCGTTAGGGTTCTGGACCCGGAAGTGCAGCACGAAGTCCTGGCTCCACAGCCGCGCGCGGATCAGCTCCACGCCGGTCAGTTCGACCTGGGGCTCGTCATAGTTGCGCCCGATGTAGGTACAACCGCCAAGGCTGCCCAGCAAGACGCCGAGCAGGGTGATGAACAAGGCCTGGCGAAGCATGCGGCACTCCCGTTTTCTGCGCAGTTTAACAAGCACCGATTGCTGCACAAGTCGGGGCCGCTTGGGCACAGGCTAACAAAAAAACACCTGGGCCTGGCGACCGTGCGGGCTGGACCGTCCCGGCGCGACGTTGCATCCTGCACCTCTTGCCGTGACCGAGGAGGTCGTCATGTCCGCCGTGCTCTATGAAATCGCCTTCCAGGGCGAGCTGGTCGCTGGCGCCGATGCGCAGCAGACCCGACAGAATCTGATGCGTCTGTTTCAGGCGGATGAACAGCGCATCGCCGTGCTCTTTTCCGGTCGCCGCATGATCATCAAGAATCGCCTCGATGCCGCCACGGCCGAGCGCTATCGCGCCACCCTGGCCCAGGCCGGGGCGCTGGTCGAGGTGGCGCCCATGGCCGAGACGGTCGAGCCGGCTGCCGCACCTACCGAGCCGCGGGAGGCGACCCCGGCCAGCGCGCCGACCGCCTCGCCGCCTTCCGCCGAGCGCGGATCCCTGTCGGGTGCGCCCCGTGATGCCGTGATGGCGGCCTTCGTCGATGTCCAGGCGCCGGATTTCGGCCTGGCGCCGGTGGGCGCCGATCTCCAGGATGAGGCTGCGCCGGTGGCGCCGCTGCGGGTCGATCTCTCACACCTGAGTCTGGCACCGGTGGGCAGCGATCTGGGGCCGGCGTCCGAGCCGCTACCCGTGGCGGTCCCGGATACCGATCACCTGACGCTGGTCAAGGAATAAGCGCGGCCGGCGTTACAGGAAGCCGGCGCAGCACTTCTTGAACTTGGCGCCGCTGCCACACAGGCAGACGTCGTTGCGGCCCGGCAGCGGGCGTACGGTCGGATCGAGGAAGTACCAGCGTCCCTCGCGCTGGACGAAGCCCGAGTGCTCTTCATGGCGATGGGCGCCGCGCCCATCCTCCCAGCGCGCCACGAAGCTGACCCGCGCATGGGCGGGATCGCCCGGCTCGGGGCGATGCTCCAGCACCTGCAACCCCTGCCAGCGACTGCCCAGACTCCAGGCAGCCAGGGCTTCCCTGTCCAGCTGCTCCTGCTGAGCAGGCGCCGTGGTGGCCACCAGATAGTCGATCAGCCCCAGCACATAGGCGCTGTAGCGCGAGCGCATCAAGCGCTCGGCATCGGGCGCCGGCGTGCCGGCATGAAAGGCTCCGCAACAGTCGCCGAGAGGACGGTCCGAGCCACAGGGGCAGGGGGCCATGGGTTGCATCTCACCACCAGTACTTGCCGAAATTCTGCGGATTGGCCCAGAACTTGGCATTGAGCCAGTCCGGGACCTGCTTGTAGTCGTGCAGATCATAGCTGAACAGGGTGACCACCTGACCGTCGCGGGCGAAGCGCTCGCTGGCCTGCAGGGCCAGGGCATAGAAATCCGTCAGCTGCCAGTCGCTGGCGGCCAGGTCCACCAGCACCGCCAGGCGCGAGGTATTGAGGTTGCGTAGGCCGCCGAGCAATTCGCGCCCCTGGCGCAGCGGCAGATGTTCCAGGCAGTCGGCGACGATCACCAGATCGTAGCGTTCGGCCAGTAGGCTGGGGTCGCTCAAAGGTACCGAGGCCTGCACCAGCTGGCAGTGCGGATGGGCCTGCGCATAGGCCGCGAGCGCTGGCAGCGGTTCGCGTGCCACACAGAGCAGACGCCTGGGCTGATGATGCTCGAGCAGGCTTGCCAGAGCCTGTTGCGGGGTACGGGACGAGAATATGTTTGCCATTAAGGGAACCCTAATCAAATCGCGATTGACTAAGCAACCAGCGTTGTCAAGATGTGTACGCCACCATTAGTCTGACAGCGCCATAAAACGAAAGACGAGCACAACTCGCGGTACCTGGTCTATAGGAGACCCCTTCATGAGCAAGAGCATCGCAAGGACAGCTTTACCCCTCATCCTGGCAAGCACCGTGCTGGCTGGTTGTGCGGGCGGCGTACAGAAATCCGATTGGCCGGTCTGCGCTGCGGTCGGCGCGCTGGTCGGCGGTGCGGCCGGCGCTACCCAGAGCGGTAACGTCGCCGGCATGGCGGCCCTGGGCATAGGTACCACCGCCGGCGCCTATTGCTGGGTGCATGGCAAGGGCAACGAACAGGTCGCCCGCATGGAGCCCGCGCCGGCCCCGGCGCCGGCGCCCGCACCGGCTCCCGCCCCGGCCCCGCTGCCGAAGCAGGAAGTGATCACCGCCCGTGATCTGCACTTCGCTTTCGACTCCGCTGCCATCGATGCTCAAGACCGGGCTCAGCTGGACGGTATCGCCGGTCGTCTGCGTGGCGAAGCCGCCAGCACCCGCCTGTCGATCACCGGCCACACCGACAGCAAGGGTACCGACGCCTACAACCAGCGTCTGTCCGAGCGTCGTGCCAAGTCGGTCAGCAACTACCTGATCCAGGCCGGTGTGCCGGCAGCCAGCATCGTCTCCGTGAAGGGCATGGGCGAGCGTCAGCCGATCGCCACCAACGAGACCGCTGAAGGCCGCGCCACCAACCGCCGCGTCGAAATCCAGATCGACCGCGAGTGATGCACCGGCGGCGGACCCTGGTCCGCCGCCTTTACTTTTTCCGGCCACAGGCGTTATGGTCCGATCCATCTCGTTCTCCTGCTGGAATCCATGAAAACCCTGTCCCTCACCGGCAAAGTCCTTCTCCTGCTGTTCTGGCTCGCCGCAGCCGCCGCTATCGCTCTGCCTCTCGCTCGTCCTTTCCCCCAATTGCTCGCCCTGGTCGCCTTGGCCCTGCTGCTTCTGCACCTGGGTGAAGTCTTCGCCAGCCGTCGTGCCCTGCGCCTGCGTCGCCATCCTTGGCTCGATCGCCTGAGCCTGTTGATCTTCGGTGCCTTTCATCGGCTGCCGCCGCAGCTGCCGGTGGCCTGAGCAGCCTGCGACCTCAACGTCGGGCGCATCCTGACGACAGGCGCGTTATCATAGCGCCCAAGATCCATTACTGTAGATGCATACAGCGCTCGTCCGCCGGACGTGGCGCTGCTTTGCCATCGCCCGGAACCAGGCATGCTCAGCACCGAACTCAAGACCCAGATCCAGGGCGCCTATACGCGTTTCCTCGAAGCCAAGTCGCTCAAGCCACGCTATGGCCAGCGGCTGATGATCGCGGAGACCGCCAAGGGCCTCGGTGCCATCGCCCAGGACGAGGAGGGGCATCGCGAAGGCGAGCCCGCCGTGGTGGCGGTGGAGGCGGGCACCGGGACCGGCAAGACCGTGGCCTATGCCCTGGCCGCCATTCCAGCGGCCAAGGCGGCCGGCAAGCGCCTGGTGATCGCCACGGCGACGGTGGCGCTGCAGGAGCAGATCGTGCACAAGGATCTGCCGGACATCCTGCGCAACAGCGGCCTGTCCTTCAGCTTCGCCCTGGCCAAGGGACGGGGGCGCTACCTGTGCCTGTCCAAGCTGGACATGCTGCTGCAGGAGGGCCAGGCGCAGAACGCCACGGCCCAGCTGTTCGCCGAGGATGGCTTCAAGATCGATGTGGACGAGGCGTCCAACGAACTGTTCGGCAAGATGATCGAGCGCCTGGCCGGCAATCGCTGGGACGGCGATCGCGACAGCTGGCCGGAAGCCATCGAGGACGTCCAGTGGTCGCGCATCACCACCGACCACAGCCAGTGCACCAATCGCCATTGCCCGAATTTCCAGCAGTGCGCCTTCTACCGGGCCCGCGAAGGCATGACCAAGGTCGATGTCATCGTCACCAACCATGACCTGGTGCTGGCCGACCTGGCCCTGGGCGGTGGCGCCATCCTGCCCGATCCGCGCGACACCCTCTATGTGTTCGACGAAGGCCACCACCTGCCGGACAAGGCCATCGGTCACTTCGCCCATTTCACCCGGCTGAGATCCACCGCCGAGTGGCTGGAGCAGATCGCCAAGAACCTCACCAAGCTCCTTGCCCAGCACCCCCTGCCGGGCGATCTCGGCCGGCTGGTGGAGCAGGTGCCGGAGCTGGCGCGGGAGATCCGCACCCAGCAGCAATTCATGTTCACCGCCTGCGAGGCCCTGGCCGATTTCCGGGCCGGCGAAGACATGGAAGGCCGCGAGCGGCCTCGGCATAGATTCGTCGGCGGGGTGATCCCCGAAGACCTGCGGGAAATGGGTATCGAGCTCAAGAAAGGCTTCGCCAAGCTCACCGACCTCTTCACCCGCCTGACCGAGATGCTCAAGCAGGCCATGGACGGCGAATCCAGCATCGGTCTGGCCAGCTACCAGGCCGAGGAGTGGTATCCGCTGTTCGGCAGTCTGCTGGCAAGGGCCCAGGGCAACTGGGAGTTGTGGACGGCCTTTACCTGTGAAGACCCGGAAGACAGCCCGCCCATGGCGCGCTGGATGACCCTCGCCGAAACGGGTTCGCTGTACGACATCGAGGTCAACGCCAGCCCCATCCTGGCGGCGGAGATGCTGCGCCGCCACCTGTGGAACGTCGCCTACGGCGCCCTCGTGACCTCGGCCACCCTGACCGCCCTGGGCACCTTCGATCGCTTCCGCATGAGATCCGGACTGCCGCGCTCGGCAGCTACCGCGGTGGTGCCCAGCCCCTTCCGCCATGCCGAGGCCGGGGTGCTGCGGGTGCCGGATCTCAAGGCCGATCCGCGCAACGCCGCCGAGCACACCGCGGCCATCGTCCGCGAATTGCCGGCCATGCTCGACGGCGCGCGTGGCGCCCTGGTGCTGTTTTCTTCGCGGCGGCAGATGCAGGACGTCTTCGACGGCCTGGAGCGCGACTGGCGCAAGCGGGTGCTGATCCAGGGCAACCTGTCCAAGCAGGAGACCCTGAACAAGCACAGGAAGCGCGTCGACGACGGCGAGGCCAGCGTACTGTTCGGCCTGGCCAGCTTCGCCGAGGGGGTCGACCTGCCGGGCGCCTATTGCGAGCACGTGGTCATCGCCAAGATTCCCTTCGCCGTGCCCGACGATCCGGTGGAAGCCGCCCTGGCCGAGTGGATCGAGGCGCGCGGTGGCAATCCCTTCATGGAGATCGCCGTGCCCGACGCCTCGCTGCGACTGATCCAGGCCTGCGGCCGGCTGCTGCGCACCGAGCAGGACAGCGGCACCATCTCGCTGCTGGATCGCCGCCTGGTGACCCAGCGCTACGGCAAGGCCATCCTCAATGCGCTGCCGCCGTTCCGGCGGGAGATCCAGTAATTCGCGGCCATGGCGGTACGCCGATGCGGCCGCTCCTACAGCTTGGATAGACGGTAGGAGCGGCCCATGGCCGCGATAGATGCCGAACCCATGCGTCTGAGCTATCGGTAATCACTCACCCAACAAGGAGACCCCATGACCGTCCACGGCTATCACGACCTGAGATTCGAATCCGTCCGCGAAGCCTTCGCCGAATTGCTCGCGGCCGGCCAGACCCGCGGCGCGGCGTTGTGCGTCCAGGTCGGCGGTGAAACGGTGCTGGATCTCTGGGGCGGCATGGCCGACAAGGACGGCCAGACGCCCTGGCACACCGATACCCTGCTCAATTTGTTTTCCTGCACTAAGGCCTTCACCTCGGTGGCGGCGCTGCAGCTGGTGGAGGAGGGCAAGCTGGCCCTCGATGCGCCGGTCGCCGAACGCTGGCCGGAATTCGCCGCCGCTGGCAAGGGCGACATCACCCTGCGGCAGTTGCTCAGCCACAGATCCGGTGTCTCCGCCTTGCGCGAACGCCTGGCGGGGGATGCCTTGTACGATTGGGACACCATGACCGCCGCGGTCGCCGCCGAGGCTCCCTGGTGGACGCCTGGCACCGCCCATGGCTATGCGCCCATCACCTTTGGCTGGCTGCTCGGCGAGTTGATCCGCAGGGCAGACGGGCGCGCGCCGGGCGAGGCCATCGTGGCCCGTACCGCAGCGCGCCTGGGCCTGGATTTCCATATCGGCTTGCCGGCCAGCGAAGACGAGCGCGTCGCCCATATCGTTCGTGGAAAAGGCGTAATGGGCGACGCCGCCGCGCAGCGCCTGCTCAAGACGACCATGAGCGATCCGGCGGCGCTGCCGACCCTGGCCTTTGGCAATCCGTCCGGGGTGCTCACCAGCACCAACAAGGCCGAGTGGCGGCGCTTCCAGCAGCCGGCCGCCAACGGCCACGGCCATGCGCGCAGCCTGGCGGGCTTCTATGCCGGTCTGCTGGCCGGCGACTTGCTGGAATGGGAGACGCTTAGCGAGGCTCTGGTCGAGCACAGTCAAGGCGAGGACCGTACCCTGCTCACGCCGACCCGCTTCGGCCTGGGCTTCATGCTCGACCAGCCCGACCAGGCCAATGCCACCTACGGCCTCGGTCCCCAGGCCTTTGGCCATCCGGGGGCGGGCGGCTCGACCGGCTTCGCCGATCCGGAGCGCGAGGTGGCATTTGGCTTCGTCACCAACACCCTCGGCCCCTATGTGCTGATGGATCCGCGCGCCCAGGCCCTGGCGCGCGCGGTGGGGGAGTGCCTGTGAGGGCCTCGCGACGGGCGGCTAGCGGGCGATGGCCGCCTCGATGTCCTTGAATTCGATCACCCGGACATAGGGCGCGATCTCGCCGCTGATGGAGAAGTGCGCGCCTATCACCGTGACTTCGACCCCTTCGTTTTCCACCAGGTACTGCACCACCTCGTGGAAATCGCCGTCGCCCGCGACCAGGTACAGCTTCTTCCAGCCGCGCTTGGCGTGGGAGCGCATCAGGTTGAAGGCCAGACCGACATCGACGCCTTTCTGGCTCTTGGTGGTGTACTGCTCGCCGGTCACCGGGTGCAGGATCGGTCCGCCACCGGCCGAGGCCGGCCATTCGTGGGCCTTGCTCTGCAGCCAGTAGAGCTTGACCCTGAGGCCGGCGCCCTTGGGTGGGGCCGAGCTGAGAAACTTGTTGAAGTTGGTCTGGGCGACGGTGGGCGGATCGCTGTCGCAGTTGAAATAGTAGGCGTCACCTATGGGGTCGCCCGCATCCTCTTCGATGAAAAGCCGCAGCTTGAGATAGTCGAATTTGGCGCCGTATACCGAACCATTCCAGGCGCTCAGGGCGTAGGCGCCGTCGACAAACCAAGCGACGCCCGTTCGAGTTGTAGTAGCCATCGTATTGCTGGGACCAGGTTTTCTACCGTTGATGGGCGCACACCCGCACGCGGGATACGCGGTGCCTATTGTGGGCTTAATTCCCGGTTTGCGCCTCAGGTAACGCGAAGGAATTCCAGGGGGCGCATGCTAGAGCGCCCGCGAGGGTGAAGGCGTCGCTCCAGGCGACGGGGGAGGCGACCACCAGTTCGGTACGGGCGTCGTGCCAGGCCGCTGGCAGCAGCTCCAGCGCAGAGGCCGGCTGGCACTGGTGTAGTCAGGTCGCCGTGCTGTCGCGCCCGTCGCTGGCGTGGGCGGCATCGACGATCAGCGTCGGCTGCAGCAGCCGGATTCGCGGTGCTACGTGGTAGGCACCGTCATCGTTATGTCGCAGGTAGAGCCGCTGGCAGCCCAGGCACCGCCACAGCGTACTCTGGTTGCAGGGATAGAAGCGCGGCGCGATCGGGGCGGCGCTCGCCCAGTAGTGAGTGCCCGCGGGGTGATACTCCTCAAGGGTCGACTCCTCGGGCGCGTGGCGCGCCAGGGTGCCGACTCGCGTAAAGTCCGTTTCCCGATAGCCCACCGGCCAGGCCGTCCATCCCGACAGATCCCGCTGCTGGCAGCGGCACGCCTGGGTGATGGCTGCAGCGGTGGCGGCCAGTTCCTTCAGGGTCGCGACATCGATGAAGTCTTCCATGCCCAAGCCTCCTACTGGTCGGGCGACCTTGTGCCCACGGATCTGGTCGAGGCGTGGCTCAAGACACGCCACTGGTCGGCGGACACGCAAATTTCGTGACTCCACCGCTTTGCCCGGCGTAGGTTTGCGGCCACAATCTCGAAACTACTTTAAGTTCACTCGTGCCGCCGGCTCTGGCCGGGGCATTGATTCACTCTGTCCTCCGGCTCGCCGATGGGAAACTTTGCATGAAGCTGATCAAATCCACCACCCTCATTCTCTGCATGGGCGTATCCGCCTGCAGCTCCTTCCAGGGCACTGGCGACCAGGCTGCCGCCCCCGCCAAGCCGGGCAATGCCCAGGCCAGCACCGCCACCAGTGGCAGCCACTGGTGGTGGCCGTTCGGCGGCAGCGACAAGGCGGCCGAATCGGTCAAGCCGGTGGCCAAGGCCGCCGAGCCCAAGGCTGAAACCAAGGTCGCAGCGAAGGCGCCGGCGGCCAAGCCGGATCAGGCCGCTGCGGCCGGCGAGAAGGGCGGTCACTGGTGGTGGCCCTTCGGCAGCGAAGACGTCAAACCCGTCGCCAAGGCGGAAGTCCTCAAGCCGGTACCGGTCAAGGTCAGCAAGGCCTGGCTGGACGAGCACGAGCAGAAGCTGCGCGTCGCCGTGGCCGGTAGCAACGTCAAGGTCGAGCGTCGCGACGATGCCCTGGTGCTGGTGACCCCGGTGGACGGCTCCTTCAATCCGGATCGCGCCGAGATGCTGCTGCCTGTGATGCTAGGCCCGCTGTCGCGGTCGGCAAAGTCGGTGAGCGTGGATGAAGACAGCGCCGTCATCGTGCTCGGCTTCAGCGACAGCACCGGTGCCGCCGCGCTCAACGACAAGATCAGCCTGCAGCGCGCCCAGGCCGTGGCGGCGATCTTCCGCCTCAGTGGCTACAGCGGCAATCGCCTGATCGTACGGGGTCTGGCGGCCGCCCATCCACGTGCCGACAACACCACCGCCGCCGGCCGCGCCGCCAACCGCCGCGTCGAGGTGCTGATCCAGCCGCGCGCCACCGTGCTGGCCAGCCTGCAATCCCTGGCCGCGCGCTAGCTGCAAAGCTTGTCCTGAAGCAGGCGAGCGGGGCGGGACTTGGTTAAGCTAGGTCGACAACGACCTAGCAGGAGACCTCCATGTCACCGTCCCTCGCCGATATGCGTCGCGACTACACCCGCGACGGCCTGACCGAAGCCCAGGCGCCCGCGGATCCCTATGCCCTGTTCGGGCAGTGGTTCGAAGAGGCGGTGCGCACCGAGCAGCCTCCCGTCGAAGCCAACGCCTGCTGGCTGGCCACCGTCGATGACGAGGGTCAGCCGCATTGCCGCGTGCTGCTGCTCAAAGGCGTCGATGCCCAGGGCTTCGTCTTCTACACCAACTACGACAGCGCCAAGGGCCAGCAGATGGCCAGGCAACCCCGTGCGGCCATGACCTTCTTCTGGCCGGCGCTGGAGCGCCAGGTGCGCATCGAGGGGTTGGTGGAGCAGGTCTCTACCGAGGAATCCGACGCCTACTACCGGGTCCGCCCGCTGGGCAGTCGCCTGGGTGCCTGGGCCTCGCCGCAAAGCCAGGTCATTGCCAATCGGCACGAGTTGGAGCAGCGCCTGGCCGCCGTGCAGCAGCGCTTCGCCGACGGTGACCCGAGCCGCCCGCCGTTCTGGGGTGGTTATCGCCTGAGGCCCCAGCGCATCGAATTCTGGCAGGGTCGCTCCAGCCGCCTTCACGATCGGCTGGACTACCGGCGCGTCGAAGGCGAGTGGCAGCGCCAGCGCCTGGCACCTTAAGGCGTTCGCAAGGTACCGACGTTACAGTTGCCGGAAACCTCCCCGGACGCCCTGGGTCAAGGATAATAGCGATCTGCGCCCATACCGCTGCCCGGTATGGCCAGTGTCTTTCAACTGCCCTTGGAGTTGCCCCATGAACAGAGTCCTTCAGCTCGCCGCCTCCCTGACCGCCGTCGCCCTGCTGGCCGGCTGCGCCTCCGATCAGTCCGGCGACGTCTATTCGCGCGATGAGGCGCGGCAGGTACAGACGGTCCGTACCGGCACCATCACCGCCCTGCGCCCGGTCACCATCGAGGGCACCAAGTCGCCGGTGGGCGCCGGGGCCGGTGCCGTGGTCGGTGGCATTGGCGGTAGCGCCATCGGCGGCGGTCGTGGCAGCTTCGTCACCGCCATCATCGGTGCGGTGGCTGGCGGCCTGCTGGGTGCCGCCACCGAAGAAGGCTTCACCAAGGCCAACGGTGTCGAGATCACCGTGAAGGAAGACGACGGCGGCTCCCGTGCCTATGTGCAGGCGGTCAACAAGGGCGAGATCTTCCGCGTGGGCGAGCGGGTGCGCATCCTGACCGTCAACGGCACCAGCCGCGTCGCGCCCAACTGATCCGCCGGACGTACCCGAAGGTACGTCCATGCCCTTCCAGAACGGGCGTCCGAATCGCTAGACTGCGAATCGGACGCCCGTTTGCGTTTTCGCCCGTAAATAGTTGTCGCCTGGGCGCAATGCCGCGCCTGGAGGTCGTCCTACAATCCCCCTCAGTCACCGCCGTGATCGGCAGGAGAACCCCGATGTCCGCTTCTCAACCCAACGTGCAACGCGCCGCCTTCGATGAGGTGATGGTCCCGACCTACGCCCCTGCCGCGTTCATTCCGGTGCGAGGAGAGGGCTCCCGCGTCTGGGACCAGGCCGATCGCGAATACGTCGATTTCGCCGGCGGCATCGCCGTCAGCGCCCTGGGCCATGGCCATCCCGCACTGATCAACGCCCTGACCGAGCAGGCCGGCAAGCTCTGGCACGTCTCCAACATCTACACCAACGAGCCTGCCCTGCGCCTGGCGCGCAAGCTGGTGGACCACACCTTTGCCGACCGGGTGTTCTTCGCCAACTCCGGCGCCGAAGCCAATGAGGCGGCCTGCAAGCTGGCCCGTCGCTATGGCCATGACGTCAGTGGCGGCAGCCGTTACGAAATCGTCGCCGCCACCAACAGCTTCCACGGCCGGACCCTGTTCACCGTCAGCGTCGGCGGTCAGCCCAAGTACTCCGATGGCTTCGGTCCCAAGATCGAAGGCATCCGCCACGTGCCCTACAACGACCTGGCGGCCCTCGAAGCCGTGGTCTCGGACAAGACCTGCGCAGTCATCCTCGAACCCATCCAGGGCGAGGGCGGCGTACTGCCGGCCGACCAGGCCTACCTGGAAGGCGCCCGTCGTCTGTGCGATGCCCATGGCGCCCTGCTGATCTTCGACGAGGTGCAGAGCGGGGTCGGTCGCAGCGGTCATCTCTACGCCTACCAGCACTATGGCGTGGTCCCGGACATCCTCACCACCGCCAAGAGCATCGGCGGCGGCTTCCCGCTGGCGGCCATGCTGACCACCGAGAAGGTCGCCCAGCACTTCAGCGCCGGCGTGCACGGCAGCACCTATGGCGGCAACCCGCTGGGCTGCGCCGTGGGCGCCGCGTTGCTGGACATCGTCGCCACCCCGGAAACCCTGGCCGGTGTCGCTGCCCGTCATCAGCGCTTCGTCGCCGGTCTGGAGCAGCTTAATGCCCGCTATGGCCTGTTCCAGCAGATCCGCGGGCTGGGCCTGCTGATCGGCGCCGTGCTCAACGACAACTGGAAGGGGCGCGCCAAGGACATCGTCACCGCCGCCAACGAAGAGGGTCTGATGATCCTGCAGGCCGGTCCCGACGTGCTGCGCCTGGCGCCGAGCCTGATCATCTCCGAGACCGATATCGACGAAGGCCTGGCCCGCCTGGACCGCGCCCTGGCGCGTCTCACCCAAGGCTAATCTCCGGACGCGGGACGCGTACCGCTGGCATCCAGGGATGGATCCGTACACAAGGAGTTCTCATGCTGGTAATGCGCCCTGCGCGCGCGGCGGATCTGCCCCTGGTCCAGCGGCTCGCCGCGGATAGCCCGGTTGGCGTCACCTCGCTGCCCGACAACCCCGAGCGGTTGCGCGACAAGATCCGCACCTCGGAGTCGTCGCTGGCGGCCGAGGTGGGCTTTCATGGCGAGGAGAGCTATTTCTTCGTGCTCGAAGACACCACCAGCGGCGAGCTGCTGGGCTGTTCGGCCATCGTCGCCTCGGCCGGTTTCTCCGAGCCCTTCTACAGCTTTCGCAACGAGACCTTCATCCACGCCTCGCGCGAGCTGAAGATCCACAACAAGGTGCATGTGCTGTCGCTCTGTCACGACCTGACCGGCAACAGCGTGCTGAGCAGCTTCTATGTCCAGCGCCCGCTGCTCGACACCCCCCACGCCGAACTCAACTCCCGTGCCCGCCTGCTGTTCATGGCCGCCCACCCGGCGCGCTTCGCCGAAACGGTGGTGGTGGAAATCGTCGGGCTGGCGGACGATGACGGCGAATCGCCGTTCTGGAACGGGGTAGGGCGCAACTTCTTCGATATGGACTACGCCGCCGCCGAGCGCCTGTCCGGGCAGAAGAGCCGCACCTTTCTCGCCGAACTGATGCCCACCTATCCGCTCTATGTGCCCCTGCTGCCCGACAGCGCCCAGGAGGCCATGGGTCAGGTGCATCCCCGCGCCCAGATCACCTTCGACATCCTCAGCCGCGAGGGCTTCGAGACCGACAACTACATCGACATCTTCGATGGCGGTCCGACCCTGCACGCCCGCACCACGGCCATCCGCTCCATCGCCGAGAGCCGCCTGGCGCCGGTGAGCGAAGGGGCCCCGGCCGGCGAGGAGGCGCCCTGGTTCCTGATCGCCAACGACGGCCTGGAAAACTTCCGGGCACTGGCCACGCCGCTGCGCTGGGCGCCTGGCGAGCCCGTCGTCCTCTCCCCCGAGCAGATCGCCACCCTGGAGATCGCCGAAGGCGACCGGGTTCGTCTGGTAGCGCTGTAGCCGACCCTAGCGTCTTTGGAGGTCCGATGATCGTCCGTCCCGTCACCCGTGCCGATGTGCCCGCGCTGCTGCAACTGGCGCAGGCGGCCGGCGCCGGTCTCACCACCCTGCCGGCCAGCGAAGACCGCCTGGCGCAGCGGGTGGAAAATGCCGAGCGCAGCTTTCTGCGCCAGGCCGAATCCGCCGATGCGGATTATCTCTTCGCCCTGGAAGAAGACGGCGAGGTCATCGGCATCGCCGGGATCGCCGCCGCCCTGGGCCTGCGCGAGCCCTGGTACAACTACCGGGTCGGGCTGACCGTGAGCGCCTCGCGCGAACTGGACATCCACCGGCAGATCCCCACGCTGTTCCTGGCCAACGACATGACCGGCAGTTCGGAGCTCTGCTCGCTGTTCCTGCGCGCGGATCGCCGCGGCGGCGCGGCCGGGCGCCTGCTGTCCAAGTCGCGCTTCCTGTTCATCGCCGAATTCCGCGAGCTGTTCGCCGAACGCATTATCGCCGAGTTGCGCGGCATGTCCGACGACCAGGGGCAGTCGCCGTTCTGGGAGGGTCTGGGCCGGCATTTCTTCAAGATGGAATTCTCCCAGGCGGACTATCTCACCGGCATCGGCAATCGCGGCTTCATCGCCGAGCTGATGCCGCGCTTCCCGCTCTATACCTGCTTCCTGTCGGCCGAAGCGCGCCAGGTGATCGGCAAGGTACACCCGGACACCGAAGCCGCTCGCCGCCTGCTGGAGGCCGAGGGCTTCAATTACCAGGGCTACGTCGACATCTTCGATGCCGGTCCGACCCTGGAAGCCGAGACCGCCAAGGTACGCGCGATCCGCGACAGCCAGCGCCTGGTGCTGGCAGTGGGCACGCCGGGCGATGACGCCGAGGTCTATCTGATCCACAACCGCAAGTGCCAGGACTGCCGCATCACCAGCGCCCGCGCGCGCCTGGCTTCGGGCACCCTGGTGGTCGATCTGGCCACCGCCCGCGCATTGCGGCTGATGGCCGGCGCCCAGGTGCGCGCCGTGCGCCTGATGCCCTGAGGAGACCCGATGGATAGCCTGTACATAGCGGGACAGTGGCGCCCCGGCAGGGGCGAGGTGTTCAGTTCGCTCGATCCCTACGACGGAGCCGAGCTCTGGCAGGGCGCCGCCGCGGATGGCGGCGATGTCGACCAGGCGATCGCTGCGGCGCGCGAGGCCTTTCCCGCCTGGGAAAGACGCGGCCAGGCGGCGCGCCTGGAGATCCTGCAGGCCTTCGCCCAGGCACTGCAGCAACGCCGCTCCGCGCTGACCCACGCCCTCGCCGAGGAAACCGGCAAGCCGCTGTGGGAAGCCGATACCGAACTCGGCAGCATGATCGCCAAGGTGGCCATCTCCGCCCAGGCCGAGGCGGCCCGTGGCGGCGAGCGCTCGGCCAGAGTGGCGGATGCCCGTAGCGTCACCCGTCATCGGCCGCATGGTGTCCTGGCGGTCTTCGGTCCCTACAACTTTCCCGGCCATCTGCCCAACGGCCATATCGTGCCTGCGTTGCTGGCCGGCAACACGGTGGTGTTCAAGCCCAGCGAGCTGACGCCGCGTTTCGCCGCCCTGACCCTGGAGTGCTGGATCGCCGCCGGACTGCCGGCCGGGGTGCTCAATCTGGTGCAGGGCGGTCGGGCCACCGGTGAGGCCCTGGCCGCGCATCCGGGCCTGGACGGCATCCTCTTCACCGGCTCCAGCGCCACCGGGGCGGCGCTGCATCGGCTCAATGCGGAGCGTCCGCAGCGACTGCTGGCCCTGGAGATGGGCGGCAACAATCCGCTGGTGGTGGCGCCGGTGGCCGATCTGGACGCCGCCGTGGTGACCATCGTCCAGTCGGCCTTTCTCTCCGCGGGGCAGCGCTGCACCTGCGCCCGCCGCCTGCTCGTGCCCCAGGGTTCCTGGGGCGATGCCCTACTGGCGCACCTGGTGGCCGTCAGCGCCGGTCTCGGCATCGGTCGCTTCGACGCCGATCCGCCGCCCTTCATGGGCACCGTCATCTCCCTCGCCGCTGCCCAGGCCCTGCTGCGGACCCAGGCCCAGCGTCTGGCGCAGGGCGGTCGGGCGCTGCTGGAGCTGCGCCAGCCGGACGCCCAGCGGGCGCTGCTCACGCCGGGGATCATCGAGGTGTCGGGCATCGCCGACCTGCCCGACGAAGAGGTCTTCGGGCCGCTGTTGCAGGTCCAGCGCTATGACGATTTCGACCAGGCCCTGGCCCTCGCCAATGCCACCCGCTTCGGGCTGGCAGCCGGGCTGCTGGCCGACGACCCGGCCCTCTACGAACGCTTCTGGCAGGGCGTGCGCGCCGGTATCGTCAACTGGAATCGGCCCCTGACCGGGGCGGCCAGCGCGGCACCCTTCGGCGGCGTTGGTGCCTCGGGCAATCACCGCCCCAGCGCCTACTACGCCGCGGACTACTGCGCCTTCCCGGTCGCCTCGCTGGAAAGCGACGCCCTGACCCTGCCCAGCCAATTGCCTCCAGGATTACCGCTATGAGTCAACTCGCCCCTGCTGCTCGGGAGGTCAATTTCGACGGCCTGGTCGGTCCGACCCACAACTACGCCGGCCTGTCCTATGGCAACGTGGCCTCCCAGGCCAGCAAGCAGCAGTGCTCGAATCCGCGCGAAGCGGCGCGCCAGGGCCTGGCCAAGATGCAGGCGCTGATGGAGCTGGGTTTCGAGCAGGGCGTGCTGGCCCCCCACGAAAGACCCGACATCGCCTCGCTGCGGCGCCTGGGATTCGCCGGCAGCGATGCCCAAGTGCTGGAAAGCGCCGCACGCGAAGCCTTGCCGCTGCTCCTGTCGGCCAGTTCCGCCTCGGCCATGTGGACGGCCAACGCCGCCACCGTCAGCCCCAGCGCCGACACCCGCGATGGTCGGGTGCATTTCACCCCGGCCAATCTGGCCTGCAAGTTTCACCGCAGCCTCGAACCCAGCACCACGGCGCGCATCCTCCAGGCGATGTTTCGCGATTCCGCGCATTTCCAGCACCATGCGCCGCTGCCCTCGGTGGCCCAGTTCGGCGACGAGGGCGCGGCCAACCACACCCGCTTCAGTCGCGACCATGGTGCTCCGGGCGTGGAATTCTTCGTCTTCGGTCGCAGCGCCTTCGATCCGCGCTATCCCGAGCCTCATCGCTATCCGGCGCGCCAGACCCTGGAAGCCTCCCAGGCCATCGCCCGACTGCATGGCCTGAGCGAGGAGGGCGTGGTCTTCGCCCAGCAGAATCCGGCGGTGGTGGACCAGGGCGTCTTCCACAACGACGTCATCTCGGTGGGCAACGCCCAGTTGCTGTTCCACCACGAGGATGCCTTCCTCGACAGCGACCGCGTGCTCGACGAACTGCAGGCCAAGCTCGCCCGGCGCGGCGGCCAGTTGCAGCGCCTCTGTGTACGTCGAGGCGAGATCAGCGTCGGCGACGCCGTGCGCTCCTATCTGTTCAATAGCCAGCTGCTGGATCGACCGGGGCAGGGCGCGCTGCTGGTGGTGCCCGACGAGTGCCGGCAGAATCCGGCGGTCTGGGACTATCTGCAAGCCCAGGTCAGAGACGCCGGTCCCCTGGGTGAGGTCAAGGTCTTCGATCTCAAGCAGAGCATGCAGAACGGCGGCGGCCCCGCCTGCCTGCGCCTGCGGGTGGCGCTCACCCCCGAGGAGCTGGCCGCGGTGAATCCGGGGGTGCGTTTCACCCCGGCGCTGCATGCCCAGCTGCTCGACTGGGTGGATCGTCACTACCGCGACCGCCTGGCACCGGCGGATCTCGCCGATCCCCAGTTGCTGGGCGAAGTCCGCACCGCCCTCGACGAGCTGACCCAGTTGCTGGGCCTCGGCTCGGTCTATCCCTTTCAATTGCCCTGACGTCCGGAGCCCCCATGAGCAACCGTCTCGATCTCATCCTCGAACCCACCGCCGACGAGCAGCAGACGCTGCAGGTCCAGCGCCTGGCCATCCGCCTGGCCGGTCGCGACCTCTGGCTGGAAGCCGATGGCGCCGGTGGCCTCAATATCTTCGCCGACTCCCAGGATGACGAAGAGCAGACCCCGGTCCTGGTGCTGCGCCCCCAGGCCCTCAATGCCCTGGGCCTGTCCATCGCCCTGGAGACCTTCGCCGACGACGGCGATGAGAATCATGTGCATGACGCCGATTGCGGTTGCGGCCACGATCATTGAGTATCTAGCGCGACACGTCGCTCAGCGGAGTAGAGCATGGCTGCATCTGAACGTTATCGGTTGGCGCTTGGCCGCCTGCTGGACCTGACCCTGGCCGGCCGCGAGCCGACCGAGAAGATTCAACTGACTGCCGACGGCACCCGTCTCCACTGGCTGACCGAAGGCGTGCTGGAAGTCACCCCGCCAGTGGCGCGCGACAACCGCATGGACCTGCTGCTCTCGGCCGGCATCCATGGCAACGAGACGGCGCCCATGGAACTGCTCGACGAGTTGCTCGGCGGCATCGCCAGCGGCGCCCTGCGTCCCGCCTGCCGGCTGTTGTTCATGTATGGCAATCCCGACGCCATGCGCCGCGGCACCCGCTATGTCGAGCAGGACCTGAATCGCCTCTTCAATGGCCGCCATGCCCAGGCCGAAGGCTCCGAAGCGCAACGCGCCAACGACCTGGAACGCCTGTCCGCGCAATTCTTCAGCAAGCCGGATCGAGCGCGCCTGCACTACGACCTGCACACCGCGCTGCGTGCCTCGGCGCTGCCGCGTTTTGCCCTCTATCCCTGGAGCGCCGGGCGCGAGCATTCCGAAGCCGAGTTGCAGCGTCTCGAAGCCGCCGGCATCGAAGCCGTGCTGCTCTACGACAAGCCGGGCATCACCTTCAGTGCCTATACCTATGCCGAGTGTCAGGCCGAGGCCCTGACCCTGGAGCTGGGCCAGGCACGGCCCTTCGGCGAGAACAGCGAACTCGACCTGAGTCGCCTGCGGCTGCTGCTCGAGGCCCTGATCGAAGGCCGCGAAGCCGAGCTGCCGCCGCCGGATTCCTCCTTGCTGAGATTTCGCGTGGCGCGCCAGGTGTACAAGTCCAGTCCGCGCTTCCAGTTGCACCTGGCCGACGACGTGGCCAATTTCTCGCCGCTGCGCCAGGGTTCGCTGCTGGCCGAAGACGGCAGCGAGCGCTGGATCGTCGACGAAGCCGAGGCGCGCATCATCTTTCCCAATCCCAAGGTCGCCGTCGGCCTGCGGGCCGGACTCATCGTGGTCCCGGCCTAAGGAGCGACCTCATGATCGATCTGCGCAGCGATACCGTCACCCAGCCCACTCCGGCCATGCGTCAGGCCATGCTGGCCGCCGAGCTGGGCGATGACGTCTACGGCGAAGACCCCACCGTCACCCGCCTGGAACAGCGTCTGGCGGGCGATCTGGGCCTGGAAGCCGGACTCTTCGTGCCCAGCGGCACCATGAGCAATCTGCTCGGCCTGCTGGCGCACTGCGAGCGGGGCGACGAATACCTGGTCGGCCAGCAGGCTCACACCTACAAGTACGAAGGGGGCGGCGCCGCGGTGCTCGGCTCCATCCAGCCGCAACCCATCGAGATGGCCGCCGACGGCAGCCTCGACCTCGACCTGGTGCGCAGCTACATCAAGGCCGATGACTTCCACTTCGCCCGCACCCGGCTGCTGGCCCTGGAAAACACCATGCATGGCAAGGTGCTGCCGCTGACCTATCTGGCCGCGGCACGCGCCTTCACCCGGGCGCACGGCCTGGCCCTGCATCTGGACGGCGCGCGGCTGTACAACGCCGCGGTCAAGCTCGGCGTACCGGCGCGCGAGATCAGCCAGCATTTCGATTCGGTCTCGGTCTGCCTGTCCAAGGGCCTCGGGGCGCCGGTGGGCTCGGTGCTCTGCGGCGATGCCGCACTGATCGCCAAGGCGCGCCGCTGGCGCAAGGTGGTGGGCGGTGGCATGCGCCAGGCCGGCATCCTGGCGGCGGCCGGCCTGCATGCCCTCGATCACCAGGTCGAGCGCCTGGCCGAGGACCATGCCCACGCGGCGCAACTCGGCACCGCCCTGGCCGAACTCGGCTACCGGGTGGAGCCGGTGCAGACCAACATGGTCTACCTCGCCCTGGGCGACGAGGCGCCCGCCCTGCAGGCCTTCCTGGCCGAACGCGACATCCGCATCAGTCCTGCGCCGCGCCTGCGACTGGTCACTCATCTGGACGTCAGCGCCGCCGATATCGAGGCGGTCATCGCCGCTTTCGCCGCCTACCGCCGCCGCTAAGTCTTCCGACGGCGTTTTTCCTGCGCAACCGGGGCGACACCGGGGCGCAGGCGTCGATATACTCCCAGACATGCGTGTCCGTTTTCCGCACGTGCCGCGTCTGCGGCGCCCGCTCCGTTCGTCTCGTCTGCGATCCAAGTCGGATGCCCGTCACGCGCGTCGAAAAGCCCATTGTCTGGAATGAATATGAAAAGCGCCGAAATCCGTGAAGCCTTCCTCCGCTTCTTCGAAGAGAAGGGGCACACCCGGGTCGCCTCCAGTTCGCTGATCCCCGCGAACGATCCGACCCTGCTGTTCACCAACGCCGGGATGAACCAGTTCAAGGACTGCTTCCTCGGCATGGAAAAGCGCAGCTACACCCGCGCCGCCACCAGCCAGAAGTGCGTGCGCGCGGGCGGCAAGCACAACGACCTGGAGAACGTCGGCTACACGGCGCGTCACCACACCTTCTTCGAGATGCTGGGCAACTTCAGCTTCGGCGACTATTTCAAGCGCGACGCCATCACTTTCGCCTGGGAATTCCTCACCTCGCCGCAGTGGCTGGGTCTGCCCCGGGAAAAGCTCTGGGTCACCGTTTATGCCACCGATGACGAGGCCTACGACATCTGGACCAAGGAAGTCGGGGTGCCCGAGGCGCAGATGGTGCGCATCGGCGACAACAAGGGTGCGCCCTATGCCTCGGACAACTTCTGGACCATGGGCGACACCGGTCCCTGCGGCCCCTGCACCGAGATCTTCTTCGACCACGGTCCCGAGATCTGGGGCGGCCCGCCCGGCTCGCCGGAAGAAGACGGCGATCGCTACATCGAGATCTGGAACAACGTCTTCATGCAGTTCAACCGCACCGCCGATGGCGTCCTGCATCCGCTGCCGGCGCCCAGTGTCGACACCGGCATGGGCCTCGAGCGGGTGAGCGCCGTGCTGCAGCACGTGCACTCGAACTACGAGATCGATCTGTTCCAGCAACTGCTGGCGGCCTCGGCTGCGGCCATCGGCTGCGCCAACGACGACGCCCCGTCGCTCAAGGTGGTGGCCGACCACATCCGTTCCTGCAGCTTCCTGATCGCCGATGGCGTGCTGCCGTCCAATGAAGGCCGGGGCTACGTGCTGCGTCGCATCATTCGTCGCGCCTGCCGCCACGGCAACAAACTGGGCGCCAAGGGCACCTTCTTCCACAAGATCGTTGCCGCCCTGGTGGCCGAGATGGGCCAGGCCTATCCCGAGCTGGTCCAGCAGCAGGCGCACATCGAACGCGTGCTGCGCACCGAGGAAGAGCAGTTCGCCAAGACCCTGGAGCAGGGCCTGAAGATCCTCGAACAGGATCTGGCGCAGCTGCAGGGCGACACCATTCCCGGTGACGTGGTGTTCAAGCTCTATGACACCTACGGCTTCCCGGTCGACCTGACCAACGACATCGCCCGTGAGCGCAACCTCAATCTCGACGAGGCCGGTTTCGAGCGCGAGATGGAGGCCCAGCGCGAGCGCGCCCGCTCCGCCAGCGCCTTTGGCGTGGACTACAACAGCCTGGTCAAGGTCGAGGGCGAGACCCGCTTCCTCGGCTACGACACCACCAGCGCCTCGGGCACCATCGTCGCCCTGTACCGCGCCGGCCAGCCGGTGGACAGCCTTGCCGAAGGCGAGGAGGGCGTGGTCATCCTCGACCAGACGCCGTTCTACGGCGAATCCGGTGGCCAGGTCGGCGATACCGGTACCCTGGAAAGCGCCGGCGTCGGCTTTGCCGTGCGCGACACCACCAAGACCCAGGGTGCCTTCCTGCACCACGGCGTGGTGACCAAGGGCAGCCTCAATGTCGGCACCGCGCTGATGGCCCAGGTCGATGCCGGGCGCCGCCAGGGCATCGCCCTGAACCACTCCGGTACCCATTTGCTGCACGCCGCCCTGCGCCAGGTGCTGGGCGACCATGTCCACCAGAAGGGCTCCCTGGTCAATGACCAGCGCCTGAGATTCGACTTCAGCCACTTCGAGGCCATCAAGCCCGAGGAGCTCAAGCGCATCGAGACCATCGTCAACGAAGAGATCCGCAAGAACAGCGCGGTGACCACCGAGGTCATGGCCATCGACGAGGCCAAAGCCCGCGGCGCCATGGCGCTGTTCGGCGAGAAGTACGGCGACGTGGTGCGCGTGGTCGGCATGGGCGGTGAATTCTCCGTCGAGCTGTGCGGCGGCACCCACGTCGCCCAGACCGGCGACATCGGCCTGCTCAAGCTGGTCAGCGAAGGCGGCGTGGCCTCCGGCGTACGCCGCGTGGAAGCCATCACCGGCACCGCGGCCCTGGCCTACCTCAACGGCGCCGAAGAGCAGCTGCGCGAAGCCGCCAGCCTGCTCAAGGGCAGTCGCGACAACGTGCTGGACAAGCTGGCCGCGCTGGTCGAGCGCAATCGCCAGCTGGAAAAGGAAGTCGAGCAGCTCAAGGCCAAGGCTGCCAGTGCCTCGGCCGGTGACCTGGTCGACCAGGCGCAGGACGTCAAGGGCGCCAAGGTCCTCACCGCGCGCCTCGACGGTCTCGACGGCAAGGCGCTGCTGGCGCTGGTCGACCAGCTCAAGAACAAGCTCGGCAGCGGCATGATCCTGCTCGGTGGCGAAGCCGACGGCAAGGTGGTGTTGGTGGCCGGCGTCACCGCCGACCTGACCGCCAGGGTCAAGGCCGGCGAGCTGATGAAGCGCGCCGCGGCCGTGGTCGGCGGCAAGGGCGGCGGTCGTCCGGACATGGCCCAGGGTGGCGGCACCGATGCCAGCCAGCTCGAAGCGGCCCTGGCCTGCGCCGCGCAGTATGCCGAGGAAAGTCTCTAAGAGCGCTGCGGGTCGCCGGGGAGGGCGGCCCGCTTCCTCCCTCAACAACTTGAATCAGATTTTTCTGCGGACGGGCAGCAAGCAATGGCATTGATCGTACAGAAATTCGGCGGTACCTCGGTGGGTACGGTGGAGCGTATCGAGCAGGTCGCCGAGAAGGTGAAACGCTTCCATGAGGCGGGCGACCAGATCGTGGTGGTGGTGTCGGCCATGAGTGGCGAGACCAATCGCCTGATCGGCCTCGCCAAGCAGATTATGGAGCAACCCGATCCGCGCGAGCTGGATGTCATGGTCTCCACCGGCGAGCAGGTCACCATCGGCCTGCTGGCCATGGCGCTGCTCAAGCGCGGCGTCCAGGCGGTGTCCTATACCGGCAACCAGGTGCGCATCCTCACCGACAGCGCCCACACCAAGGCGCGCATCCAGCAGATCGACGACGCCCGCATCCGCGCCGAGCTCAAGGCCGGCAAGGTGGTGGTCGTGGCCGGCTTCCAGGGCGTTGACGAGCAGGGCAACATCACCACCCTGGGTCGCGGTGGCTCCGACACCACCGGCGTGGCCCTGGCGGCCGCGCTGAAGGCCGACGAGTGCCAGATCTACACCGACGTCGACGGCGTCTACACCACCGATCCGCGCGTGGTGCCCCAGGCTCAGCGCCTGGACAAGATCACCTTCGAGGAAATGCTGGAAATGGCCAGCCTCGGCTCCAAGGTGCTGCAGATCCGTTCGGTGGAGTTCGCCGGCAAGTACAACGTGCCGCTGCGCGTGCTGCACAGCTTTCAGGAGGGTCCGGGCACCCTCATTACCCTTGATGAAGAGGAATCCATGGAACAGCCGATCATCTCCGGCATCGCCTTCAACCGTGACGAAGCCAAGCTGACCATTCGCGGTGTGCCGGATACCCCCGGCGTGGCCTTCAAGATCCTCGGCCCGATCAGCGCGGCCAACATCGAAGTCGACATGATCGTGCAGAACGTCGCGCACGATAACACCACCGACTTCACCTTCACCGTGCATCGCAACGACTACCAGAGCGCCCTGGAGATCCTCAAGCGCACCGGCGTCGAGATCGGCGCTCGCGAGTCCGTCGGCGACACCAAGATCGCCAAGGTCTCCATCGTCGGCGTCGGCATGAGGTCCCATGCCGGCGTGGCCAGCCAGATGTTCGAAGCCCTGGCCAAGGAGAGCATCAACATCCAGATGATCTCCACTTCCGAGATCAAGGTGTCGGTGGTCATCGAGGAGAAATACCTCGAGCTGGCCGTCCGTGCCCTGCACACCGCCTTCGAACTCGACGCCCCCGCACGCGGCGCCGAGTGACCCGCCAGATGAGGTCCCTGCCACAGGGACCTCATCCGACGCGGGTTCTGCGGAACTTTACTTGCATGGACAGAGGTCAATAGCGACTAGAGGGTCCATTCAGGGATCGTTTCGGTTCATACGTGCAGACTGAGTTAAAGCTTAAGGAGAATGGAATGCTTATTTTGACTCGTCGGGTTGGTGAGACCCTGATGGTGGGTGATGAAGTCACCGTGACGGTACTGGGAGTCAAGGGCAACCAGGTCCGCATCGGCGTCAATGCGCCCAAGGAAGTCGCGGTTCATCGCGAGGAAATCTACCAGCGCATCCAGAAGGAAAAGGACCAAGAACCAAACCACTGATTTTTTTTGAATTTTTCTCTTTGCAAACGGGCAAACCTTCGATATAGTTTCGCCCCGTTGCGGTGAGGTGGCCGAGTGGCCGAAGGCGCTCCCCTGCTAAGGGAGTACACCTCAAAAGGGTGTCGAGGGTTCGAATCCCTCCCTCACCGCCATTTGCTTCAAACTGGCTCCGCTGTACTGACCGATTGGTAAGTACCTGATAAACAAGCAAATTTGCTTGACACGTCAGAAACGGACGCTAGAATACGCAGCTTCAACGCACTCGTAGCTCAGCTGGATAGAGTACTCGGCTACGAACCGAGCGGTCGGAGGTTCGAATCCTCCCGAGTGCGCCAAATCGACGAAGCCTCTGGCTTCAGCAGTACCAGCGGTGTTCTGGCTAAACGCACCGAAACGCACTCGTAGCTCAGCTGGATAGAGTACTCGGCTACGAACCGAGCGGTCGGAGGTTCGAATCCTCCCGAGTGCGCCAAACATGAAGAAGGGCCTGCAGCGATGCAGGCCCTTTTTTATTGTCTGCGGATTCGTGCCAGTATCCGCGACCGTTGGCCTGGCCCGGATTTTATCCGGTCAGGCCATGCGTCTTTCGACCTTGCCCGCGAGAGGGTCTCTTCATGCAGTGGGACAGACCGACTCCCCACCTCCTGCCGCTGCGCATCGGTGCCGAGCACATCGACGGCCTGGGCCATGCCAACAACGCCGTGTACGTCAGCTGGCTCGAACAGTGCGCCTGGCAGCATTCGGCGGCCCTGGGCCTGGATCTCGCCACCTTCCAGCGGCTGGACCGCGCCATGGCCGTGGTGCGCCACGAGATCGACTATCTCAGCAGCGGCTATCAGGACGATGAGCTGGTATTGGGCACCTGGCTGGTGGACTGGGATCGTCGTCTACGCATGACCCGGCAATTTCAGCTGCAGCGTCCCGCCGATGGCGTCACCCTGCTGCGCGCCCGGACGACCTTCGTCTGCATCGAGCTGTCTTCCGGCAAGCCCAGGCGCATGCCACCCGAATTCCTGGCCGGTTATGGCCAGGCACTTCCTGGCGAGGACGTCTGAGCATGGAAATCGCCCTGGCGCCCATGGAGGGCCTCGTCGACGACATCCTGCGGGAATTGCTGACCGAGGTCGGTGGACTCGACTGGTGCGTGAGCGAATTCATCCGTGTCTGCGATCGCCTGCTGCCGGCGGCGGCCTTCGCCAAGCTGGCACCAGAGCTGGAGCAGGGCGCGCGCACGCCATCGGGTACGCCCATGCGGGTGCAACTGCTGGGTTCGGATCCGGCCTGCCTGGCCGACAACGCGGCCTTCGCCTGCACCCTGGGCGCCCCGGTGATCGATCTCAACTTCGGCTGCCCGGCCAAGACCGTCAACAAGTCCCGCGGCGGGGCGGTGCTGCTCAAGGAGCCGGAGCTGCTCAACCGGATCGTCGAGAGCGTGCGCCAGGCCGTGCCGGCGCACATCCCGGTCACCGCCAAGATGCGCCTGGGCTACGACAGCCCGAACGCCGCCCTGGCCTGCGCCGAGGCCCTGGCCGAGGGTGGCGCGGCGCAACTGGTGGTCCATGCGCGGACCAAGGTCGAGGGCTATAAGCCGCCGGCGCACTGGGAATGGGTGGCGCGGGTGGCCGATCGCGTGTCCGTGCCGGTGCTGGCCAACGGCGAGATATGGACCCTGGACGACTACTGGCGCTGCCGCAGCGTCAGCGGCCAGGCCTCGGTGATGCTGGGGCGCGGCCTGGTCTCGAGACCGGACCTGGCGCTGCAGATCGCCGCGGCGGTGCGCGGAGAGGAGACCGCGGCGCAGAGCTGGGCCGAGATCCTGCCGCGGGTGCAACGCTTCTGGGTCATGGCGCAGCGCAAGCTGGCGCCGCGCTACGCCCCCGGTCGCCTCAAGCAGTGGCTGGGCATGCTGACCCGCAGCTATCCCGAGGCCGCGGCCCTGTTCGCCGAGGTGCGGCGCGAATCCGATTGCGCGCTGATCGACCGCCTGCTCGGCATGGCCGGGCACAATCCAGCCGATCTTGATCTCGATCAACATCGCCGGCTGCAACTCGTCTAGTCTCTGGGGAGTGGTGACGACGGAGCGTCGTCGCTCGAGCACGCAAGGCACTTCAGGCGACCCCGGGTCGCCTTTTTTTCGTCTGGGCGCCCGCCTGGAACTTCGCCTGGGCCACGCGGCCTATGCTGGATCCCCTGCACACCAAGAGCCGACGTGCGCCTACCCTGGACGGTCTTTCTCGCACCCACGCCTGCGGCACTCCTCTTTGCCGGCAAGACCCTGTTCGCCGCCGGACTGGCGCTCTGGCTGGCCTTTCGTTTCAGCCTCGAGCAACCGGTCTGGGCCTGCATGACGGTGATGATCGTCTCCCAGCCGCTGTCCGGCATGGTGCTGGCCAAGGGCCTGTTCCGCCTGCTCGGCACCATCGCTGGCACCTGTATGGCGGTGGTGCTGATGGGCTTCTTCGCCCAGACGCCCTGGCTGTTTCTCCTGGCCCTGGCCGGCTGGATGGCCCTCTGCACGGCGGCCTCGACCCTGCTGCGCAACCATGTCGCCTATGGCTTCGTGCTGGCCGGCTATACGGTCGCCATCATTGGCCTGCCTGCCATCGCCCATCCGCTCACGGTATTCGACCAGGCGGTGGCCCGCTGCACCGAGATCTGCCTGGGTATCGTCGTGGCCTCGGCGGTCAGCGCGCTGTTCTGGCCACAGCGCGTGGAGCAGAATCTGGCCGCCCAGGCGCGGCGCACCTGGGAGCAGGGCGTGGCTGCGGCTCGGGCGGAGCTGGCCGAGGCTCAGGATGCCACCCAGGGTCTGCTGGCCATGCTTGGCCAGGTGGTGGCAGTGGATGCCCAGCGCGACCATGCCTGGTTCGAAGGCCAGCGCGGCCGGCAACGCGCTAGGGCCCTCCGCCTGCTTTCGCGAGACCTGCTTAGCCTGCTGCGCACCGCCCGCGGTGCCATGCGCCAGTGGCGTGGCCTGGACGAGCCGAGAAGGGCCGTCCTGCAGCCCTGGCGCGACGATCTGCTCGCGACCCTGGCCGACCCCCAGGCTCCTGCCCTGGAAGCCCTCCTGCAGCGTCTGAGAGAGGCTGCAGGCACCTCCCCGGAGTTGGACAACGATCAACGCTACCTGCTGGCCCGCTTTGCCATCCTGCTGGACAAGATCCTGCTGGCCGGTCGGGCCCTGGACAGCGTCCATACGGCCCAGCTCAGCGCCGTGGCGCCCTCGGCGCTGGCACGCCATCGCGATGTGCAGACGGCACTGCTCTACGGCCTGCGCAGCGCCTGTGCGCTGCTGGCCGTGGGCGTCTTCTGGCTGGCCAGTGCCTGGCCCTCGGCACCGGGTGCCATGCTCATGGCCGGGGTCATCTGCAGCCTGTTCGCCAATCGCGACAACGCCGCCACCATCGGCCTCGGCTTCCTGCGGGGCATCCTCTATGCCGCGCCAGTCGCCATTCTGGTCAGCCAGGTGCTGCTGCCGCAGATCAGCGGCTATCCGCTGCTGTGCCTGGTGCTGGGGGTGCCGCTTTTCTTTGCCGCCCTGGGAATGGCCGGACCGCCGGGCGTGGTGGGGACGGCGACGGCCTTCGCCATCCATCTGCTGGTGCTGGTCTCGCCCAGCAACCACGGCCAGGTGGAGATGGGCGCCTTGCTCAACCAGTTGCAGAGTCTGCTGATCGGCGTCGGTTCGGCCGTGCTGATGTTCCGGCTGATCAGCTTACGGACGCCGCGGCGCACCAGTCGCCGCATCCTCGAAGCCACCACCTACGACCTGCAGCGACTGAGCACGGTCCCCCTGGCCAATGCCGAGACCTGGTTCGGCGGGCGCATGGCGGATCGCCTGCTGCTGCTGGCGCGGCATATCGAACAGTTGTCGGCCACCGAGCGGGGGCGCTGGGAACAGGGGTTGCTGGCGCTGGATCTGGGCAATGAGTTACTGCATCTGCGCGCCTGCCTGGGCGGTGCCCAGGGCGAGGTGGCCCGGGCGCGGGATGCCTTTCTCGGCCGCTTCGCCGACCAGCTGGAGGTGGGCTTCGGTAACCTGCAGCCGGGCGCGCTGGACGCGGCGGCAGAGCGTCTGCGGCAGGCGCTAAACCAGGCGCCGGACGATGAGCCGCATCGGTTGGCGCGCGGCGCCATCGGCCAGCTCCAGCAGACCTGGCGCAGCTGTTGTCTAGAGGCGGTAGCGGAGGAGGGCGCGGATGAATCTGCATGAATGGGCAATGGGCGGGGTCTACCTGGGGCCGCTGTTCGTCTATGGCGTCCTGGCGCTGCTGCTGACGGCGCTGTCGCTGTGGCTGCTGCAGCGCAGTGGCCTTGGCCGCCATCTCTGGCACAGCGCCCTGTTCGGTTGCGCGCTGTTCGTGCTGTGGCTGGCCGGCCTCGTGGCCGTGCTGGCCACCTGAGCCCCATAACAAGAGGATCGACAAGGCGATGCACAAGACCCTGCGTGTGGCGATAACCCTGATCGTGGTACTGCTCGCCATCCTGGCCGGCACCTGGCTGTGGCACTTCTATCTCTATACGCCCTGGACGCGCGATGCGCGGGTGCGGGCCGATGTGGTGGTGGTCGCGCCCGACGTGTCCGGCTGGGTGACGCGCCTGGCGGTGGTCGACAACCAGCTGGTGAAGCCCGGCGATCTGCTCATGCAGATCGATCAGCAGCGTTACCAGGCCAATCTCGCCCATGCCAAGGCGGTGGCTGAGACGCGCCAGCAGCAGCTGCGCCTGCGCGAAAGCGAGGCCGCCCGGCGCCAGCGCCTGGGCACCAGTGCCATCAGCGCCGAGGATCGCGAAACCGCGCAGGTCAACGTGGCTGTCGCTCGCAGCCAGTATCAGGAAGCCCTGAGCGACGTGAACCTGGCCCAGATCAATCTGGATCGTAGTCGCGTCCTGGCGCCACGGGAAGGGCGGATCACCAACCTCAGATTCGCCGAGGGCAACTATGTGCAGACCGGCCAGGCGGTGATGGCGCTGGTGGACACCCGTTCGTTCTACGTCATGGCCTATTTCGAAGAGACCAAGATTCCCCATATCCACCCCGGCGATGCGGTACGGGTGCGCCTGATGAACCATGCCGCGCCCCTGCAGGGACGGGTGGCGAGCATCAGCAGCGGCATCACCGATCGCAATGCGGCCAACGATGCCCAGTTGCTGGCCAACGTCGAGCCGACCTTCAACTGGGTGCGCCTGGCGCAGCGCATCCCGGTGCGCATCGAACTGCTGGACGTCCCCGCGGATATCCACCTCAGCGCGGGGATGACGGCAAGCGTTTCCGTGCTCGATGGCGAGGGTCACCACCCGCTGCAGGGCTGGCGTCGGCTCTGGGATTACTGAGGTCCGGGAGGGTACGACTAAAGTCGTCTGGAAGCCTTGCCGGGCGGGCCTAGAGTAGAGCTCGACGCTCCCGTCATGCTGTAAGGAACAACAATAATGAATGACAGCACCTACCGGCGGATTGAAGCCAGTCCGCGTTTCCAAGAACTGGTAACCAAGCGCGGACGCTTCGCCTGGACGCTTTCCGCCATCATGCTCGGACTCTATTCCGCCTTCATCCTCCTGATCGCCTTCGCCCCCAAGGTTCTCGCGACCCGTATCCATGCGGAGACCGCCATGACCTGGGGCATTCCCCTGGGCGTCGGTCTGATCCTTTCGGCCTTCATCCTGACCGGCATCTATGTGCGCCGGGCCAATGGCGAGTTCGATCGGCTCAACGCGGAAATTCTCCGGGAGGTGCAGCCATGAGACGTCTTTCCCTTGCTGCCGGGCTGCTGGTGCTCTCGCCTGCGCTGTGGGCGGCCGATGCCATCAGTGGCGCGGTGCAGCGCCAGCCCCTGAACGTCGCCGCCATCCTGATGTTCGTGGCCTTCGTCGGGGCTACCCTGGGCATCACCTACTGGGCCTCCAAACGTAACCGCTCCGCCGCCGACTACTACGCCGCCGGTGGCCGCATCACCGGCTTCCAGAACGGCCTGGCCATCGCCGGCGACTACATGTCGGCCGCCTCTTTCCTGGGCATTTCCGCGCTGGTGTTCACGTCGGGCTACGACGGTCTGATCTACTCCATCGGCTTCCTGGTGGGCTGGCCGATCATCCTGTTCCTGATCGCCGAACGTCTGCGCAACCTCGGCAAGTACACCTTCGCCGATGTGGCGTCCTACCGCCTCAAGCAGAAGGACATCCGTACCCTGTCCGCCTGCGGTTCGCTGGTAGTGGTCGCCCTCTACCTGATCGCCCAGATGGTCGGCGCCGGCAAGCTGATCCAGCTGCTGTTCGGCCTGGACTACACCCTGGCCGTGGTGCTGGTGGGCATCCTCATGGTGCTCTACGTCCTCTTCGGCGGTATGCTGGCTACCACCTGGGTCCAGATCATCAAGGCGGTGCTACTGCTGTCCGGTGCCAGCTTCATGGCCTTCATGGTGATGAAGCACGTCGGCTTCGATTTCAACCGACTGTTCGCCGAAGCCATTGCCGTGCACCCGAAAGGCGAGGCCATCATGAGTCCCGGCGGCCTGGTGAAGGATCCGATCTCTGCCTTCTCCCTGGGTCTGGCGCTGATGTTCGGCACCGCCGGCCTGCCGCACATCCTGATGCGCTTCTTCACCGTGAGCGACGCCAAGGAAGCCCGCAAGAGCGTGTTCTATGCCACCGGCTTCATCGGCTACTTCTACATCCTGACCTTCATCATCGGCTTTGGCGCTATCCTGCTGGTCAGCACCAATCCAGCCTTCAAGGACGCCGCCGGCGCCCTGCTGGGCGGCAACAACATGGCGGCGGTGCACCTGGCCAACGCCGTGGGCGGCAGCATCTTCCTCGGCTTCATCTCGGCGGTGGCCTTCGCCACCATCCTGGCGGTGGTCGCCGGTCTGACCCTGGCCGGTGCCTCGGCGGTCTCCCACGACCTCTATGCCAGCGTGATCAAGAAGGGCAAGGCCAACGAGAAGGATGAGATTCGCGTCTCCAAGATCACTACCGTAGCGCTGGGCGTGGTCGCCATCGCCCTGGGTATCCTCTTCGAGAAGCAGAACATCGCCTTCATGGTGGGCCTGGCGTTCTCCATCGCGGCCAGCTGCAACTTCCCCATCCTGCTGCTCTCGATGTACTGGAAGCGCCTGACTACGCGGGGCGCCATGATCGGTGGCTGGCTCGGCCTGATCACCGCAGTGGCGCTGATGGTGCTTGGCCCCACCATTTGGGTGACCATCCTCGGTCATGCCAAGCCGATCTACCCCTATGAATATCCGGCGCTGTTCTCCATCGCCGTGGCCTTCATCGGCATCTGGTTCTTCTCCATCACCGACAAGTCGGCGGCTGCCGAAGAGGAGCGGGCACGCTTCTATCCGCAGTTCGTGAGATCCCAGACCGGCCTGGGTGCCAGTGGCGCTGTGGCCCACTGACAGCCAGCTGCGACAAGGCCAAGCCCGGATCCCTGATCCGGGCTTTTTTGTGCGCTGTCACCTGGGAGGCGGCGAGGACGGGCAGGGTTAGCTGACGACGTCGGGATTTTCCGCCGCTGGCGCAGGTCCATGGAATAAGCCCGTCGCTTCGTATCATCCTGTTACGGCGGCGGTCGACCCTTGGCCTTCATGGAGAATGGCAGATGACTCTCTCGACCATCCTGGTTCTGGTGCTGCTGGTCCTGCTCATCGGCGGACTTCCGGTGTTTCCGCATTCGCGCAGCTGGGGCTATGGCCCGTCCGGTATCGTGGGCGCCATTCTGGTCGTCCTGCTGGTACTGCTGCTGCTGGGCATGATCTAGGCCCTGACGGCCGCCTGAAAATGCCCCACAAAGGTGCGTTGGACAAAGTTCTTGCCCAATGCGGTGCAGCACGGTAACGTCGGCTTTCCGGCCTGCCTTGCCGAGTGCTGTAAACAAAACCGGCGTCTGCGTGAGCAGACGCCGGTTTTGTTTTGCGCGTCAGTTGGCGACCGCGCCGTCCTGGCGACTGCGCAGATAGAGGTCCAGCACCACCTCGTCGAGGATCGACGAAGCGCCCCAGGGGCGGCTGCTGTTGAGGATGGCGACCACCACCCAGTTGCGCGCATTGGCATCCCGGACGAAACCCGCCAGGGCCCGTACGTTGTTCAGGGTGCCGGTCTTCATGTGCGCCTGACCGGTGAGTGGCGAATTCTTCATGCGCTTGCGCAGGGTGCCGTCCATGCCCGCCAGCGGCAGCGAAGAGATGAACTCCGGACCGTAGGGGCTCTGCCAGGCGGCACGCAGGATCTCGGCCATCTCCCGGGCACTGACCCGCTCGGTGCGCGACAGGCCCGAGCCGTTCTCCATGATCAGGTGACTGGCATTGATGCCCTTGCGCGCCAGCCACGAGCGGATGACCCGCAGCGCTGCCTTGCTATCGTCCGCATCCGCCGAGGTGCGGAATTGCGCCCCGATGGAGAGGAACAGCTGCTGGGCCATGGTGTTGTTGCTGTACTTGTTGATGTCGCGAATGATCTCGACCACATCGGGCGAGAAGGCCCGCGCCAGCACCTCGGCATTGCGCGGCACGCTGCCCTCGCGGGTACGGCCCTTGATGCTGCCGCCCAGTTCCTGCCAGATGGCCCGCACCGCGCCGGCGGTATAGGCCGGGTGGTCGAGCAGCGACAGATAGCTCTGGGCGTTGCAGCCGTCCGGCAGCTGGCCACTGACCACCAGGCTGGTACTGCCATCGGCCTGGGGTACCGGATTGAAGCGCACCTCCGGCCAGGCCGGGCAACCGCTCTTGCCGGTGGCGCGCATCTGGTTGTCGATGTTGACGTTGGTCAGCGGCGGATCCATGGAGACGCTGACCCGGCCATCGGCCGAGCGTACCACCATGCGCACCGACTTGAGATTGACCAGCAGCGAATCCGGACCGACCAGGAAGGTCTTGTTCTCGTCTTCGCCGTCGTCGTTGAAGGCCGGCAGATTGGGCTTCACGAAACGACCGCGATCCAGCACCAGGTCACCGGTGACTTCCAGGACGCCGTTGGCGCGCAGGTCACGCATGAGCAGCCACAGCCGCTCCATGTTCAGCTTGGGGTCGCCGCCGCCCTTGAGATAGAGATTGCCGTTGAGGATGCCGTCCTTGAGCGTGCCGTCGGTATAGAACTCGGTCTTCCACTGGTAGGTGGGACCCAGCAGTTCCAGGGCGGCAAAGGTGGTGATCAGCTTCATGGTCGACGCCGGATTCACCGAGACGTCGGCATTGTAGTAGTCGTTCTCGCCCGGGCCATCGAGGGGCAGCATCACCAGCGACAGGTCGCTGCCGGGGATCTTGTTGGTCTGCATCGCCTTTTCGATTCGCGGCGGCAGGTAGGAGGTATCGGCACTGACGGGCAGGGAAAAGCCCAGGGCGCAGCAGCTCAGCAGCAGGCCCAGAGATCGGAAGGTCTTTCGCATCGGGACACACACCTTGGCAGGGTACCGGCCTAGTTGAAGAGAAAAGGGGCCGATAGACGTCGGAGTGTGGGCATTATGCAGTAAGGAGGGAGGGGCGAGCCAACCCCGCGGGGCAGGGCGCAGATAAAGAAACGACCGCCGTGGCGGTCGTTTCCGGAAAGGTCGGGATCAGTTGTAGCCCGTGGCGTCCTTGGTGCGGTCCGGACTGTTGGGCGAAGGGGGATTGCGCCCGTCGTCGGTCTTGGCGTGTTCGGTGCGCAGGGGCTTCTCGTCCTTGGGCAGTTCGCGTTCGTCGGCTTTGCGCTTTTCTTCGGCCATGGGATCCTCGTCTACGTGATTGCCGGTCAAGGTGTGACCGGTGCAGGCGTTTCGCCGTTCCCCTGGGGCGAGGAGCGGTCGGCGAAGGCGCCGGCGCTCTGCAGCTGGCGCAGGGCGTCGTTGACCTGGCGGGCGAAGGTTTCCTCGATGGCGGTCTCGGCCTGATGGCTGGCGGCCAGGGGCAGGAACCAGACCCCCATCCAGGTGCGTACCGATATGGCATTGCGCACCCGGGTGGACGGACCGCTACCCGGTGCGATCCATTCGGCGGTCAGCACATAGTCGTCCTTGGCGGTACCCGGGACGAGAAAGAAGGTGGCCCCGGTAATCAGGCCACTGGCGATGGCGGCGGCGTAGGAGGTGCTGTTGTAGAGCTTGAGGCGCAGCAGGGCGTCGTCGGGCCTGCCGGGCTCCGGCACCAGGGTGATGCGGTCGAACAGATTGGAGCGTTCCAGGACCTCGCGCAGCCGGGGCTTCAGGCCTTCGCGGGCGACGGCGATCGACGTCGCGTCCTTGGCGTCCTCGACAGCGCCGCGATAGAAGTTGAATTCCACCAGCACCTTGGGCCGCTGCGGTTGCTCGCTCAGGGGCGCGCGGAAGGGCTGGGAAGAGAGTTCATCGCCGGGAAAGGCGGCGCAACCGGCGAGCAGGAGCAGGCAGAGCAGGGCAGCGAAGGTTTTCACGAGACGCACCTCATCCCTAAGTGGCGATAGCAGAGGCTGGCGGGGCCAACGTCCGCGCAAAAAAAAGCCCAACCGGGGGGGTTGGGCTTTTTCGAGAAGGCGGGTGATTAGATCACCTGCACCTCATCGGCCTGCAGGCCTTTCTGGCCTTGCACGACCAGGAAGGAAACAGCCTGGCCTTCTTGCAGGCTCTTGAAGCCGTTACCCTGAATGGAACGGTAGTGAACGAACACGTCCGGGCCGCTCTGGGGGGTGATGAAGCCGAAGCCTTTCTCGTCGTTGAACCACTTGACGGTGCCAGTTTGGCGAGTAGACATGGATTTCTCCTTGAATAAGATGACGTTGTTGTCCGCGAAGGACGACAGTTTTGAAACGAGGAGAAACCCATGCCGCGAAAGCTGGCCCTGATGTACTCCAGGTTCTCGACAGGTCAGCCGCTCCGTGGAGACAGCCTCACCTGACAGCGAAGGATGGTCTCAGACTGGCTTGCGCAAAACAAGACCTTTGAGCAGCTCGATGTTGACTTTACCGACCATGGTCGAAGTGCGGGCTGAAGCGGGCGAACGGCGGTTGAAGGGGAGAGGCGTGGCGCGCTCTGGCACCGGGACCGGTCGATCGTGGCAAAGGCACCGTGCTGAATCGTTTCCCGGGCACGAAAGGGGCGCCGCGCGAAGCGCTGGGCAGCACCCGGCAGGCGCAAGTTCATGGGCGCGTTCAGTCTCTTCGGCCAGTGGTATCGAAACGGTGATGGCCTGCGCAATAAGGATAATGGCCTGGTGCTATTATTCCGTTCGAATCATTACCCCGGACCGCAACGGTCCAAGGACTTACCGTGAAAAATGGGCTTGAAAGCGCAGGACGCGCCTTGGGCCACGGACTCGCCGGATACCGGGTCGAGCTCCGTCGCCTGAACCTCAATGAAATACTCGTAGCCGTCTACCACGCCCACCAGTCGATCAAGCTGACCCAGCGTATCGTGACCAACGAACAGGCTACCAATCCGTTCTTGCTGAATGCGGTGGTGGCCGCCATGCGGGTCGAGGCTGACACCGTGGGTCTGTTCATCGAGATTCCACTCGCCGACGACTGCCTTACTGCCTGAGCCGGACGCTCGCCTGAGGCGAGCCAAGGCGGTCATCCGGTATCGCCTTCAAGACGCCCGCCGCCCCACCTGCTGTGAGGCGTACCACCACAGACAGCCTGGTCAGGTCTCCCGCACGGCAGCGTGCCGAGCGGTGGGGGCAAGGCCGATCGGGTCGAGATTCGCACTCACTCTGCTGCCAGTCACGCCTCGTGACCGTTCAGCGACGAAGGGTCGCGACCAAGCGATGGCTCTGCTGATCGCGGTAAAATGCACCGCTTTCTACAGGAGTCACCATTCATGGCCTTGCTGGGTCGCTTCAACAGCTTGCAGATTTTGCGCAACACCCCCATCGGTCTATTCCTGGATGCCGGCAATGACGGCGAGGTGCTGCTGCCGCGCCGCTATGCTCCTCGCGACGAACCCTGCGCCGAGGGCGACTGGCTCAACGTCTTCCTCTACCTGGACAGCGAAGACCGCCTGATCGCCACCACCGAGAAGCCGAAGGTGCAGGTCGGCGGCTTCGCCAGTCTGCGCGTGGTGGAGGTCGGCCGGGTGGGGATCTTCCTCGACTGGGGCCTGCCCAAGGACCTGCTGCTGCCGCATTCGGAGGAGAAGCGTCCGCTGCAGGTTGGCGATCATTGCGTGGTGCATGTGCACCTGGATGCCCGGACCCGGCGGATCGTTGCCACCGCGCGCCTGGATCGCTACCTGGATCGTGAACCGCCACGCTACAAGGTGGGTCAGCCGGTACCCCTGCTGGTGGTCGAGCGGACCGACCTGGGCTACAAGGTGATCGTCGACAACAAGCACTGGGGCCTGGTGCATCGCAACGAGGCCTTCAAGCCACTGCGCCTGGGGCAGCGGGAGCGGGGCTTCATTCGCGAGGTGCGGGCGGACGGCAAGATCAGCCTGACCCTGCAGCCCCAGGGAGCTGCCGCCGGAAGCGATCTCGCCGAACAGATCATCGGCCTGGCCAAGGCACGCGGTGGGGTCCTGGAGCTCAGCGACAGCAGTCCGCCTGCCCTGATCCATCAGCTGTTCGGCGTCAGCAAGGGCAACTTCAAGAAGGCCATCGGCCATCTCTATCGCCAGGGGCGGATCGTTATCGAGGACGACCGGATTTCTGTACGCGAGGACGCCGCTGGCTAGCGCCGCGGCGCGGTGTCAGATCGCTGTCGTGGCTGGGCTGCACCAGGGACTCGGGGTCGAAGGCGCGCGCCCGGTCGTCCGGCCCGGCTTCGCGCTCCAGATCGCCGACCAGGCGGGTGATGCGGTCGGCCAGCTTTTCGGAACTCAGACTCTCGCGCAACCGCTCTACCATGAGCGGCAGGGCGAAAGGTGAGGGATGGTCCAGGACCACCAGGCGCAGCGGCAGGGCGCCGGTGCGGGTCAGCGTCTGCTGCAGGCGATCGGCATCGAGCTCCTGACGCAGGACCTCGGCCTGGGCCTGGCCGAGCAGCAGGTTGTCCGGATCGTATTGGCGAAACACCTGGTAGAAGAGGCTGCTGCTGGCCTGCAGCTGGCGATTGCTCTTGTGCGCCCCCGGATAGCCGGAAAAGATCAGCCCGGAGATACGCGCGATCTCGCGAAAGCGGCGCTGGGCGAGTTCGGCGGCGTTGAGGCTGGCCAGGGTGTCGCTGACCAGGTTGTCGGTGCTGAAGAGACTGGCATCGAGCAGCGCCTGCCAGTCCAGGCTGACCGGCGAGACCAGCTCCAGGCCGTAGTCGTTGACGGCGATGGAAAAGGTGCAGGGACGCCGCTGCGCCAGCCGCCAGGCCAGCAGGCTGGCCAGCCCCAGATGGGCGTGACGGCCGGCGAAGGGATAGAGGAACAGGTGCGAGCCCTCGCGGGATTCCAGCGTCTCGGCGAGCAGGTAGTGGGCGCTCGGTAGCGCCGACCACTGCCGCTGCACGTCCAGCAGCGGTTGCAGCAGGCGCATCTCCGGACTCTCGTAGCGCTGCGCCTCGGCGTCTTCCAGCAGCGCCAGGACGTGCTTGGCCAGGGTGTCCGAAAGCGGCATGCGACTGCCGCTCCAGCGCGGGATGGCGGCCTTGCGCCCCGTGGCGCGGCGCACATACACCGTCATGTTTTCCACCCGCACCAGTTCCAGGGTGCGCCCGGCGAAGAGAAAGTGATCGCCGGGCCGCAGGCGGGCGATGAAGCCTTCCTCAATGTTGCCCAGCCGATTGCCACCGCCGCCCTTGGACCAGAACTGCACATTGAGGCTGGTCTCGCTGACGATGGTGCCGATGCCCAGTCGATGCCGCTTGGCCAACTGCTTGTCGGGGACGCGCCAGATGCCCTCGGCGTCGGGCTCGGCGCGGCGATAGTCCGGGTAGGCCGACAGCGAGGCGCCGCCGTTGCGAACGAAGGCCAGGGCCCAGATCCACTCGCCCTCGCTGAGGTCGCGATAGGCCCAGGCGCTGCGGATCTCTGGCAGCAGGTCATCCGGCTCGAAGCCGCCGCCCAGGGCGACGGTCACCAGGTGCTGCACCAGGACATCCAGGGGTTTGACCGGGGCGGTGCGCGCTTCGATCTCGCCCGCGGTGATGGCGCGGCGGGTGGCCGCGGCGTCCAGCAGGTCGAGGCTGTAGGTGGGTACCAGGGTGGCACGCGAGGCACGGCCCGGGGCATGGCCGCTGCGGCCGGCGCGCTGCAGCAGGCGGGCGATGCTCTTGGGCGAGCCGATCTGCAGCACCCGCTCCACCGGCAGGAAGTCCACCCCGAGGTCGAGGCTGGAGGTGCAGATCACCGCCTTGAGCTGGCCATTCTTGAGACCGCCTTCCACCCACTCGCGGGCCTGTTTCTCGATGGACCCATGGTGCAGGGCGATCAGGCCGGCCCAGTCCGGGCGCGCCTGCAGCAGGGCCTGGTACCAGAGTTCGGTCTGGGCGCGGGTGTTGGTGAAGACCAGGGTGGTGGGGCTGTCCTCCAGTTCGCGGATCACCTGCTGCAGCAGGCGCATGCCCAGGTGCCCGGCCCAGGCGAAGCGCTCGACGCCGCCTTCGGGCAGCAGCGTATCCACCTGCAGGCGCTTGTCCTGGCGCCCCTGGACGAGATGGCCCGGGGCGCCGGCCAGTAGCACATCCAGCGCATGGGCCTGGTTGCCGAGGGTGGCCGACAGGCCCCAGGTCTGCAATCCGGGATTCCAGCGGCGCAGGCGGGCCAGGGCCAGTTGCGTCTGGGTGCCACGCTTGTTGCCCAGCAATTCGTGCCACTCATCGATGACCACCAGCCGAACCTGGCCCAGGGCCTCCTGGGCGTCTTCGCGGGACAGCAGCAGCGACAGGCTTTCGGGGGTGGTCACCAGCGCCGTCGGCAGGCGGCGATTCTGCCGCGCACGCTCGCTGCTGCCGGTGTCGCCGGTGCGCAGGCCCAGGGTCCACTCCAGTTCTTCGTCGAGTACCGGGCGCTCCAGGGCGCGCAGGGTGTCCGCCGCCAGGGCGCGCATGGGCGTCAGCCAGAGCACGGTGAGCGGCGGTGGTGCTTGCTTGCGCTTGCTGGGCAGGCCCTTGGCGGTGATCGGCTTGGGGGCGACGAAGGCATCCAGGGCGGCCAGCCAGACGGCGTAGGTCTTGCCCGAACCCGTGGTGGCGTGCAGCAGGCCGGATTCGCCGGCGGCGATGGCCTTGGCCACCTCGCGCTGAAAGGGAAAGGCCTTCCAGCCCTGGGCGGCCAGCCAGCGACTGCCTGGGCCCTTGCGCGTGCGGGGTGCGGTGGCCATCGTGGCGCTCCTTAGACCGGGTTCGAACGCCCGGTCATCTCGGCCGCCATGGCGGTGGCGTAGCTGTCGGTCATGCCGGCGATGAAATCGATCACCCGCATGAAGGCCTGGTGCAGCGTCCAGGACGGATCGGGCGCGCTGTTGCCCAGCAGGTCGAGGATGCGGCGGCTCTTGAACGAGGGCTCGCGTCCGCGGTGCTGTTCCAGGGCGGCGCCGCAGAAGGCATTGAGCAGGATTTCCAGGGTGGTGTAGGCGCCGATCTCGTGCAGGGTCTTGCGCTTGTCGTGGAAGATCTTTTCCCGGGCCAGGGCCTTGGCGCGCTGCACGCAGAGCTTGGCCGGACCGGCCATGTGCTCGACCAGGTCATCGCCCAGGGTGCCGGCGAGCAGGGCGTCCTGCTGGTCGACGAAGGCGCGGGCGGTGGCGTTGGTCAGGTGCTCGATGGCCTTGCCGCGCAGGATGGCCAGCTTGCGCCGCCGCGAATCCTTGGGGCCGAGCTGGCGATAGGTTTCCGGCAGGTCGTCGCCGACCAGGCCCAGCAGCAGGGCCTCGACCTCGGCATAGTCCAGCAGTTCCATCTCCAGGCCATCTTCCAGGTCGATCAGGCCGTAGCAGATGTCGTCGGCGGCTTCCATGAGGTAGACCAGCGGATGCCGTGCCCAGCGCTCCGGACCCAGCAGCGGCAGCTCGAGCTTCTCGGCGATCTGTTCCAGTAGCGGCAGCTCGCTCTGGTAGCAGCCGAACTTGTGCTTCTTGTAGCCGGGCGCCGCGGCATAGCGCGATGTCCAGGGATACTTGAGATAGGTGCCGAGGGTGGCGTAGGTCAGGCGGGTGCCGCCGTCGAACTGGTGGTATTCGAGCTGGGTCAGCACCCGAAAGCCCTGGGCGTTGCCTTCGAAGTGCAGGAAGTCCTGGCGTTCCGCCTCGCTCATGTCGTCCAGCCAACCGCGACCGGCGGCCTGGGTGAACCAATAGCGGATGGCGTCTTCGCCGGAGTGGCCGAAGGGCGGATTGCCGATGTCGTGGGCCAGGCAGGCGGACTGCACCACCATGCCGAGATCGCTCGGATCGCACCAGTCGGGCAGGGCGCCTCTCAGGCTCTCGCCCACGCGCATGCCCAGGGAGCGGCCGACGCAGCTGACCTCCAGGCTGTGGGTCAGGCGGGTGTGGATGTGGTCGTTGCTGGTGACGGGGTGAACCTGAGTCTTGCGCCCCAGCCGGCGGAAGGCGCCGGAGAAGATGATGCGATCGTGGTCCTTGTGAAAGGGGCTGCGCCCCAGTTCATCCGGGCTGTGCAGGGGTTTGCCCAGCCGTTCGCGGATAAGAAGTGTCTGCCAGTCCAAGGCCGTCCTCGAGCTATCACCGATAAGGGGAGCGCCGGCGGTAGCCGTTCGGCGCTTCTGCGTTCTGACCTCGGCAACATACGATCATCACCGCTCAGTTGGCAAAGCCCGGCAATTGGCTGGCGTCCAGGTCGATCAGCAGCAGGCGCTGGCCGCTCTCCAGGAACTGGCTGGCGGTCAGGCAGTACTGGTTGGTGGTGGCATCGCGATAGACCGTCGAAAGCGCCAGGCGTCGCTCGTTCCAGCCTTCGGCAAGCAGGGCGTAGAAGTAGGGTCGCCAGGACCAGTTGTGGTTGAGGTAGCGGCGATTCTCGCGCCAGAACATGCCGTTCCATTCCAGGTTGGGCGTGATCTGGGTGCCGGTTCGGTCGCATTGGTAGATGCGCAGCAGCCCGGGAAACGCCTGGGGATCGGGCAGGGCGCTCAAGGGGCCGCCATGTTCCGCCCAGGGCCTGAGCTGGGTGACGAAGTCAGCCAGTTGCTGGCGCAGTTCCAGCAACCGGCTCTGCTGGGCCAGCTTGCCGTCGACGAAGCGGCTGCGCAGGGCGGCGAAGCGCTGCTGATGGCTGTCGCTGGCGCCAAGTTCGGCGGTGGCCTGGGCGAATAGGAAACCCTGTACATAACGCGCACCGCACTCCAGGGCGAAGTCGAGTTCGGTCTCGGTCTCTACCCCCTCGGCAATAAGCCAGCAACCGGTCTTTTCGGCCATCTGCGCCAGGGCCTTGACCGCATCGCCACGGGTGCCGCCCCGGGCCGCGGCCTGGAACAGCCGCATGTCCAGCTTGAGGATGTCCGGCTGCAGATCCAGCACCCGATCCAGCTGCGAATAGCCGGAACCGAAATCGTCGATGGCGATGCGGATGCCGCGTTCGCGATAGCGGGCAACGGCCTGGGTCAGGCTGGGCAGATCGCCGGCGGCCTCGGTGATCTCATAGACGATCCGGCTCGGGGCAATGCCGGAGCGCTCCAGCTGCGCCAGGCTGGGCAATTCGGCGCTCCTGTCCAGCTGACTGATCCAGCGCGGCGAGAGATTGAGGCTGAGAAACCAGTCATCCGGCGCGCTCGTGAAGCGCCGCAGCGCATCGTCCCGCAGCGTGCGGTCGAGGTGCAGCAGATCCAGGGTCGGTGTATCGGGATCAGCGAACAGGGGGCCGACGGAAGTATGGCTACCGTCATCCTGGCGCAATCGCCCCAGGGCCTCGACACCGGCGATACGCCCGGTCGCGGTATCGATGAAGGGTTGGAAGAAGGCAGTGGGCTGGCCGGAATACACAGGTCGATCCTTATCGTTAGCGGAACGTCGACGTTTGCTATGCGATAAGGATGCCAGATGAAAAACGGCTCCCTCGGGAGCCGTCTATCTTTAGCGCGGTGGGGGCAGCGGGTGTTCCGCCTGCTGTTGTTCGCGATGGTGAGTTTGCAATCGACTGACGATCGGATAGAGGGCCAGACCAATACGGGCCAGACGTCCGACCGCGCCCAGCCGTTTGCCGAATAGCGACAGGAATACGGTGGCGCCAAGCATCAGCGGCTTCTTCGCTGAGCTAGCGACCTTGTCGCGATTTGGGCGCACCAGATCACTGATGAGGCTGATGGGATTATGCAGGGGCTGGGCATTGTAGATCAGCTGCTGGCGGTACATCTCCATACGCAGCCGGACCAGTTCCTTGCGCTTTGCCTGGCTGGTGGCTGAGGTAAGCGGCTGGTTCATGGCAGTAGGCGCTCCCGGTTGCGATTTAGTTCTTCCAGGGTGGCATGGAAGGGCGCGGCGCCTTTGACCAGACTCAGGGCGCGCAGGATGCAGATCACCAGTGCCACGGCATAGAAAGCGCACAGACCCAGGGTCGCGGTCATGCGATAGGTATCCCAGAAGGCGATGATAATGGCAGCCGAAGCGCCCACCAGCACCAGCAGACCGAAGATCAGGCTCAGGCCGGTGAAGAGGAACAGCTTGAAGGTGCGGACCTTCTCTTCCTGAACCTCAATGCCCAGCAATTCAAGGTGACTCTGCAGCAGTCCTACCACCGCGCCGGCGAGACGCTTGACCGATGGCTTGGGCGCCTCGTCAGGCAGCTCCCGTGGAGGAGAGGAGGTGTCCATAACAGTCCCCCAGGTTTAGCGGCGCGAGGCCAGCAGACCGATCAGGAAGCCGACGCCGGCGGCGATGCCAAGAGCCTTGAAGGGATTGTCGACCACGTACTCCTCGGTGGTTTCCTTGGCCGCAACACCCTGGCGATAGAGGTCGTCCTGCTTAGTCTTGAGGACATCGCGCGAGCGCTCGAGGCTGGAGCTCAATTTGGCGCGCAGTTCGTCCGCCTGCTCACCGGCCATGCTCGCGGTGTGCTTGAGCAGCTGCTCGGCGTCTGCCAGCAGGGTGTGGAATTCGTCGGTCAATGCCTGCTCGGCCTCGCCCAGATGACGACGGACCCGGTCAGCGTTCTGCTTGTGTGCCTGCTCATCGATGTCAGCGGCAAGCTCGTCTTTGATCACGGGAGGGGTTTTGTCGTTCATGGCGCGCTCCTGGTAGGCGATGGGTATCCGTTTCAGCCCTTTCGAGTGAGCGCTCGGAGCAAAGGTTCCACCGGCCAGAGCCATCCCGGCGCGACCAAGGCGCCTCTATAAGGAAGCGAGAAGCCAGCGAGGTAAGGCACTCGAAACGATACGCAAGGTGACGAATGGTCATACCTTATCGATTCAGCTTCGTCAAAAGTTCCGTGCTCGATACGGATTAGAAGAGGTGGCTCACAAATTTACTCGTTAGCGCCATTGCTCGTCTTATTCAAGTAAGACGCTAGAACTTTGCTGTTTCTATCACTGTCAGTTGCGTCGTATTTGATCGTCCATGCACTTCTAGACAAATAAGAGGGGGAAGAATGGAAAACGCCATAGATAGACTGACTGCCGCTTTCAGTACTTATAAATGCTCGGTTACGGCGCCTCGCCCTGACGGCAGTATTGTGCTGACGGTGCAGGATCAGCAGTGTGACGATGCGCGGGTGAATCGGGTGGTCAGCGCCCGGCAACTGGGCGAGAGCCAACTGTTGAAAACGGTGATCGACGAGGTTCGCAAGGACGTGTCACTGCGAGCCGGCGCACTGGCGCCGCAATCCATGGCGGTGCTGCGTGCCACGGGCGCCAACATGCTGAGATATTCCGAGTAACACCACTGCTCCGAAGCTTCAGCGCGAGACTTGCAGTACGGATGCCCCGGCATTCGTTGGTCTCGAACGTTGAAGATTTAAAGATTGCAAACAAGTAGTTAGCGTTTTCCCCGCTACGCCTTCGTCAGCTCTTGCACTTCAACAGACGGCATCCCGCGCAGGGAAGTTGAGTCGCAGGCAGCTCATACATGGGGCAGGCGACGCCCACCACTCCCCAGGACGGAAAGCCCTGTCCGGCCTGCACGGCAGCCAGCCGCGCATTAGCGATCACACCATTGAGCAACTCTTCTTCCCGATACAGTGCCTGGCGCAAGGTCGGCGAGCGATAGAGGATGCGTCCGCACCTGTCCAGCAAGGTAAAGGAAAACCGCCCGGTACGATCCGGCAGGGTCGGCCAGACCTTGAGCGGTGCCAGCTGTTCGTCGAGACGGGCGCAGGTCAGCTGATACAGCGAGGTGGGCGCCGGTTGCCGCTCGGGCGCCGCCGTTTCCAGACTGTCGAGCAGCGGCGCGGCGTTCGCCGCCTGCACGAGACGAGGGATGGAGCCTTCCATGGTATGCATAGCGCGGATCCGTGCTCAGTTCGCGACGGTCAGACGGGGCGCACCGCCAGTGCCACCGGCCAGCAGGGCCGTGACGCCATGGCCCTCGTCGATGGCGATACCCAGCCGGATGCTGTCGATCAGGCGCGCGAGGCGGGTGTGGTCATGCAATTGCTGCTTGCTAATCAACCGCTTGACCTTGACGCCACTGTCGTCGGACAACGTCAGGCTGACGCTGCCGTCGAGGCGTTCGATGCGGAAATTGACCCGAAAGTCTTGCTCGAAAGCCGCGGCGATGAGTTGGAAGGGGTTGTCCATGACGTACCTGACTGGCGTGAGCGGGGTCAGTGCCATTGACTTCCAAGGGCGGGGGTAGTTCTGGAGGAGATCCCAGAAGTATGACCGACGGCCCGTTTCAGCCGCTCACCTGAAGTTCGCGCTCGCTCCAGCACTGGGCGAAAGCCGCTTGCCAGTCGGGTAGCGGCTGCCCCAGCACCGCTGCCAGCTTTTCGGTGGACAGCCGCGAATTGATGGGGCGATGCGCCGGGGTGGGGTAGGAACTGCTGGGGATCGGATTGAGACGAGCCTTCAGCTGACCGGTCTCGCGCAGGCGCTGGGCGATCTGCTCGGCGAAGCCGAACCAGGAGGTGGTGCCGTTGGCCGTCAGGTGATAGGTGCCCCAGAGCCCATCGTTCTGGTTGCTGTGGGCCAGCAGGCGCTCGGTGGCGTCGGCGATGGTCCGGGTCCAGGTGGGGGCACCGATCTGGTCATCGACGATGTTCAGTTCGTCGCGCTCGCTGAGCAGCCGCACCATGGTGCGCAGGAAGTTGTTGCCCTGCCAGGAATAGACCCAGCTGGTGCGCAGGATCAGGTGGCGTTCGGCGTGTTCGCGCACGGCGTTCTCGCCGGCCAGTTTGGTCCGCCCATAGACATTGAGCGGACAGGTCGGATCCTCTTCCCGGTAACGGCCTTCCCTGGTGCCATCGAAGACGTAGTCGGTGGAGTAGTGGACCATGGGGATGCCCAGCTGCTGCGCTGCCCGGGCGAAGACCTGGGGTACCCGCTCGTTGATCAGGGTCGCGGTCTGGGCGTCGCTCTCGGCGGCGTCCACGGCGGTATAGGCGGCGGCATTGATGATGACATCGGGTTTTACGGCCAGGACGCGATCATGAAGCGCATCCAGCTGGGTGAAATCCACTTGGGCCCGGCCGATGACGGTTACCTGGGCCTTGGTGGCCAGCAGTTTTTGCAGCGCCTGAGAGAGTTGGCCGTGTTGACCCGCGATGAAGACGTTCATGTGACTGAGCTGATTCCAGAAGGGCTGGCGCGTCCGTGCCTGATTGACAGGGTGGGCGTCGCCACGACGGCCCTGAGCAAAAGCAGGCAGTCTACCCGATGACCGGCAGAGGACAAGGCTAGCCTTTGGCCTGCCCTCTGTCCTGTCTGTCGGCTCTAGCCTGCGGGCTGCCTCCGGCTACTGCCCTCGGCAAGATGGCGCAAAAATTTGTTTCACGAATACTTGACAATTGTGCGACGGCTGATAGGTCTCCGTTGGTCATTTTCATCCGGAGTTGTGCACAAGTTGTGCTAGCGCTTGTCAAGCCCTCTTTCGCCCGGAGTTTTGCCTGCCGGAAATCCTGCATTTAAATTAAGTTGTTGATTATGTTGAACTTATTAAAGTGATTAAAAAATGATCAACTTGTTCGAGGAGCCCGCAGAGCAAGGCTCCGGGTTCTTTTCCACCATGTTTTCAACAAAGTTATCAACAGAAGCTGTGGATTGTTCCGTCTCGCTGGGCCTCGGCAACCTTAATCGACGCTGAACGAAAGACCGGTCGGCAGCGTGCTCAGCCGCCTCGGTTTCGCTCAACCGGACAAGGCCAGTTGACGGCTCAGCAGGGCGCGCAGCGAAGCCGGCTTCACCGGCTTGGGCAGGAAGTCCAGGCGCGCCTGGCGCACCTTGTCCAGGCATTCCGGGCGGCCATCGGCACTGATGACGATGCCGGGGATGTCCTGGCCCAGGGTCTGGCGAATCCATTCGGCGACATCTGGGCCGGTGTCGGCATCGCTCAGGTGGTAGTCGACGATGAGCAGTCGCGGCACCACGCCCTGGGCGAGCAGGGCCGCGCACTCCTCGCGGCTGCGTGCGGTCCAGACCTGGCAGCCCCAGCGGCCCAGCAGGCTGCGCAGGCCGAGCAGGATGCTGTCTTCGTTGTCGATGCACAGCACCGGATCGCCGGCCAGGGGCTGGGCCGCCTCGCTGGCGGCTGCGGCCTGGATGGCCAGGGCGGGCGCCAGGGGGACCTTGACGCTGAAGACGCTGCCATGGCCCGGCCAGGAGCGTACCGAGAGTTCATGACCGAGCACCCGGCAGAGGCGGTCGGCGATCGCCAGGCCGAGGCCCAGGCCCTTTTCCGCGCGGGTCTGGTGGCTGTCCAGCCGCTTGAATTCCTCGAAGATCAGCTCCAGCTTGTCCGCCGGGATGCCGGGGCCGCTGTCCCAGACTTCCAGGCTCACGTGATGGCCCTGGCGGCGCACGCCGAGCAATACCCGGCCGTGGGCGTATCTCAGGGCGTTGGTGAGGAAATTCTGCAGCACCCGGCGCAGCAGCTTGCTGTCGCTGTTGACCACCAGGCGGCTGCTGCGGATGCGCAGGCTGGTGCCCTGGTTCTGCGCCAGGGCCTTGAATTCGACGCCCAGGGCTTCGAACAGGGTGGCCAGGGAGAAGGGCGCCGGCGCCGCCAGGATGCGCCCGTTCTCCAGCCGCGAGATATCCAACAGATCGGCGATCAGGTCTTCGCTGGATCTGAGGGCACTGTCCATGTTGCGCACCAGCTCCTGGGCTTCCTTGGCCAAGCCGTCCTGGTGGGCGAGGGCGGCGGTGAACAGGCGCGCGGCGCTCAGGGGTTGCATCAGGTCATGGCTGACCGCGGTGAGAAAACGACTCTTGGACTGGTTGGCCGCTTCGGCGTGAGCCTTGGCTTCCTCCAGGGCCTGGTTGAGCTGGGACAGTTCGCGGGTGCGTTCCTCGACACGCTGCTCCAGGCCCTCGTTGGCTTCGCGCAGGGCGCGTTCGGCCTCGCGGAAGGCGGTGATGTCGGTAAAGCTCATCACGAAACCGCGTCCGGGCATGGGGCTGCCGATCAGCTCGATCACCCGGCCATTGGGAAAGGTCCGCTCCGAGGTGTGGGGAATGCCCTGGCGCATCCGCTCCACCCGGCGCGCCACGTGCTCGTCGGGATCGCCCGGGCCACAGAGGCCGCGCAGGGCGTTGTAGCGGATGATCTCGGCGATGGGGCGACCGACCTGGATCATGCCGTCGGGATAGTCGAACAGCTCCAGGTAACGCTGGTTCCAGGCCACCAGGCGCAGCGACTGGTCGACCACGCTGAGGCCCTGGGAGATGTTCTCGATGGCGCCCTGCAGTAGCGCCCGGTTGAATTCCAGCACCTCCGAGGCTTCGTCGGCGATGCGCACCACGTCGTCGACCTGCATGTCGCGGCCTTCGATGGCAGCCTTGACCACCGCGCGGGCGGAAGAGGCACCGATCACCCCGGCCAGCAGCCGCTCGGTCTGGGCGATCCATTCGCTGTTGGCGTTCATCCCGGGGTGATAGGTCAGGCCGCTCTGCTCGGCGAAGCGGCTGAAGCTCAGGCGGGCGCGCTCGTCGCCGACGAAACGCGCCGCGAGCAGCCGCAGGTCTTCCAGCTTGACCGCCAGCAGGGCGCGATTGCGCGGTCGGGGCAGGGCGTACTGGGCGATGAAGCGCCCGGCCTGCCAGTATTCCGAGACCCGGGTGCGCGAGAGCAGCGACACCAGGGCGAACAGCAGGAAGTTGCCGGCCAGGGAGACCAGGGCGCCGACGGTGGTCGGTTGCAGCGTCCGCTCCCCCGCGGGCTGCTCGAACCAGGCGAGGCCGGGAAAGGCCTCCAGCGACCATTGCAGACTGGTGGCCACCACCGGCAGCACCATCAGATAGCCCCAGAGCAGGGCTCCGGCGGTGAGACCGGCAAAGACGCCGCGGCGATTGGCGGCCTTCCAGAACAGCGCCCCAACCATGGCCGGTCCGAGCTGGGCGATGGCGGCGAAGGCGATCTGGCCGATGGTGGCCAGGCTGGCATTGGAGCCCAGCAGGCGATAGCTGCAATAGGCCAGGACCAGGATGACCACGATGCTGGCGCGGCGCACCGTGAGCATCCAGTGGCTGAACACCGCATGGGGACTCTCGACCTGACCGCGGCGCTTGAGCAGCCAGGGCAGCACGATGTCGTTGGAGATCATGGTGGAGAGGGCGACGCAGGCGACGATCACCATGCCGGTGGCCGCCGAGGCGCCGCCCAGAAAGGCCAGCAGGGCCAGCCAGGGACGCTCCTGGGCCAGCGGCAGGCTGATGACGAAGGAGTCCGGCAGCACACCGCCGGGCAGGTGCAACTGGCCGGCCAGGGCGATGGGGATGACGAACAGCGCGGCCAGCGCCAGATAGAGCGGAAACACCCAGCGCGCCAGGTTGACGTCCCGGGTGTCGGTGTTTTCCACCACGGTGACGTGGAACTGGCGCGGCAGGCACATCACGGCGATGAAGGCCACGCCGGTCTGGATCAGCAGCCCCGGCCAGTCCAGGGTTTCGCGCCAGTATTCCTGCAGTTGCGGCGCCTGCTGCGAGCGCGTGAGCAGATCGGTGAAGCCATCGTGCAGGCCATAGGTGACCCAGAGGCCGACGGCGATGAAGGCGGCGAGTTTGACCAGGGATTCGAAGGCGATCGCCAGCATCATGCCGCGGTGGTGCTCGGTGACGTCCAGGTTGCGGGTGCCGAACAGGATGGCGAAGACCGCCAGCACCAGGGAGACGAACAGCGCGGTATCCTGGGCCCGGGTGCTCAGGGACTCGGCATTGATGCCGGTCAGCAGGTTGACGCCGATGACGATGCCCTTGAGCTGCAGCGCCAGGTACGGCAGGACGCCGACCAGGCAGATCAGCGCGACGACGATGGCCAGCGTCTGCGACTTGCCATAGCGGGAGGCGATGAAGTCGGCGATGGAGGTGATGTTTTCCTTCTTGCTGATCAGCACCATCTTCTTTACCAGTTGCGGCGCCAGCAGCAGGAAGAGGATGGGTCCCAGGTAGATGGGCAGAAAGGACCAGAGCTGGTCGGCGGCCTGGCCGACCGCGCCGAAGAAGGTCCAGCTGGTGCAGTAGACGGCCAGCGACAGGCTGTAGACCCAGGCCCGCAGGCGCGGCCTGAGTGGGGGCCGGCGATCGCCATAGAAGGCGATGGCGAACAGCAGGGCCAGATAGCCGAGGGTAACGGTGATGATCAGTCCGCTGGGCAGGGACATGGCGACTCCAGACATTCCAGGCGCCCATCGCGCCCGGACAAAGTGTCGCACCTTGGGGTGCCAGACGTCAGTTCTGGTGCGTTGGGGGATGCCAGTGGGTTGAGCCGGGCGGCCGGCCCTGTTAGGTTGGCGGGCTGATTCAAGAGCGAGAGACCGTCATGTTCCAAGCGCAGCCCATTTCCCTACAACGTGGTGCGCTGCGCCTGGACCCCCTGGCGGAAGGCGACGTGCTGGAGCTGGTCAGCCTGGCCGAGCGCAATCGCGAAGCGCTGCACTACCTGAGCGGGCCCCTGCGTCCGGACTGGTATCGCCAGGCCCTGGCCGAGCAGCGCGAAGGACGCGCCTTGCCCTTCGCCGTGCGCGTCGCCGACCGGCTGGTGGGCACCACCCGTTTCGCCGACTTCCTGCCGGCGCTGCCCGCCGCCGAGATCGGCTGGACCTGGCTCGACAGCGAGCAGCATGGCAGCGGACTCAACGGCAACATTAAGTACCTGATGCTGCGCCATGCCTTCGAGCATTGGCAGCTGGTGCGGGTGCAGCTCAAGACGGCGGCGACCAATCTCCGGTCCCAGGCCGCCATCGAGAAGCTGGGGGCGGTCCGCGAAGGCCTGCTGCGCCATCACCGGCGGCTGGCCGACGGACGTCTGGACGACACCGTGATGTACAGCATCACCGATCGCGAATGGCCCGAGGTGAAGGCGCGTCTGGAGGGGTCCTTCAACTAGCGGTGGTTCCTCGACTACCGTTCGTCGGCAGCCGCCGGCAGCGGTAGGGCGGCACCCCGTCTACGTCGCTTATCCGGCGCCGGTAATCCAGCGTAGCTGTCTTCCCGGGCCAACAGTTTTCCGCAAAACGGCCGACATGCCTGCTCAATGGCAAGAATTCGCCCGTCTCCTTTTGCGGATCGCTGTATGTCTTCACTGTCGTCTTCATCTGCGCTGCGCACACTGCGGGTCGTCTGGCCCTTCGTCATTATCCTGTCCTGCCAGGCGCTGGTCGCCATCGTCAGCCTGCAGCTGCTATCGACGGTACGCGCCTATGTCTCGGCGGAAAGCCTTTGGAGCAAGAGTCTGGGCAATGCGCTGCTGTCCGTAGGTGCCTATCTGGACGAAGGGCGGACCGAGGCCTATCAGGAGTACTTGGCTTCGATCAGCGTCAACGAGCTTGATCGCCTGGCGCGCGAGGAACTGGATAGTGGGGGTAGCCCCGCCGAAGCGGCGCGGCTACTGCGCCTGGCTGGCAACAGTCCCGACGATATCGACGGCCTCATCAGACTTTTTTTATGGGCACGCCACATCGAGCCCTTCGAGGGCGTGATCGCGCGTTGGCAGGCTACCGATCCTTTCATGGACGAGTTTCAGGCGCTAGCACGTACCAGCTTTCAGCTGATCAAGCTGCAGGGGCCGGGGCCGGCCCTGATGCCCCTGAAACGGCAACTGCTGGACCTGCATGATCGGATGATGCCGGAAACGGTGGCCTTTTCGGAGCGCCTGGGGGTGGCGTCCCGCCAGCTGGTGGCGGCCCTGTTCATCGCCAACGTCCTGGTCGGCGCCTTGCTGGTGCTTTTGGCCATCTGGCGGATGCACAGCCTGGTGCAGCAGCGCTGGCGCTCCGAGCAGGCGCTGCAGGCCGAAAAGGAACATATCCAGGTCATCCTGGCGTCCCTCGGCGATGCGGTACTGGCACTGAATGCCCAGGGGCGGCTGCTCTATCACAACCCGGCGGCGGAGCGGCTGCTGGCGCGGCCGGGGCTGGCCGCGGGCACGCCGGTTACCCACCTGTTCGACATCCAGACCGAGGACCAGCCGGCGTCGACCCAGCCGCTGGCCGAGCGCCTGCGCAGCCAGGACTGGCTGGCGGGCGACGAGCCCCAGGCGCACCAGCTGGTACGCGTCGACGGCACCCGGGTGCCGGTGGCCCTGACGGTGACCACGCTGCCGCGGGACGAATCCGGCACCGGGGTGGTGCTGGTGATGCACGACCAGACCCGCGAGCGCGCCTTTCTGCACGATCTGGCCTGGCAGGCCAGTCACGATGCCCTCACCGGGCTGGTCAATCGCCGCGAATTCGAGACCCGTCTGGAGCGCCTGCTGGCCCGCGAGGACCTGGCCTGTGCCTCGTTGCTGTTCATCGATCTGGATCAGTTCAAGATCGTCAACGACACCTCAGGCCATTTCCATGGCGATCGCCTGTTGCGCCAGCTGTGCGAATTGCTCGGTCAGCAGCTGGGCGAGGACGATTGCCTGGCACGCCTGGGCGGCGATGAATTCGGCGTGCTGCTGGAAAACCGCACGCCCACGCAGGTCGAGGCGGTCGCCGAGCGCCTGCGCTGCTGCGTGGGTAGCCTGCAATTCGAAGCGGCCGGACAGGGCTTTCGCGTCGGCCTGAGCATTGGTGTGGTGCACCTGGGAGGCCAGGCCCTGGCGCCCGAGGAGGCGCTGCGCCTGGCCGATCTGGCCTGCTACGCGGCCAAGGACAAGGGGCGCAATCGCATCCAGGTCTTTGCCCCGGGCGATGTGGAGCTGGATCAGCGCCATGGCGAGATGGCCTGGGTGCAGCGCCTGCACCGGGCGCTGGCCGAGGACAGGTTTCGGCTATATGTCCAGCCGATCCTGGGACTGGGCCGGGAGACCGTCGCCGATCGCCACGTGGAGGTGCTGATGCGGCTGGAAGAGGGTGAGCGGCTGATCGCGCCGGGCGCCTTCATCCCGGCCGCGGAGCGCTATGGCCTGATGCCGGATCTGGATCGCTGGGTGATCGCCGCGGCGCTGGCGCGCTTCGCCGAGCTGCCCGACGGGCTGCTCGACACCCTGGCCATCAACCTGTCCGGACATTCGCTGGGCGAGGCGGGTCTGGCCGATTTCGTCAGGCAGCAGCTGCAGCGCTGGCAGATCGCGCCGGCGCGCATCTGCTTCGAGATCACCGAGACCAGCGCCGTGGCCAATCTGGATGCGGCGCGGTTGTTCATGGACGAATTGCGTGGCCTGGGGGTGAGATTCTCGCTGGACGACTTCGGCGCCGGGATGTCGTCCTTCACCTACCTCAAGCACCTGCCGGTGGACTACCTGAAGATCGACGGCAGCTTTGTCCGCCACCTGCTGGAAGACGCCGTGGACAGCGCCATGGTCGAGGCGATCAACCAGCTGGGCCATCTCACCGGCAAGAAGACCATCGCCGAATTCGCCGAGAACCCCGCGGTGGTGGCGGCGCTGGCCGCCCTGGGGGTCGACTATGCCCAGGGCTACGGCATCGCACGGCCGCAGCCCTTTACCGAGGACACCTGCCAGGCGCTGGTCCGGCAGGTGTGGCACGAGGCTTCAGGGGCGCGCGTCGTCGTCCTTGAAGCGGCGGAAGAGGGTGGCCAGTAGCGCCCCGGAGATGTTGTGCCAGACGCTGAACAGGGCGCTGGGTACCGCGGCCAGCGGCGAAAAGTGTGCCGTCGCAAGGGCGGCGCCGAGTCCGGAATTCTGCATGCCCACCTCCAGTGCCAGGGACTTGCGCTGGGCCACTGGCAGCTTGCAGAACTTGCCGGTGAGATAGCCGAGCAGGAAGCCGAAGCCGTTGTGCAGGATCACCACCGCCATGATCAGCAGGCCGGATTCGGCGATGCGCGCCTGGCTGGCGGCCACCACCGCAGCGACGATCACCACGATGCTCACCACCGAAGCCAGCGGCAGCACCTCGACCAGGGCGCTGACGCGATGACCGAGCAGGCGCTGGGCGATGAGCCCCAGGGCGATGGGTAGCAGCACCACCTGCAGGATCGACCAGAACAGCCCGCCAAAGGAGATCGGCAGCCAGGTGGAGGCCAGCAGCCAGATCAGCGCCGGGGTCAGCAGCGGCGCGAGCAGGGTGGTCACCGCGGCGATGGCGACCGACAGCGCCAGGTCGCCCTTGGCCAGCCAGGTCATGACGTTGGACGCCGTGCCGCTGGGGCAGCAGCCGACCAGGATGACGCCCACGGCGATCTCCGGCGGCAGATGGAACAGCTGACAGAGCGCCCAGGCCACGCCCGGCATGATGACGAAGTGCGCCACCACCCCCAGCAGCACCCGCCAGGGGTGACGGCCGACCGCGGCGAAATCCTCGACCTTGAGCGTCAGGCCCATGCCGAACATGATTACCCCCAGCAGCGGCACGATGGCCACGCTCAGCGGCTTGAACACCGCGGGAGCGAAGAACGCCAGCAGGGCGGCGAGCAGCACCCAGAAGGCGAAGGTATTGCCGACGAAGCGGCTGAAGGCGGCCAGGGCACGCATGGCAAACTCCTTTTTCAATAGGCAGAAAAAAGGCCGGTCTGCGCCGGCCTTGAGGTGAGCTTAGAGCCCCTGGGGCAACTCTTCACCACCCAGGGCTTCGATCAGCTGTGGCAGGAATTCCGCCAGGGTCATCATCATCAGCACGAAACTGGCGTCCTGCTGGCCGAGGGCGTCTTCGCCGCCGTCCTGTTCGGCCTGGTCCTGCAGGAGGTCCTCGAACTTCAGGCGCTTGATGGTGACCTTGTCGTCCAGCAGCAGGGCCAGCTTGTCCTGCCAGGCCAGGGCCAGCTTGGTGACCAGCTTGCCGGCGCCCAGGTGGTTCTGGATCTCTTCGCTGGTCAGGTCCTGACCCTTGCAGCGCACCACGCCGCCGTCTTCGCCGGCATCGCGCAGTTCGCACTCGTCGAGGATGTAGAGGCCATGGGTGGCGTCACCGGCCTTGACCCAGTCGGTGAAGGTGGCCATCGGCGCCTGCTTGACGCCCAGCGGGCGGACCGGCAGCGAGCCCAGGGCATCGCGCAGAGTGGAGAGCAGGTCCTCGGCGCGCTTGGCGCTGGAGGCGTCGACCAGGATCCAGCCCTGCTTGGGATCGATGGCGGCATAGGTGGTCTGGCGCCGGATGAAGGCGCGCGGCAGGAAGGCCTGGACAATCTCGTCCTTGATCTGCTCCTTCTCCTTCTTGTAGACCTTGCGCATCTGCTGGTTTTCGATCTCGTCGACCTTTTCCTGCACGGCTTCCTTGACCACGCTGCTGGGCAGGATGCGTTCTTCCTTGCGCGCGGCGATCAGGAAGAAGCCCTGGCTTTCGTGCACCAGCGGCAGGTCCGGGCCCTTGCCGAAGGGGGCGACGAATCCATAGGTGGACAATTCCTGGCTGGCGCAGGGACGAGCCGGCTTGGCGGCGAGGGCGGCTTCGAGGGCTTCGGTCTCGAAGGCGACTTCCTGGGTGAGACGGTAGACGAGCAGATTACGGAACCACATGGTGTCACTCCCAAAAACGAAGCGCGCATTATCCGCGTCGCCCGCCCCGGAGGCCAACCCCGGATCGCGATGGTCGTCGGGAATGCGCGCTTTCTTAGGTGCGCGGGAGGGCAGCGCTAAGCCTTTGGAAGTGCTGGGAAAATTTTTTTGAAAAAGGGGTTGCCAGGTCGTAAACCCCTCCGTAGAATGCGCCCCACTTCGAGAGCAAACGGGTGATTAGCTCAGCTGGGAGAGCATCTGCCTTACAAGCAGAGGGTCGGCGGTTCGATCCCGTCATCACCCACCACTCGAGGTAATGCGCAGCGGTAGTTCAGTCGGTTAGAATACCGGCCTGTCACGCCGGGGGTCGCGGGTTCGAGTCCCGTCCGCTGCGCCATTCAAAGGTTGTCTGGTCCTGAACGCCAGCAACTATCGAGAAGCGGCCCTAGTGGCCGCTTTTTCGTTTGGGCGCGATTTTTCTGGTCGGGCTTTCTCGGGTTTTCCCTTTTTTATGTAGATTGCCTGGGTCGAGGGTTTGCCCGTCGGCCTGATCGCCCGCGGGTGGAAAACGCTGCGCGTTAATCGCGGCCATGGGCCGCTCCTACAGGGTGTCATGCGCTTGTAGGAGCGGCCCATGGCCGCGATAGGTGAGGCAAGGTGCGAACTCAACCCCTCACCGCATCCAGCACCGCTTCCAGCGGATGGCGCAGGCGACGGTCATCGATGCGCTTGACCTGACTGCGGCAGGAGTAGCCGGTGGCCAGGGCTTCGCCCTGTTCCGCAGGGACGGCCACGGCGCGGGCCCAGGACTGGTCGTAGATCACTTTGGAGGTCGCCAGGTTGCGTGCCTCGTGGCCATAGGTGCCGGACATGCCGCAGCAGCCGGTGCTTTCCGGCTTGAGGCCCAGGCCCAGGCGTTCGAACACCTGCTGCCACTGGCTGACGCTGGCCGGGGCGTTGGTCTTCTCGGTGCAATGGCCGAGCAGACGATAGACCTTGTCGCCGACTACCTTCTGCTCTTTCGGCAGCACCTGCAGTAGCCATTCCTGGGGCAGCAGGACCTCGGGCATCCGGGCGATGCCGGGGACCTTGGCGTATTCCTGGCGATAGACCAGGGTCATGGCCGGATCGAGGCCGACCAGCTTGACGCCGAAGCCGGCCAGGCTGGCGAGTTGGGCGGCGTTGCGCCGTGCGGTGCGCTCGAAGGCGCCGAGAAAACCCTGCACCTGCAGCGGCTTGCCGTTGGCGCGATAGGGCGCAAGGAACACCCGCTGGCCCAGCCGGGCCGCCAGTTCGAGAAAGGCGGCGGTGAGCGGCGTCTCGAAGTAGCGGGTGAAGGCATCCTGTACCACCACTACGGTCCTGGCGCGCTCGTCCTCGCTCAGCGCCAGCAGCCGCTCCGGCGTGGCGATCTGCACCTGCCATCGATGCATGACCGGCACCAGGTCGAAGCGGCTGAGCAGGGGGCTGTCGACCATGCCGATGCGCTCGGCGAACAGCTGCTGGATCGGCGTGGCGCCCATGACGGCGTTGTAGAGGCCCGGGGCGCGGGCGAACAGCGGCAGGCTGAATTCCAGGGAGCCGATCAGGTAGTCGCGGACGGGGCGCAGATAGCGACGGTGATAGAGCTCGAGAAAGCGTGAGCGGAATTCCGGCACATTGACCTTGATCGGGCATTGGCCTGCGCAGGACTTGCACGCCAGGCAGCCGGCCATGGCGTCATAGACCTCGTGGGAGAAGTCCGCCTCGGCCTGGCGGCCATTGCGCCAGCGCTGCGGCAGGGCCTTGAGCCAGTTCAACGCACCGCGCGGCGCCGGGGCCAGGACATCGATGCCGGCCTGGCCCTGCAGGCGCAGCCATTCGCGGATCAGGGCGGCGCGGCCCTTGGGCGAATGGATGCGCTGGCGGGTGGCCTTCCAGGACGGACACATGGCGTCGTCGGGATCGTAGTTGTAGCAGGCGCCGTTGCCGTTGCAGTGCATGGCGGTGCCGTAGCTCTGCCAGACGCGCTCGTCGAGGGTGCGGTCCAGCTCGCCTCTCAGGGTCACGCCATCAACCTTGAGCAACTCGGCGCCGCTGGCGAGCGGGGTGGCGATCTTGCCCGGATTGAGCTGGTTGTGCGGATCGAAGGCGCCCTTGAGCGCCTGCAGGGCTGGATAGAGATCACCAAAGAAGGCCGGCGCGTATTCCGAGCGCACGCCCTTGCCGTGTTCGCCCCAGAGCAGGCCGCCGTATTTCTGCGTCAGGGCGGCCACCTGGTCGGAGATCGGCCGGACCAGCGCCGCCTGGCGCGGGTCCTTGAGATCCAGCGCCGGACGCACGTGCAGCACCCCGGCGTCGACGTGGCCGAACATGCCGTATTCCAGGTTGTGGCCGTCGAGCAGGGCGCGGAATTCGGCGATGAAGTCGGCCAGCCGCTCGGGCGGTACCGCGGTGTCTTCGACGAAGGGCTGCGGGCGGATCTCGCCCTGGACGTTGCCCAGAAGGCCCACCGCGCGCTTGCGCATGGTGTAGACCCGGGTCACGGCGTTGCGGCCGACGGCCAGGGTGTGGCCGAGGCGCTCGACGGTAGGGTCCTGGCGCAGGTGCTCGAGGAAGCCCTGGACGCGGGCATCCACTTCCTCGGGATCGTCGCCGCTGAATTCCACCAGGTTGATGCCCAGGGTGGGACGCGCGACGTCCTCGGGGAAGTATTCCGCCACGCTGTGCCAGACGATGTCCTGCATGGCCAGCAGGAGCACCTTGGAATCCACCGTCTCGATGGACAGCGGCTTGAGTTCGATCAGGGCGCGGGCGTCGCGCAGGGCGTCCATGAAGCTGGCGTAGCGGACGTTGACCAGCACCGAATACTTGGGAATCGGCAGGACATTGAGTTTGGCCTCGGCGATAAAGGCCAGGGAGCCCTCGGCGCCGCATAGCACGCTGTTGAGGTTGAAGCGGCCGTCCGCCTCGATCAGGTGCGCCAGGTCATAGCCGGTCAGGCAGCGATTGAGCTTGGGAAAGCGCGCCTCTATCAGTTCGGCCTGCTGCTCGGCAATGTCCCGCGCGCAGCGATAGACGGCGCCGGTGCGGTCGTCACGGGCGCAGAGGGCGTCCAGCTCGGCGTTGTCCACCGGGCGACTCTGCAGGCGCTCGCCGCCGATCAGGTAGGCATCCAGCTCCAGCACGTGGTTGCGGGTCTTGCCGTAGGTCACGCTGCCCTGGCCGCTGGCGTCGGTGTTGATCATGCCGCCGATGGTGGCGCGGTTGGAGGTGGACAGCTCCGGGGCGAAGAACAGGCCGTGGGGCCGGAGCGCCGCGTTGAGCTGATCCTTGACCACGCCTGCTTGCACCCGCACCCAGCCCTCCGCGACGTTGATCTCGATGATCTGGTTCAGGTGGCGGGAGAGGTCGACCACGATGCCGTCGGTCAGGGACTGGCCGTTGGTGCCGGTGCCGCCGCCGCGCGGGGTCAGGACCACGCCCTGGAAGCGCGACTCGCCCATCAGCTGGGCCAGGCGCTGGACGTCGGCGCTGTCCTTGGGAAAGACCGCCGCCTGGGGCAGGCGCTGGTAGATGGAGTTGTCGGTGGCCATGACCGTGCGGCTGGCATGGTCCAGCGCGATCTCGCCCTGGAAGCCGCTGGCGGTGAGGGTGGTCAGGAAGTCGGTGTAGGCGGCGGCGAGGGGCGCCGGGGCCGGCAGGCGGGCGATCATGTTCATCAGGCGTGCTCTCTGGCGGCGGACGGCGGTTTCCTTCAGCGAGCGAAGGAATGGCGTCGACCTTTTCTGGCTATAGTAGGCATTCTCACCACAGCGCGGCGGCGCCACAACCGAAGATTCCGCCGCCTATGCCGGAAGATCCTGAATGAATCACCGTCGCCTGACGCCCTCCATGTCGCTGCTGCTGGCTTTCGAGGCGGCGGCGCGCCACGAGAGCTATACCCGGGCGGCCGAGGAGCTGTCGCTGACCCAGAGCGCCGTCGGTCGCCAGGTGCAGGCCCTGGAACAGTTGCTGGGATTGACGCTGTTTCGCCGCGAGGGGCGGCAGATCGTCCTTACCGATGTCGGTCGCGCCTACAGTCGCGAGCTGGGCCTGGCCCTGGGGCAGATCCGCAGCGCCACCCTGCAGGCCATGGCCTTCGCCTCCGGCCAGGGCACCCTACGCCTGGCGGTGCTGCCGACCTTTGGTTCCAAGTGGCTGCTGCCGCGTCTGGGCGACTTCTATGCCGCCCACCCCGGCATGCTGGTGCACCTGCATTCGCGCATCCAGGCGGTGGACTTCGCCGCCAGCGAGATCGACGCCGCCATCAGCGTCGGCAGCGGGGACTGGCCGGGGCTCCGTGCCCATCCGCTGCAAGCCGAGCATCTGGTGGTGATCGCCAGCCCGGCGATCCTGGCGGAATTGCCGGACGCCACGCCTGCCACCCTGGCCGACCAACTGCTGCTGGGCGTGGCCAACAATCCCCAGGCCTGGGGCGAGTGGTTCCGGCATCACGAGCTGCCGCATCGGGCGATGCGGCCGGGGCCGAGTTTCGAGCTGACCTCGCACCTGATCCAGGCGGTACGCGCCGGCATCGGCATCGGCCTGGTGCCGCGGGTACTGGTGGAAGACGAACTGGCCCAGGGCGAGTTGCTGGCCTGTGGGCCGGCGCTGGTCAGTCGCCGCAGCTATTACCTGGTCTATCCGCCACGCAACGAGGGGCTGCCGTCGCTGCAGGCCTTTCGGCAGTGGCTGCTGGCCGAGATCAATGAAGGAGAGGGACAGCCATGAGCAAGCCGGGACAGCGGGTACTGGCCGCGCTGCGGCAGATGATCCTGTCCGGCGAACTGGGCGCGGGTGAGCGCCTGGCGGAGATTCCCACCGCCGAACGCTTCGCCGTGTCGCGCATGCCGGTGCGCCTGGCCCTGCGCACCCTGGCCGAGGAAGGCCTGCTGGAGCGCAGCGGTGCCCGCGGCTATCAGGTGCGGGCGCTGACCGGTGCCGATCTGGAGGGTGCCGTGGAAGTGCGCGGGGTGCTGGAAGGTCTGGCCGCGCGTCAGGCCGCCGAGCGTGGCCTGGACGCGCCGACGCGCGCCCGGCTGGAAGACTGCCTTCGCCGGGGCGATCTGCTGTTCGCCAAGGGGCATGTGCTGCTGGAGGATCTGGAGGAGTACCACGATCTCAACCGGGCCTTTCACCAGGCCATCGTCGCGGCGAGCGGCAATCCGGCCATCGGCCTGGCCCTGGGCCGCCACGAGCATCTGCCCTTCGCCTCGGTGAGCGCCCTGGCGGTGGATGCCGACAATCTCGAGCGCGAATACCGCCGCTTCAACTTCGCCCATCTGCAGCACCATGCGGTCTTCGATGCCCTGGTGCGCGGCCAGGGCGCCCGTGCCGAGGGCATCATGCGCGAGCACGCCCAGGCGACCCTTGGCTATGCACGCTGGTTTGGTGGGGAAGAGGGGGAGGCGGGGGCGGTGAAGGTGTTGGTGTAGGGCGGTTCCCTCACCCCGGCCCTCTCCCAGGGGGAGAGAGGGAGGCTAGGTGGGCTCGGGTCGTTAGAGATCCAGCACCAGCCGCTCGCCCTTGGCGCGGGAGCAGCAGGGGGTGAAGCGATCGTTGGCGGCGTGCTCGGCCGCGGAGAGAAAGAGGTCGCGGTGCTCGGGTTCGCCGTCAAGCACCGGCGTCAGGCAGGTGCCGCAGAGGCCCTGGCCACAGGACACCGGCAGAACGACCCCCATATCGGCCAGGACCTCGACCACGCTGCGTTCGGCCGGTACCTGCACGCGGCGCCCACTGCGCGCCAGTTCCACCTCGAAGGGGCGCTGCTCGCCCTGGGCGGCGGGATCGGCGGCGAAGTATTCGCGGTGGATCTGGCCGGGTTGCCAGCCCTGGGCCTGGGCGGCGTCCACCACCGCGGCCATGAAGCCGGCCGGACCGCAGACATAGAGATGGTCGTCCGGTGCTGCCGGGCCGAGCAGGTGCTGGAAGTTGGGTCTCAGCGCAGGATCGTGCTGGTCGAAGTGCACCCTGACCTGCTCGGCATAGGGCCGCGCCTTGAGCCAGGGGATGAAGGCCGCGTGTTCGCGGTCGCGCACCAGGTAGCGCAGGGTGAAACGCGCGCCCTGCCGATAGAGCTGTTCGGCCATGGCCAGGAGGGGGGTGATGCCGATGCCTCCGGCCAGCAGCTGGGTGCGGCGTGCGCTCGGCACAAGGGCGAACAGATTGCGCGGCTCGCTGACCTGCAGGCGATCGCCTACCTGGAGGCGGTGCATGGCCTGGGAGCCGCCGCGGGAGTCGGGGACGAGCAGCACGGCGATGCGATAGCGGGTCGGGGCGGGTTCGGGCGTGGCGCACAGCGAATAGTGGCGCAGCAGGCCGTCGCCCAGGGCGATCTCCAGATGGGCGCCAGCGGCGAAGCCGGGCAGGGGGCCGCCGTCGGCGCGGGCCAGGTCGAAGGCCAGGATGGTGGGCGCCTCGCGCTGCACGGCGGTGACGATCAGGTCGAGCATGGGAGGTCTCCTAGGCGATCTGCCGGACCGGGATGCCGGTGGCGGCCTGTTCGGCAGCCAGCAGGCGGTCGATGATCTGCCGCGACTGCACGCCGCCGGCGTCGATGTTGAGCTTGAGCAGGCCGCGCTCGGGATAGCGCAGGAGGTTCTGCTGCTGGCGTTCGAGCATCTCCAGGTCTTCGCCGAAGATCTTACCCTGGCCCTCGCGGATGCTGGCGGTGAGCTCGGCATCGTCCGGCTTGAAGTTGCGCGCCATGCCCCAGAAGTACCAGATGGAGGTCTCGGTCTCAGGGGTGATGAAGTCCACCACCACGCTGGCGGCCTTGACCGCCGCCGGGGCGTCGTAGCCGCCATGACCGGCATGGGCCACTCCTACCTCGATCATGACGTGGCTGGGCGGGGTGAAGCGGCAGATCTGCCAGCGATCCACCGGGACGTCATCGGCCAGGCCGTTGCCGCGCAGGGCCATGCGCCAGAAGGGCGGGGCGGAGATGTTTTCCATGTGCCGGCTGGTGATGACCTCGTCGCCTTCGACGCGGGTGGCCGGCGGCGCCTCGTCGATCTCCTTCTGGCCGATGCTGGAGGCGTGGACATAGGTCTCGTGGGTGAGATCCATGAGATTGTCGATCATCAGCCGGTAGTCGCACTGGATGTGATAGAGGCCGCCACCATAGGCCCAGTCCGGGCTCTCGGCCCATTCCAGGTGGGGGATCAGCGTGGGATCGGCCTTGGCCTGGTCGCCCGGCCAGACCCAGACGAAGCCGTGCCGCTCGACGGCGGCATAGGGGCGCACCGCGGGAAAGACGCCGACCCGCTGCCCCGGCATGCCCAGGGTCTTGCCGCCGCAGCCCATCTCCAGGCCGTGATAGCCGCAGACCAGGGTGCCGTCGCGGACGAAGCCCAGGGACAGCGGCGCGCCGCGGTGGGGGCAGAAGTCTTCCAGGGCCACCACCTGGCCCTTGGCGTCACGATAGAAGACCAGGGGTTCGCCACAGATCTGGCGGCCCAGGGGCTTGTCCTGCACTTCGTCGGGGGTGCAGGCGACGTACCAGGCGTTCTTCGGGTACATGAATGGGACCTCTTGTTGTTGTCTATTGGATCCAATAATCGATTGAGGTCTTTAGGGGTGTCAATGCGGCTGCCAGGTCGTCAAGGGCGATTGCTGCTCGATAATCGCCCATTAAATGACTTAAGATCAGGGCGTTTGAGGAACGGAATGGCCTTGATTGGCTGGCCTTTTCCGCTTGCAGGCGGCTGTCGGATCCTAGGCGGGCAGGGCCTGGCCAACCGCAAGCATCTTGTAGATTGGATCCATCTTTGCCAGCCTCATTGCGCTGCGATTCCCAACAACAAGAACCAAGGATGCTCGCCATGTCAGTACGTCTCGCCGTCTTTCCATTCAACTGCGGGAGCGCCATGCTCCGTCTCCAGGCGCGTGCCGCCTGTGGAGGTGCGCAATGAGCGATCTGCGCGAGATCGTCGACCAGGGTCCCATGCGCGGTTTCCAGTATCTGGCGGTACTGGTCTGCATCCTGCTCAACATGATTGATGGCTTCGACGTACTGGTGATGGCCTTTACCGCGGCCTCGGTATCCCGCGAATGGGGCCTTTCCGGCTCCCAGGTCGGCCTGTTGCTCAGCGCCGGTCTGGTGGGGATGGCCCTTGGTTCGCTGCTGCTGGCACCGCTGGCCGACCGCTGGGGACGGCGGAGACTGATCCTGGCCTGCCTGCTGCTCTCGGGTGTAGGCATGTTGCTGTCGGCGCTGGCCGGATCCCCGCTGCAACTGGCCATGTTGCGCGGGCTGACCGGGCTGGGTGTAGGCGGCGTGCTGGCCAGCAGCAACGTGATCGCCAGTGAATACTCGGCGCGGCGCTGGCGTGGCCTGGCGGTCAGCCTGCAGGGCATGGGCTATGCGCTGGGTGCCACCCTGGGTGGCTTGCTGGCGGTCTGGCTGCTGTCGCACTGGGGCTGGCGCGCGGTCTTTTGCGCGGGTGGCCTGATCACCCTGGGCGCCATACCACTGGTGCTCCTTGGCCTGCCGGAATCGCTGGATTTTCTGCTCACCCGGCGACCGGTCGGCGCGCTGGAGCGGGTTAACCGGCTGGCCAGACGCCTGGGGCAGCCTGAGCTCGCTGCGCTGCCACCGCAGGTGGCAAGCCCCGTTGCCGGCGGCACCGTTGGCCGGCTGCTGGCACCGGCCTTGCGGCGGACCACCCTGCTGGTGTGGACGCTGTTCTTCCTGGCCATGTTCGGCTTCTACTTCATCATGAGCTGGACGCCCAAGCTGCTGACCAGCCTCGGGCTTTCCGAGCAGCAGGGGGTGGCCGGTGGCGTGCTGCTGAGCGTGGGCGGCATCTTTGGCGCCGCCCTGGTGGGCCTGCTGTTCGCCCGCCTGCCACTTTCCAGGGCGCTGGGCGGCTTCATGCTGACTACCGCGCTGCTGCTGGTGGCCTTCGCCCATATGGGCAGTTCCTACCTGGGCGCCTTGACCATGGGGCTGCTGATCGGGCTCTTCGCCAATGGCTGCGTCGCCGGACTCTATGCACTGCCGGCACTGGCCTATGCCGCCGAGGTGCGCGCTACCGGGGTGGGCTGGGGCATAGGTATCGGTCGCCTGGGCGCCATTCTCTCGCCGGTGGTGGCAGGACTGCTCCTCGATAACGGGTGGCCGCCGCTGCGGTTGTACCTGGTCTTTGCCGGGGTCTTCGTCGCAGCAGGGCTGCTGCTCCTGCTGACCCGCCCCGAAGGACGGCCGACGTCGGCGGGTTTGAGCCTGTCCGCGGGCAAGGCGCTGGGCTAGCCGCTTTTGGCAGGGTCATCGTTTTGCCAAAAATAGTTAATTGACTTAACTAATTCCCTGGCGTAGCTTCAGCTCCATACCCACCCAACAACAAGAGGCACACGCCATGGGCAGTTACGACGGACGCTGGCAGACGGTCAAAGTGGACATCGAGGACGGTATCGCCTGGGTGACGCTCAATCGTCCCGAAAAACGCAATGCCATGAGCCCCACCCTCAACCGCGAGATGGTTGAGGTGCTGGAGACCCTGGAGCAGGATGCCAGCGCCGGCGTGTTGGTGCTGACTGGTGCCGGCGAGGCTTGGACCGCGGGCATGGATCTCAAGGAATACTTCCGCGAGACCGACGCCGGCCCGGAGATCCTGCAGGAAAAGATCCGCCGCGAGGCCTCCCAGTGGCAGTGGAAGCTGTTGCGCATGTACGCCAAGCCGACCATCGCCATGGTCAACGGCTGGTGCTTCGGTGGCGGCTTCAGTCCGCTGGTGGCTTGCGACCTGGCCATCACCGCCGACGAGGCCACCTTCGGCCTGTCCGAGATCAACTGGGGCATCCCGCCGGGTAACCTGGTGAGCAAGGCCCTGGCCGACACCGTGGGCCATCGCACCGCCCTCTACTATGTGATGACAGGCAAGACCTTCAGCGGTCCCGAGGCCGCGGCCATGGGCCTGGTCAACCAGAGCGTGCCGCGCGATCAGTTGCGCGAGGTCACCACCGCCCTGGCCCGCGAGCTGCTGGACAAGAATCCGGTGGTGCTGCGCGCGGCCAAGGTTGGCTTCAAGCGCTGCCGCGAACTGACCTGGGAGCAGAACGAGGATTACCTCTACGCCAAGCTCGACCAGTCGCGCCTGCAGGATCCGGAAGGCGGTCGCGAGCAGGGCATGAAGCAGTTCCTCGACGACAAGAGCATCAAGCCCGGTCTGCAGACCTACAAGCGCTGATCGACAGCATCCACAGTCGTTACCCACAAGCACAACAAGAGGCAACGTCATGGTCGAAGTTTCCCTGCTCATCGGCGGCGCCAGCCGCCCGGCCGGCGACGGTCGCAGCTATCAGCGTTGCCATCCGGTGACTGGCGCGGTGGTCTCCACGGTGGCCGCCGCCACCCTGGACGATGCCGACGCCGCGGTGGCCGCGGCCCAGGCCGCCTTTCCCGCCTGGGCCGCGTTGCCACCGGGCGAGCGCCGCCGCCGTTTGCTGGCGGCAGCCGATGGCCTGGCCGCGCGCAGTGGCGAATTTGTCGCCCTGGCCGGGGAGACCGGGGCCATGGCCAACTGGTACGGCTTCAATGTCCACCTGGCCGCCAACATGCTGCGCGAGGCGGCGGCCATGACCACCCAGATCCAGGGCGAAGTCATCCCTTCCGACGTTCCCGGCAGCTTCGCCATGGCCTTGCGCCAGCCCTGTGGCGTGGTGCTGGGTATCGCGCCCTGGAACGCGCCGGTGATCCTGGGGACCCGCGCCCTGGCCATGCCCCTGGCCTGCGGCAACACCGTGGTGCTCAAGGCCTCCGAACAGAGTCCGGGCGTGCACCGGCTGATCGGCCAGGTGCTGCAGGACGCCGGGCTGGGCGACGGCGTGGTCAACGTTGTCACTAACGCGCCGGAGGATGCCCCGGCCATCGTCGAACGGCTGATCGCCAACCCGGCGGTGCGGCGGGTCAACTTCACCGGCTCCACCCGGGTCGGTCGCATCGTTGGCGAGCTGTCGGCGCGCCATCTCAAGCCCGCCGTGCTGGAACTGGGCGGCAAGGCGCCGCTGCTGGTGCTGGAAGACGCCGACCTGGATGCCGCGGTCGCCGCGGCAGCCTTTGGCGCCTACTTCAACCAGGGGCAGATCTGCATGTCCACCGAGCGCCTGCTGGTCGACAGCCGCATCGCCGACGCCTTTGTCGAGCGCCTGGCGGCCAAGGTGCGCACCCTCAAGGCGGGTGATCCCAGTGCAGCCGACTCGGTGCTGGGCTCGCTGATCGACGCCAGCGCCGGCACCCGCATCAAGGCCATGATCGACGACGCCGTGGGCAAGGGCGCCCAGCTGGTCTGTGGTGGCCAGCTCGACGGCAGCATCCTCCAGCCGACCCTGCTGGATGGCGTCACCGCCGAGATGCAGCTCTATGCCGAGGAATCCTTCGGACCGGTCGCGGTGGTGATCCGTGCCGAGGGCGACGAAGCCCTGCTGCGCCTGGCCAACGATTCCGAATTCGGTCTCTCGTCCGCCATCTTCAGCCGCGACACCGCCCGCGCCCTGGCGCTGGCCCAGCGGGTGGAGAGCGGCATCTGCCACATCAATGGCCCCACGGTGCACGACGAGGCGCAGATGCCCTTCGGCGGCGTCAAGTCCAGCGGCTACGGCAGCTTCGGTTCGCGCGCCTCCATCGACCACTTCACCCAGTTGCGCTGGGTGACGCTGCAGACGGGGCCACGTCACTACCCGATCTAGCGTCCGCAGTCCCTAGCTCCTGTTGCAACAACAATAAGAGGCGCCTCCGGGCGCCAGCCCAGAGGAGAATTCAAGGTGAGTCACGTCACGCAAACCCGCGCGCCCGCCGATCAGCCGCTGCGCTATCGCCCGGTGACCCTGGGCCACCCCGGGGTCACGGTGGAAGAGCGCGGGGGACTGCTCTACATGGCCTCCCAGGAAGCCCTGACCCCACCGCCGCCGCGGCTGCTGGATCGCCTGCTGCACTGGGCCGCGGTGGCACCGGACCGCACCTTCTTCGCCGCACGGGAGGCCGGCGGCGCCTGGCACGAATTTTCCTATGGCGAGATGCTGCAGCGGGTGCGCCAGCTGGCCGCCGCGCTGCTGGAGTTCGGCCTCTGCGCCGAGCGTCCGCTGGCGATTCTCTCCGGCAACGACCCCGAGCACCTGCAACTGGCCATGGCGGCGCTCTATGCCGGTATTCCCTTCTGCCCGGTGTCACCCGGCTATGCGCTGCTGTCCCAGGACCACGCCAAGCTGCGCCATGTCTGCGGTCTCCTGCAGCCGGGGCTGGTGTTCGTCAGCGACGGCCCGGCCTTCCAGAAGGCGCTGGACGCCGTGCTACCCGCCGACGTACCGGTGATCGCGACCCGTGGCCAGGTGCAGGGTCGCAGCACCCTGGCCTTCGCGGCGCTGCTCGCCCGCGGTGAGCTGGCCGCCGCCGAGCGTGCCTTCGCCGCCACCGGTCCGGACAGCATCGCCAAGTTTCTCTTCACTTCCGGTTCCACCAAGCTGCCCAAGGCGGTGACCACCACCCAGCGCATGCTCTGCGCCAACCAGCAGATGCTGTTGCAGACCTTCCCGGTGTTCGGCGAAGAGCCGCCGGTGCTGGTGGACTGGCTGCCCTGGAACCACACCTTCGGCGGTAGCCACAACCTGGGGATCGTGCTCTACAACGGCGGCACCTTCTACCTGGACGAGGGCAAGCCGACGCCCCAGGGCTTTGGGGAGACCCTGCGCAACCTGCAGGAGGTATCGCCCACCGCCTATCTCACGGTGCCGCGCGGCTGGGAAGAGCTGGCCAATGCGCTGGAGCGCGACGCCAGGTTGCGCGAGCGCTTCTTCGCCCGCATGCGACTGTTCTTCTTTGCCGCGGCGGGGCTGTCGCAAAGCGTCTGGGATCGCCTGGATCGCATTGCCGAGGCCCACTGCGGCGAACGCATCCGCATGATGGCCGGCCTGGGCATGACCGAGGCCTCGCCCAGTTGCACCTTCACCACCGGGCCGCTCTCGGTGGCCGGCTATGTCGGGGTGCCGGCGCCGGGGTGCGAACTCAAGCTGGTACCGGTGGACGGCAAGCTGGAAGGGCGCTTCCGCGGTCCGCACATCATGCCCGGCTATTGGCGCGATCCTCTGCAGACCGCGGCCTGCTTCGACGAAGAAGGTTTCTATTGCTCCGGCGATGCGCTCAAGCTGGTCGATCCGGCCAATCCGCAACTGGGCCTGATGTTCGACGGCCGCATCGCCGAGGACTTCAAGCTCTCGTCCGGGGTCTTCGTCAGCGTTGGTCCCCTGCGCAATCGCGCGGTGCTGGAGGGGACGCCGCTGGTGCAGGACGTGGTGGTGGCGGGGCCGGATCGCGAATGCCTGGGGCTGCTGGTCTTTCCACGCCTGGCGGATTGCCGGCAACTGGCCGGGCTGGACGATACGGTCGATGCCGCCACGGTGCTGGCCAGCGCCCCGGTGCAGGACTGGTTCGCCGCCTGGCTCAAGCGCCTCAATCGCGAGGCCTCGGGCAACGCCAGCCGCCTGGAATGGATCGCTCTGCAGGAAGAGCCGCCATCCGCCGACCGCGGCGAGATCACCGACAAGGGCTCGCTCAACCAGCGCAGCGTCCTGACCCATCGCGCCGAGCGGCTGGGCGCCTGCTACCAGGGAACGGCGCCGCTGTTGATCAGGGCGTGAGCGCGGGCGTTGAGGTTTCCCTCACCCCAACCCTCTCCCAAGGGGAGAGGGGGTGTTTTGAGTGGCGTGAGGGTTTCGTAGGTTGCGGTTGAGCGCAGCGAAGCCGAACACAATCCACGTCGATCGACCTTCAGCCCAGCTCCCCATTGAGCTTGCGCAGCAGCCGCAACAGCTCGGCCCGCTCGGCGTCGTCCAGCGGGGCGCTGGCGGCGCGGTCGCTGGCGGCGGCGCGTTCCTTGAGTTCGCCGACCAGGGCGCGGCCCTGGTCGGTGAGGTGCAGGGCATAGGCGCGGCGATCCTGGGTGCCGCGCACCCGTTCGGCCAGACCCTGGCGTTCCAGCTTGTTCAGCAGCAGGACCAGTTGCGGCGGCTCGATGGCCAGGCGCCGGGCCAGGTCGGCCTGCATCAGGCCGGGCTCCTGCTCGAGGATCACCAGGGCGGTGAACTGGGCGGGGCGCAGGTCATAGGCGGCCAGGCTGTCCACCAGATGCTGGAACATCTTCATCTGGGCGCGGCGCAGGGCATAGCCTACGGCGGTGTCCAGCCAGGGGGTGGTGGCAGGGTCCAGGGGCGTGGCGTCGTCGGGGGAACTCATCGGCGGGAAGGGCTTCCGTCGGAGATGGCGAGGGGAGGGTATCGAGGGGTTATTCTAGTCCAGATCCTGGCGGGCGCGGCGATGGCGATAGGCGAACTGGGCGCGGCTCAGGCCGAGCAGGCGCGCCGCGGCGGCCATGTTGCCCTGGCTGCGCGCCAGGGCTTCGTCGAGCAGCTCGGCTTCCAGCTGCGCCAGCGGCAGCGGGCGTTCGCCGTCCACGCCCAGGCGCTCCAGCCAGCCGGTGGCAGGCGGTGCCTCGTCGACGAGCTCGGCCGGCAGCGGCTCGCCGCGAAACAGGTGGGGCAGGTCGATGAGTTCGCCCGGATCGCTGGCGATCACCCCGCGCTCCACCAGATTCTGCAATTCCCGTACGTTGCCGGGAAAGTCGTAGCGCAGCAGGGCCTTGAGGGCGCGCATGGTCAGGCCCACCGGCGGCCGTTCGTAGGCGGCGCAGAAGCGCCGCAGGAACAGATCCACCAGCAGGGGCACGTCGTCGCGCCGGTCACGCAGGGGCGGAATGCCGATGGGATAGACGTTGAGGCGATAGAAGAGGTCTTCGCGGAATTCGCCGCGACGTACCGCCTCGCGCAGATCCAGGTTGGTGGCGGCGATCACCCGAACGTCCACCCTGAGGGTGCGGCTGCCGCCGACCCGCTCGATCTCGCGCTCCTGAAGCGCGCGCAGCAGCTTGCCCTGACCGGGCAGACTCAGGCAGGCGATCTCGTCGAGGAACAGGGTGCCGCCCTGGGCCCGTTCGAAACGTCCGGCGCGGGACTGGTTGGCGCCGGTGAAGGCGCCGCGCTCCACGCCGAACAATTCGGCTTCGATGAGATTCTCGGGAATGGCCGCGCAGTTGAGGGCGACGAAGGGGCCGTCGGCGCGGCGGCTGAGGCGGTGCAGGTGGCTGGCGAACAGTTCCTTGCCCACCCCGGATTCGCCGGTGAGCAGCACCGTGGCCGGAGTCGGGGCGACCCGCTGCAAGGCCTGGAAGGCGCTGTTGAAGGCCGCTGAAGCCCCTACCAGCGGCTGCTGGCCGTCGGCGGCGTGGGGCAGGGGCGCGGGCAGACGTTCCGCCGGTGTCAGCGCCGGAGCGCCGTCGCCGGCGGCATTGAGATAGCGCAGGTCTTCCGCCACGTCGGGCCAGCGTTCGGCGTTGCGGCCTTCGACCCGGCAGACGTGGTGGCCCATGGCACGGCATTCCACCTCGCGAAAGATCACCAGGCGGCCGAACAGGCTGCTGACGTAGCCGATCGCATAGCCGATCTCCATCCAGCAGGCCGGATCGCTGCCCTGGCCATGGGCGATCTGGTGCTCGTCGCATTCGGCCGAGTGATGCCAGAGAAATTCGCCGCCATAGCGCCCCTGGTCGACATCGAATTCGAAATGCAGCGGCTCGACCCGCACCAGGCCCTCCAGGCCATGCAGCCGGGTACCGGCGGCAAAGATCGCCGCGGCGTCGGCCTGGGGCCAGCGCTTGCGCACCAGCTCGGCATCGCGCACTCCGGAAAGATAGCCGACCCGGGTCAGCAGGCCGCGGGCGCGTTCCTGCCCCAGGGCGCCAATCAGCTCGCGCCGCAGGGCGCCAAAGGCGGAGGCGTGTACCAGCAGCATGCGCTGGTCGTTGAGCCAGATGCGGCCATCGCCGGGTGAGAAGAACAGGCACTCGGCCAGTTCCGCCTGGGTCGGGCTGGCGCTGCCATCCCAGGCGGCACTGTCGCCACGCTGGAAGCCGCTAGCAGCCTGCTGCAGATCGCTGAGGGACAGACGTTCGGAACGGGCCATGGCACGACCTCTCGGGTGAAGTGCGCAAATGCGCAATCGAGGAAAAGGTTATACCTCATAACTTTATCTTTTGAGCAAGGCGTTTGCCGGCTGGCCCCGGGACCTTTGCCTGTCTGAGCCAGCAAGTCCCTGATTGAACGGCGCTTTTTCCTGTCAGCCCGGTCTGGGCACAGCCCTTGCTCCCTTGCCTGTGCCCACCGCGGCCCGATAACAACAAGGAGAAGGCTATGAGCAGATCATCCACGCCGTTCCTGGACGGCGCCCCCTGGCGCGAGCGGATCTTCGATGGCGACTGGATCGCCGCCCAGGGCGGCACCCTGGAGGTCATCGAACCTGCCACCGGCCAGCCCCTGCACCGCACCGGTCTGGCCAGCGTCGCCGACATCGACCAGGCCTGCGCCAAGGCGGCCCGGGCGCAACCGGCCTGGGCCGCCTGGACCGCCCGGCAAAAGGCCGGGCTGTTCCTGGCCGCCGCCGCGCACCTGGAAATGAATCGCGCCGAACTGGCCCCCCTGATCGCCCGGGAGACCGGCGGCATCCTGCCCAAGGCCGAGCTGGAATTGCGTGAAGCCGGGGTCATCCTGCAGCAGGTCGCCGGTCAGTTGCTGCAGGCCCATGGCGTGGTCCTGCCCAGCGAGCGCGGGGCCCTGTCCTATGCCCGGCGCCTGCCCCATGGCGTGGTGGGGGTGATCTCGCCGTTCAATTTCCCGCTGATCCTTTCCCTGCGCGCCGTGGCCCCGGCGCTGGCCTGCGGCAATGCCGTGGTGCTCAAGCCGGATCACCAGACGCCGGTGAGTGGCGGCATCCTCATAGCCCGGCTGTTCGAGGCCATCGGCCTGCCTCGGGGCGTGCTGCAGGTGCTGCCCGGGCGTGCCGAGGCCGGCGCGGCGCTCTGCGCCCATCCCCAGGTGCGGATGATCGCCTTCACCGGCTCGACCCAGGCCGGACGCCAGGTGGCGGAAAGCGCCGGGCGCCACCTGAAGAAGGTGGCCCTGGAACTGGGTGGCAAGAATCCGCTGATCGTGCTCGACGACGCCGATCTCGACCGCGCCGTCGGCTGCGCCGCCTGGGGCAGCTTTTTGCACCAGGGGCAGATCTGCATGGCCACCGGGTTGATCCTGGTGCACCAGCGCCTCGCCGCCGCCTTCACCGAACGCCTGGCCGCCCGCGCCGCCGCCCTGCGCCTGGGCAATCCGCTGGAACCCTCTACCCAGCTGGGTCCGCTGATCAATGCCCGGCAACTGCAACGGGTACAGGGCATCGTCGCCGACAGCCTCGCTGCGGGTGCCCGGCTGGAGCAGGGCGGCCGGCACGAAGGGCTGTTCTATGTCCCGACCGTACTGAGCGGCGTCCGTCCCGGCATGCGCGCCTTCGACGAAGAGATCTTCGGACCGGTGGCCAGCGTGGTGACCTTCGCCAGCGAGGCCGAGGCCGTCGACCTGGCCAATCGCACCCCCTACGGCCTGGCGGCCGGCGTGCTCTCCGGCTCCCTGGCCCGCGCCCGGGCCCTGGGCGAACGGCTGGAGTGCGGAATGCTGCACCTCAACGACCAGACGGTGAACGACGAGGTGGTCAATCCCTTCGGCGGCCGTGGCCAGTCCGGCAACGGTGGCAGCGTCGGTGGCCTGTGCAACTGGGACGACTACAGCCAGTGGCAGTGGGTGACCGAGCATAACGAGCCGCCGAGCTATCCCTTCTAGCCCGAGTTACCCAACCAATAACAACAAGAGGAAAATCCCATGACCCTGAATGGCAAGACCCTGGTCGTCACAGGCGTGGCCTCCGGCATCGGCGCCGAGCTGGCGCGGCTGGCGCGCTTCCAGGGCGCCTATGTGATCGGCGTCGACCGCAACCAGCCCCAGTTCAGCCTGGACGACTTCCACCAGGCCGACCTGGGCGACCCCGACAGCATCGCCGCCCTGGTCAGTCGCCTGCCGGCGCGCCTGCACGGCCTGTGCAACATCGCCGGGGTGCCGGGCACGGCGCCCCGGGAGACGGTGGCGCGCGTCAACTACCTCGGCCTGCGCTTGCTCAGCCAGCAACTGGTCGCGCGGCTGGGGCCGGGCGGCGCCATCGTCAATGTCGCCTCCATCCTCGGCACCGAATGGCCGCAGCGCCTGGAACGGCACCGCGAGCTGGCCGGGATCGCCGACTTCGCTGCGGCCGAGGCTTGGCTGCAGGCGCACCCGGTGGACCAGGCCACCTGCTACCAGTACTTCAAGGAAGCGCTCATCGTCTGGAACTTCGTGCAATCCCAGACCTGGCTGCGCGAATTCGGCGTGCGCATCAACTGCGTGGCGCCGGGACCGGTGTTCACACCCATCCTCGGCGACTTCGTCAGCATGCTCGGCGAAGAGCGCGTGGCCCGCGACAGTCTGCGCATGCTGCGCCCGGCGCTGGCCGACGAGGTGGCCGCGGTGATCGCCTTTCTCTGCAGCGATGCCTCGCGCTGGATCAACGGCGCCAACCTGCCGGTGGATGGCGGTCTCGCCGCCAGTTACGTCTGACCCGGATCGCCGCGCCTGCCGGGTGCGGCGATCACGTTTTCCCACAACAAGAACAACTTCAGGACGACGTCATGCGCACACGTTTCGGATTCGGTCTGCTGGCCGCGGCCAGTCTCGCCTCCACAGTGGCCCAGGCCTACGACCTGCCCGGTCTCAATCTCGGCTCCACCAGCTTCTACGACGGCGCGCCAGCGCCGGATGGCCCCGGCTGGTACCTGGCGGAATACCTGATCTATGGCAAGACCAGCCGCTTCAACGACCAGGACGGCCGCAAGCTGCCCTTGCCCAAGCAGGAGCTGACCACCTTCGCCCCGGTCACCCAGCTGATCTACCTCGGCCAGCCCCTGGCCAATGGCGCCATGCCCGGATTCACCGCCATCCTGCCCTGGCTGGCCCACGCCGATGTCGATGACGGCCTCGGCGGCCAGGCGCTGAGCGCCCGCGAAGGGGTAGGGGACCTGACCCTGGGCGCCTTCCTGCAACTGCCCACCACCACCCGCACCGACGGCGGACCGCGCTGGGCACAACGCATCGAGGCTGAGATCGTCGCCCCCACCGGGCGCTACGACCGCGACCGGGCGATCAATCCGGGCAGCAACTTCTGGTCCTTCAACCCCTACTACGCCACCACCTACTGGCTGACGCTCCAGTGGTCGGTGACCGGACGCTTCTGGTACCTGTGGAACGGCAAGAACGATCAGCCGCTGCGCAGCTTCGGCGCGGTCTCCGACACCCAGGCCGGCCAGGCGCTGCACGCCAACTTCGCCACCCAGTACGCGCTGAACGATCGCCTCAGCGTCGGCCTGAGCGGCTACTGGCTGCGGCAGATCACCGACACTCAGGTCGATGGTCACGACGTCAGCGGGCGGCGGGAAAAGGTCTGGGCCTGGGGTCCGGGTTTCACCTACGCCTTTTCCCGGGAGAACCTGATCACCGTCAACAGCTACTTCGAGCAGGACGCCGAGAACCGCACCGAGGGGCGTAAGTTCGTCGTCAACTTCCTGCACAAGCTCTAGTGCTAGCGATCGATGGGAATGCCCCGGTTCGGTGGCGGCGGAGGCGCCGGCGGCTGGGGCTGCTGCGCCTGGGGATGGGGCACCATGTGCCAGGTCTCGTTGCGCGGCCGGCGGTCGATGTAGACCGGCACCGGCTGATAGATGATGCCGGAGCCGCGCACCTCGCTTTCCTGGCGAAAGCTCGAAGAGGACGAAGAGCCACCGACCACGGTGACGTCGTCGACCGGACGTTGGCGGCTGGAAGCGGGGGCGGGTACCACGGTGACCTCCCGCGGCGCGGCTGCCGGCGGCGGCGTGGCAGGCCGGGGCGGCGGCGTGAAACCGTTGCTCTCGGGCAGGCTCTGCAGCGGAATGGTGGTGATCTGACTATTCGTCGGGCAGGCGCCCTGGGTATAGGTCGTCCGGCCCTGGTCGTCCACGCACTTGTAGACATCCTGAGCGGCCACGACGCCACTGGCGAGCAGCAGGCCATAGAGCAGCGAACGCATGATGAGGCCCTCCGGGCACTCGAATTGTCACCTGCAGGATACAAGATGCCCGCTACGGCTCCCAGTGCTGCTGTCCGGCTCGACACCAGGCATTCAGCTTATCGTCAGACTGTAAAGACTAGGCCCGGCCCCAGGTGAGGCGTATAACATCCGGAAACATTCTTTTCAGGGCAGCGACGCGTGAAGTGGTTCGTGATTGGCGGTTTTTTTCTCTGTGTTTCGTATGTGCACTTTCGCGGGCGGGTGCGCCATCGCTTGCTGCGTCAGCTCAGTGACCATTCGACCTTTCTGGCGCCGCTGAACACCTTCATGTTCCTCACCTCGCGGGTGCCCAACACGCCCTATCACCCGGTGGAGCGCTTTCCCGAACTGCAGGTGCTGCAGGACAACTGGCAGCTGATCCGCGACGAGGCCCTCGACCTGCTGCGCGCCGGCCAGATCAAGAAATCCGCCGAGCACAACGATGCCGGCTTCAACTCCTTCTTCAAGAGCGGCTGGAAGCGCTTCTATCTGAAGTGGTACGGCGACAGCCATCCTTCCGCCATGCAGCTGTGCCCCAGAACCACTGAATTGCTGCGCGGCATCGGCACGGTCAAGGCGGCCATGTTCGCCGAGTTGCCGCCCGGATCGCGGCTGGTGCGCCATCGCGATCCCTATGGCGGCTCCCTGCGCTATCACCTGGGCCTGGCCACGCCCAATGATCCGCGCTGCTTCATCGAGGTGGACGGCCAGCGCTATCACTGGCGCGATGGCCAGGCGGTGGTGTTCGACGAAACCTTCATCCACTACGCCGAGAACACCACCGACCAGGATCGCGTCATCCTGTTCTGCGACGTGGAAAGGCCGCTGCGCTATCGCTGGGCGAGCGCCTTCAATCGCTGGGTCAGTGGCACCCTGCTGGCCTCGGCGGCCTCGCCCAATGACGCCAGCGACAAGACCGGCGGCCTCAATCGCGCCTTCCGGCACCTCTATCGCATCCGCCAGCGCGGCAAGGCGCTGAAGAAGCGCAACCGCTTCCGCTACTACCTCGAACAGTGGCTGTTGCTGGCCGCGCTGGTCGGCGTGGTGATCTGGATCTGAGCGATCCCTGCAACCGCAAAGACAGCGGTTCGACTTGACCCCGATGCGAATCGCCTCTAATACTGTATGCATATACAGATAGAGGCGATGGCCATGGACAATATCCCTGCAGGTCTGGCGGCATGAGCGGCGGTGCCAGCCTGGCCCGGCTGTTCGAGGAGCGGCGCCTGTGGAAGGGGCAGACCAGTCCCGACGCCCGACGCAGCGACCAGCCCACCGGGGTCGCTGCTTTGGATGCCCATCTGCCCGGTGCCGGCTGGCCGGAAGCGGCCCTGACCGAATTGCTGCTCGCCGGCCCCGGCCATGGCGAGTTGCGGCTGCTCTGGCCGACCCTGGCGCGCCTGAGCCAGGCCGCCGAGCGCATCGCCCTGATAGGGCCGCCGCTGTTGCCCTATCCTCTGGCCTGGCAGGCGGCCGGCGTGGCGCTGGATGCCCTGGTGGTGATCCGCGCCCAGGGCGCCGAGGTGCTCTGGGCCGCCGAGCAGTGCCTGCGCTCCGGTTGCTTCGGCGCGGTGCTCTGCTGGCCCGAGCGGGCCGACGATCGCCAGCTGCGCCGGCTGCAGGTCGCCGCCGAGAGCGGCCGTACCCTGGCCTTCGCCCTGCGCCCAGCCGCCGCCCTGGACAATCCTTCGCCGGCGGCCTTGCGCCTCGAACTCAGGGCGCCGCTGGAACGGCTGCACATCCGCAAATGCCGCGGCGGTCAGCCCGGCGTGCTCGATCTGGCCGGCGGCGCTTGAGCTTGCCATGCGCTGGGCCTGCATCCTTTTTCCACAGCTGGCGCTGGATGCCGTGCTGCGCCGTCATCCCCAGCCGGAGCGGCCGCTGGTGCTGCTTTCCGGTCCGCCACAGCGCCGCCTGCTGCAGGCGGTCAATCCGGCCGCGCGGGCCCTGGGGCTGCGCCCCGGCCTGACCCTGGCCGCCGCCCAGGCGCTGACCCGCGACTTCGAGCAGCAGGAATACGACCCGGCGCTCATCGAGACGGCCGAGGCGCTGCTGGCGGCCTGGGGCTACGGCTTCAGCTCCCAGGTCAGTCGCCACTATCCGCGGGCGCTGCTGCTGGAGATCCAGTCCAGCCTGCCGCTGCTGGGGCCCTGGCCACGGCTGGAGCGGCGCCTGCGCCAAGAGCTCCAGGGCCTGGGCTTTCGCCACCGGCTGGCCCTGGCGCCCAATCCGGTGGCGGCGCGCATGCTGACCAATGTCGCCGATGGTCTCATCGCCGCGCCGGACGACCTGCCGTGCCTGCTCGATCGGCTGCCCGTGGAGCGCGCCGGTTTCGCCCCCCAGCAGGCCCAGGCGCTGGTGCGCATGGGCATCCGCCGCCTGGAGCAACTCAAGGCCCTGCCCAGGGCCGCCCTGGCCCGGCGCTTCGCCCCCGAGCTGCTGCAGCAGCTGGATCTGCTGGGCGGCAGTCGCAGCCTGGCGCTGGAGTTCTATCGGCCGCCCGATCGTTTCGTGGCGCGGGTGGAGCTCAATTTCGAGGTGGAATCCCACCAGGCGCTGCTGTTCCCCCTGCGTCGCCTCACCGCCGATCTGGCGGTCTGGCTGGCCAGTCGCGACCGGGGCGTGCAGCGCTTCCTGCTCTGGCTGGAACATCGCCAGGGGCCGGCCACCACCCTCACCATCGGCCTGCTGGCCCCCGAACGCGATGCCGCCCTGCTGTTCGAATTCGCCCGCAGTCGCCTCGAACAGCTGCAGGTGGTGGCCCCGGTGCTGGCGCTGCGCCTGGAAAGCGAGGAGTTGCCCCTCTTCGTGCCGGAACGCCATGGCCTGTTCGACGAGCGTCCCGCCCAGGCCGTGGGCTGGGAAGTGCTACGCGAACGCCTGCGTGCCCGGCTGGGCGAGGAAGCGGTGCTGGGTCTCGGCATCCAGGCGGATCATCGTCCCGAGCGCGCCCTGGTCTGGCGCCACGAGCGGCGTCTGGAGACCGCCTTGCCCGGCCTGCGTCCGGGTTGGCTGCTGAGCGAACCGCGTCCCCTCGACGGCCAGCCACGCCGGGTCCTCGCCGGTCCCGAGCGCATCGAAAGCGGCTGGTGGGACGGGGGTGATCAGCGGCGCGACTACTACCGCATCGAGGTGGCCGACGGACGCCAGGCCTGGGCCTTTCGCCGCTATGGCGAGGAGGCGCCCTGGTGGATCCAGGGCTGGTTCGCATGAGCGGCTATGCCGAGTTGCACTGCCTGTCGAATTTCAGCTTCCAGCGCGGTGCCTCCAGTGCCCTGGAATTGTTCGAGCGGGCCAGGGCGCTTGGCTACGCGGCGCTGGCCATCACCGACGAATGCACCCTGAGCGGCAGCGTCCGCGCCTGGCAGGCGGCGCGCCAAGTCGGGCTGCCCCTGATCATCGGCAGCGAACTGACCCTCGACGACGGTCTGCGCCTGGTGCTGCTGGTGGAGGATCTGCCGGGTTACGAGTGCCTCTGCGCGCTGATCACCCGGGCACGCCGCCGAGCACCCAAGGGCCGCTACCAGCTGGGTCGTGCGGATCTGCAGCAGCCCTTGCCCGGCTTGCTGGCGATCTGGCTGCCCGGCGGCGAACCCGCGACCGAGGAGGGCGAATGGCTCAGGAGCGTCTTCGCCGAGCGCCTCTGGCTCGGCGTCGAATTGCTGCGCGGCGCCGACGATGCCGCTCGACTCCGGCAGTTGCAGGCGCTGGGCAGGCAGCTGGGCGTGCCGGCAGTGGCCTGCGGCGACGTGCACATGCACACCCGCGGACGCCGTGCCCTGCAGGATGTGCTCACCGGCATCCGCCATCACCTGCCGGTGGCCGAGGCCGGCTATCACCTGCATCCCAACGGCGAGCGTCATCTGCGGCCGCTGGCGGCGCTGGAGGGCCTCTATCCCGCGGCGCTGCGCGCCGAGACCCTGGCGATCGCCGCCCGCTGCCGCTTCGACCTGGGCGAGTTACGCTATCGCTATCCCCGGGAGGTGATACCCGCCGGCGAGACGGCGGGCTCCTGGCTGGCCGAATTGACCCGCCGCGGCCTGGCCTGGCGCTGGCCGGAGGGAGCGCCGGCAAGGGTCACCGACCAGGTGGCCCGGGAGCTGGCGCTGATCGCCGAGAAGGGCTACGAGAACTACTTTCTCACCGTGCACGACATCGTCGACTATGCCCGCCGCCAGCACATCCTCTGCCAGGGCCGCGGCTCGGCGGCCAACTCGGTGGTCTGCTACGTGCTGGGTATCACCGAGCTGAATCCGCTCACCGGCAATCTGCTGTTCGAGCGCTTCATCTCCCGCGAGCGCGACGAACCGCCCGACATCGACGTCGACTTCGAGCACGAGCGCCGCGAAGAGGTCATCCAGTATGTCTTTCGCCGCTATGGCCGCGAGCGGGCCGCGCTCACCGCGGTGGTCAGCACCTACCATGCCGCCGGCGCCCTGCGCGATGTCGGCAAGGCGCTGGGCCTGCCGGGCGACCAGCTCGACGCCCTGTCCGGGTGCGCCGGGCGCTGGACCGACGAGATCCCCGGCCCCGCGCGCCTGCGCGAAGCCGGTTTCGATCCCGACAGCCCCCTGCTGCAGCGGGTACTCATCCTTGCCGGCCAGTTGATCGGCTTTCCCCGGCATCTCTCCCAGCATCCCGGCGGCTTCGTCATCTCCGAGGCGCCCCTGGCCACACTGGTGCCGGTGGAAAACGCCGCCATGCCCGAGCGCACCCTGATCCAGTGGGACAAGGACGACCTCGATGCCGTGGGCCTGCTCAAGGTCGACATCCTCGCCCTGGGCATGCTCAGCGCCCTGCGCCGCTGCTTCGACCTGGTCGCCAACTGGCGCGGCCAGCGCTGGACCCTGGCCAGCCTGCCCCAGGAAGATGCGCCCACCTACGCCATGATCTCCCGCGCCGACACGGTGGGGGTGTTCCAGATCGAATCCCGCGCCCAGATGGCCATGCTGCCGCGCCTCCGGCCGCGAACCCTCTACGACCTGGTGATCGAGGTGGCCATCGTCCGTCCCGGGCCGATCCAGGGCGACATGGTGCATCCCTATCTGCGCCGCCGGAATGGCGAGGAAGAGGCCGACTATCCCCATGACGAATTGCGGCCGGCGCTGGAACGCACCCTGGGAGTGCCGCTGTTCCAGGAACAGGTGATGCAGATCGCCATGGTCGCCGCCGAGTATTCGCCGGGCGAGGCCGATCAGCTGCGCCGCTCCATGGCGGCCTGGAAGCGTCATGGCGGCCTCGAACCCCACCGTCAACGCCTGCACAGCCGCATGGTCGAACGCGGCTATCGCCCGGAATTCGCCGCGCGCCTCTTCGAGCAGATCAAGGGCTTCGGCAGCTACGGCTTTCCCGAATCCCATGCCGCCAGCTTCGCCTTGCTGACCTATGCCAGCTCCTGGCTCAAGTGCCACGAGCCGGCCGCCTTCGCCTGTGCCCTGGTCAACAGCTGGCCCATGGGGTTCTACAGTCCCGACCAGGTCCTCCAGGACGCCCGGCGCCACGGCATCGAGGTGCGCGCGGTGACCGTGCAGGCCAGCGACTGGGACTGCCGGCTGGAGGCGGGGGCCGGCCATCAGCCGGCGATCCGCCTGGGCCTGCGCCTGGTGCAGGGACTGGCGGAGGCGGTGGGTCGGCGCCTGGTGGCGGCACGGGGTACGCAGCCCTTTCGCGATGTCGAGGACCTCTGTCGCCGGGCCGAGCTGGATGCCCGGGCGCGCGGACAGCTGGCCGAGGCCGGTGCTCTGGCGGAGCTGGCCGGTGATCGCCATCAGGCGCGCTGGGCCATGGCCGGGGTGGAGCGCCAGCTGCCGCTGTTCGCATCGGCGGACAGCGCCCTGGAGGAACGACCAGCCTTGCCCGCGCCCAGTGTCGCGGAAAACGTCCATGCCGACTACCGCATGCTGGGCACCACCCTGGGGCCGCATCCGCTGAGTCTGCTGCGCGGCGAACTCCAGGCGCGGCGCTGCCGGGATTTCCGGCAGCTGGACAAGATCAAGCCCGGTGCCCTGGTGCGGGTAGCCGGCTTGGTGCGCGGCCGACAGCGCCCGGGCACGGCCAGCGGGGTGATCTTCGTGACCCTGGAAGACGAGCACGGCATGCTCAATGTGGTGGTCTGGCGCGCGGTGGGTGAACAGCAGCGTCGGCCCCTGCTGCAGGCACGGCTGCTACAGGTCGAGGGGCATCTGGAACGGGAGGCGGGGGTGCAGCACCTGATCGCCGGTCGCCTGACCGATCTGAGTCCGCTGCTCGACGAGCTCATGGTGTCGAGTCGGGATTTTCACTAGGACGGAGAGGGGAGAGGGGGAAAAGCGGAGGAGGGAGAGAGCGGGTGGAGCGGGGGGACTGTCTTCCGAAGCGCTCTGGAGCGCCCGGAAGACAAGAATCGACCAACGCAGTCTTAGCTGACGGCGTCTTTCAGGCCTTTGCCGGGCTTGAAGCCGGGCAGCTTGGCAGCGGCGATCTTGATGGTGGCACCGGTCTGCGGGTTGCGGCCTTCGCGAGCAGCGCGCTCTTTTACTGCGAAAGTTCCGAAACCGACCAGGCTGACGCTGTCGCCTTGCTTCAGGGCGTCGGTCACCGCAGTGGTGAAGGCGTCCAGGGCTTTGGCAGCGGTGGCCTTGGGCAGGTCGGCAGACGCGGCAATGGCGTCGATCAGCTCAGCTTTATTCATGTAAAAACTCCATGTGTGAGTATTGGCCAGGCAGTATAGCGGCAGCTTTGCCTTGCGTAGAGCCTTTGTGAGCCTCTACGTGGCCGGTTGAAGCAGCCTTGTTGTTCGGCGCTACAGGATACGCATAGCGGGCGAAAGAGCGATAGGGTATTCGATCAAGCAGGGCCGTGAAAACCTGATCCGCACTGCATTTTCCACGCTTTACAGCCCAGCCGTCGCCTTTTTGGGCAGCGGCGATGGCCGTTTGGTTTCCTCTAGGCTACGCGATCGGGCGACAGATGCGGCTGCAACGGCGGCGTCAGGGGCGGCAACCCATAGGCGGCGCGGGCCGCATCGCAATGGGGATTGGCTTCGCCGTTCTCCCAGGCGGCGGTGAACTCGCGGCAGGTGCTGGAACGGTTCTCGTAGACGGTGCAGCGCGTGCCGCAGCCGACCTCGCCGAGCAGGGCGGTGCAGCGTACCGGCTTCTGCTCGGTACCTTGCATGGCCACCAGATGCGGGCTGATCGCGACGGTCAGGTGGTCGGGCACCAGGCCACCGGCCGACTGGCATTCGCCCCAATAGAAAGACACGCGGAAATGGGCGCAGCAGGCGCCACAGCTGAGGCAGGGATTCTCGGTCGACATGGACGACAGCCATCGCAGAAACCGGCAGCGCCGGCGGGACAGACGGGGATTCTAGGCAAGCCCCGCGAGGCTGCGAAGCCCCTCCCAACGACCGTTCGGCGGCGACCTACGGCAGTGCTTTTCGCGGTCCGGGCGTGACCAGATGTCGCTGCAGCCAGGCGATGAACAGCCGCACCTTGGCCGGCACCAGGCGCCGATGGGGATAGAGGGCATGGATGGCGATGGCCTGGGTGTACCAGGGCGCGAACAGTCGCTCCAGGCGACCCGCCGCCAGGTCATCACCCACCAGGAAATCCGGCTGGCGAATGATGCCATGGCCGTCCAGCGCCGCCTGGTGCAGGACGCTGCCGTTGTTGGCGCGCAGCGGCCCGCTGACCTTGATCTGCAGGCGCTCGTCGTCGCGCCGGAATTCCCAGAGATCGCCGTCGCTGGCATAGCTGTAGAGCAGGCAGCGGTGCTCGCGCAACTCGGCAGGATGCTCGGGGCGACCGTGGCGCTGCAGATAGGCGGGCGCGGCGCAGATGAATAGCTCGACCGCCCCCAGGGGCTGCGCCACCAGGCTGGAATCGCTGAGGTCGCCGATGCGCACGGCCAGATCGAAGCCTTCCTCGACCAGGCGCACCTGGCGATCGCTCAGCTCCAGGTCGATGGCGACCTCGGGATATTCGTGCAGGAAGCTGCTCACCAGGGGCGCTAGGTGACGCACGCCAAAGGTCAGGGGCGCACTGACCCTGAGACGCCCGCGGGGCCGTTCGTGGCCTTCCTGCAGGCGCTGTTCGAGGACCTCCAGATCACCCAGCAGGGGCACCAGTCCTTCATGGAGGGTGCGTCCGGCCTCGGTCAGGCTCAGGGTACGGGTGGTGCGCTGCAGCAGCCGGGTGCCGTAATGCCGTTCAAGGGCGGCCAGGTGCTTGGTGAGCACCGAGCGGGACAGCTCCAGCCGCTCCGCCGCCGCGGTCAGGCTGCCCAGTTCGACGATCTTGACGAAGGCCTGCAGAGCTTTCAGGGTATCCAATAATTGTTTCCATAACGTGCACAGTTCATTCCCAGCGTGCACCTTTATTCGCGTCTTGGAAACAGGACAATGGGTCATCTTTCCTCAGTTCGAGAATCAGCATGACCGACCGTACCTCTTCCTATGCTCCTCTGTTGTTGCGCCTGGCCCTGGGTGCCATGTTCCTGGCCCATGGCCTTACCAAGCTGCTGGTGTTCACCCTGCCGGGCACGGCGGGTTTCTTCGCCTCGGTGGGCTTTCCCGGCTGGCTGGCCTATCCGGTCACCTTCTTCGAGCTGGGCGCCGGCGTGCTGCTGATCCTGGGCGCCTGGGTGCGTCCGGTCGCGGCAGTCGCTGCCGTCCAACTGTTCGCGGCGGCGACGGTCCATTTCGGCAACGGCTGGTCCTTTTCCAATCCCCACGGTGGCTGGGAATATCCGGTCTTTCTCGCCGTGACCGCTGCCGCCCTGGCGCTGCTGGGCGCGGGCCAGCTCTCCTGGGATGCACGCAAGCGCTCCTGACTCCTGCTCGAGAGGTCGCCACCATGTCGCTTCCCACCCTGTTCGTTTCCCACGGCTCGCCCATGGAGGCGCTCGACGCCGGTGCGGCGGGAGCGGCCTGGCGCGCCCTGGGGCAGTTGCTGCCGACCCCGGCCGCCATCGTCGTGGTCTCGGCGCACTTCGACACCCGGATACCGGTATTCGGCAACGCCACGCGGCCGGCCACCGTCCATGACTTCTATGGCTTTCCCGAGGCCCTCTATCAGCTGGATTATCCCGCGCCTGGCGCTCCGACCCTCGCCGAGCAGCTGGCCCAGGGCCTGCGCGAGCAGGGCTGGGAGGCCGAGACGGGCGAGCAGGGACTGGATCATGGCGCCTGGGTGCCCTTGCGCTATCTCTATCCCGACGCGCAAATTCCCGTGGTGCCGCTGTCGATGAGCGCCGCCCGTGGACCGGACTACCACTATGCCCTGGGCCGGGCGCTGGCCAGGGTGCTACCGGCGGATACCCTGCTGATCGGTTCGGGCAGCCTGACCCACAACCTCGGTGACTTCCGCCGTGGCGGCGCCGAGTCTCCCGGCTATGTGCGGGACTTCCAGCACTGGATCCAGAGCCGCCTGCGCGAGCGGGATCTGGACGCCTTGCTCGATTACCGGCGTCAGGCGCCGCAGGCCCGTCAGGCCCATCCCACCGACGAGCACCTGTTGCCGCTGTTCGTTGCCCTGGGCGCGGCCGATCCCGAAGGCACTTTCAGCGTCCATCACGATGGCATCGCCCATCGCATCCTGGCCATGGACCTCTACGGCTTCTCCCGCCACTAGCCCCCTGACGACAAAAAGCCCGGATCGATTGACGGATCCGGGCTTTTTGCTATGTCAAAACGACGTTCGATCAGCCAAACAACTCAGGTCCATAACCCCACATCAGCACCGTGGTGGCCATCAGCACCTCCAGCACCAGCACCCCGATGGCCAGGGTTGAGCCGGACATGATGAAGCCTTCCCGCTGATCGATATTGAGGAAGGAGGGGATGCCGGTATAGAGCAGGTAGGCCGAATAGGCCAGGCCGACGATCCCGGCGATGGCGCACAGCCACACCAGCGGATAGAAGCCCACCAGGCCGCTCAGCAGCATGGGCGTGGCCACGTAGCCGGCGAACAGGATGCAGCGGTTGGCGCTGGGCCGATCCGGATAGCGCCGCGCCAGCCAGTGGATCACGTGCCCCATGGCCACCACCGCCGCCATGATCAGCGCATAGCTGATGACCGCCAGGACCACCGCCGTGGGCAGGTCCAGCACATGGGCCTCACCGCCACCGAAGCGCCAGCCGAAGGTCGTGGTACCCACGAGGGAAGCGACGACGGGAATGGCCGCCAGGAAGGCGACATGATGGGCAAAGAAGTGCCCGACCGTTTCCCCTTCGCGACGAATCTGTTGCCACTCGCGATCGGGATGGGCCAGCAGGCCCCAGACATGATTGATCATGATCCTGCTCCTCACCCGCTGTGGTCGCCGCAAGCGGGCCTCTGTGGATGGCGAACGCTGGGTACAACGCGACTGGCGACTACCTTAGGAGTATAGAAGAGCTCTGGAATGCGTCATGCGAGCCGACGAAGGGCAGCCTGCGTGGAAACGAAGCGACCAATGGTCAAGGGGCACCACCCTGGTGCGTTTCCGGGGCCCTGACAGCCGGCTAACCCCCAGAGAGCAATACCTGACCACTTGGTCAGGAAATTGCTTGGCCAAGGTATCTGTTACCGGTCAACGAGGTCCGTCATGCCATCTCTCGACATCATCATCGCCGGCGCCGGCATGGGCGGTCTCACCGCCGCCCTGGCGTTGCAACAGGCCGGCCACCGGGTCCGCCTGTTCGAACGCGCGCAGGATCTGGCCCCCATCGGCGCGGCCCTCTCCATCTGGCCCAATGGCGTCAAGGTGCTGGAGCAGCTGGGGCTCGGGTCCGCCATCGCCGCGGTCAGCGGCGACATGCAGACCATGAGCTATCGCGACCATGAGGGACAGTTGCTTACCCGGTTCAGCCTGTTGCCGCTCTATGAGGCCGTGGGTCGACCGGCGCGCCCCATCGCTCGCGCCCACCTGCAGCGCCTCCTGCTCGAAGCGGTGGGCGCCGAGCACGTGGCCCTGGGTGTCGGCTGCGAGGACTTCGAGCAGGATACGGCCGGGGTGACCGTGCTGCTCGGCGATGGTCGGCGCGAACGGGCCGACCTGCTGATCGCCGCCGATGGCACCCACTCGCGCCTGCGGGAGCGGGTGGTGGGCCAGGCCATCACCCGCGAGTATTGCGGCTACGTGAACTGGAACGGGCGGGTAAAGATCGCGCCGGATCTGGCCGAGGCCCAGGACTGGGCGCAATTCGTCGGGGCGCATCAGCGGGTCTCGCTGATGCCCATGGGCGGCGATGAATTCTATTTCTTCTTCGACGTGCCCCTGCCCAAGGGCACGCCCAACGACCGCAGCCGTTACCGCGCGGAACTGGCCAAGCACTTCGCCGGCTGGGCACCGCCGGTGCAGCGCCTGATCGAGCGGCTGGACCCCCAGGGCGTGGCCCGGGTGGAGATCCACGATACCAGGCCGTTGCCGACCCTGGTGCAGGGGCGGGTGGCGCTTCTGGGCGATTCCGCCCATGCCATGGCCCCGGACCTGGGGCAGGGCGGTTGCCAGGCCATGGAGGATGCCTGGGTGCTGGCGCGCTGTCTGGACGCCGAACAGGACCCCCTGGCCGCGCTCCAGGCCTATCAGGCCGCGCGGTTGGAGCGGGTCGCCGGCATCGTCGAGCGGGCGCGCAAACGCTGTGAGATCACTCACGGGCATGAGCCCCAGGCCACCCAGGCCTGGTACGCCGAGCTGGCCCGGGAAACCGGCGAGACGGTGATCGCCGGCCTGCGCAAGACCGCCGAGGGCGGTCCGCTGTGAAATAGCTCTGGGCCGCGGGGACGAATGGCAGTGCCGGGGGTCGAAAGGCCCACGTCCTCGTCGGAGAGTTAGCCCATGCGCCTGCGTCTCGCCCTGACCCTTGCCAGCCTTGCCATCACCCCGCTGGCCTTTGCCGCCGACGGCGGCTGTCCCTATCCGCAGACGGTCAAGTTCGCCGGTCCCAACTGGGAGAGCGGCATGTTCACCACCGAGGTCCTGCGCCTGCTGGTGGAAAAGGGCTATGGCTGCCAGACCGACAGCGTGCCGGGCAACACCGTGACCCTGGAAAACGCCCTGGCGCAAAACGACATCCAGGTCACCGGCGAGCAGTGGGCCGGGCGTAGTCCGGCCTGGCGCGCGGCGGAAAAGGCTGGCAAGGTCTTTGCCGTCGGCGAGACGGTCAAGGGTGCCACCGAAGGCTGGTGGGTACCGGAATACCTGGTCAAGGGCGACCCCGCGCGTGGCATCCAGGCCAAGGCGCCGGACCTCAAGAGCGTCGCCGATCTGCCGCGCTACAAGGAGCTGTTCCGCGATCCGGAAGAGCCCGGCAAGGGCCGCTTCCTCAACTGCCCGACCGGCTGGACCTGCGAGATCGTCAACAGCCAGAAGCTCAAGGCCTACAAGCTGACCGACAGCTACACCAACTTCCGCACCGGTACTGGCCCTGCGCTGGATGCTGCCATTGCCACCGCCATGCGCCGTGGCGAGCCGGTGCTCTTCTACTATTGGTCGCCGACCCCGCTGATGGGCCGCTACAAGCTGGTCCAGCTGGAAGAGCCACCCTTCAGTGAGAAGGCCTGGGAGACCCTGTCGGATCCGAAGAATCCCGATCCGCTGCCGTCGCGCTCGCTGCCGGCCAAGATCACCATCGGCGTCTCCCGCGACCTGCACGACAAGGCACCGGCCCTGGTGGCGCTGTTCGAGAAGGTCGAATTCCCCCTCGATCAGTTCAACGGCATCCTCGCCGGCATGGCCGAGAAACGCGAAGACGCCCAGGTGGTGGCCAAGCGTTTCCTCAAGGAGCATCCGGAGGTCTGGACGACCTGGCTGCCGGCGGAAAACGCCGAACGGGTAAAGGCGGCGCTCTGAGTGCAGTGATAGGGGATAATGGCGGTTTTCCGTGCTGGAGCCGCCCATGACCGTCGCCGCCCTTACCATGTACGTCGAGCCTGCCGAGGTGCGCGACGCCTATCGCCAGCTGGCCGAAGCCGTGGCGCTGCGCCTGGACGAGACGCTCGACCCCGCGCCCGAGGAGCTGTCGACGCTCTGGACGCATCCCGAGCTGCTGCTGGCGCAGACCTGCGGCTATCCCTGGGCCACCCGCCTGCGCGGCCAGGTGCGCCTGGTAGCGGCGCCGCGCTATCGCTTCGCGGGCTGCCAGGCAGCCGAGCACTGCGCCTTCATCCTGGTGCCCGAGACGCTGGAGGCGACCAGCCTGGCCGATCTGCGCGGCAAGCGCGTAGCGCTCAACGGCCTGGATTCCAACACCGGCATGAATCTGCTGCGCCACGCCGTGGCGCCCCTGGCGGAGCGGGCCCGCTTCTTTGGCGAGATGATCGTCAGCGAGAGCCACGCCAACAGCCTGGCACTGTTGCAGCAAGGGCATGCCGATGTGGCCTCGGTGGATGCCGTGACCTACGGCTATCTGCAACGCGCCCAACCCGAGCGGGTCGCCGGTCTGCGCCTGCTGCAACGCACCTGCCCCAGTCCGACGCTGCCCTTCATCACCGCCGCCAGTCGTTCGGATGCGGACGTGGAAGCCCTGCGCGCCGCCTTGAACGACAGCCTGGCCGCCGATCCTGCGCTGGCCGACGTCCTGGCCATCGAGGGTGTCACGGCGGTGGATGAGACAACCTATCTACCGCTGCTGGACTGGCGGCGAGAAGCGGTGGAGCAGGGTTACCCGGTAATTGCCTAGGTTGGTTGCGACGGCCCTGTCGTCGCAACCAACCTGAAGGATTCGGCCCTGGCATTGTTGCCGTTGCGCTCTGATCAATCGCGGCCATGGCGGTCCGCCGATGCGGCCGCTCCTACGGACGCCAGCCCTCTGTAGGAGCGGCCCATGGCCGCGATGAGTAGCCGCTAACGGGTACGCGCGTAGGTTGTTTGCGACGGCTCCATCATCGAAACCCAGCACTAGAGGTTCGGCCTGGCCACTGTTGGGCTTCGCTGCGCTCAACCCAACCTACGGTGTCCCTGCCTGCAACCGCTTGAACTCCACCAGATCATGACTGCAGAACAGCGTCAGCCCCAGGTCCTGGCGCAGGGAGAGTTCGCGCAGGCGGGCCTGGTTGTCTAAGCGGCTGGCGCGGTCGGCTTCCATCAGCCGCTGGTAGAACCTCAGCCCCGGCGTGCAGTGGCGTTCGGGCTGGTGCATCTCGTCGCGGTAGAAATAGGCGTCGCCCGCATGCAGCAACCAACCCCCGTCGTGCTGGACGGCGATGCCGGCATGGCCCGGGGTGTGGCCGGGCAGGGGGATCATCAGGATTTCCGGCGGCAGGCCGGGCAGGTCGCGCACGCTGGCGAAGCCGTGCCAGGCCTCGCCCCGGGGTTCGTGGAAATGCCAATGGCGGATGCCTTGCCACTGCGCCGGACTGTAGCGGCGCCGACCGATGAAGCCGTGGCGCTGGCGCTGCGCATCCCACTCCCGCTGCAGCACATGGACCTGGGCCTGGGGAAAGTCGTCCAGGCCGCCGGCGTGGTCGAAATCCAGATGGGTCAGCACGATATGGCGGACGTCGCCCGGACGAAAACCCAGGCGGCGGAGCTGCGCCAGGGCGCTGAGTTCGGGATCGTACTGGATGCGATTCATCAGCCGGAAGAAGGGACTCAGGCGCCGGCCGCGCTCCCGGAGATCGGCTTCGCCAAAGCCGGTATCCACCAGCACCAGGCCGTCCCGGTCGGTTTCCACCAGCAGGCAGTGACAGGCGAGGTGGGCGGCGAGTCCGCGGCTGAAGCCGTCGTACAGCGCCCCGCCCAGGGGGCACATGCAGCCGCAGTTGAGGTGATGGATACGCATGCTCGGCTCCGCGAAGGTGACCTCCGGTAGAAGAGGCGAGCGTGGGCAAAGTTCGAGCGCAGCGGCTGGCCGGGCTGTCGTCGCCTCTTGCCAGGACGCTGCGCCAAGCCTAGGGTGGCGACGACCAATCGACCGGAGCATCATCCTTGGGTAACGACAGCCAGGCGGGCGCCGCCGTCTATTCGCCGCTGACCCTGCGCCTCTACGATGCCTGGGTCCTGGGCATCTCCAACCGCTATGCCTGGGGTTGCCCGACCACCGCGGTGCTGTTGCCGTTCTTTCGCCAGCACGTCGGGCGGCGCCACCTCGAGGTGGGGGTGGGCACTGGCTACTACCTGGCCAAGGCGGAGCTGCCGGCCGCCACCGAGGTCACCCTGCTGGACCTCAATCCCGCCAGTCTCGCCGCCGCTCGTGCGCGTTTCGGACGACCTGCCCAAACCCTGCGCCACGACGTGCTGGAACCCCTGGACCCCACGGTCGGCCCCTTCGACTCCATCGCCCTGTACTACCTCCTGCACTGCCTGCCCGGCAGCCTGGCGCAGAAGGGGCGGGTGTTCGCCCAGCTGGCACCGGTGCTGGCGCCTGGCGGCGTGCTGTTCGGCGCCACCATCCTGGGCAATGCGGCGGGCCACAATGGCTTCGGCCAACGATTGATGGCCTTGTACAACCGCAAGGGTATCTTCGGCAACGCCGGCGACACCCTGGCGGAGCTCGAGCGCGAGTTGCATCGGCACTTCGCCCAGGTCGAGGTGCGCCAGGTGGGCCGGGTCGCACTTTTCAGTGCCCGCGAACCTCACGAAGGCAGTGCCAGGGCCTCTGGCTGAACCCTGAGCCGTTGGCGCTGACCAAGATAGGATCGCCAGCGGACCGGCTCTGCCGCCCTGGCCCTCCCAGTGCAGACGGAGCCACCCATGCCCACAGCCTTTCCCCGCCGTTCCCTCCTGGCCGCCGGCCTTTCCCTTGGCCTGCTCGCCGCCGGTACCGCCCAGGCCGACAGCTGGTGTGCCAGCAAGCCGGTCAAGTTCGCCGGGGTGAACTGGGAGAGCGGCATGCTGCTCACCGAACTGATGGGCTTCGTCCTGCAGCACGGCTACGACTGCAAGGTGGATAGCATCCCCGGCAACTCCATCACCCTGGAGCAGGCGCTGGGCAACAACGACATCCAGGTGTTCGCCGAGGAGTGGATCGGCCGCAGCGAGGCCTGGAACAAGGCCGCCGCGGCCGGCAAGGTGGTCGGCGTGGGCGCGCCTATCGAGGGCGCCACCGAAGGCTGGTACGTGCCGCGCTATCTGGTCGAAGGCGAGGGCGCCAAGGCGCCCAAGTTGAAGACCATCGCCGACCTGGGCCAGTACGCCGAGCTGTTCCGCGATCCGGAAGAGCCGGGCAAGGGCCGCTTCTACAACTGCCCCGCCGGCTGGACCTGCGAACTGGAAAACACCCAGATGCTGCAGAGCTACGGCCTGAGCGACAAATACACCAACTTCCGCCCCGGCACCGGGCCGGCGCTGGATGCGGCCATCGTCTCGGCGACCAAACGCAAGCAGCCGATCCTCACCTACTACTGGTCGCCGACGCCCTTGCTGGGCCGGGTCGACATGGTCCAACTCAAGCCCCGCGACGGCGATGCCAAGCGCATCCAGGTGCAGGCCGGCCTCTCCAAGCCCTTCCACGACGGCGCCCCCGAACTGGTGGCCGTGCTGAGTCGGGTCAATGTGCCCATCGAGCTGCTCAACCGCACCCTGGCCGAGCAGGCCGACGCCAAGCAGGACGCCCCCACCGCCGCCAAGGCGCTGCTCAAGGCCCATCCCGAACTCTGGCAGGCCTGGGTGACCGACGCCGCGGCGCGCAGCAAGATCCAGGCGGCGCTCTAGGATGTTTCCCGAAGGCCTGACCTTTTCCTTCGCCGACGCCGTCAATCGTGGCGTCGACTGGCTGGTGACGCGCTACGGCGACGTCTTCCGTGCCATCTCCGACACCCTGCTGCAGGCCATCGTCTGGCTCGAGGGCCTGCTGCGCGGCACCCCTTGGTGGGCGCTATTGCTGATCGTCGCGGCCCTGGCCGCCCACGCCACCCGCCGGGTGCTGCCGACCCTGCTGATCACCGGCCTGCTGTTCCTGGTCGGCGCCTTGGGGCTGTGGGACAAGCTCATGCAGACCCTGGCCCTGGTGCTGGTGGCCACCGCCATCGCGGTCATCATCGGCGTGCCGCTGGGCATCCTCTGCGCCCGTAGCGCTCGCCTGCGCCTGGTGCTGATGCCGCTCTTGGACATCATGCAGACCATGCCCAGCTTCGTGTACCTGATCCCGGTGCTGATGCTGTTCGGCCTGGGCAAGGTGCCGGCGATCTTCGCCACGGTGATCTATGCCGCGCCACCGCTGATCCGCCTCACCGATCTGGGCATCCGCCAGGTCGATCGCGAGGTCATGGAAGCGGTCAACGCCTTTGGCGCCAGTCGCTGGCAGCAGCTGTTCGGCGTGCAGCTGCCGCTGGCGCTGCCGAGCATCATGGCCGGCATCAACCAGACCACCATGATGGCGCTGTCCATGGTGGTGATCGCCTCCATGATCGGTGCCCGCGGCCTCGGTGAAGAGGTGCTGGTGGGCATCCAGACCCTGGACGTGGGCAAGGGCCTGCAGGCCGGCCTGGCCATCGTCATCCTCGCCGTGGTCATCGACCGCATCACCCAGGCCTATGGCCGCCAGCGCCACGAGGTGGAGCGATGAAGATCGTCGTCGAGCGGGTCTCCAAGATCTTCGGCAAGCGCGAACAGGCGGCCCTGGCGCTGCTGCGCGAAGGGCACGACAAGGCCGAGATCCTCGCCCGCACCGGTTGCGTGGTGGGGGTGGACGATCTGTCCCTGGAAATCGCCGAGGGCGAGATCTTCGTCATCATGGGCCTTTCCGGTTCCGGCAAATCGACCTTGGTGCGCCACCTCAACCGGCTGATCGATCCCAGCAGCGGGCGCATCCTCATCGATGGCCAGGACATCCTCCAGCTGCCGCTGCCGGCGCTGCGCGAATTGCGCCGCCAGCGCATCAGCATGGTGTTCCAGAGCTTCGGCCTGCTGCCCCATCGGCGAGTGCTGGACAACGTCGCCTACGGTCTCAAGGTGCGCGGCGAGCCCAAGGCGGTCTGCCGCGAACGGGCGCTGCACTGGCTGGAGGTGGTGGGTCTGGCCGGCTACGAGCGCAAATGGCCGCACCAGCTCTCCGGCGGCATGCGCCAGCGCGTCGGCCTGGCCCGCGCCCTGGCGGCCGATACCGAGATCATCCTGATGGACGAGGCCTTTTCCGCCCTCGATCCACTGATCCGCGCCGAGATGCAGGAGCAACTGCTGGAGCTGCAACAGCGCCTGCACAAGACCATCGTCTTCATCACCCATGACCTGGACGAGGCCCTGCGCCTGGGCAATCGCATCGCCATCCTGCGTGACGGTCGGCTGGTGCAGGTGGGCACCCCGGCGGACATCCTCGGCCAGCCGGCCGACGACTATGTGGCGCGCTTCGTTCAGCGGCGTACCGCTGCGACAGTTTGAAACAATTGCGGCAGAGGCCTTCACGAGCATTTCACAGATGCGAGGCTCTGATGGTGAGACCTGCGGCCTGACCCTGTCAGGCCTTTCTCTTCCCACTGGAACCGCGCCGCAATGGACTATCTGCTACAACTCGCCGCCGACCCGACCGTCTGGGCTGCTCTCGCCACCTTGATCGTGATGGAGGTGGTGCTGGGCATCGACAACCTCATCTTCATCTCCATCCTCACCAACAAGCTGCCCGCTCACCAACAGCAGAAGGGCCGCCGCATCGGCATCAGCCTGGCGCTGATCCTGCGCCTGGGCCTGCTCGGCACCGTGGCCTGGATCGTCCAGCTCACCGAGCCCATTATCGAGGTGTTCGGCAAGAGCTTTTCCTGGAAGGACCTGATCCTCATCGCCGGTGGCCTATTCCTGCTGTGGAAGGCGACCAAGGAGATCCACCACAACGTCGATCCCGAGCCCGACAGCGCCCTGAGCAAGGGCGGCGAGACGGCGACCCTCGCCTTCGGTTCGGCCATCGTGCAGATCCTCCTGCTGGACCTGGTGTTCTCGGTGGACAGCATCATCACCGCCGTCGGCATGACCGAGCACCTGCCGGTGATGGTGATCGCGGTGGTGGTGGCGGTGACCGTCATGTTGCTGGCGGCCGACCCCCTGGCCAGGTTCATCAACGACAACCCCACCGTCGTGATGCTGGCGCTGGGCTTCCTGATCATGATCGGCATGACCCTGATCGCCGAGGGTTTCGGCGCCCATGTGCCCAAGGGCTACATCTACGCGGCCATGGCCTTCTCGGCGCTGATCGAGGGCCTGAACATGCTGTCGCGGCGGGCCAAGCGTCGCCAGCAGGCTGCCGGCAAGTGAGGGCAGGGCGTGTCGGAAAAGGCCTTGTTACATTCCGGCACGCCTATTGCTAACAATTACTGGAAAGTCTAGGCACTATCGGTCAAGACCTTTGTCATAGCAGCGTCACACGTGAGGTTTACAACTGAAGTCATGAACATACAAGCCCAAGCCCAGAACGCCATGCATGCCCTCAGCGCCGCTTTCGCGCCGATGAGCTGCGTCATCGACGCGCCCAGCAAGCGTGGTTTTTCCTTCATCGTCGTCAACGAGCATGGCGTGGCCAAGCACACCCGCCGGATCTACCGCGACGAATACAGCAACCCCAGCCGCCTGCAGGCCATCATCGACAGCACCCGCCTGGCCATCGCCGGCTGAGATTCAGCCGGCTCCCGCTCCACCCCTCCCGCTTTACCGTCTGCGCCCCACCCGAGCTACGGGTGTACCGGCGGCAGATAGGCCAACGTTCCCCCCAACAGCCACAGCAGCACCAGCACCAGGGGTGCATGGACCAGCAGCTGCACGAAGGAAAAGCCGACCAGGTCGCGCGCCTTCAGCCCCAGCACGCCCAGCAGCGGCAGCATGTAGAAGGGATTGATCAGATTCGGCAATGCCTCGGCGGCGTTGTAGATCTGCACGGCCCAGCCCAGGTGATATTGCAGATCGTTGGCCACCTGCATCACATAGGGCGCCTCGATGATCCACTTGCCCCCGCCGGAGGGGATGAAGAACCCCAGCAGCGCCGAGTAGACGCCCATCAGCAGGGCGAAGGTGTCGTGGGTGGCGATCTGGGTGAAAAATGCCGCGATATGGTGCGCCAGGGTCTGACCATCGGCGCCATTGACCTTGGTCAGGATGGCAGCGATGGAGCCGTACAGCGGAAACTGGATCAGCACCCCGGTGGTGGCCGGCACGGCGCGGGCCACGGCGTCGAGGAAATGCCGCGGCCGCCAGTGCAGCAGGGCGCCCAGGGAGATGAACAGCAGGTTGTAGGTGTTCAGCCCGGAAATGGCCTCGATGGCCGGCTTGCTGGCGAATTCCTGCACCAGCCAGCCCGCGGCCAGGAGCACCAGCAGCACGATCAGGATCGGACTGTATTCCAGCCATTCTCCCGGGCGGGTCGGTGTGGCGGCCGGCTTGGGCGCCGGGGTGACGTCGACGCCACAGGCACGGGCATCGCGCGCGCTGTCCGGTCCGGGCGCGGTGACATAGGCGATCACCGCCGAGACCACCAGCAGCACCAGCAGCAGGGCGCCGGATTGCCAGAGGAACAGCGTCTGGCTGAAGGGAATCACCCCGGTGATGGCGAGGATCGAGGGCGGCAGGCTGGCCGGATTGGCCTGCAGCTGAGCCGCCGACGACGACAGCCCCAGCGCCCAGACCGCGCCCAGGCCCAGGTAGGCCGCGGCGCCGGCGGCGCGATAGTCCATCTTGAGTTCTTCGCGGCGGGCCAGGGCGCGCACCAGCAGGCCGCCGAACACCAGACTCAGGCCCCAGTTGAGCAGCGAGGCGAGCATGGCCACCAGGGCCACCCAGCACACCGCGCCACGACCGGTACGGGGCACCCGCGCCAGACGCTCGATCAGGCGCCCGGCCGGACCGGAACTGGCCACCACATAGCCGCCGATGACCACGAAGGCCATCTGCATGGTGAAGGGAATCAGACTCCAGAAACCGTCGCCAAAGGCCTTGGCGGTCTTGGCCGCCGGCGCGCCCATGCCGAGGGCGGCCAGGGCCACCACGGCCACGGCGAGCACGGCGAACACCCAGGAATCGGGAAACCAGCGCTCGGCCCAGTTGGAACAGGCCAGGGCGAACCGCGCGCTGCGCGAATCGCGGGAGGGGGTTGAACTCATGGTGGATCCTTTTGTTGTTGTTCTTTAGGGGATAAACAAACGTAGATACCGTCTTCCACCTCAGTGTGCAATTGCTAAGGCAGGATCGAAAGGCTTGCCCGATTTGAGCACGCCATAGGCAATGCTCAGCAGTTT
>NZ_SLYS01000016.1:0-104172 GCF_004341115.1 Pseudomonas sp. JUb52
TGTGGGGCTTCCCCATGTGAGAGTAGGTCATCGTCAAGCGCCTAACACCCAGCACCCCCGCTCAGTTCACTCTGGCGGGGGTGTTGTCTTTGGGGCGGAAGAAAGTCGAACGGAGTTCGGGATGCCGTTGCTGAAACTGCTGAGTGATGGAAAATTTCATTCCGGCGTCGAGCTTGGTGAAGCCTTGGGCGTCTCCAGGAGTGCCATCTGGAAGCGGCTGAAGACGCTGGAAGATGACCTGGGCGTCGAGGTGTTCAAGGTTCCGGGACGGGGTTACCGCCTGGAGGAGCCCCTGTCGCTGCTCGATGCCGAGCGGATCGCGCAGGAGGGCGGTTGGCCGGTAACGGTCCTGGCCTCCATAGACTCCACCAATGCCGAGGCGCAACGCCGTCTGCCGCAGCAGCAACCGCCATTCGCCTTGCTGGCCGAGCATCAGCAGGCCGGTCGTGGTCGTCGTGGCCGCGCCTGGGTCAGCCCCTATGGCAAGAATCTCTATCTCACCGCCGTGGTCTCCAGCCCGGGCGGGATCCAGAAACTGCAGGCCCTGAGCCTGACCATGGGCCTGGCGGTGATCCGTACCCTGCAACAGCTGGGCGTCGAGGACGCCTGCCTGAAGTGGCCCAACGACGTCCTGGTCCGCGGGCGCAAGCTGGCCGGCATCCTCATCGAGTTGTCGGGTGATCCCCAGGACGTCTGCCAGGCCATCATCGGCATCGGTATCAACGTCAACATGCGCCTCGCCGACAACATCGATCAGCCGTGGATCTCCATGGCCGAGGCCTTGGGCGGTCTGCAGGACCGCAACCGGGTCGCCAGCCTGCTGCTCCGGGAAATCGACAGTCTGTGGCAGATTCATCGCCGGTCCGGATTCGCCGCCCTGCGCAGCGAGTGGGAGCGTTATCATGGCTGGCAAGGTCGAGCGGTAACCCTGTCTTCGGGGGTTCGCTGTATCCAGGGCACAGTGGCAGGAGTTGCCGAAGATGGGGCTATTCTCATGCATGTAGACGGTCAGACGCAGGCATTCAGCGGTGGCGAATTGAGCCTGAGCCTAGATCATGATTCTTGAACTCGATTGCGGTAACAGCCTCATCAAGTGGCGCCTGCTCGCGGCCGGTGCCGAGGTGGTCGATACCGGCATCGTCGACAGCGACGACGCCCTGATCGCGGCACTTTCCCAGCCGGACAGTCCTGCACTGGCGGCCTGCCGGCTGGTCAGCGTGCGCAGCGACGAAGAGACCCAGCAGCTCAAGGAGCGGCTCACCGCCACCTTTGGCATCGCCTGTCACCAGGCCCTGCCGGTCGAGGTGTGGAATGGCGTGCGCAATGGCTATCGTGACCATCAGCGTCTGGGCATGGATCGCTGGCTGGTGATCCTGGCCGCGGTGCAGTTGGCCGAGGGCAAGGCCTGCGTGGTCCTGGACCTGGGGACGGCGGTCACCGCGGATCTGGTCGATGCCCAGGGCGAGCATCAGGGAGGGTTCATCTGTCCGGGGATTCCGTTGATGCGTCGGGAACTGCAGACCCATACCCGTCGGATCCGCTACGATCCACATTGGGCCAGTGGTGAACGCTACGAGGCGCCGGGACGCACGACCATCGAGGCCGTGGAGCGTGGGTGTCTGTACATGCTCAAGGGTTTCGTCCGTACCCAGTACGAACTGGCTCAGGAAATGTTCGCCGAAGGCTGCGAGATCTTTCTGACCGGGGGTGACGCGGAACTGGTCAAACATGTCGTTCCGGGCGCGCGGATCGTGCCTGATATGGTGTTTGCTGGATTGGCTTTGGCGTGTCCGCTCGAGAACGAATGATGCGTTGGTTGTTTCTGCTATTGGTGGTACTGAACGTTTTCTACTACATATGGCACCAACAGCAGGTGCCGTTGCTGGGTAAGGAAATCGCCCCTCTGGCGCTGTACAAAGGCGAGCGTGAGAACATTCGCCTGTTGAACGAGACGGCATCTGGTGACGCTGCGCGGCGTCAGTGACGGCGGTACCCTTCGATGAGGAGCGAAGATGCTGACGCTAGGTAATCTCTGCCTGTTGCTGGGCGCGGTCGGCATTGGTCTGTGGTTCTGGCATGCCCATGGCATTCGCGAGCGTGCGCTGCTGCTGGCCGAGCAGGAGTGTCGCCGCCGCAAGGTGCTGCTGCTCGATGGCGCCGTGGCTTTCTCGCGCTTTCGCTGGCTGGCCGATGCCCAAGGACGCAAGCGCCTGGCGCGACTGTTTTCCTTCGAATTCACCGTGACGGGAGAGGAGCGGCTCGACGCCTCTCTGGCGCTGTTCGGCAAGACCCTGGCCAAGGTCGAATTCGCCCCCTTCGTGGTACCCGAGGTCGAACGCCCGACGGCCGATTCGGTGGTGGCTTCGGCGCCTGCCTATCAGGCCAAGCCCGAGCATGGCCAGGTGGTCTATCTGGACCAGTGGCGGCAGCGCCAGCGTACCGAGACCAATCGGCGGCAAGAGCCGGAGTAGTCCGGCATACCTGCTTTCGACAGCTTTCCCTTCCCCCATCCCGACGCTTAGCACCGCTGCTCCGCTCCGGCTTTTTCGTTTCTCTTCATGTGATCCCTGATGTTCAGCCCTCTCGTTACCTTTCCTGCGCTCTATTTCGCTACCCTCCTGATGCTGGCCGGTTCCGGTCTCTTCACCACCTATATCGGTCTGCGACTGACCGAGCAGGGGGCAGGGGACCTGTGGACCGGCGCCCTGATGGCGGCCTATTACTTCGGGCTGGTGTGCGGCGGCAAGTTCGGCCATCGACTGATCGCCAGTGTCGGCCATATCCGTTCCTATGTGGCCTGCGCCGGTGCGGCGACGGTCACCGTGCTCATCCATGCCCTGATCGATGACCTGAACGTCTGGATCGCGCTGAGATTCGTCATGGGCGTGGTGATGATGAATCAGTACATGGTGATCGAGAGCTGGCTCAACGAGCAGGCGGAGAATCACCAGCGTGGCAAGGTGTTCGCCGGCTACATGGTGGCGGTGGACCTGGGGCTGGTGATCGGCCAGGCGCTGCTGGCCTGGCATCCGCAACTCGACTACAAGCCGCTGCTGCTGGTGGCCATCTGCTTCGCCTCCTGCCTGATTCCCCTGGCCATGACCCGGCGGGTGCACCCGGCCAAACTGGTGGCGGCACCGCTGGAGATCCGTTTCTTCTGGCAGCGGGTGCCCCAGTCGCTGGTGACCATCTTTACCGCGGGGCTGCTGGTGGGGGGCTTCTATGGCCTGGCACCGGTGTTCGCCAGTCGCAGTGGCCTGGATACGGCGCAATCGAGCTTCTATGTGGGGCTGTGCATCGTCGCGGGGTTCTGCGCCCAGTGGCCGCTGGGCTGGCTGTCGGATCGCCTCGATCGCTGCAAGCTGATCCGCGCCAATGCGGTGTTGCTGTGCCTGGCGGCGGTACCGCTGTGGGGACTGATCACCTTGCCCTATCCCTGGCTGCTGGCCGCGGGCTTCGTCTCGGGCATGCTGCTGTTCACCCTTTATCCCCTGGCGACGGCCTTTGCCAACGACCATGTCGAGCCCGAGCGGCGCGTGGAGTTGTCGGCGATGCTGCTGACCACCTATGGCGTGGGTGCCTGTATCGGGCCGCTGCTGGCCGGTGCGGCCATGGAGCATTTCGGCCCGGGCACCTTCTATGTGCTGACCTCGGCCTATGCGGTGATCCTGATCGTCTTCGTGCAGCCCCGCTTCGTCAGTGGCGAACACCGGCTGGACGAGGCGCCGCTGCATCACGTGGCCATGCCGGATACGGTGAGTCCGATGGCAGCGGCACTGGATCCGCGCATCGACGAGGTGCCGCAGGAGCTGGTGGTGGAGGCGCCGGCCAGTATCGGGCCGGGTAGCGAGAAGAGCCACTGAGCGAGCCCGGCGCAAGGCCGGGCAGGAAGGGACGGCTAGGACTCAGGCCTGGCGGGTCTGGCCGGCCTTGATCAGGCGGTCGAGGGTCTGGGCCGAACCGTTTTCGGCCAGGGCGTCATCCTGCAGGCGACGCTGCTGACGGTCGATCAGCCGACCCATGGGACGCTGGCTGGATTCTTCGGCCACCGTATCGTCACCGAGGCGCTGTTGCTGGTCTTCGATCACCTGGCCCAGGGGGCGCAGGCTGGATTCCTCGGCGATCCGGCGTTCCTGCACCTGGCGTTGCTGCTGCTTGATGACTTCACCCAGGGGACGCAGGCTGGACTCTTCGGCCAGGGTGCGCTGCTGCAGGCGCTGCTGCTGTTGCTTGATCAGCTGGCCCAGCGGGCGCTGGCTGGATTCCTCGGCGACCTGGGTGGCGGCGCTGGGGGTGAAGGCGAAGTCCTGGGCGAAGGTGTTCAGGGCCAGGGCGGTCAGGGCGAAACCGAAGGCGATACGCAGGTTCATGATGGTGTCCTCTGGGGAAACTGTGCTGGAGTGAGTTCAGTATCCCGAGCAGGACCGCTCGAAAAAAATAGACTGGCGAGATAGTGACTATCAGCGCCGTCGATGCCTTTCAGAAAGTCTCTAGCCTCCCGTCGATGATTGCTCCTTTTCCGCTTCGCTCAGGTGGGCGCCGCCGAACAGCTCGCGCAAGGCGGCGGCATAGTCGCGCGTGCCTATCACCATGCTGTTGGAGTGGGTCCCGCCGGGGATCAGCAGCAGGCGCTTGGGCGGCCGGGCCGCGGCGTAGAGGGCTTCGCTGAAGCGGGGAGGGACATAGCGATCGTCGCTGCCGTGGACGATGAGCACCGGGATATGGATGTCCGGAATCTTGTCCAGGGAATCGAATTTCTCCGACATCAGCCAGCGCAGGGGAAAGCGGGTGTCGACCACCGCCGAGGCGGCATCGGCCAGGGTGGTGAAGGTGGATTCGATGATCAGACCGGCCGCGGCGGGGTAGTCGCCGGTAGGATCCCCGTCGCGGGCGATGCGCCAGGCCAGGTCCACCGCCACGGCGCCGCCCAGGGAGTGGCCATAGATGTATCTTTTGCGGGGATCCGGCTGCAGGCTCTGCAGGTGCTTCCAGGCGACCCGGGCATCCTGGTAGACACTGCGTTCGGAGGGCACGTCGCCAGGACTTTCGCCAAAGCCGCGATAGTCGATGGCCAGCACCGAATAGCCGAGTTGCCGCAGGGTGGCGATGCGCCGGACCTGGGCGGTGAGATTCCAGCGAGTGCCGTGCAGATAGAGCAGGGTGGGGGCGTCCGGACGGCGGGCGGGCCACCACCAGGCGTGCAGGTAGTCGGTGCCGGTCAGGCCGTCCGGCACCGGCAGGTTGAACTGGCGGACGCCTTCCGGCACGCCGGTGAACCAGCTGGCATTGCCCGGCTCGATGCTGAACACCCACTGGCGTTCGCGATAGGCCAGTTCCGAGCAGCCATAGGGGACCCCGACCCCGACCAGCAGGGTGACGAAGAGCAGCGGGATCAGGCGACGGCGGAGCAGGGTGGCGAGGGACATGGCTTTCTCTGGATACCGGAAGACGCAGGGTAGGGGCATTCGTCGCCTGGCGCGAACCCCCGTTTCGGTTGGACAGTCATCCTAGAGACAGCGACTGCAGTGATCCCCAACCTGAGGTGAGCCATGAGTGCGACGGCCAAGAAGAGCGATCCCGAACTCTGGGAAAAGGTGAAGAAAGAGATTACCGAGGGCGACAAGGGCGGCAAGCCCGGTCAGTGGTCGGCGCGCAAGGCGCAGCTGGCCTCCCAGGAGTACCAGAAGCGCGGTGGTGAATACCAGGGCGGCAAGGGCAAGGACAATCATCTGCAGCAGTGGACCGACGAGAAGTGGGACACCCGCTCCGGCAAGAAGTCCGAGGAGACCGGCGAGCGCTATCTGCCGGAAAAGGCCCGGGACTCCCTGAGCAAGGAAGAGTACCAGCGCACCACCGCCAAGAAGCGCCGTGACACGCGCCGCGGCAAGCAGCATTCCAAGCAGCCGGCCGATGTGGCGCGCAAGACGGCGGCGGCGCGTGAGTCGGGCCTGGCCGGTCTGACCAAGGACGAGCTGATGAAGCGTGCGGCGCGCCGCGAGGTACGGGGCCGGTCGCGCATGAAGAAAGACGAACTGGTGAAGGCGTTGCAAAAGGCAGGTGAAAAATGAGCACCAAGAAGGCTTCCAACGACGACAAGAAAGACGACAAGAAAGAGGTCCGCAGCGAGTTCAAGCAGGTGGTCAACATGACCCCGAGTCAGCTGCGCAAATGGCTCAGCGGTGACACCAGCAAGGGCGTGGGCATGACCAAGGGTGGCAAGAAGGTCAAGGCCGCCAACGACGGCAAGGCGGTCGGTCATGCCATGGGTGAGCGCATCCTCGAGCTCAAGGGCAAGCGCCAGGCCGAGCTGGAAGACGATGACTACAAGGCCATGCGCAAGGTCATCGGCTATGTGCATCGCCATCTCAAGCAGCGACCGGACGGCGACATCGAAGACTCGCGCTGGCGCAAGTCGCTGATGAACTGGGGCCATGACCCTCTGCGTGACAAGCGCAGCGCCTGATCCCGACGAACCGCAGCCCAGGCTGCGGTTTTCTTTTCATGCAGAGTGACTGGCCGAATTTGTGTGCAACTGTGACGCCGCAGCGCGGACGCAAAGGAGTAGGGTAGCCGCCTAACTATCTGAAAGCGTTCAAGGAGTTGTCGATGGCACCCCGGGATCTGTTGCTGGCACTGGTCGTCATCCTGGCCTGGGGGGTGAACTTCGTCGTCATCAAGCTCGGCCTGCATGGCGTGCCGCCCATGCTGCTGGGCACCCTGAGATTCTGTCTGGCGGCCTTTCCGGCCATCCTCTTCGTGCGGCGTCCCCAGGTGTCCTGGCGACTGCTGCTGGCCTACGGCCTGACCATTTCCCTGGGTCAATTCGCCTTCCTGTTCTCGGCCATGTACGTGGGCATGCCGGCGGGGCTGGCCTCGCTGGTCTTGCAGGCCCAGGCCTTCTTCACCCTGGCATTCGCGGCGACCTTTCTCGGTGAGAAGGTGCGCCGGGCGAGTCTGGCCGGGCTGCTGGTGGCGGCGCTGGGCCTGCTGCTGATCGGTACCGAGCATGGCGTCACCATGACCCTGGCCGGCTTCCTGCTGACCCTGGCGGCGGCGGCCATGTGGGGGTTGGGCAATATCGTCACCAAAAAGATCGGCAAGGTGGACATGCTCGGCCTGGTGGTCTGGGGCAGCCTGATTCCGCCCATTCCCTTTTTCCTGCTGTCGCTGCTACTGGAAGGACCCGAGCAGATCGCCACGGCGCTGACCTCGCTGTCGGCCGGTTCGATCTTTGCCATCGTCTACCTGGCCTTTATCGCCACCCTGGTCGGCTACGGCATCTGGAGTCGGCTGCTGTCACGCTATCCGGCCGGCCAGGTGGCGCCCTTTTCCCTGCTGGTGCCGGTGGTGGGGCTGACCTCGGCCGCCGTGTTGCTCGGTGAGCAGATGACCCTCCAGCAGGAAGTGGGTGGCGTGGCGGTCATGCTCGGCCTGCTGATCAACGTCTTTGGCGGCCGCTGGCTGGATGCCCGAAGCAAGATGTCATCCAGTGCATGATGTTGCACGTTCGTAAATGATTGTGCATGATCTGCTGATCCTCTTGGAGTATCAGCCATGACTGCCATTCACCTTCCCGAAGAACGCCAGGCCGCGATCCTGGCCCTGCTGCGCGAACAGGGCCGGGTCCTGTCGGCCGAGTTGGCCGCGACCTGGGGCATTTCCGAAGACAGCGTGCGTCGCGACCTGCGTGAGCTGGCCCGCCAGGGGCTGTGCCGCCGGGTGTATGGCGGGGCGCTCTCGCTGCTGACGCCACCGGAGGCGCTGCTGGCGCGTATCGGCCAGGACGAGGCGGCCAAGCAGACGCTGGGCCTGGCCGCGGCCAGGCTGGTGCAGCGCGGGCAATTGCTGTTGCTGGATGCCGGCTCGACCAATCTGGCCATCGCCCAGGCGCTGCCCACGGATCTCGACCTGACCGTGGCCACCAATGCCCCGGTGATCGCCGCGGCGCTGCTGCAGCGCCCGGGCATCCGGGTACTGATGATCGGCGGCCTGGCCGCGCCGGAATCGGGTGCCTGCCTGGGTGCCCGGGCGCTGCGCGATCTGCGCGGCGTGCGCGCCGATCTGGCCTTTCTCGGGACCTGCGCCCTGGCGGTGGAAACCGGGGTGACCGGCTTCGACCTGGAAGAAGCCGAATTCAAGGCGGCCGTGGCCGAGCAGAGCGGTCAGGTCGCCGTCGCGGTGACCGCCGAGAAACTCGACAGCGTGGCCTTCTATCACGTGCTCCGGCTCGATCAGCTGAACCACCTGGTGCTGGAACCGGGGCTGAGCGAGGAGCGTCTGCAACCCTATCGTGACGCCGGCCTGCAACTGCATTCGCTGGCCAGCGACCGCTAGCCCGCTCACCCAAGGATCGCCATGACTTCCGCCGTCTTGCGTCGCCAGCGTCGCGCCACCTTTACCGTCTTTCTCGCCAACGGCTGCGGGATCGGCGGCTGGGCGGCGGCCATTCCCGAACTCAAGCGCGATCTGCTGCTGGGCGACGGCCAGCTGAGTCTGGTGCTGCTAGCGGTCGCCCTCGGCGCCCTGCTGACCATGCCCTTCGCCGGGGTGCTGGTGCCGCGCCTGGGAGGGACCGGCCGCCTGACCCGCCTGAGCATCCTGAGCTTCGTGCTGGTGCTGAGCGGGCCCGGGGTGGCGCCTTCGCTGGGCTGGCTGCTGCCCTGCGCGCTGCTGCTCGGTGCCTGCAACGGACTGATCGACGTGGCCATGAACGCCCATGCCAGCGATGTCGAAAGCCGCTGGAACGGTCCGCTGATGTCGTCCTTCCACGCCGCCTTCAGCCTGGGCGGCTTTCTCGGCGCCGGCCTGGGGGCCCTGGTGCTGCACCTGGGCGCTTCGGCGCTGGCGGTACTGCTGGCCGCCGCCCTGGTGGCGCTGGTGCTGGCCCTGCCCGCCGCCCTGGCGCTGGACGAAGGCGATCGCAGTCCGGTCAGTCACGCCCTGCGCCTGCCGGATCGGCGGGTGCTGGCGCTGGGGCTGATCGCGCTGGGCTGCCTGATGCTGGAAGGCGCCATGACCGACTGGAGCGCCGTCTACCTGGGCCAGGTGGGCGGGGCGAGTCCGGTGGTGGCCACCCTGGGCTATGCGGCCTTTTCACTGACCATGCTGGCGGGCCGGCTGTTCGGCGACGGCATCCGCGGCCGCTTCGGCGGTCCTCAGGTGATCGTTGGCGGCGCCCTGCTGGCGACCCTGGGACTGGCCCTGGCGGTCCTCCTGCCGGCGCCCGGGACCGCGATCCTCGGCTTCGCCCTGGTCGGCCTGGGCCTGTCCAATGTGGTACCGGCTGCCTTCAGCGCCGCCGGCCAGGTGGCCGAGACACCGGCTGCCGGCATCGCCATGACCGCCACGGCCGGCTATCTCGGCTTTCTGCTCGGTCCGCCGCTGATCGGCGCCGTGGCGGGGCAGGTGGGCCTGCGCGGCAGCCTGCTGCTGCTGACCCTGATCGGGGTGGCGGTGGCGCTGCTGGCGCTGCGTCAGCGCAAGACATGATGTCTATCCAGGGAACCCCGCTGCGCTGAGCAGACCCAAGAGGGAACGGAAATCCAAGGAGGCGGCCATGACGCGCCCACGCAAGATCCTCGCCTGGCTGCTGGGAATCATCCTGCTGCTGCTCGTAGTGCTGGTGGTGGTACTGGCCACTTTCGACTGGAATCGGCTCAAGCCGACCATTAACGAGCAGGTGTCGAGCGCCTTGCATCGACCCTTCGCCATCGAGGGCAACCTGGGCGTGGTCTGGCACCGCGAGCCGGATCAGGGCGGCTGGCGCGCCTGGATTCCCTGGCCGCACATCGCCGCCGAAGACCTGACCCTGGGCAATCCGGACTGGGCCAAGGAAAAGACCTTCGTTCACCTCGACCGGGTGCAGCTGCGGATCTCGCCGCTGGCGCTCTTGGCCAAGCAGATCTATATCCCGCGCATCGACCTCACGGGGCCGGTGGTCAATGCCCAGCGGCTGGCCGATGGCCGCAACAGCTGGACCTTCGAGACCGCGGAGAAGGACCCCAAGGCCGAACCCTCGGCCTGGACCGTGGACATCGGCACCATCGGCTTCGACGCCGGCCAGGTCGGCTTCGACGATGCCCAGACCGCCACCCGGCTGCGCGCGCGGATCACTTCCCTGGACGCCCCCATCGCCTATGCCGACCTGGTGGGCAAGCAGGGCACCTCGCGCCAGCGCTCCCACGTCAAGCAGACCCAGCCCTTCCAGTTCGCCCTGGCGGTGGAGGGCAGCTACAAGCAGGTGCCGGTCAGTGGCCGTGGCCAGATCGGTGGACTGCTGGCGCTGCAGGACGCCGATGTGCCTTTTCCCATCCAGCTCGATGCCCGCGCCGGCGAGACCCGTGCCCAGGTCTTTGGCACCCTGACCGATCCGCGGCGCCTGGGCGCCCTGGATCTGCACCTGGTGCTGGAAGGCAAGAGCCTGGCGCAGCTCTATCCGCTGACCGGGGTCACCCTGCCGGAGACGGCGCCCTATGCCACCGATGGCCATCTCACGGTCAAGCTCAATGATCCGGCGGGCGCGCGTTTCAGCTACGAAGACTTCAATGGCCGGGTCGGCAAGAGCGACCTGCACGGCGAGGTGCTGTTCACCGGCGGCAAGCCACGGCCCAAGCTCAGTGGCACCCTGCGCTCCGATCAGCTGCTGTTCGAGGACCTGGCGCCGCTGATCGGCGCCGATACCAAGGAACAGCAGGCGGCCAAGGGCGAAACCAGCAAGCAGCCGGCGGACAAGGCCCTGCCGGTCTCCGAATTCCGCACCGAGCGCTGGCGCGCCATGGATGCGGACGTGCGTTTCACCGGCAAGCGCATCGTGCAGAACGCGCAGCTGCCGATCACCGATCTCAACACCCACGTGCGCCTGACCGATGGCGTGTTGCTGCTCGACCCCCTGCGTTTCGGCGTGGCCGGGGGTGATCTCAACACCACGGTGCGCCTGGAAGGCGACAAGACGCCCCTGCAGGGGCGGGTCGATCTGCATGTGCGCCGGGTCAAGCTGAACCAGCTGTTCCCCACCGTGGAGACCATGAAGCGCAGCATGGGCGAACTCAATGGCGATGCCACCCTGAGTGGCACCGGCAACTCGGTGGCGGCGTTGCTCGGCACCAGCAACGGCGAACTCAAGCTGCTGATGAACGACGGCCGCATTAGCCGCAGCCTGATGGAGCTCGCCGGACTCAACGTCGGCAACTATCTGGTCGATCGGCTGTTCGGCGATGACGAGGTCGAGATCAACTGCGCGGTCGCCGATCTCGACTTCAAGAAGGGCCTGGTGCAGCCCCAGGTCTTCGTGCTCGACACCGAGAACGCCCTGATCAACATCACCGGCACCATCAACCTGGCGAGCGAACGACTGGATCTCACCGTCGATCCCCACAGCAAGGGCCTGCGCATCTTCTCGCTGCGCTCGCCGCTCTATGTGCGCGGCACCCTGAAGAATCCATCGCCAGGGGTGAAGGCGCTGCCGCTGGCGGCCCGCGGCGCGGCGGCGGCACTGCTCGCCACCTTTGCGGCGCCGGCCGCTGGCCTGCTGGCACTGGTGGCGCCGAGCAACGAGCAGGGCGCCCAGTGCAGCACCCTGTTGCAGCAGATGCGCGCAGGGCGTTGAACTCTTGCGCTAGAGCGGGTTCGCGGTACTTGACAGACGACCGTTCGGCGGCGTCTGACGGGCGGAAAAGAACCGCTCTGGTTGCCCGGGCTCTATAGAAATAACCCGAGTCGGGCAGCCTTTTCGCGGAGACCTCTCATGCGTGACGACACCGATAGCCAATACGAAATCCACTACAAGTTACTGGGCGAAAGCTATACCGACCGTATCAGCAATCTCGACGTACCCATCACCGACGTGGTCCGCGAACTGGCCTGCCGGCACCTGGATGCGATTAACGACGAGCGCTTCCACCTGGCCGATATCGAGTCCGGTCAGGCGCTGGTGGCGCTGCATGATGTGTCCATCCATCGCGTCTCGCCAGAAGCGCCATGAAGCGCCTGCTAAGCGGTGGATTGCTGGCCCTGAGCCTGCTGGGGCTGACGGCCTGTTCCACCGAGACGGTGGTGACCCTGCAGGACGGTACCCAGTACATCACCGAAGATCGTCCCAACACCAAGACGGCCGACGGCTTCTATGAATTCACCGACGTGGCGGGTCGTCATGTACGGGTGAAGGCAGCCGATGTGGCCACCATCAAGGCGGAAGACTAGCCAGGAGACTGCCATGCCCCGCGGCGACAAGTCCAAGTACAGCGACAAACAGGAACGCAAGGCCGAGCACATCGAGGAGAGCTACGAGAAAAAGGGCATCTCCAAGGAGGAAGCCGAAGCGCGAGCCTGGGCGACGGTGAACAAGCAGTCCGGCGGTGGTGAAAAGGCGGGCTCCGGCAAGAGCAAGAGCGGTACTGCCAAGCGCGCGGATCGCAAGGACTCCGCGCGGCGGGCGGTGGCCACCAAGCAGGGCCAGTCGCCCAACAGCGGGCGGGCCTCGGCACGGCGTTCGCGCAGCGGCAGCACCTCGCTCAGCGACATGACCCGCGACGAACTGATGAAGAAGGCCGCCGAACAGGACATTCGTGGTCGTTCGCGGATGAAGAAGGACGAGTTGATTCGTGCCTTGAGCTGACAGTCGAACACGCAAGAAAAAGCCGGACCTGGTCCGGCTTTCTTTTTGCCTGGCGCCTTAGCTGGGCAGCAGCCGGCAGGTGAGGCTCTTGATGTAGCGGGTCTCCGGGATCGCCGGGTGTACCGGGTGATCCGGGCCCTGGGCACCGCGTTCGAGGATCTGCAGGTTGCGGTCCAGATGGCGGGCGCTGCCGAGCAGGATGTTCTGCAGGTCGTCTTCGGGCAGGTGCATGGAACAGGAGGCACTGACCAGGATGCCGTCCTTGTTCAGCAGCCGCATGGCCTGTTCGTTGAGGCGACGATAGGCGGCCTCGCCGTTCTTCAGGTCCTTGCGCTTCTTGATGAAGGCCGGCGGGTCGGCCACGATGACGTCGAATTTCTCTTCGCCGGCCTTGAGTTCCTTGAGCGCCTCGAAGACATCGCCTTCGACGCAGACCAGCCTTTCCGCCAGGCCGTTGAGGGTGGCATTGCGCTCCACGCCGTCGAGGGCGAAGCCCGAGGCATCCACGCACATGACCTCGCTGGCGCCAAAGGCCGCGGCCTGCACGCCCCAGCCGCCGATGTAGCTGAACAGGTCGAGCACCCGCTTGCCTTCGACATAGGGCGCCAGGCGCGCCCGATTCAGGCGGTGGTCATAGAACCAGCCGGTCTTCTGGCCTTCGCGCACCGGCGCCTCGAAGCGCACGCCGTTCTCTTCCAGCGCCACCCAGTCGGGGACCTCGCCATAGGCCACTTCCACGTAGCTGGAAAGGCCCTCGGCCGCGCGGGCGCTGCCGTCGTTCTTCCACAGCACGCCGTGAGGCTTGAACACCTGCAGCAGGGCGGCCAGGATGGCGTCGCGCTGGCGCTCCATGGTCGCCGAGGCGATCTGCACCACCAGGATGTCGTTGAAGCGATCCACCACCAGACCCGGCAGGAAATCCGAATCGCCATAGACCAGGCGATAGCAGTGGCTGCCGAACAGCCGCTCGCGCAGGCTCAGGGCGACCTTGAAGCGGTGCACCAGCAGCGACTTGTCCAGCAGGTAGCCGGTGTCGCGGGAGAACAGGCGGGCGCAGATCAGGTTGTTGGGCGACAGCGCCACCAGGCCCAGCGGCTTGCCGCTGGTGGTTTCCAGGATGGCCTGATCGCCCGGCTCGAAGGCGGTCAGCGGGGTGGCGACGACGTCCACCTCGTTGCTGTACACCCAGAGGTGCCCGGCGCGCAGACGGCGGTCGGCATTGGCTTTGAGGCGCAGGCGAGGCAGGGTCATGAAGGTCTCCGGCGAAGGGGGCAAAAGCGCGGAATTATAGCGCAAAGCTACCCGCCCGGGCCGGCCGTCAGTCCCGCTGGCTGACCTCGATGTCGCTCAGCCCGGCTTCCTGGGCGCGCCGGGCGATGCTCGGCTGGGCATGGCGCTCCCAGGGCGCGTCGACAACCACCTGGGGTTCCTCGACGTGCTTGATCAGCAACTGCAGTACGGCTTCCTCTTCGGTGACCGGCTCGAAGCTCTCCAGGTCGTGGGTGAGGGGCTCGCCGTTGAGGCGATAGTGGATCTGGTAGCGGTGCAGGGTCTGCATGGGGATACCTCGGCAGCGGGGGATAAGCGATGGACCCCGCGAGGCGGCCGCGGTTGCGTCAGCCGCCGAGGGTATCGAGGATCGGACACTCGGGGCTGGCGTCGCCATGGCAGCAGGAGACCAGCTCGCCGAGGGTGCTGCGCAGGCGGGTCAGTTCGGCGATCTTCAGATCCAGCTCGGCGATGTGCCGCTTGGCCAGCGCCTTGACATCGGCACTGGCGCGTTGCCGGTCCTGCCAGAGGCTGAGCAGCTGGCGGATCTCTTCCAGACTGAAGCCCAGCTCCCGCGAGCGGCGGACGAAGGCCAGCACCCGCAGGTCTTCGGCGCCGTACTGGCGATAGCCGCTGTCGGTCCGTCCGGCGGGGGCCAGCAGGCCGATCCGCTCGTAGTAGCGCAGCATCTTGGCGGTGAGCCCGCTGGCCTTGGCGGCCTGACCGATGTTCATGAGGGGAGGTCTCCGGACGGGCGCCAGCGGCCGAGCAGCAGGGCATTGGCCAGGACACTGACGCTGGAAAAGGCCATGGCGGCACCGGCATAGACCGGGTCGAGCAGACCCAGGGCGGCCAGCGGCAGGCCGATGACATTGTAGACGAAGGCCCAGAACAGATTCTGGCGGATCTTGCGCTGGGTACGGCGGGCGATGTCCAGCGCCGCCACCACCTGGCGCGGATCCTCCTGCAAGAGGGTGATGCCGGCCGCGTGGCGCGCGGCAGCGGTGCCCGAGCCCATGGCGATGCCCAGTTCGGCGGCGGCCAGCGCCGGAGCGTCGTTGAGGCCGTCGCCGACCATGGCCACGCCGCCCCGGGTCGCCTGCAGCCGGGCCACCAGGGCCGCCTTGTCGGCGGGCAGCACCTCGGCCTCCCACTGGGTGATGCCCAGGGCCGCGGCCACCTGGCGGGCGCTGCCACGGTTGTCACCGGTCAGCAGCCAGCTGTCGATGCCGTCGCGGCGTAGCTGGGCGATGGCATCGACAGCACCCGGGCGCAGCGCATCGCCAAAGGCCAGCAGCCCCAGCACCCGCGGCTGGCTGCCGCTTTCCAGCAGCAAGGACAGGGTCAGCCCCTGGTCTTCCCAGGCGCGGGCGGCCTCGACCAGGGGGCCGGCGTCCAGCTGTCGTTCGGCCAGGAGCCGCGCATTGCCCAGCAGCAAGGCGCGACCCTGCCAGCTGCCCTGAAGGCCACGGCCGGGCAGGGCGCGGACGTCTTGGGCGGGTGGGGTGTCCAGGCCGCGGTCACGACAGGCCCGCAGCACCGCCGCGGCCAGGGGATGCTCGCTGCCGCGTTGCAGGCTGCCGGCCAGGCTCAGCAAGTCGGCTTCCTCGATGCCGGGGGCCGTGGCCAGCTGGCAGAGGCGCAGCTGGCCGGCGGTCAGGGTGCCGGTCTTGTCGAAGACCACGGTGGTGATGCCCTGGGCACGCTCCAGGGTCTCGGCGTCCTTGATCAGAATGCCGTGACGCGCCGCCACCCCGGTACCGGCCATGAGGGCGGCGGGGGTGGCCAGTCCCAGGGCACAGGGGCAGGCGATGACCAGCACCGCTACGGCCGCGAGCAGGCTGGGCTCCAAAGGGTGGCCGCTCAGCAGCCAGCCGAGCAGGGTGACCAGGGCCAGGCTCACCACCACCGGCACGAACACCCGGCTGATGCGATCCACCAGCTGCTGGATGGGCGCCTTGGTGGCCTGGGCGTCTTCCACCAGGCGGATGATGCCGGCCAGCACCGTCTCGCCACCCAGGGCGGTGACCTCGATCTGCAGATTGCCCTCGCCGTTGATGGCGCCCCCCACCACCTCGTCACCGGGGCCCTTGGCGACCGGGCGGCTTTCGCCGGTGAGCAGGGCTTCGTCCACCTGGCTTTCGCCCTGCAGGATGCGGCCGTCGGCGGGGATGCGCTCGCCGGGGCGCAGCTGCAGGCGGTCGCCCAGGCGCAGGCGATTCAGGGCGACCTCTTCTTCCTGGCCGGCCGCATCCAGGCGCCGGGCGCTTTCCGGGCGCAGGGCTTCCAGGGCGCGCAGGGCCGCGCCAGTGCGGCGCTTGGCGCGGGTCTCCAGGTATTTGCCCAGACGTACCAGGGCGATGACCATGGCCGCCGTCTCGAAATAGAGATGGGGGCTGTCCTTGACCAGCCAGAGATAGAGACTCAGGCCAAAGGCGGCGCTGGTGCCCAGGGCGACCAACACATCCATGTTGCCGCTGCGGGCGCGCAGGGCATGCCAGGCACCGCGATAGAAGCGCGCGCCGACGATGAACTGCACCGGCGTCGCCAGCAGGAATTGCAGCCAGGCGGGCGGCATCAGGTGCCAGCCGAAGGGCGCCAGCAGCATTGGCAGGATCAGCGGTGCGGTCAGCAGCAGCGCCAGGGTCAATTCGAGATGCTCCCAGGGCATCCCCTGACGCGCCGGGGCTGAACGCTCGTCTTCGGCGCGGCGATCCTGGGCGCCGTAGCCGGCGGCCTCCACCGCGGCGATCAGCGCCTGCGTCTCGACCGCGGCCAGGGTCTTCACCCGGGCTCTTTCGCTGGCCAGGTTGACCTCGGCGGCCAAGACCCCGGGTACCGCACGCAGGGCCTTTTCGATCCGTCCGGCGCAGTTGGCGCAGCTCATGCCGGACAGCGCCATGTCATGCTCGGCCTCGGCTACTCGGTAGCCGGCGGCGGTGACGGCTTCGGCCAGCGCCGGCGCCGCGTCGCCCGGTGCGCTGACGCGGGCCTTTTCGCTGGCCAGGTTGACGCCGGCCGCGCTGACCGCCGGGACCTTCTGCAGGGCGCGCTCGACCCGACCGGCGCAGGCCGCGCAGGTCATGCCGCTGATGGAGAGTTCGAATTCGTGCATGGGCACCTCCTGATAACAGTGTTGACCTTGACCTCGGGTCAAGGTCAACACTGGAACCCGGTCCTGGCGCTGGCGTCAGGAGAAAGAGGTCAAGACAGACAGGAGCAGACCATGCATGTCATCAAGGTGATCGGAATGAGTTGCGCCCACTGCGTGAGCGCCATCGAGGCCGCGGTCCTCAAGGTGGACAATCGCGCCCGGGTGGAGGTGGACCTGCAGGCGGGCGAGGTGCGCATCGACAGCGCCGAGATGGTTGCGCCCTTTCGCGCGGCCATCGAACAGGCGGGCTATACCGTCGGCGACTGAACCCAGTCGCGCACGATGGCGCGGAAGAAGGTGGTGAACACCTGATCGGCGGCCAGTAGCGGGGCGAAGGTCTGTTCGTCGCGCAGCAGGTCCGAGAGGGTGCCGAGAAACAGGCTGTGCAGCATCCGGCTGGCCAGCTGCGGCGTCACGCCCGGCTGCAGGCGATGCGCCTGGGCGGTGAAGAGGGCGTCGGTGATGCGGATGAACTGCCGCAGGAACTGCAGATCGCGTTCTTCGGCCTCGCGCAGCTCCTCGGTGAATTCGCAGCGGTGCAGCATGATGGTCATCACCCGGTGCTCCCGGCCGGGCTGGGTGAATTTCGTCATGCCTTCGATGCAAAGCTTGAACAGCCGTTGCAGGCTGTCTTCCTCGCCGTCGACGCGCAGGCGTTCGGTCAGTTCGTCGGCCGGGATCCTTATCTGGCTAAGCATTTCGTGGAACAGGTGGGCCTTGTTCTGGAAATGCCAGTACACTGCACCCCGGGTGACGCCGCATTCGCGGGCGATCATTTCCAAGCTGGTACGCGCCACGCCATTGGTCAGGAACAGGGCTTCCGCCGCATCGAGAATGGCTTGGCGGGTCTGTTCGGCTTCTTCTTTCGTACGACGCATGGGCGATCTGACTGGCAGTGGGTCTGCCACGCAGTCTAGCGCGCCTCGCCGCTTTTACAAACATGATTGTATGTAACTGCGTGACACTTCCGCTTCCATCGGATCAGGCTTCATGACCTTTCGCTTATTGTTGATTCTCGGGGCCCTCTCGGCCTTCGCTCCCTTCGCCATCGACATGTACCTGCCCAGCTTCCCGTCGCTGGCCCGGTCGTTCGCCACCGATATCGAACACGTACAGTTGAGTCTAGCGGTGTATTTCGCCGGTCTCGCCAGTGGCCAGCTGTTCTATGGTCCCCTGGCGGACCGCTTCGGCCGCCGCCTGCCGCTGCTGATCGGCATCAGCCTGTTCTGCCTGGCGTCGCTGGGCTGCGCCCTGGCGCCCAGCCTGCCCTGGCTGATCGCCGCGCGCTTCGTCCAGGCCTTGGGCGGCTGCGCCGGTATGGTGATCGCGCGGGCCGTGGTACGGGATCTCTGCGAGCCGATGGCCGCGGCGCGGGCCTTTTCGCAGATCATGCTGGTGACCGGTATCGCGCCCATCATCGCGCCCTTCGCCGGCAGTCTGCTGCTCAGCACCTTTGGCTGGCAGGCGATCTTCGTCAGCCTGGCGCTGTTCGCCGCCGCCTGTGGCACCGCGGTGGCGCTGTGGCTGCCCGAATCCCTGCCGGCGCACCATCCGCGGCCGCCGCTGCGGGGAGCCCTGCGCAACTACCTGCGGCTGCTGCGCGATCGCACCTTCATCGGCCACACCCTGACCGGCGGCATCGCCATGGCGGGGATGTTCGCCTACATCTCCGGTTCGCCCTTCGTGCTGATCGAACTCTATGGCGTCGCGCCCGAGCACTACGGCTGGGTATTCGGCCTCAACGCCGCCGGCTTCATCCTGCTCGGGCAGCTCAATGCCCGCCTAGTGGTCCGCCAGGGGCCGGCCTTCTGGCTGCGCCGCGCGGTGGTGGCCTATGCCGCGGCGGGACTGGTGCTGCTGCTGGTGGGCGCCTTCCAGCCCAAGGCGCTGCCGGTGCTGATGATCCCGCTGTTCTGCGCCATCGCCCTGCTCGGCGGCATCGTGCCCAACGCCTCGGCCTGCGCCCTGGCCGGGCAGGGCGCCAACGCCGGCAGTGCCTCGGCGCTGATGGGCAGTCTGCAGTTCATCCTCGCGGCGCTGGCCTCCAGCAGCGTGGGCGCGCTGCACAATGGCACCGTGGTGCCCATGTGCGCGGTGCTGGCGCTCTGCGCGGTGGCGACCGCGCTCATGGCGCGCTGGACCCACAGCCGCACGCCTGCCTGAAGCGGAGTGGATTTTTCCCGGTCGGGCGGGTCAGATAGGCGAACCCTCACACTTCCAGGGACGCCGACATGACCTTCGCCTACTGGTGCATCTTCCTCGTCTACCTCGTGCCCTATGGCGCGGCCTACTACGCCAAGTTCAAGGGCAGCGGCTTCACGCCCGAGGACAACCGGGATCCGCGCAGCTTTCTCGGCAAGCTGGAAGGGGCCCGGGCCCGGGCCAATGCCGCCCAGCAGAACGCCTTCGAGATCAATCCGCTGTTCGCCGCCGCGGTGATCGTCGCCCACGTCACCGGTGGCGCCGAGCAGGGCACCATCAACTTCTGGGCCTTTCTCTTCCTGCTCAGCCGTATCGCCTATACCTGGCTGTATATCCGTGATCATGCCACCCGCCGCTCGCTGGTCTGGGCCGGCGGCATGTTCTGCTGCCTCTGCCTGTTCATCGCCGCGGCCTGAGTGCACCGTCGCTGCCGGTCTTGACCGGCAGCGACGGCTGTAGCTTCATTAGCGCCCTATCTTTCTCGGCTGGACGCCTGCATGACGTCTCCTTCGCCCGCCCAGCAGGTGCTGGGGCATTTCGCCGAGCTCGCCCAGAGCCGTGGCTACACCCTGGATGCCGCGGAACAGGCCGCCATCGACCGTTTCGCCCAGCTCGCCGACGAGCTCCTGCGCCCACGGCTGTTCCGCCGCCAGGCGCCACGCAGTCTCTATCTCTGGGGCCCGGTAGGCCGTGGCAAGAGCTTTCTGCTCGACGGCTTCTTCGCCGCCCTGCCATTCGCCGAGAAGCGCCGGGTGCACTTCCATGCTTTCTTTCGCGAACTGCACGAGCGGATGTTCCGTCAACCGCCGGGTGGCGATGCCCTGGCGGCCAGCCTGGACGAGCTACTGGAAGGTTGCCGACTGCTCTGCTTCGATGAATTCCATGTGCACGACATCGGCGATGCCATGCTCATCACCCGGCTGTTCAAGGCCTTGTTCAGCCGCGGCGTGGTGCTGATCACCACCTCCAACTATCCGCCCGAGGGGTTGCTGCCCAATCCGCTCTACCACGAGCGCTTCCTGCCGGCGATCCGGCTGATCGAGACGCGCATGGATATCCTCTCGGTAGCCGGTCCCCAGGACTATCGCGGCGCCAGTCCCGCCGAGCCCGATCCCTTCGGCGTCGGCGCCTATCTCTGGCCGGGCACCCCGGCGCAGCGCCAGACGCTGGGGTTGCCGCCGCTGGCGCACACTAGAATCGAGGTGCCGGTGGGGCATCGCAGCCTGCCTGCCGTCAGCGCTGCGGATGGCCTGCTGCACTTCAGCTTCGCCGATCTCTGCGAAGGCCCCACCGCGGTCCTCGACTACCTGACCCTGAGCGAAACCTGGCAGCGCTGGCTGCTGGACGCCGTGCCGCCGCTGCGCGACGCCAGCCCTGCCGCTCGGCAGCGGTTCATCAATCTGGTGGATGTGCTTTACGACCGTCGCCTGGCGCTGTTCCTGGTCAGCGCCGCGCCTCTCGACGAAACCCTGGCCGACAGCGACATCGCCGACATGTCGCGGACGCGCAGTCGCCTCTCCCAGCTGCGGCAAATCGGACCGGACTAGCGCTCGGCCTTCAGCTTCGCACCTTCCAGGTGCCAGCGGCGCTGCTCGGCCGAGGCGCCGTCGACGTCGTTGACCCGACGTAGTTGATAGCGGCCGCTGAAGGTCTGGCGGGTGCCGTCGACCAGGCGCGCCCTGACCGTCACCGGGACGCTGACATGGCTCGAACCGGCCGCCCCCTCGACCGGGCCCGGTTGGCCGAGGGTCACCTGCACGCTGCGGGTCCTGGCATAGCCCTGGCGGAATTTCTCGTAGCTGTTGCCGGGCTGGCCGTCCAGGCCCCACTGCTGCCAGGCGGTGCCGTAGTCCCGGGCGTTCAGTGCCTGGTAGTACCGCTGGACCACGGCGGCCGCCGCCTCGGCGCTGCTGGGCAGCGGACCGCAACCCGGCTCCCTGGCCGCTTCGCCATCGCCGAACAGGGCGCAGCTGCGGGCGATCTCGTCCTGCATCAGGGCGCAGCTGTTGGCGGCGTTGCACGGCGGATGGGTGGCGGGGGAGAGCGCCCGGCAGCGGGTGGCCAGGGCCTGGGCTGGCTGTCGCCCGATTTCCTGGGCGCAGCTGCGCGGTGAAGGCTCCGCGGCGGCCAGGGCGCCAGAGGCAAGGGACAGCAGCAGGGCAGGGCAGAGCAGCCAGCGCGGGGGCATCGACGCGATCCTCGGGCAAAGCCCAAGCCTAGCAGGCCGGGTCTCTGTTGAAAAAAAGCCCGCGGCGGTCATCCGTCGTCTGGCCACCTGGCTGACGTAAAAACGTCATGCAGGCGGCGCAGGGTGGGTGGATCCCGTGTCGGAGTTCGCCCCATGCCTTCGTCCAGTCCAGCCGCTTCCCTGTCGTCGCTGTCCCATCCCCTGCACAGTTCACGCAAACCCGGTCCGCTGCGGATCGTGCTGTTCATCGTGCTGCTGCTGACCGGTCTGGCGGTGACCCTCGGCGGTATCCACAACGACGTCAGCGACACCCAGTCCCCGCCCACTACCTGGCTGCCCTTCGCTGGCCTCGCGCTGGCGCTGGTGATCGCCCTCGGCTTCGAGTTCGTCAACGGCTTCCACGACACCGCCAACGCCGTGGCCACGGTGATCTACACCCACTCGTTGCCGCCCAATGCGGCGGTGCTCTGGTCCGGCTTCTGCAACTTCCTCGGGGTACTGTTCTCCAGTGGCGCGGTGGCCTTCAGCGTCATCGCCCTGTTGCCGGTGGACCTGGTGGTGGAGATGGGCGCGGGCAAGGGCTTCGCCATGATCTTCGCCCTGCTGATCGCCGCCATCATCTGGAACCTCGGCACCTGGTGGCTGGGCTTGCCGGCGTCCTCGTCCCATACCCTGATCGGCTCCATCATCGGTGTCGGCCTGATGCACGCCTGGCTGGGCGGCCTGGATGGCAGCAGCGGCGTGGACTGGGGCCAGGTGGCCAAGGTCGGCTATGCGCTGCTGTTCTCACCGCTGATCGGCTTCGTCTGCGCGGCGCTGCTGCTGGTGCTGCTCAAGCGGATCGTGCGCGACCAGACGCTCTACCAGGAGCCGAAAAGCGCCGAGCCGCCGCCGCCGTGGATCCGCGGCCTGCTGATCCTGACCTGCACCGGGGTGTCCTTCGCCCATGGCTCCAACGACGGCCAGAAGGGCATGGGGCTGATCATGCTGATCCTGGTGGGCGCCCTGCCGACCGCCTATGCGCTCAATCGAGCCGTGCCCGCCACCGCGACGCCGGCCTTCGCCGCCGTCGCCGAGGTCACCGCCAGCGGGCTGCGCCAGGCGGCGCCCCAGGCCGCGCCGGCCGATCCCCATGGGGTGCTGCTGGAATTCGTGCGCAAGCGGCAGAGCAATCCCCAGGTGGTACCGGCGCTCGCGGCCATCACCGACGACATCGCCCGCGAGGTACGCCAGTACGGCGCCCTCAACAACGTCCCGGCGCAGAGCATGCCCAACGTGCGCAACGCCATGTATCTGGCTTCGGAATCCATCCGCCTGCTGGAAAAGGAGCACCTGCCGGGGCTGGCGCCCAAGGCGCAGGAGGATCTCCGGGAATTCAAGCGGCAGATCGACCAGGCCACCCGTTTCATCCCGCTGTGGGTCAAGGTGGCGGTGGCCATCGCCCTGGGCCTGGGCACCCTGGTCGGCTGGCGGCGCATCGTCGTCACGGTCGGCGAGCGTATCGGCAAGACCCACCTGACCTATGCCCAGGGCGCCTCGGCGGAGCTGGTGGCCATGGGCACCATCGGCGCGGCGGACGCCTTCGGCCTGCCGGTCTCCACCACCCATGTGCTCTCGTCCGGGGTGGCCGGGACCATGGCGGCCAACGGTTCCGGACTGCAGTGGGCGACGGTGCGCAATCTGCTGCTGGCCTGGGTGCTCACCCTGCCGGTGGCCATGGCGCTGTCCGCTTCATTCTACTGGCTGCTGGTGCAGCTGTTCTGACACGGCTTCGGTCAGGCAGCGGCGAAACAGTGCGACGGCTGGCAGGTCACGCCCCGCGTGGCGGGCGATGACCTGCAATTCACGGTGGAAGGTAAGGGCGCCCAGGGACAGCCGGCGCACCCGCGGATGCTCCAGCCAGAGGCCGGCGCAGGGCACCAGAGCCACGCCCAGGCCGTGCTCGACCATCTTGACGATGGCATCGAGTTCATCGAGTTCGAGCACCTGGCGCACTGCCAGGCGCTGCTCGCGCAGAAAGGCGCTGACCCGCCGGCCGCCAAAGGAGTGGCGGTCGTAGCGGATGAAGGGCTGGGTCTCCAGCAGCAGGCGCGGATCGTCGCCGGGGAGGTCCGGCGGGGCGATGAGCACGAAGGGTTCCTGCAGCAGGGTGGTGGCGTGCAGTTCCTTGGGCAGTTCGAAGGGCGGGCGGATGAGGATGGCCAGATCCAGTTCGCCGGCATCCACCTGGCTGAGCAGGGCCAGCGAGACGCCGGGCACCAGCCGCGGCTCCAGGCGCGGCGCCTGCTGGCGCAGGCGCACCAGGGTGCCGGGCAGCAGGCCGGTCTGGACGCTGGCGATGGCGCCGATGCGCAACTCGCCCTGGATCTCCTCGCCGGCGCCGGCCATGCGCGCATAGGTGGCGAGCATTTCCTCGGCCAGCGGCAGGGCGCGACGCCCGGCGGCATTGAGCAGGGCGCTACGGCCATTGCGGTCGAACAGCTGCACGCCCAGGTGCTGCTCCAGGTTGCGCATCTGGGCGCTCACCGCCGAGGGCGTCAGGCCCACGTGCAGCCCGGCCGCGGCAAAGCTTCCATGGCGGGCCACGGCGAGCAGGGTCTTGAATTCGCGAAGCATGGGAGTGGCCTGCAGTCTGGGGCGGTCACTGTAGCGAGCCTGGCTGCCGAGCAACAAAATTTTTGTCGCTCGGAGGCAGGAAAATGCGCTTCATGCACAGGAAAACCTGGGGTGAGAATGGCTGCATCCCCCTCAACAGGATTTCCCCCATGGCCCTGTCGCCCTTTCACCTCGCCATTCCCGTCTACGACCTGGCCGCCGCCCGGCATTTCTACGGCGACGTCTTCGGCCTCGCCGAGGGTCGCTCCAGCGACCACTGGGTCGACTTCGACTTCTATGGCCACCAGCTGGTGATCCACGAGCACCCCAAGACCGCCTCCCAGGAAGACGCCCATACCAACGCCGTGGACGGCCACAATGTGCCGGTACCGCACTTCGGCATCGTGCTGGGCTGGGACGAATGGGAAGCCCTGGCCGACCGTCTGCGGGCACGTGAGACGCAGTTCGTCATCGAGCCCTATATCCGCTTCCAGGGCCAGGTCGGCGAGCAGGCCACCATGTTTCTCTTCGACCCCTGCGGCAATGCCCTGGAGTTCAAGGCCTTCAAGGACATGAGCCAGCTGTTCGCCAAATAGGGCGACTCGGCAGGTCGGATGTCGCGCAACCTAGGCAAAAGACGCGGCAGCGGCCATCCTTGAAGCCTTGCCCGTCGCCCGGTTGCCGTCATGAATGCCCGCCAGCCCTTTCTCGATCCCTATCACCAGACCATTCGCCAGCTGTCCGATCGCATCGTCGCGGCCCAGGCGCCGATCCGCATCCTCGATGCGGTGAAGTGGGACGACGGGGTGCGCCAGGGCTTCCTGGAGGGCAAGGGCAAGCGCCTGCCGGCGGTGGATCGCGCCTTCTACGAGGGGCGCCCGCTGGGTTTCGACGGCGATGCGCTCAAGGGCGAATTCCAGAGCATCGAGCGCGAGGTCACCCGCCAGCTCGGCCAGTTCAATCCGGTCGGCCAGATCATGAGGCGCATGTGCCGCGAATACCGCATGGTGATCCGCATGCTGCAGGCGCGCGGCACCCCGGACTTCGGCCTGATCTCCCAGGAGCTCTATGGCGCGGCCTCGGATGCCTTCCACGCCGGCGATCCGACCCTGGCCGACCTGGGCATGATGATGTCCAGCTACCTCGACAACATCGCCCATCGCGGCGCCCTGGAAGACGAACCCAAGACCCTGACCGCCAAGGACGCCGTGCCCATCCTGCAGGCGCGGCTCAACCGGGTGTTCGGCGAGACGGAAGGCACCATCCGGGTGTTCGAGTCCGACGGCATCGTCGCCGATGCCGCGGCCGGCGCCGACTACATCAAGGTGCGCGCCGACGCCCTGTTCAACGAGCGTGACGTCCGCGCCCTGGAGGTCCATGAAGGCCTGGTGCACGTCGGCACCACCCTCAATGGCCAGAACCAGCCGATCTGCACCTTTCTGGCCAAGGGCCCGCCGTCGTCCACCGTAACCCAGGAAGGCCTGGCGATCCTCATGGAGGTGATCGCCTTCGCCTCCTATCCGACCCGGCTGCGCAAGCTGACCAATCGCACCCGCGCCATCCACCTGGCCGAGGACGGCGCCGATTTCCTCGAGGTCTTCCGCTTCTTCCAGGAGCAGGGCTACGACCTGGAATCGGGCTACCAGAACGCCAGCCGGGTGTTTCGCGGCTCGACGCCGACGGGGCTGCCCTTCACCAAGGACCTGTCCTATCTGAAGGGCTTCATCCTGATCTACAACTACATCCAGCTGGCGGTGCGCAAGGGCAAGCTGGAGCAGATCCCGCTGCTGTTCTGCGGCAAGACCACCCTGGAAGACATGCGCATCCTGCGTCAGCTGGTGGACGAAGGCGTGGTGGTACCGCCCAAGTACCTGCCGGCGCAATTCCAGGACCTCAACGCCCTGGCGGCCTGGATGTGCTTCTCCAACTTCCTCAACCACCTGAGTCTGGATCGGATCGAGGCGGACTACGCCAATATCCTCTGAGCGCCTATCCAGGCGCTGACATGAAAAGCCCCGGCGGACCGGGGCTTTTTCGTTTCAAGGCGTCGCGGGTATCACTCGCCCTTGAAGGCGGCCGCGATGCTGCGTTCGCCGTCACCCGCGCGCGGGTCGGTCGAACGCTCCGGCACGAAGGCCAGGGCGCGATTGAGGGCGCCGCAGGCTTCCAGGCCGCTGGCGCGGGCGATGGCTTCGGCCACGGCGCTGCCGGGGATGGTCTCGTCGCGCAGCAGCTGGTCGGTGATGTCGTCCAGCGCCGGCTTGAGCTCGGTGATCAGCGCCAGGCAGCGATGATCCAGGCTGTGCAGCAGCTGATCGGCGGCGGCGATGCTGGGCGCGGCGTCGAATTCGATACCGGCATCGCGCAGGGCCTGCAGGCTGAGCAGCGAGCCGCTCGGACCCATGCCCAGCGAGGCGACCATGGACAGCGCCAGCTTGGAGGCTTCCTGCAGATCCTGGGCGGCACCCGAGGAGACCTCGTTGAAATACAGCTGCTCGGCGCAACGACCGGCCAGCAGCATCTGGATGCGGCCTTCGAGTTCCGACTTCAGGTGCAGGCGCTTGTCTTCGGTGGGGGTGATCAGGGTCACGCCCAGGGCCTGGCCACGCGGCAGCAGGGTGACCTTTTCCACCCGACCGACATTGAGCACCGCGGCGACCAGGGCATGACCGGCTTCGTGCACGGCGATGCGGGTTCGCTCGGCCGAACCCAGCGGGGTGACGCCGACCGGTTGCTCGCCGATGCGGCAGGTCTCGATGGCCTCGACGAAGTGGGCCATGGTCACGGCGCTGGCGTTCTCGCGAGCGGCCAGCAGGGCGGCGTGGTTGCTGATGTAGGCGATGGCCGCCGGGGTCAGGCCCACGGTGCCGCGGGAGAGGGCGGCCAGATCCAGTTCGCCCTGGCAGGGCAGTTTGCCGGCATAGAGTTCGAACAGCGCGCGGCGGTCTTCCAGACTCGGCAGCGGCACGGCGATGGTGCGGTCGAAGCGACCTTCGCGGCGCAGCGCCGGATCCAGCGAATCGGCGAAGTTGGTGGCACCCAGCACCAGCACGCCGCTGGTGCCGTCGAAGCCGTCCAGCTCGGTGAGGAACTGGTTGATGATGCGGTTGGCCTCGGCATCGCTGGAGCGCGACTGCTCGGCGCGGCGGCCGATGCCGTCGATCTCGTCGATGAAGATGATGCAGGGCGCCTTCTTGCGCGCGGTGCGGAACAGCGACTTGACCTTCTGGATGCCGACCCCGAAGAACATCGAGGAGAAGTCGCTGCCGGTCACCTGGATGAAGTGGGCGTTGCACTCGGTGGCCAGGGCTTTGGCCAGCTGGGTCTTGCCGGTGCCGGGTTCGCCGGTCAGCAGCACACCCTTGGGCGGACGGGCACCCAGGGCGGCGAAGGCCTTGGGATTGCGCAGGCAGGTGGTGACGTCTTCCAGCGCCCGCTTGGCTTCGGCGGCGCCGACCACGTCCTTGAAGGAGATGCCGGTGCCCTTGCGGTGCAGCTTGAAGGGGCTGGCGAAACGCAGCGCCAGGGGCACGGCGAGCAGCAGCAGGAGCAGATAGCCCGGCAGGTTGATCAGCAGGGCGTCCAGCCAGGGATGGCGCTGCCCGGATTCGCTCCAAGTGGCCACTGGGAACAGCGGCTCGGCCTGGGTGGCGTAGTCGGCCAGCAGGCGATCGGCGATGCGGCCGCCGTTGTCGGCCACGGCGTAGTGTTCGCCGCGGGTGGTGTCTATGTAGAGGGTGTGATCCCCGATCACAGCGCCGCTGATGGCCTGGGCGCGCAGATCGGCCAGCAGCACGGAGAGGTCACGTGGCTGCCCGGTCCAGTGTTCGGGCGCCTGCTGCACGCTGGCGAGCATGGCGGTGGCGGTCGGGGCCGGCGTGGCGGGCTTGAGCCACAGCCAGCTGGCCAGGCCGAGGACGGTGACGAGGGCCAGAGCGCCGGCGATGAGCAGGCGCGGATACTTGGAAACGACGGACTTCTTCATTCACATACCGTTAGGGTCGGAGCGACATCGGACGCGGACTCCCGGATCATCGGCCTGTGGCGAAAAGGGTGAACCTCAGTTCCCCGGAAAACGATGAGTGGACTCACCATCCGTCGAGTAGCGTCACACTTCTGGCCTTTTTCGCGGTCCGCAAGACCCTGTTGTTTTGCCGCAGATGTCAGGAGTGAACGCATCCATGCCCGATCCCATCGATTGTCGAAGCGGTCTCGCCGCATTGCCGGCGGTGTTGCTCGACCGCCTGCGCCAGGCCGACGAGGTGCTGGTCCTGACCGGTGCCGGCGTGTCGGCGGAAAGCGGCATCGCCACCTTTCGCGAAGCCCTGACCGGGCTCTGGGCGCGCTTCGACCCGGCGCAACTGGCCACCGCCAAGGCCTTTATCGAGGATCCGGTGCGGGTCTGGAGCTGGTACGAGGGGCGCCGCGCCCAGGTGCTGGCGGCCCAGCCCAACCCGGCCCACCGCGCCCTGGCGCAGTGGGGCGACAGGCACGGCCGCTTGCACCTGGTTACCCAGAATGTCGACGACCTGCATGAGCGCGCGGGCAGTCGCGCGGTGATCCATCTGCACGGCAGCCTGCACGCGCCGCGCTGCTTCGAGTGCGCGCGACCGCTGACGGCGCCGGCGTTGCCGGAAGCGGCGGAGCAGCTCGTGGCGCCGCCGCGCTGTCCCGCCTGCGGCGGCCTGGCCCGGCCGGGCGTGGTCTGGTTCGGCGAGTCGCTACCGGAAGAGGCCCTGGCCAGCGCCTGGGCCCTGGCCGAGCGTTGCGACCTCTGCCTGGTGGTCGGCACCTCCGGCCTGGTGCAGCCGGCGGCCAGTCTGCCAGGGGTGGCGCGCCAGCAGGGCGCCACGGTGGTCCGCATCGATCCGCAGCCGGCGGTGGACTTCAGCCATGACTGGCAACTGCTGGGCGCGGCCGGGGTGATCCTGCCGGCGCTGCTGGAGCGCCTCTAGACCCTCAGTGCAGCGCCTGGCCACCGGTCCCCAGGGCATCCAGGGTGCGCTTGAGGGCGGTGTAGGCCTGGCGCTGGTCATCGTCTTCGGTCAGCAGGCCGTCGAACAGGGTGGCGACCAGCGCCGGATCCTGGGCGACGAAGCGATCGATGAGAACGTCGTTCTCCTGGCGCCCGGCGGTGATCAGCAGCACGGCGAGCTGGGCGACATAGCGCGCCGCCAGTGGATAGGCCTTGAGAAAGACCTTGAAGGGGGCATCGGCCAGCCCGGGGGCGAAGCCCTTGGCCAGGCCTTGCTGGGCGGCGGCGATGGCCTGGCGGACGGCGTCCTGCCAGTTGCCGGCGGTCACGGCACCCGCCGGCAGGGCGCGGCGCATCTGGCCGAGCAGGCTGTTGAGAAAGATACGGCGATTGGCCTGGTAGTCGTCATCGGTGTCGAGCAATTCGCGGCGAATGCGGGTCAGCACGCGGTCGTCCTCGGCATCGGCGGTCACCGCCTGCTTGAAGGCCAGGGTCAGTTCGCGATCCAGCAGACCGGGCTTGCGGCCTTCCAGTTCGGCCTGCAGCAGCGGACCGCTGGAATCGGCGAAGAAGAAGCGCTCGGCGTGGGGCGCCAGGCGTTCGCGCAGGCGCGGCCAGAGCTCCGCCGCGAACAGTTGCTCGGCCGTGCCGCCGGAAACGATGACGCGGTGCTGCGGCGCCTCGGCCAGATAGTCGAACAGCGCGGGGGTATCGAGCGCGGTGCGATCGACGATGAGGTAACGGTGCTTCACGGCAACTCCTGAACGCGGCGGCCGCACCTGTCGAGGTACGGCGGGGATGGCCATTAGTCTATAGGAAGGTGGGAACGCTTGGCCCGGCCTTTGGCCTAACCAGCAGGGTGCAGCCCGCGACACCCTTCCTTTCGCGGCCGGAGGACACCAAGATGCGCAAGACCCCGCTGATCCTTGCCCTGAGCGCTGCCCTGGCCCTGGTGGCCGGTCCCAGCCTGGCCGCCAGCAACAACAACGACGCCGGGGTGACCGGCAACGGCATCGGCGCGCCGGGCAGCTCCAACACCAGCAACAGGGACAGCGCGGACGACACCTCCAGCGCCACGCCCTCGACCCAGAAGAAGGTCGACAAGACCCCGGCCACCAAGGCCCAGGGCAGTCAGCAGAAGCGCGTGCTCAACGATTGAGGGTCAAGCAAAAGGCGCCTCTCGGGGCGCCTTTGGGCTGGTTGGCATTTGACCGCAGGAAGCGGCTTCAGGATGCGCGGGTGTAGCGTACCTGCCAGTCGAGTCGCTCATGGGTCGCCCGCTCGATGCGGGCGCGACTGTCGCAGATGAAGGCTTCCAGCAGGGAGTTGTCCAGCAGATCGACCCGGGCGATGCGGCGTTGCAGGAGCGCCGTGCCGTTGGGCGCATAGACCTCGACGTTGAAGGTCGCCGGATCCTGGGCGGTCATGGCGCACAGCATCGGTTGAAAAGCGCCCTTGATAATGGTGTTCGCATCCGTGAACTTCAGCGGCTCGGCCATCGCAATCACTCCTGTCAGCTATAACGCTTCGACCGATTCTTGCGGTACCCGTTCGACTTTTGCCATGACCGGCTGGCAGATTTGTGATCCAGGCGGTGGCGCTGGCCCGGCAAGGGACGGCCGGTCAGTTGATCAGGGTACCAAAGGCCTTGTCCGCCTCTATGACCTCGGGCAGCTCGCTCAGCAGCAGCTCCAGATCCACGCCTTCCAGCAGGGGATTGGCCAGGGCCGCCTTGGCCTGGTCGTTGATGCCGCCATGACGACGCAGGACAAAGGAAACCAGTCGGGCCTGGGCGACCATGCGCGCCTGGGTGGAATCCTCCGGCGCATCCTGGGGGTGCAACTGGTAGGCGATGGCATGCTGGATCACCACCGGCAGCTGCCAGCGACGGGCCAGCTCGGCGCCCACCTCCGGATAGCCGAAGCCGATGGCCTGGTCGGTGGGCACCGGGGCGCGCTGCTCGGCGTCGATGCGCACGGCGATATCGGGCGCCGCCGTCCTGATCAGCAGCTCGCCGATGCTGTGCAGCATGCCGCAGGTGAAGGCGGTCTCGGCATCGGCACCGGCCTGGCGGGCGAGGACGCGGCAGATGCTGGCCACGTCGAAGCTGTGCTGCCAGAAATCCCGCGGATCGAAGCTGGGGTTGTGGCGGAAGGCGGCGGTCACCGCCGAAGCCAGGACCAGGGTGCGCAGGGCATCGAAGCCCAGGCGGATGGCCGCGCCTTCGATGCTGGTCGAGGGGCGCACGCCGCGAAAGCGCACCGAGTTGGCCAGGCGCAGGACCTTGGCGGAAAGCACCGGATCCAGCGCCAGATTGCGGGCGACGTCTTCGATGCTGCTGTCGGGATCGTCGAACTGCTGGATCAGCTCCTGAGCCACCTTGGGAATGCTGGGAAGGGTATGCAGGTGATCGAACAGAGCATCGATTTCCATGATGGCGCCTGGTTGGTTCTTTACCGATGGTGGGAGCTGATGAGTCGTCGAAAGCATGAACGACGGCCTGGGCACTGCCAAGCCTAGTCGAAGATCCACGAGCGAAGAGCTTAGCGGGCCGGGCGAGGCGGTTTGCAGGGCGAGCTGACCGGTGGCGTCATTTCGCCGCCGTCCGTTTGCCTGGTTCGCGTGCGACCGTGGTCCTATGCGGTCTTGTCCAAGGCGAAGCGATGATCAGACGTCTATTGTCTTTCTTGAGTCCGCTTTCCGCCGACGACGGGCCACGAATGGGATAGCATCAAGTGATATCAGTTGGCCACTAAACTTGGCGTTCGAGTTGTGCAATGACTTACCAGACTCACATTCGCCAGATGCTGCAACTACCCAATGTGCTGGCGCAGAGCACCGGCATCCTGGGCTGGTTGATCAGCGTGCTGATCAATCCCTTCCTGACCGCCGGGGTGCCGGCCTGGGGCTGGCTGGCCTTCGCCGGCATGATCGGCTCCTGCCTGGCCATGACCACCGCCCGGCGCTTTGCCGTCTGGCGCCTGTTCGCCCTGGTGTTCGTGCTGTTCGAGGCCCTGGCCTTCCGCTTCCAGATCCTGGGCATGGGCGAGGCCGGCTATGCCTGGATGATCCCCATGGCCATCGTCATCATCCTCGGCTCGACCATTCTGTTTTCCCATGTGCTCGACTACGGCATCGCGGCCGGCGCGGTCTGGCTGCTGCTGTTCTATGGCGAACTGGACAACATCACCGCAGCGGCCCTGCCGCTGTTCTGGGTGATGCTGGGGGCCAGCCTGGCACTGGGGCTGCTGCTCAATGCCACCTTCGTACGCATCGTCGCCAGCACCCTGGAACTCAAGGAACGCTATCGGCTGCAGGCGGAAACCGATGCCCTCACCGGGATCAGCAACCGCAGGGCGCTGATGCTGGACATGGAGCAGGTCTGCCGGGATGGCTCGCCATCCTGGTATTTCGTCATGCTCGACATCGATGACTTCAAGCGGATCAATGACAGATTCGGCCACGACGTGGGGGACCAGGTACTCAAGGAGATGGCTGGTATCCTGATAAAGCACTTTCCGGATGGACGCTTCGGGCGCCTGGGCGGCGAGGAGTTCGGTGTGCTGCTCAAGCCCGAGGACGAGCGCCAGCTGGCGCAGCGGCTGCAGGCGCTGCTGGACGATATCCGCAGCAACACCCGCACCGGCAGCTGTTTTTCCTTCAGTGCCGGGGTGGCGCGCCTCGCCCCGGGCTATCAGCCCTCGGATCTGCTCAAGCAGGCCGATGGCGAGCTCTATCAGGCCAAGCGCGCCGGCTAGGACCGGGTGCACCACCGCGGCGGCATGATCTGCGGTTGAAGGGGGCTAGCCGGCACCCAGTGGGCTCTAGCTGACGTCCGCCTCCGGCGGCGGATGGGAGCGATTGCGGCCCAGGTGCTTCGCCCGGTAGAGCGCGGCATCGGCGCTGGCCAGCAGGTCGGCGGGCTGGGGTGGCGGGGTCTGCCCGGGCGGCTGCACGGCGATGCCGAGACTGACGGTGATGCGGCCGAAGGGACTGGTGGCATGGGTCACTTCCAGCACCTGCAGGCGTTCCTGCACCGTGGCGGCCACGCGCTGGGCGCCGTGCTCGTCGCAGTTGGGCAGCAGCAGGACCATCTCCTCGCCGCCATAGCGCGCCGCCATAGCGCGCCGCCAGGTCGCCCGGGCGCCGCGCCGCCGAGGCCACCACGCCGGCCACCGCCTGCAGGCAGCGATCCCCCGCCGGATGGCCATAGTGGTCGTTGTAGGCCTTGAAATGATCGATGTCGATCATCAGCAGGCTGAGCGGCTGGCCATTGCGCTGCGCGCGCGCCAGCTCCACCGGCAGCAGGTTGTCGAACTGGCGGCGATTGCCCAGCCCGGTGAGGCTGTCCTTGAGGGTCAGCAGGTGCAGCTCGTCGTGGGCCTGGCGCAGGGCTGCCGCGCTGCGCTCCCCGGCGCGGATCTCGCGGAGTAGCCGAAAGCCGAAGACCAGCATGCCGAGGATGATCAGGCCGACCACCGTCACCGATCTCAGCATGTCCTGGCGCCAGCCGGCGAGGATGTCGCGCCGGGAGATACCGGCCAGGGCCACCAGCGGATAGCCCTCCAGGTGCTGGAAGGCATAGAGGCGCTCCTGGCCATCGAGCATGGCGCGCACCAGGGCGGTACCGTTGGGCGCCTGGTTCACGTACTGGCGAAACAGGTCGCCAGTGGCCAGCGGGGTGCCGACGTGCTCGGGCACATAGGGACGGCGGACCATCAGGGTGCCGTCGTCCAGCGCCAGGGTGATGGCGCCCCGGGCATCCAGCTTGAAGCGCTCGTAGTAGTCGACGAAATACTGCAGGCGGATGGTGGCGAGCAGGACGCCGGCAAAGCGCCCGTCGCGGTCTTCCAGGCGCCGCGACACCGGGATGATCAGCTCGTGGGTGCTGCGGCTCTCGATCACCGCGCCGACGTGCAGCACATCGGCCGGATGCTGCCGGTGAAACTGGAAATATTCGCGATCGGCATTGTTGGCCCGCGGCGGCTCGCTGCTCTTGTCGGTCACCCGCCATTCGCCGTCGCGATCGTAGACGAACAACCCGTGCAGTTGCGGCAGGAGGGCGGCCTGGCGCGCCAGCAGGCGATGCACCCGCAGGCGGTCCAGTTGCTCGAAGGGTTGATCCTCCAGGCGATCGCGAATGCTGACCAGCAGCGAATCGGCTTCCTTGATGGCGTCATCGGCGTGCTGGGCGGCGGCCACAGCGATGTTGCCGACGTCACTGCGGGCACTGGCGAAGGCATTCTGGTAGTTGCGCCACACCTGCCAGGATTCCAGTGCCAGGATCACCGCAACGGCGCAGACCAGCAGCCACAACGCCCGGCGCTGGGTGGCCGGATTGCGCGGTGGAGGGGGGGTGTCGTCGGCGTCGACCATGGCGGGGCTGTTTCCTCGTCCTCGGTGTGCAGGAGACCGCGAGTCGACCGATTCACGCCACCGCACAGGGATAAAAGTCAGACAAGTCTACAGTTTCGTCGGAATCTTGCAGAGCGCGCGAATCCCTGCGCCATCGCCGTGGTCACTAGCGATACAGCCGTCTCCGGGACGGCGCCCCGTTACTGCCCCGACCAGGAGGTCACAGATGTCGCAGATCGCCGAACAGATCGTCGAAGACGCCATGCAGCGCATCGAGGAAAACGAGTCGCAGCATGCCGCCGATCCCGTGCGCAATTTCTCCCTGACCCTGACCGATCCCGCGGAGATCCGGGTCGGCGCTGAGATCTACTTTCTCTTCGAACAGCGCCTCAAGGGGTTCTACCCGGATGCCCGGGTCGTGGTGCGCGGCCATGCCGCCGAAGGCTACAACATCACCGCCCAGGTCGAGCGCCGCCGCTCGGCCTGAGTGCCAGGCCCGCACCTCGGGTCAGGTGCGGGCCAGCTTGACCAGCTGCCGGGCCAGTAGCGGCCCGGTCAGCACCACCCCGATCAGCCGCAAGGCCTGCATGGCCAGTACCAGGCCGACATCGGCGTGGGCATCCACCGCGATGATGGCCATGGAATCCAGTCCGCCCGGACTGGTCGCCAGGTAGGCGGTGAGAAAGTCCACGTGCATCAGCCGCGCCATCAGCAGCGCCGACAGGGCGCAGAGCGCAATCAGCAGCAGCGAGGCGAAGATCATCTTGGGCAGGGCGCGCCAGACATAGGCGACCGTGGCCCGATCGAATCTCAGGCCCACATAGCAGCCCATGGCGCCATAGGCCGCCGCCAGCAGCAGATGGGGCAGGGTGATGTCCAGCCAGCCATTGATTTGCAGCAGGGTACCCAGGGCGATGGGCAGCAGCAGGGCGCCGGCGGGAAACAGCCGACCGCCCAGCCAGCTGCCGGCCAGGGCCACCGCCAGGGTCAGCGCCAGATTGACGGCGAAGTGGCCGTCCAGGCTGAACACGGTGGCCTGATGGCCGGTGCCGCTGCCTTCGGCGCCCAGTAACCGGCCGACCAGCGCACTGATCAGCACCACGCAGACGACCCGCACATATTGCATAGTTGCGACGATGCGTGGATCTGCGCCGTATTCCTCGGCCATGGCCACCATGGCGGCCGCCGCGCCAGGCGTGGTGCCCCAGGCAGCGGTGCTGCCCGGCAGGCCACCGAAGCGCACCAGCAGGGCACCGGTGAGCAGGCTTAGCAACACGGTCAGGGCGGTGGCCAGCAGCATCACCGGCCAGTGCTCGGCGACGGTGAGCAGCACCGCGGCGGTCATGGCATGGGCGATCAGGCAGCCCACCACGCCCTGGCCGGTCTGGAACAGCCGGCGCGGCAGGCGGATGGTGGCGCCGCCGACGCCAAAGGCGATGGCCACCAGCATGGGACCGAGAAAGAGGGCCGCGGGCACCTGCAGCCAGCTGAGTCCGCCGCCGACCAGGGCGGAGCAGAGGATCAGGGCTAGCCATTGCACCAGGGGCGGATAGGGCGAGGGGACAGAGGGGGTGGACAAAGCGGTCTCCGGACGGCGGGGAGCCGGCGCGGCGTACCGACCCCGGGGCCGGCTCAAGGCCGGCCCTGGAGGCGATTATACGACCTTTGCAGCTTTCAATGGCCTTTCAGTCGCTGAAAAAACCGCCCTGTCAGCGCACCAGATGCAGGAACTGCAGGTGGCGCTCGTACTGGTCGAGCATGTCGTTGAGGATCTGCTCGCGGTTGTAGCCCACCAGGTCATAGTCCTGGCTGCCCTCGGTCAGGTGCACCTCGGCGCGGTAGTAGCGCCGATTCTTCAGGTGCAGGCCGCCGATGCCGGCGCGGGCGAAGGAGGGCGTGAAATAGCCCTGCATGATCACCTGGTAGATGAAGGGGTGCTCTTCGCCGTGGCCGATGGTCAACTGCAGATTGGCGTTGGTGGAATCGAACTGGGTCTCCACCACCAGGCCCTTCTCCCGCGAGACCTCGACCATTTCTTCCATGGCCGGGCGCACGGTGCTGTCCATGAAGCGATAGACCTCGTCCCGCGAGGGGAAGTACACCGCTTGGGACAGCCGCTGGCGCCAGCCGCCATGCCGGGCCTTGCCGTTGGTCGCCACCGGCGCGAGGGAGTGCAGCCGCGCCCGCTGGCGCTGGGACTCCAGGTGCAGCGCCTTGTGCAGGCCCCACATCATCAGCAAAACCACCACCGAGAAGGGCAGCGAGGTCAGCACCACCGCCGACTTCAGGGCATCCATGCTGCCGGCGAACAGCAGGCCGCCGGTGACCACGGCCACGGCCGCGCCCCAGAACACCCGCAGCCACTTGGGACCGTCTTCGTCGGCCTCGCCGCCCTTGGACGACAGGGTCGAGAGCACCACGGTGCCGGAGTCGGCCGAGGTAACGAAGAAGACGAAGCTCACCAGCACGGCGACGCTGATCACCACGCGGCTGGCCGGATAGGTCTCCAGCACCTGGTAGAAGGCCATGGCCGGATCGGTGAGGGCGGTCTGCGCCAGGCCGGTCATGCCCTGGCCAAGGACCAGTTCCAGGGCGCTGTTGCCGAAGATCGACAGCCAGGCCAGGGTGAAGCCCAGCGGGATGAACAGCACGCCAAAGACGAATTCACGGATGGTGCGGCCGCGCGAGATGCGCGCGATGAACAGCCCGACGAAGGGCGCCCAGGCGATCCACCAGGCCCAGTAGAACACCGTCCAGCCGCCCAGCCAGTCGGAGGGCTCGTCATAGGCATAGAGGTCGAAGCTCTTGCCCGGCAAGGCCGAGAGGTAGTCGCCGATGTTCTGGATCAGGGTATTGAGCAGGTGCTGGGTCGGCCCGGCGAACAGCACGAACAGCAGCAGGGCGACGGCCAGCACCATGTTGATGTCGGACATGATGCGCACGCCCTTGTCGACGCCGGACACGGCGACGGCGATGGCCGCGCCCATCATCAGCACGATGAGGATCAGTTGCACCCAGTGGCTGTGGCTGATGCCGAACAGGTAGTCTAGCCCGGCATTGAGGTGCAGCACGCCGAAACCGAGGTCGGCGCCCAGGCCGAAGATGGTGGCGATGATGCCGAAGGCGTCCACGGCGTGGCCGATGGGCCCGTTGATGCGCTTGCCGATCAGCGGATAGAGCGCCGAGCGCAGGGCCAGCGGCAGATTGTGGCGGTAGGCGAAGTAGGCCAGGGCCATGGCCACCAGGGCGAACACCCCCCAGCCGTGCAGGCCCCAGTGCAGGAAGAGGATCTGCATGGCCTGGCGCGCGGCTGCCGGATTGCCCCCTTCGCCGGCCGGCGGCTGGGCGAAGTGGGTCAGGGGTTCGGAGACGCAAAAGAAGAACAGGGTGATGCTGATGCCGGCGGCGAACAGCATGCCGGCCCAGGACAGGTAGCTGAATTCGGGTTGGTCGTGGTCGGCACCGAGCTTGATCTTGCCGTAGCCGGACAGCGCGGTGACCACCACGAACACCAGATAGAGCGACATGGCCAGCAGGTAGTACCAGCCGACCGTATTGGCGGCCCAGGTCTGCGCCTGCAGCAACCAGGCGCCGGCCTGCTCTGGACGGCCGATGACGGCCAGGGAAAACAGCAGAATCACCGCGGCCGCGCAGTAGAAGGCGGGGGGATTCAGTTTTACGGTGCCGGATGAGGGCGTCGCACTCATGAGGACTCCTTGCGCACTGTCAAAGGGAAGAATGCTTTTTTAATTGATCGTTCGATTAAAAAAGAATACCACAGGCGACCCCTGAGGTGAACGCTTCGAGTCAGCGCAGCCTTGAAAGTTGCCGTCCAGACGTCTTGCCTATGCCGGTGGTCGACTTTGGTCGAGACCAGGCCGAGCGGTCAGAACCGCGATCTCTTGGCAAAGTCTGTTGGTTATGACTCAGGCATCTTCTCCCTTCGGCTCCTATCGTCCGCTACTGCTTTTGGTAGAGGACGAGCCGTTGCTGCGGGAACTGGCCACCGAGGCGCTGGAGTCGCTGGTGGACCTGCAGGTGGTGGCCGTGCCGACCGCCGATGCGGCCCTGAGCTATCTGGAGCAGAACGGCGCCCGCATCGATGTGCTCTTCACCGACGTGCGCATGCCGGGGCGCCTCGACGGCGAGGCCCTCGCCCAGCTGGTCTCCCAACGCTGGCCCCATATCCCGGTGATCCTCACCTCCGGCGATCGCCTCACCGTGCCCCGCGGCGCCGGCCGCACCCGCTTCATGCCCAAACCCTGGCATATCGACGACATGGCCAATTGCGTCAACGAGGCGCTGGGGCAGAGTCGGGTGGCCTAGAGTTTCCGTAGCTGCTGGTCTTATGACCTCTGATCTCCCTCGCCATAGCCATCGTCCAGCCCTAAGGCTAGCCTTTATCCTTTGCACAAGGATGCGGCATGAAAAGTTTGACGATAGGCTTACTGGGGTTCGCCGCTGGCTTCCTTCTGAACAGTGGCGCCAGTGCAAGTGTTTCGGTCACTCCACAGCAGCTCGATGTACCTGAGCAGAAGATGGCGATGCCTTTTTCCAGCCGGATCGATGAGACCCGAGGCTGGCAGGAAGCCCGTGGTCGTTCGGGCGGGGGACGTCGCTCTTCCGGTGGCAGTTATTCAGGATACGGCGCGTCCACCGCCGATTGTCCCTGTAGCGGGGGGGACGTCTGTATCGGTCCTCGTGGGGGGCGTTACTGCATTACCTCTGGCGGCAACAAGCGATACGGACGCTGATGTGCTGCCTGCGACCTGCAGTCCAGCACCGTAGCGTGGAAAACGGCGCAGCCTTTTCCACAGTAGCTTCGTACCACGCTGTGCCCTCACCCCAACCCTCTCCCAAGGGGAGAGGGTGCTATCCGAGCGGGTTTCTGGCTTTATCCGCTCCGGCAGGATCGCGATCAGCTATTGGGCTGGTACCCGCAGGAGTGGCCGCATCGGCGGACCACTATGGCCGTATCGACCCACCCTAAGGCTGCCACTGCGGATCCTTGCCGCTCAGCTTGCGATCCAGGAAGAAGGCGGTACTGATCAGCGCCAGGTGCGACAGGGCCTGGGGCAGGTTGCCGAGGGGGTAGCCGCGCTTGTCCAGTTCCTCGGCATAGAGACCCAGTGGATTGGCGTAGCCCAGCAGCTTTTCGAACTCCAGGTGGGCTTCGTCGACGCGACCGGCGCGGGCCAGGCATTCGACGTACCAGAAGGAGCAGGCGACGAAGGCGCCTTCTTCGCCCTTGAGGTTGTCCGCTGGCGTGTCCGCCGGGTTGTAGCGGCGGATCATGCCGTCGTAGGCCAGGTTGGTCTTGATGGCGTCCAGGGTGGACAGCCACATGGGATCGGTGGCGCTGACGAAGCGCACCAGCGGCATCAGCAACAGGGCGGCATCCAGGCTCTTGCCGTGGCGGGTCGAGGTGAAATGACCCAGTTCGGCGTTCCAGAAGTTGTCCCAGATGTCTTCTTGGATGGCAGCGCGAGCGGCGTACCAGCGTTCGTAGGGCATCGGCAACGAGCGCTTGACCGACAGCCGCATCGCGCGGTCGATGGCCACCCAGCACATCAGCCGCGAATGCAGGAAGTGCTCGGGATCGCCGCGCATCTCCCAGATCCCGGCGTCGGGCTGGTTCCAGTGCTCGCAGACGTGGTCGATCATCCGCACCACCTCCTTCCAGCCCTGGTGGGAGATGGCTTCGCCATACTTGTTGGACAGGTAGATGGCGTCCATCAGCTCGCCATAGATGTCCAGCTGGATCTGCTTGTAGGCCTCATTGCCGATGCGCACCGGACTCGAGTCGGCATAGCCGGCCAGGTGGTCGAGGGTTTCCTCGGGCAGGTCCAGGCCACCGTCCAGGCGATACATGATCTGCAGCTTTTCCGGGGCGCTGTGGCTGTTTTCCACGCACTGGCCCACCCAGTGGGTGAAGTCCTTGGCTTCCTGGGTGTAGCCCAGGCGCATGAAGGCATAGACGGTAAAGGAGGCGTCGCGGATCCAGGAGGCGCGATAGTCCCAGTTGCGTTCACCGCCCAGGGCTTCGGGTAGGCTGAAGGTGGCGGCCGTGGCGATGGAGCCGTGCTTGCAGGAGGTCAGCAGCTTCAGCGCCAGGGCCGAGCGGGTGACCATCTCGCGCCAGCGCCCCTGGTAGTGGCTCTTGGCGGCCCAGGAGGTCCAGTAGGTCAGGGTGTCCTCGAAGCAGAGATCGCTCTGGCCGGCGACGACCTTGTCGTCCTTCTCGCAGCCAAAGACGAAATCCAGCTGCTCACCCTGTTCCAGTTCGAATTCGGCCAGGGCGGCGTTGCCTTCCACCTGCAGGGTGACGCTCGACGCCAGGCGCAGGGTCGGCTGGCCCGCGGCTTCGAACAGGGCGCCGCCGTCCGCCAGGCGGGCGCGGGTCTCGGCGCGGGCATAGTCGTGGGCCGGGGCGCAGACCAGGCGGAAGCGGCAGCGTCCGGCCACCACCTGCACGCGGCGGACGATGCGCGGCTGGGTGTCCTCGCTGCTGCACACCGGCATCAGATCGGTGATCTCGGCGACGCCTTCCGCCGACAGCCAGCGGGTCTGCAGGATATTGGTGTCCGGCAGATAGAGCTGCTGCTCGCGGGCGTCTTCCCAGACCGGCGCCAGGCTGAAGTAGCCGGCCTTTTCCGAGTCGAGCAGGGCGGCGAATACCGAGGGGCTGTCCAGATTCGGCCAGCAGAAGTGGTCGATGGTGCCGTCGGTGGCGACCAGGGCGCAGGTGCGCAGGTCGCCGATGACACCGTGGGCGCCGATACTGCGGCGGGCGTGCACGGAGGTGGAATCAGCCATTGTCTTCGAATCCCGGATAGAGGCACATGCCGCCGTCGACGAACAGGGTGGTGCCGACGATGTAGTCGGCCAGGTCGCTGGCGAGAAAGACCGCCACATTGCCCACGTCGTCGACGTGGCCGACGCGCTTGTAGGGGATCAGCTTGAGCAGTTCGCGGGCCTTGGCCTCGTCACCGGTCACCTCTTCGTTGATGGCGGTGGCGATGGCGCCCGGGGCGATGCTGTTGACGCGGATGCCCTCGGCGGCGACTTCCTGGGCCAGGCTGCGCATCAGCAGATTGACCCCGCCCTTGGAGGCGGCGTAGTTGACGTGGCCGGCCCAGGGAATGACCTCGTGGACCGAGCTCATGTGGATGATCTTGCCCAGGGCGCGGGAGATGCTTTCGTCGCGACCTTGCTTGCGGAACTGCCGGATCGCCGCCCGGGCGCAAAGGAACTGCCCGGTGAGGTTGGTGTTGATCACCGTGTTCCAGTCCTTGAGCGACATGTCGGCCACGGCCGCATCCTTTTGCAGGCCGGAGTTGGCGACCAGGATGTCCAGGCGGCCGAAGGCTTCCAGGGTGCGGTCGAACAGCGCCTGGACCGCGGCCTCGTCACCGACGTCACCGCCGACGGCGATGGCGCGACCGCCGGCGTCCTGGATGCGCTTGGCCAGTTCCTTGGCCGGTTCGGCGCTGGAGTGGTAGTTGATGGCGACGGCGGCACCGGCCTTGGCCAGGGCCTCGGCGACGGCGGCGCCGATCCCGGAGCTGCCGCCGGTGACCAGGGCGACCTGGCCGTTGAGGGAAAGCTGCATGTCCAGACTCCTGCACGGGAAAAGGTGTCTGACTGCTGACCGTCACGCGCGCGTCTAGGTTCAGCCCGCGAGCGTTGCCGGATATTCAGGCCGAGGCCGTGCGGAACAGGCTCATGCGGCGCTCCAAGTCCTCGGCCAATTCGGCCAGCTGGCGACTGGCGCCGGCGATCTGCTGCGAACCGCTGGCGGTTTCCAGGGTGGCCGCGTGGATGCGGTTGATGTTCTCGTTGACCTCTTCGGCCACGGCGGTCTGCTGGGCCGCAGCGGTGGCGATCTGGGCATTCATGGCGTTCACCGAGCCGACGTCCGCCTGGATGGCCGCCAGGGCCGCGACGGCGCGCTGGGTCAGTTCGGCGGTCTCGTGGGCCTGGCCGCGACTCTCCTCCATCTGCGCCGCGGCACGCCCTGCACCTTCCTGGAGGGTGGCGATCATAGCGCGGATCTCGCGGGTCGATTCCTGGGTGCGGGTGGCCAGGTTGCGGACCTCGTCGGCGACCACGGCGAAGCCGCGACCCTGCTCGCCGGCCCGGGCCGCCTCGATGGCGGCGTTCAGCGCCAGCAGGTTGGTCTGCTCGGCGATGCCGTTGATGACGGCGACGATGTTCTCGATGCTGGCGCTGTCGCTGGAGACCTGCTGCACGGTGACGCTGGCCTGTTCCAGGGCCTGCACCAGCTGGCCGATGGCCTGGCCGGAACTGGCGACCAGCCGGTTGCCGGTGTCCACCTGGGCGCTGGCATTGCCGGTGGCCTGGGCAGCCTGGGCCGCGTAGCCGGCGACCTCGCCGATGGTGGCGGCCAGCTCGGTGACCGCGGCGGCCATGTGCTGGGCCTGGTTGGATTGCACATCGGTGTGGCGCTGGTTGGTCTGGGCGGTGCCTTGCAGCTGGGCTGCCGCCGCGGCGACCGAGCTGGCGGTATGGCGTACCTGGACGATGGTCTCGCCGAGGTGCGCGGTGGCGCTGCCCAAGGTGCCCATGACGCTGTCCGGATGGCGGGTGGCGGGGCGCTCGTCCAGGCGGCCCTCGGCCAGCCGGCGGATGGCGGCGGCCACGGCGTGGGGTTCGCCGCCCAGGGTGGCACCCATCTGGCGAATGATCAGGATGGAGACGGTGACGCTCAGCAGCAGGGCGAGGGCGCAGGTGACCAGCATCAGCCAGCGGAAGCCGCCGGCGATGCCGCGGACCTCGCCCAGGTGGCCGCTGGCGATGGCTTCTTCGTGATCGATGAGCGCATTGATGCGCTTGAGCCACTCGACATAGGCCGGCGAGACGCGCTCCAGCAGGAACACCCGGGCGCCTTCCAGATCGCCGGCCTGGCGCAGCTGCAGCAGGCGCTCGGTCAGCGGCAGGGCGGTGCCTTCGATGTCCTTGATGGCCGCCAGCAGGCGCTGTTCCTCGGCCGTGGCGCCCTGGCTGGCGAACAGCTGATCCATGGGCTCGGCGGACTGGCGATAGAAGGCCTTGAGCCGGTCGATGTCGGCCAGGCGACTGGCCAGGGGCGCGGCGTCGTGGATCAGCACCGTATCGCGAATGGCGATGGCGCGGTCGTGCACACTGCCGCGGAAGTTGATGGCGTAGCGCTGCTTGACGCTGGCGCCCTGGCTGACGGCGGTCAGGGTGTCATCGATGACGCCGACGCGCTGGACGCCGACGAGGGTGATCAGCAGCATCAGCACCAGGATCAGGCCGAAGCCCAGGCCCAGGCGGGCGGCCATGGAAAGAGGGGTACGCATGAAAACCTCAACGCTTCAAAGTGTGTGACATAGATCACATTTTGCGTTAAAGGTTTGCGCGATAAGTTTACTTCGGGCCGAGCGGTCATCCCCCAGGTATGAATGGCCCGTTGGCGGCAGGCCTGGATTCAACTGTCCTGGCGCGGCTCCGTCAGCCGGTCACGCCTGGCCAGACCGGGGAACAGCTTCATCCAGACCCCGGTGATCACCAGGGTACCGACACCCCCCAGCACCACCGCCGGCACCGTGCCGAAGAAGTGCGCGGTAACCCCCGACTCGAACTCGCCGAGCTGGTTGGAGGCGCCGATAAACAGGCCGTTGACCGCACTGACCCGGCCGCGCATGGCATCGGGGGTTTCCAGCTGGACGAAGGAACTGCGGATCACCACGCTGACCATGTCGGCGGCGCCCAGCACCACCAGGGTAGCCAGCGAGAACCATAGCGAGGTGGACAGCCCGAAGGCGATGGTGGCGACGCCGAACAGCGCGACCGAACCGAACATGATGCGCCCCACGTGGCGATTGAGACTGACGTAGGCGAGCAGAAAGGACATGCCCAGGGCGCCCACGGCCGGCGCCGAGCGCAACAGGCCCAGGCCCCAGGGACCGGTGAGCAGGATGTCGGCGGCGAACACCGGGAGCAGGGCGGTGGCACCGCCCAGGAGCACGGCGAAGAGATCCAGGGAGATGGCGCCGAGCACGTCCGGGCGACTCTTGATGAAGCGGATGCCGGCCAGCAGGTTGTCCAGGGTCGGTTTTTCCTTCTGGCTGGGCGTCTGCCGCGCCGGCAGGCTGGAGACCAGCAGGATGGCGATGCCGTAGAGCACCAGCGCCGGGCCATAGACCCAGGCGGCGCCCAGGGCATAGAGCAGGCCGCCCAGGGCGGGGGCGATGATGGTGGCGCCCTGCATGGCCGAGGCCGCGGCGGCGATGGCGCGGGGAAAGATCGCCGGCGGCACGATGTTGGGCAGCAGCGCCTGAGTGGTGGGCTGTTCGAAGGCGCGCGCGGTACCCAGGCAGAAGGCCAGGATGAAGATCAGTTCGCGGGTCACCGCCTGATTGAGGCTGCCCACCAGCAGCACCAGGGCGATCAGGCCCTGGCCGGTCTGGCAGAGGGCGGCGACCCGGCGGCGGTCGTAGCGATCGGCGACATGGCCGGTGTGCAGCATGAACAGTACCCGCGGCAGGAATTCCACCAGCCCCACCAGGCCGAGATCGAGCACGTTGCCGGTGAGGGAATAGAGGTGCCAGCCGATGGCGACGGTGAGCATCTGGAAACTGCCGGCGGTGCAGATGCGGGCGAACCAGAAGGCGACGAAGGGACGGTGGTGACGCAGCTGCAGGGTATCGCCGGACATGACTGGGGCTCGCAGGGACAGAGGCGGCATCTTAAGCCACCCGGGGACTGATCGTCATACAACTGCGGGGTGCGACAGCCTGCCCGATGCGACATCCAACCACGTAAGCAAATGTATCGAGGAGGTCTATCCTAAAGCCTGACGTTGATCCACGTCAGCTTCCGACCTGGTCCAATGGGCTAGCGGCGGTGGCGCCTTTTTAGCGTCCCGCTAGAACCCCAGGCGACGCCGGAGGTTCGAACCTCGGTCAGCGTCAACTCGACCGGCTACCCTCGATGGCCGGCGTGCCTGAGAGGAAAAGCTATGTTCGGCCTCGAAGCCCTGGATCTCGCCCGGATCCAGTTCGCCTTCACCGTGTCCTTCCACATCGTCTTCCCGGCGCTGTCCATCGGTACCGCGAGCTTTCTCGCCGTGCTCGAAGGGCTGTGGCTGAAGACCGACAACCACGTCTACAAGGATCTGTATCACTTCTGGCTGAAAATCTTCGCGATCTTCTTTGGCATGGGCGTGGTGTCCGGTCTGGTGATGGCCTATGAGTTCGGCACCAACTGGAGCGGCTTCGCCGACTATGCCGGCGCCGTGACCGGTCCGCTGCTGACCTACGAGGTGCTGACCGCCTTCTTCATCGAAGCCGGCTTCCTCGGCGTCATGCTGTTCGGCTGGAATCGCGTGGGTCGCGGCCTGCACTTTTTCTCGACGGTGATGGTGGCCATCGGCACCCTGATGTCGACCTTCTGGATCCTGTCCTCCAACAGCTGGATGCACACCCCGAGCGGCTACGAGATCGTCGATGGGCGCATCGTCCCGGTGGACTGGCTGGCGGTGATCTTCAACCCGTCCTTCCCCTTCCGCTGGGCGCACATGACCATCGCCGCCTACCTGTCGGTGGCCTTCCTGGTCGGCGCCTCGGCGGCCTGGCACCTGCTGCGCGGCAACGACAACCCGGCGGTGCGCAAGATGTTTTCCATGGCCATGTGGATGGCCCTGCTGGTGGCCCCGGTACAGGCCTTCGTTGGCGACGCCCACGGCCTCAACACCCTGGAGCACCAGCCGGCCAAGATCGCCGCGATGGAAGGCCACTGGGAGAACCCCCCGGGCGAAGCGACCCCGCTGATCCTGTTCGGCTGGCCGGACATGGAGCGCGAGGAAACCCGCTTCAAGGTGGAAATCCCGGTACTGGGCAGCCTGATCCTCAAGCACAGCCTCACCGAGCCGATCCCGGCGCTCAAGGACTTCCCCAAGGAAGACCGGCCGCCGGCCTATGTGGTGTTCTGGTCGTTCCGCATCATGGTCGCCCTGGGCATGCTGATGATCGCCGCCGGCCTGTGGAGCGCCTGGCTGCGCTGGCGCGGCAAGCTGTTCGAGACCCGCGCCTTCCTGCGCCTGGTCACCTGCATGGGACCGGTCGGTCTCATCGCCCTGCTGGCCGGCTGGTTCACCACCGAGGTGGGCCGCCAGCCGTGGATCGTCTACGGCCTGTTGCGCACCAAGGACGGGGTATCCAACCACAGCGTCACCCAGCTCAGCATCACCCTGGTGGCCTTCGTGGTGGTCTATTTCGCCGTGTTCGGCATCGGCACCCTCTATGCGCTGCGCATGATCGGCAAGGGTCCGCACACCGGTGAAGGCGACCTGCCCACCTCCGGCGGTCCGGGCACCGATCGCCATCCCAAGCGTCCGCTGTCCGGCGCCGATGGCGGCCTGGAAGAAGACAACCCCACCGACCAGCTGACCGGAGACCGCACATGAACGGCATCCCTGGCATCGACCTCCCGCTGATCTGGGCGATCATCATCATCTTCGGCCTCATGATGTACGTGGTCATGGACGGCTTCGACCTGGGCATCGGCATCCTCTTTCCCTTCGTCAAGGGCAAGGAAGACCGCGACGTCATGATGAACACCGTGGCGCCCATCTGGGACGGCAACGAGACCTGGCTGGTACTCGGCGGGGCGGGGCTCTATGGCGCCTTCCCGCTGGCCTACTCGATCATCCTGCCGGCGCTGTACCTGCCGCTGATCTTCATGCTGATCGGCCTGATCTTCCGCGGCGTGGCCTTCGAATTCCGCTTCAAGGTCCAGGAAGGCAAGGAAGCCCTGTGGGACAAGTCCTTCATCTTCGGCTCGCTGCTGGCCAGCTTCTGCCAGGGCGTGGCCCTGGGCGCCTTCATCGAAGGCTTCCCGGTGGAGAATCGCCAATACGTCGGCGGTCCGCTGGACTGGCTGACGCCCTTCTCGGTGTTCTGCGGCCTGGGCGTGATCGCCGCCTATGCGCTGCTGGGCAGCACCTGGCTGATCATGAAGACCGAGGGTCCGCTGCAGGCGACCATGCGCCGCCTGACCAAGCCGCTGCTGTTCCTGTTGCTGGCCTTTACCGCGGTGGTGAGCATCTGGACCCCGCTGAGCCAGGCGGCCATTTCCGCCCGCTGGTTCAGCATGCCCAACCTGGTCTGGTTCCTGCCGGTGCCGATCCTGGTCGGCGTGGTGACCCTGGCCCTGCTGCGCGCCATCCTGCGCGAGGATTCGCACCATGCGCCCTTCCTGCTGACCCTGGCGCTGATCTTCCTCGGCTACAGCGGTCTGGGCATCAGCCTCTGGCCGAACATCATCCCGCCGGCGGTTTCTATCTGGGAGGCCTCGTCGCCGCCGCAGAGCCAGCTGTTCCTGCTCATCGGCACCCTGTTCATCATCCCCATCACCCTGATGTACACCTTCTGGGGCTACTACGTGTTCCGCGGCAAGGTACGCGCGGGGGAGGGCTACCACTGATGCCCGGCCGCTCGCGCGAACCCAATCCCGCGGACAACAAGCCGCTCTGGCAGCGGCTGGCCTGGATGGCCGGCATCTGGGCCTGCAGCCTGGTGGCGCTGGGCGTGGTGGCCTGGGTGCTGCGCCTGGTGCTGACGGCGGCGGGGCTCAAGTCGCACTGACCCCTCGGGTGTTTCGGTGGATGAGGCTGCGCCGTCATCCACCCTACGCGGGGTTTGCCCTTTCGTAGGAGGCTTATCCCTCACACCGGATTACCCCCTATCCCGCTTGCGGGGGAGGGTTGGGGTGGGGGAGAGCACTTAGGTTAGCTCGGGTCGCCAAGCTGATTTACTGCGTGTTTGGATAGCTCTCGTTCCGCCCCGCCGGGCGGGTTACTTTTTTCAGTCGCGGCTGCGCGCCCCGAAAAAAAGTAACCAAAAATGCTTGCCCTGATCATCTGGCCCTACGCTGCGCTCCGGGTCCCCTCACTCCGCCGCCCTTCCGCGGCATCCCTGCCGCTCACCCACATCCATGACGGCTACGTTCGGCCTCCTGAACAGGGCGCTGGGTGCCGGCTGGAAGTGTCTTTTTAAAAGCTGGTTAGCCTGGCTTGTTACGTAATGTCCTTGTGCTTTTTCCTCAATAGGCATGGCAAGTAGTAAGCGTTAGCCAAAGTCCTAAAACCGCCTGAATAACCCTCAACTTTCCGCCGGCACCCCAATGCCCCGTCTGGCCGGCCGAACGGCAGCGTTGAGTAAGCGGGTGAGCGGCATGGATGCCGCGAAAGGGGCCGAGGGCCAGGACGGCCCTTCGGCCCCGGCCCGCTGGAGCGGCGCTGACGTGAGGGCATCCTGCGCAAGGCGCAGGACCGGCCAGTCGGGGCGAGCGTTTTTGGTTACTTTTTTGGCAATTGAAAAAAGTGACCCGCCCGGCGGGGCGGAACAAAGAGTGTCCGAATACATTACGAATCAGCTTGGCGACTAGATAAGCCCCCACCCCAACCCTCCCCCGCAAGCGGGAGAGGGGGCTGTCCGGCGCGAAGGGATCGAACGCCGCGAATCAGCCCGGCTGCCGATCAAAACTGCAACGCGGCCCAACCCCAAACCTACAACTTTTCCCAGTTATCCCCCTCCCACCCGCCCGCTAGCCTGACTCCGTTCCCATCGAGACGAGGAAGGCATCCATGCAGGTTCAAGAAGGCTACGCCGATTTCCACGGCCATCAGACCTGGTACCGGGTCACCGGTGAGCTGGCCAGCGGGCGGTTGCCGCTGGTGGTGGCCCATGGCGGTCCCGGTTGCACCCATGACTATGTGGACAGCTTCAAGGACCTGGCCGAGCGCGGCTGGCCGGTGGTGCATTACGACCAATTGGGCAACGGCCGCTCCACCCACCTGCGCGGAATAGACCCCGGCTTCTGGACGGTGGCGCTGTTTCTCGACGAGCTAGACAACCTGCTGCGCCACCTGGGTATCCGCCAGTACGTGCTGCTCGGCCAATCCTGGGGCGGGATGCTGGCCGCCGAGCACGGGGTGCGCCAGCCTGAAGGACTGCGGGGGCTGGTCATCGCTAATTCGCCGGCGTCCATGGCGCTCTGGCGCGAGGCCGCGGCCGGGCTGCGGACCGAGTTGCCGGCCGAGGTGCAGGCCACCCTGGAGCGCCACGAGGCCGCCGGCACCACCGATTCGCCCGAGTACCGCGCTGCCAGTGAGGTTTTCTATGCCCGTCATGTCTGCCGCGTGCAGCCCCTGCCGGCCGAGGTGGCGCGGACCTTCGCCGCCATCGACGCCGATCCCACCGTCTATCACGCCATGAACGGCCCCACCGAATTCCATGTGATCGGCAGCCTCAGGGACTGGAGCGTGATCGAGCGGCTCGAGCGGATCCAGGTGCCGACCCTGCTGATCTCCGGGCGTCACGACGAGGCCACCCCGGCCTGCGTGGAGCCCTTCGATAGACTCATCCCGGATGCCCGCTGGCGCATCTTCGAGCATTCCAGCCACATGCCCCACGTGGAAGAACGCGAAGCCTGCATGGCCACGGTGGCGGTCTTTCTCGCCGAGCTGGAGCGCCGCTAGGCGTCCGCATCCAGGGCGGCGGCGATCTCGTCGATGCGGGTCTGGCGGTCGTCGGCCTGCAGGCGCGGGCGCGGATTGAGCGCCGACCATTCCGGATGGGCCCGGGCCACCTGCACGGCGGCGGGCAGCTTGCCCTCGCGCCAGCGCTGCTCGTCGGGGGCGGCCACCTCGATGGCGCCCTGGGCGGCATGGCCGCGGGTTTCCAGCGCCGCCAGCAATTGTCGCTGCCGGACGGCCAGCAGCCGCAGCACGGCATCGTCGATGGACAGTTCCCGTCCGCCGCGCAGCTTGCCGAACAGCCGCCGACCATAGTGGCCGCCGGTCTGCGCCAGGCCGCCGGCCAGGGCGCCCAGCACCGTGGCGGCGCCCAGGGTCAGACCGCCGGCGAGCAGGTCCAGGCCGACCCCGGCCGCGGCGCCGGCCGCCACGCCGCCGCCAAGGCGGATGCCCAGCAGGCGCAGGGTTTCTGGATTGAAGAGATCGTCGCCCCAGCGCCCGTCCAGCAGCGGCAGGTCGCTGGCGTGGGCATCGCCCGGGCGAAAGCCGAACAGCCGCAGCAGGTCTTCCACGCAGCGCTGTTCGCGGGTGCGCAGGGCGTCGCGCAACTCGGCGGTCGCGGTATTCACCTCGGCTTCGCCAGGCGCCACGCTGCGCCGCGCGGCGGCGGCGTCCACCAGCAGTTCGGCGATCAGTCGCACCCCCTGCTGATGGCGGCGGCGGGCCTGCTCGGCGTGATCGGCGATCAGTCGTTGCAGCGCCGGGCGGCCGCTTTCCAGCAGCGTTGCCAGGCTTTCGTAGAGGCGCGCCTCGCCGTCCGCCGGCGGGGCGACGCTGTCGAAGCGCACCAGGGCGTGCAGGCCGAGGCGGGCCAGGGTGGCGCGCCAATCGTCGGCGCGGTGGCCGTCGGCGGCGACGAAATTGAGCACCGGCACCAGCGGACGACCGCAACCGGCCAGCACCGCCAGTTCGTCGCGGTACTTGGCCAGCACCGGCTCACGGGCGTCGATCACATAGAGACCGGCATCGGAGGCGCGCAGCTGGCGAATCACCTTGGCCTCCTGCTCGAATCGCTGGCGGGCTTCCACGCTGTCGAGAAAGCGGTCGAGCAGGGTGGCGGCGTCCAGGCGTTCGCCGGGGCGCTCCAGTTGCTCGAGGTAATCGCGCAGGGCGATGGCATCTTCCAGGCCGGGAGTGTCGTAGAGCTCCAGCAGGGCTTCGCCATCCACCGACAGCCGCGCGCCCTCGACATGGCGGGTGGTGCTGGGACGATGGGAGACCTCGCCGAAGTCGACGTCGCGGGTCAGGGTGCGCAGCAGCGAGGTCTTGCCGACATTGGTGTGACCGACCAGCGCCAGGCGCAGGGGGCCGCTCATGGATTCGTCTCCAGCCAGGCCAGTTCTTCGAGATCGCCGGTGCAGTGTGCCAGGCGCAGGGCATCCAGCGCCTGGCGCCAGTCGTCCAGGCGCACCGGATCAAGCTTGCCGCCCAGGGGCGCGGGCAACAGCCAGACGCGGGTGGCCGTGGCGCAGCGCGACAATTCGGCCAGCAGGGTCAGGGTACCGCGATCCGGCGAGCGGCGGGGATCGCAGGCGATCAGCAGGCGCCGGGCCGGATAGCGGGTCAGCTGTTCCAGCAGATGGCGCCGGCCCTGGCCGTCGTCGAGCACGCCGGCGTCACGCACGCCTTCGGGCAGCGGCGGCGGCCAGGTATGGTCGGTGAGTTCGATGCCCACCAGCAGCGCCTCGTCGCCGGTCCGGGCCAGGCCCCCGGCATCCTGCTGGGGCAGCTGCGCGGGGGCGGCGTCGTTCACCCCGAGGCGCTCACTGGTAGGTAGCAGACGCTCGCGCAGGTGCAGGTAGCCGGGACGCTCGACGTCCAGCCGCAGCCGCTGGCGACCGCGTCGCCAGCGCCACAGGCAGAGCAGGGTGAGCAGCAGCCGGGGCAGCAGGCCATAGACCAGCACCACGCCGAGCAGCCAGCCGGCCCAGGCCTGGCGGGCCGCGGCCAGAGGGCTGGCGGCATCGCCACTGGCGGCGATGCTGGCCGGGTCGGGCAGCGGAAAGCCCAGCAGCTGGGGCAGGGCGCCGAGCGCCTGGGTCAGCAGCACGAAGGTATCGCTGCCGAGCAGGGTGGTCTCCCAGACGAACAGATAGCTGCGTCCGGAAAGCAGCGCCAGCAGGGTCGCCAGGGCACTGCCGAGGATCAGCAGCCAGAGGCCGTGGACCAGACCGCCCAGCGCCCAGGGCAGCAGGCGGGCGCGACCGAGCAGCCCGACCAGCGCCGGACCCAGGTGCAGGGCCCGGGCGTCCCGCGCCAGGCGGCCGGAGAGCCACAGCCAGAGGCGCGCCAGCGGCGAGGCCAATTGGCGGCCACCCCCCAGCAGGCCAAGGGCCCAGACCAGCAGGCTGAGCAGGTTGAGGCCGAGCAGACTGCCCAGCGCCCAGAACACATTGACCGGACGACTACCGTCGCCCAGCGCCCCGGCGGCGAGACCCGCGCCGCAGAACAGCGCCACGATGCCCAACAGCCAGGCGGCCAGCAGCGCGCCCTGGCGCCAGCGGCGCCGTGCCGCCAGCAGCCCGTCGCGCTGACCGAGCAGGCGGGCGCGCGTCACCAGTCGCGCCTCGAAGGGACCGCCGGCTGCACGTGCCTGGCGATTGGCCTCGGCGTCTTCCAGCGGGCCGCTGTCTTCTTCGGTCAGGCGCAGGGCTTCGGTGAGCCAGAGATCCTCGAAGGCGGGAGAGGGGGTTGCGGTCACGCGTCGGCGCCCTTGCGGCAAAAACGCCGAGCATAGTCCCTGGCGCCCTGGCTGTTAACGCCTCTGTTATGCTCTGTCACCATGAAAACCTCTCTCCCCCTGAGCCTGATCGTCGCCGTGGCCGACAACGGCGTCATCGGCATCGACAATCGTCTCCCCTGGCACCTGCCGGCGGAGCTCAAATATTTCAAGGCCGTGACCCTCGGCAAGCCGCTGGTCATGGGTCGCAAGACCTGGGACTCCCTGGGCCGCCCGCTGCCGGGTCGGCTGAATCTGGTGGTCTCCCGTCAGACTGATCTCGCGGCCGAAGGTGCCGAGGTGCGGACGTCGCTGGCCGCTGCCGTGGAGCGTGCCGAGGCCTGGGCCCGGGAACGCGAGGCCAGCGAGATCATGCTGATCGGCGGCGCCCAACTGTTCGCCGACGCCCTGCCGCTGGCCCAGCGGCTCTACCTGACCCGCGTCGCCCTGGCGCCGGACGGGGACGTGTTCTTTCCCGCCTGGAACGAGGCCGACTGGGAACTCGTCTCGCGGCAGCAGCATGCCGCCGAAGACGACCGTCCCGCCTATGCCTGCGAGGTCTGGGAGCGCCGGACCTAGGGTCGGTCGTGACACCTGCGTGCTCTTGCCGATGTCTTCCGGTGCTAAGCAAAGCCTAAGGTTGCCCTGGCATAAAGGAGGCTGAGGCGAGCCGCCCGGGCGGCCGGAGGGTGCAGACGTGATGGCGATCGACAGCCAGATGCAGGCGACAACGGCAGGCACCCAACCTGCCCGTCCAGGCGCGACGGGCAATCCGACTAACTCGGCGGCCGACAGTGGCCAGACTGGTGCTGCGTCCAGTGGCAGCGCCGTCGCCGTGGACCTGTCGCCCGCGGCCCAGCTGATCGCCGGTCTGCTGCCGGGGCAATCGAGCGGCAATGCCGATCTCGACGGCTTCATGCAGATCCTCCAGCAGCAGATCCGCAGCCAGGGCACCGACGCCGCCGTGCTCGGCGAGATGCCCGAGGGGGCCAGTCCCGACCGTATCCAGTTGGCGAAGCAGGCGGCCAATCACCTGCTGGTGAGCTATTACCATGACGACAGTCGCTATGCCGATGCCTCCACGCAGGATCCCTTCGCCAACCTGGACAGCAACAGCCTGGCGCGTATCGCCAGCGACGATTCCGGCACCTTCACCTCGGCTGAACGTCAGCTCGCCTATTTCGAGGGCGCGCAACGTGGCACCGATGCGGCCAACGTGGCCTTCTCCGGGCTCTCCCCGCAGAATCAGGGTGCCGCGTCCTGGAACTGGGCACCCGCCGCCACGGAAGATGCCGGCATCCTCGGTACGCTGAATCCCGGCATGCCGAATTGGCAACCCAATCAGTTGAGCAGCCAGCTCATCGATAGCTTGAGCCCCGGCGGCGTGGCGACCGCTGCCGCTCAGGAAACCGCCCAGCTATCGGCGCCGACCTTTGGCGTCAGCACCGGGGCGGATGGCGCACCCCAATGGACGACGCAGCCGGCGGACGGGCAGGGCGCCGGCGCGAGCACCGCGCTGGATGGCAGTATCCTCACCCAGATGACCGGCACGACAGCCGCGCCGGCGCTGTCGCTCTATCGCCAGATCGCCACGTTCGGTTGAGTAGGGTCGTTGGGCTCAGGTCTGCCTGTTGGGCTTCGACGATGAAGCTGTCTCAGTCCAACCTCCGGGGCGGTAGGTTGGGCTGAGCGCCAGCGAAGCCCAACATCGTGGCGTCGCTCAGATCGCCCGCAGCTTCTTGGCCGGCAGGTAGTCGCGGTGGACGCGTTCTTCCACCAAGTACAGCCAGCAGGGACCTTCCACCTGGGGAAAGAGGCGCACTTCCTGGATGCTGCTGGGCTTGGGTTCGCCATTGCCGACCTGCACGGCCACGCTCTGGCCGAGGCGGAAGCGCGGCACCACGCCGGCGTCCACCACGCTCTGCTCGGCCTTGGTGGCCGGGCGGCCCAGGTACTCGCCCAGGTCCACCGGACCGGAGGGGCCTTCGGCCACGGTGTCCACATGGAAGCTGTAGGCAGTGGCCAGGCCTTCGTCGCCACCGTGGATCTCGCCCTGCTTGATGCGCGACACGGCCTGGTCGAGGGCGGCGTCGAGCGTCAGTTCGTTGTTCGATTGCAGGGTGATGACGATGCGGCGTTCGAAGGGGTACTGGCTCATGATTTCGACTTTTTCGGCAGAGAGGGAAAAGAAGGGACATCTTGTGCCCCCTTTGGCTGGCCGCTGTCCAGCCGGGGGCGCCCGATCGGTGACCGCGTTTGCAACCCCGGGTGTCCAGGGGCCAGGCGGTCGCTAGGTTCTGTACCAAAAAGCGCCGAGCGAAGGTCAGGCGAGGCGAAAAAGGCTGAGGAAGCGGAGTTTACGAGCGGTAAATGAGCATTCCGAAGCCTTTTTCAACGAAGCATCACCGAGCGCAGGCATTTTTCGTACAGAACCTAGTCCTTGCGCCGCTTGAGCTGGTCCTTCAGTTGGGTCGGCACCTCGCGAATGATCAGCACATCCTGGCCTTCGTCGTATTCGATGCGCGAGCCCAGCAGGTGCGCCTCGAAGCTGATCGATAAGCCTTCGGCGCGACCGGTGAAGCGGCGGAATTGGTTGAGGGTGCGCTTGTCCGCCGGGATCTCCGGCGCCAGGCCGTAATCCTTGTTGCGGATGTAGTCGTAGAAGGCGCGTGGCGCCTCGTCGTCCATCAACTCGGAGAGGGCATCCAGGGCCATGGGCTCACCGCGCTTGGCCTGGCTGCTGGCGTAGTCCACCAGGGTGTCGGTCTTTTCCTTGGCGGCCTCTTCCGGCAGGTCCTCGCTCTCCACATAGTCGCTGAAGGCCTTGAGCAGGGTACGGGTCTCGCCCTTGGCGTCGACGCCTTCCTGGCAACCGATGAAGTCGCGGAAGTAGTCCGAGACCTTCTTGCCGCCCTTGCCACGGATAAAGGAGATGTACTGGCGCGACTGCTTGTTGTTGCGCCACTCGGACAGGTTGATGCGCGCCGCCAGGTGCAGCTGGCCCAGGTCCAGGTGCTTGGCCGGCGCCACTTCCAGCTTTTCGGTGACGGTCACCCCCTCGCTGTGGTGCAGCAGGGCGATGCTCAGGTAGTCGGTCATGCCCTGCTGGTACTGGGCGAACAGCACATGGCCGCCGGTGGAGAGGTTGCTGCTCTCCATCAGGCCCTTGAGATGCTCCACTGCCTGGCGACTGAAGGCGACGAAATCCTGTTCGCCTTCCAGATAGGCATGCAGCCAGCCACTGAAGGGATAGGCGCCGGATTCTTCGTGGAACAGGCCCCAGGCCTTGTTGGGCTTGGCGTTGTAGCTGTCGTTGAGATCGGCCAGCAGATTCTCGATGGCCTGGGAGTCGGCCAGTTCGGCGTCCCGCGCGTGCAGGGTCGCGGGCTGGCCGTCGGGCTTCTTGTCGATCAGATGGACGATGGCGTGACGGATCGGCATGGCGGACTCGGGTAACGGGAAAAGTCGATCAGTCTAACGCTCCCGCGCCCTGACGGGCAGGCCCCTGGCGCCGCAGGCTCAGCGCGCCGGCGCCGTCTGCTTTTCCTGCAGCGCATTGCCCAGGTGCCGGGTCATGAAGACCGCGGCCTCTTCACGGCGGTCCACCAGCAGCAGATCGATCAGCTGCAAGTGCTCCTGGCAGCGGCGCTGGGCCTGCTCGCGATCCACCGACTTCTGGTATTCGATCAGCCGGCGCAGGCGATTGAGCCGGCGCAGCGCATCGAGGATGAAGGCATTGCCCGAGCAGCGGGCGATGGTCTCGTGCAGGCGGGTGTTGGCGTCGAAGATCTCCGCCGGCGAAGCCTCGAACACCCGGCCCGCGGCCAGCAGCGCCTGCTCGTCGCGGCAGCGCCGCAAGGCCTCGGCATCCAGGGTGAAGTCGGCTTCACGGATGCCGGCCGGTTCCAGCAGCAGGCGAAAGCGGTAGCTCTGGGCATAGGCATCGGGCGAGGTGAGGCCTTCGACGAAACTCCAGCCGTAGCCCGGCAGGCGCTCGGCCCAGCCTTCCTGGACGATGCGCCTCAAGATGTCGGCCAGTTGCCCGCGGGTGACCTGGTAGCGGCGGATCAGCTCGTTTTCCGTGACCTTGAGCGGCAACTCGCCCTCGATGCGATCGCGGGCGATGGTCAGGTACAGCCGCTCGCTGGCGGAGACCTCTTCGCGCGCCTGGGGCGTGGCGTCCAGGGCCGCGGCGGCCACGGCGAAGCCGCCCTCGGGATGCCGCGCCAGCAGGCTCCGGTCGGCCATCTGCTGCAGGGCGCTGCGCACCGGCGAACGCGACACCCGCAGGCGTTCGGCCAGGGCGCGCTCGGGCAGCCGGGTGCCCACCGGCAGCTGGTGCGAGGCGATGTAGGTGAGGATGTCGGGAATCAGTTGGGAGGCGAGGGTGCCCATGGCAGCGCCGGCGAATCGACCGTAAAGGTCAGGATGCTAGCACGGGACCCGCCGGGCGCAGCCGGCGCGGCGGGTTTCGCGGAGGGTCGTTCAGTCGCCGCTCGGGCTGACATCCATGTCCTTGAGCTTTACCAGCCGGCTGCGGTGCTTGAGACGATAGCCGAGCCAGACGGCGAGAAACAGTGGCAGGCTGATATAGGTGGCGGCCAGACCCAGCCAGTCCACGCCGTTCGGTCCGAACAGGGCGGCATAGTTCTGCCCCAGGGTGATCACCAGGCAGAGGGCGAAGGCCAGCAGCGGTCCGAAGGGAAACAGCTTGGCGCGATAGGGCAGGTCTTCCAGGCGGCGACCCTGGGCCAGGTAGCCCTGGCGGAAGCGATAGTGGGACACGGCGATGCCCAGCCAGGCGATGAAGCCGCACATGCCCGAGGTGTTGAGCAGCCAGCCATAGAGCGCCTTGTCGCCCACCAGGGAGGTGAAGAAGCACAGGGCGCCCACCGCGGTGGTGGCGAGCAGAGCGTTGCGCGGCACGCCATTGCGCGCGACGCGGGCGAACAGGCGCGGCGCCTTGCCCTGCTCGGCCAGGCTGTGCAGCATCCGCGTCGAGGCATACATGCCCGAGGTGCCGGCGGAGAGCACCGCCGAAAGGATCACCGCGTTCATCAGACTGGCGGCGAAGGCCAGGCCGGCGCGCTCGAACAGCAGGGTGAACGGCGAGACGGAGACGTCGGTGGCGTCGTTCTGCAGGAGTCGCGGATCGGTGTAGGGGATCAGCATGCCGATGACGAAGATCGCCAGCACATAGAACATCAGGATGCGCCAGAACACCTGGCGAATGGCGATGGGCACGTTCTTGCGCGGATTTTCCGACTCGCCGGCGGCGATGCCGATCAGCTCGGTGCCCTGGAAGGAGAAGCCGGCGATCATGGCCACCCCGACCATGGCCTGCAGACCGCCGACGAAGGGCGCCTCGCCCTGGGTGAAGATGGTCAGCCCCGGCGGCTCGATGCCGCTGAAGATGCCGAGGATGGCGGCCAGGCCCAGGCCGATGAAGACCACCACGGTGGTCACCTTGATCAGCGCGAACCAGAATTCGCTCTCGCCGAAGCCGCGCACCGATACCGCATTGAGCAGGAACATCAGGCCGAGAAACAGCGCGCTCCAGAGCAGCCCCGGCACCTCGGGAAACCAGAAGCCCATCACCAGCTGCGCCGCCACCAGCTCGGCGGCGATGGTCACCGCCCAGTTGTACCAGTAGTTCCAGCCAAGGGCGAAGCCGAAGCCGTCTTCGACGAAACGACTGCCATAGATGGAGAAGGAACCCGACACCGGCTGGTAGGCGGCCATCTCGCCGAGACTGGTCATGAGGAAATAGACCATCAGGCCGATCAGCGCATAGGCCGCCAGGGCGCCGCCCGGACCGGCGGTGGCCACGGTGGCGCCGGAGGCGACGAACAGGCCGGTGCCGATGGAGCCGCCGATGGCGATCATGTTGAGGTGACGGGGCTTGAGCCGGCGCTGCAGACTCGGAGAGGCGGTGGACATGGGGTTTCCAGCTGGCAGTTGAAGGGGCCGGACGTTGGCTCTGGCGGCCATTCACGGTCATGGGGCGCAGGGCGGTGCACCCACCGGCTGCGGCGACCTGCACGGGCAGGTGGCAAAAAAGCGGCGAAGCTTAGCAGGCTAAGGGCGTCAGGTGGGATGGCGGTCGTCGGTGCGCCGCTGTCGCAGTCCGATCATCGCCGGGCCGCGCTTCGGCTAGCATGACCCAGGGTCCCAGCAGGCAGCGCAGCGTGATCGATTCCAGAACCTTTGGCAGCGGTATCCAGGGCAAGAACTACCTGCAATTGCAGTCGATGCGACCGCGGCCGGAATTTTCCCGGCTGGTCGGCTTCATCCTGCTCGATCACTTTTCCCTGCCGTCCTTTACCCAGGCGCTGGATACCCTGGTCACCGCCAACCTGCTGGCCGCCGGCACCTTCGCCACCCGCACCTACAGCCCGACCGGCGCCGAGGTACTCAGTGACCTCGGCATCGTCATCCGCCCGGACGGCGACTACCGTGCGGCGGAGGGCGCCCGCTTCGACCTGCTGGTGGTCTGCGGCGGCCTGCGGACGCCGCTGGAACTGGATCCACGGCTCAAGGCGCTGCTGCTGCGCGTGGCCCGGCAGCAGGTGACCCTCTGCGGCCTGTGGAACGGCGCCTGGCAACTGGGCCAGGCCGGGCTGCTGGACGGCTATCGCTGCGCCATCCATCCCGAACAGCGCAGCGCCTTCAGCGAACGGGTGCGCGGGTGCAAGACCTCGGCGGAAAGCCATGTGCTGGATCGCGATCGGCTCACCGCGGCCAGTCCCAGTGGTGCCTTCCACCTCTTTCTCGAATGGATCGGCGCCCAGTGCGGGAGCGCCCTGGCCGATGGCCTGGTCAACATCCTGGCCTTCGAGGAATCGCGCTTTCGCCAGGTCAATCCGACGCTCAAGGTGCAGATGACCCCGCCGCTGCGCGAGGTGGTGACCCTGATGGAGGCCAACATCGAGGAGCCCCTCACCATTGAGCAGCTGTGCGACTACGCCGGCCGCTCGCGGCGCCAGGTCGAGCGACTGTTTCGCGAGCAGCTCGACACCGCGCCCATGCGCTATTACCTGGAGTTGCGCATCACCGAGGGGCGCCGGCTGCTGCAGCATTCCACCCTGTCGGTGCTGGAGGTAGCGGTGGCCTGCGGCTTCACCTCGGTCACCCACTTCAGCAAGAGGTATTCGGCCTACTTCGGCTATCCGCCGTCCAAGGAGCGGCGGCTCAAGTACTAGACTGCAGCAGGCCCGCAGCACGCGCGCGGAGCGGCCGGAAGGGCCCGCCTCAGAGCGTTTCGTCGGCGTACCGGAACGGCTCCGCGCCGTCTCGCTCGAAACTTCACCCCGGGCATCTCGGCCTGCGTGCTGCGGCGAAGGGGGCTGACTGTCCTATCGAGCGAGGAAATGCCATGACCGATCCACGTAACGTCGCCCACGACAAGAAAGTGCAGCAGGAAAAGAAGCATCAGGGCGAGGACATCGCGCCCGATGCCGAGCACGCGCCGCAACCGGGCAAGAAACCCGCGCTCAAGGACCACGACGAGCAGGCCGACGACAAGGCCTGACCGCCCGCCCGCCGGCCTCGCCACGCGAGGCCTTCGCCGATGCTGACGACCGTCGGCATCGCACCCTCCTCAGAGAGTCACCCGCCCAGCGCCGGCTCCGGTTGCCGGGTCCGCTCCGCCGCATTCAGGCACAGCAATCCCGCCAGGGCGAACAGCAGGCCGAGCAGCATGCCCGGCGCCAGGGGTTCGTCGAAGCAGGCCCAGGCCCAGAGCAGTGCCACCGGCGGACTCAGGTAGAGCGCGCCACTCACCGCCTGCGGGCTGCCCTGACGCAGGCACAGCCAGTAGAGGCCGAAGCCGAGCAGGGTCGGGATCAGCAGCCAGAGCACCGCCAGGGCGAAGCCGAGGGTCAGCGGTGGCGTCAGCGGGCCTTCCACCCCGGCCACCCCCAGCATCACCAGACTGCTGGCCGCGAGCTGGATGAACAGCTGCGTCCGCAGCGCCAGTCGACTCGGCGGCAGGCGACTCTGCACCAGGGTCGCCAGCGCCAGGGCCAGGGCACTGCCCAGGGGCAAGGCATAGGCCCAGGCGGGGGCCACGCCCAAACCCAGTCCCGCGCCGGTGGCCAGCAGGACGCCCGTCAGGCCCAGGCCCAGGCCGAGCCACTGGCGGCCGTTGGTGCGCTGGCCCGGCAGCAGGCAGCAGCCCAGCGCCACCAGCAGCGGCGACAGATCCGACAGCAGCGCCGCCAGCCCGGGTGAGACGCCCAGTTCGATGGCCTTGGCCGCCGGTCCTACCGCGCCGGCAAAGGCCAGCACGCCGATGCCCGCCTGCTGACCGATGATCTTCAGCGGCAAGCGCCGCACCTCGGCCCAGGCGAAGGGCAGCAGCAGGAGGGCGGCCAGCAGCAGGCGCCAGCAGGTCACCAGCAGGGTAGGGGCCTGGTCCGCGGCATAGCGATAGCCGACGAAACCGGCGCTCCAGCAGAGCACCAGGGCGAGTTGGCGCAGCAGGGGGGAAGACAGGATGGCAGGCATGAGCGGACTCCAGCTGACGGGATGCCTTGAGCCTGGCCCAGGGTGGTAATACACTCAAACGACATTATCGGTAGCTATGGTTCGATAAAAACGCATCATGCCCGCTCCCCTCGATATCGATGTTCTGCGTACCTTCCACACTATCGTGCGGCTGGGACAGTTTCGCGCCGCCTCGCTGCAGCTCAATCGTAGCCCCTCGGCGGTGAGCAGCCAGATCCGCCGGCTGGAAGAGCAGACCGGCGGCCGGCTGTTCGAGCGCGACAACCAGGCCGTGACCCTGACCCCGCTCGGACGCCGCGTGCTGCTCGAGACCGCCGACCTGTTGCAGACCCATGACCGCATCCTCGCCGGTCTCACCGGCCAGCCGGTGGTGGGGGAGGTGCGCCTGGGCGTGGCCGAGGACTATGCCGCGCGCCTGCTCAAGGCCGTCTTGCCGCGCTTGCAGGGCGAGCATCCCGGAATCGTCCTGGAGGTGCTCACCGGCAACAGCAGCCAATTGCGGCGCTGGCTCGGCCAGGGCCTGCTGGACCTGGCGCTGCTGGTGGGGCCGCCCCGCACCGACCGGGCGGACGGCCAGAGATTCGGCCATACCCAGCCGGTGTGGGTCGCCGGTCCCGGACTGCAGTTGAGCGCGGACGCCAGCGTGCCCCTGGCGCTGCACGGCGAGGGCTGCAGCTATCGCGAACTGGGCATCGACCTGCTGATCCGCCAGGGCCGGCGCTGGCATGCGGTGGTGACCAGCGCCGCCTCTTCGGCGCTGGAAGCGGCGGTCGAACTGGGGCAGGCGGTGGCCATCACCGACCGGGCACGCATGACCCCGCCGATGCGCGAACTGACGCCGGAAGAAGGCTTTCCCGCGTTGCCGGTGCACGAGTTGCGACTGGCCTCGCCACCGGGCGAGCGCAGCCCCGCCTGCGCCTCTCTGGCCGGGCTGATCGCCGAGGATTTCCGCATCTAGCCTGGCGGCCCGGGGTTTGACCGGGCCCTGGCCCAGCCACTAAGGTGGCCGCCTTGCCGCTCGACCCCTGGGCCTGCGCTCCCACCTCCGGCATGCGCGCCCCCTGTCCGCACGTCCGGTCCGCTACCGCCGCTCCTGTCCGCTGTTCTGGAATGTTTCGCCTGTCATGACTGCCTCACCCGCCATCCCCCGTCTCATCTATCTGCTGGCCCTGACCATCTTCGCGCTGACCACCGCCGAATTCATGGTGGCCGGCATGATGCCGGCGCTGGCCGCCGATCTCGGTGTCTCCCTCGGCCAGATCGGCTATCTGATCTCCTGGTACGCCCTGGGCATGGCCCTGGGCGGCCCGCCGCTGACCCTGTTGCTGCTGGCCCTGCGCCTGGCGGAAAAGTCGGCGCTGCTGTGGCTGCTGGCGCTCTATCTGGTCGGCGCCGTGGTGGCTGCGCTGGCGGTCAGCTATCCGGTGATGGCGGTGGGGAGGGTGCTCATGGGCATCGCCAGTTCCGCCAGCATCGGCCTCTGTCTGACCCTGGGCGCCAACCTGGTTACGCCGGATCGCCGCGGCCGGGCGGCCTCGCTGATCCTGTCCGGACTTATGCTGGCGCCGGTGTTCGGGGTGCCGGGTACGGTACTGATCGAGCAACTGGCCGGCTGGCGCGCCAGCTTCTGGGCGGTCGCCCTGCTGGCGGCCTGCTGCACCCTGCTGGTCGGCTTCTGCGTGCCGCGGGCGCCAGCGCGCGCGGCCGGGCAGTTGGGCGGGGAGCTGCGGACCCTGGTCAGTGGCAGACTCTGGGCGGCCTACCTCACCAGCGGCCTGATCATCGGCGCGACCTTTGCCGGCTTCAGCTACTTCTCGCCCATCCTCATCCAGGTGACGGGTTTCGCGGCCACCACCATTCCCTGGTTGCTGATGGGGTATGGCCTCGCCAACGTGCTGGGCAATCTGCTGGTGGGTCGCCTGGCCGATCGCTACACCCTCAAGGTGCAGGGTGTCGGTCTGGCGGTGCTGGCGCTGGGCTTTGCCCTCTTCGTCAGCTGCGCCGACAGCGCCGCGGCCAGTCTGCTGGCCCTGGTGCTGATCGGCCTGACCGGGGTGGCGCTCAACCCGGCCATGGTCGCCCGGGTCATGGCCGCGGCCACCCCGGGCCCGCTGGTCAACACCCTGCACACCTCGGTGATCACCGCGGGCCTGGCGGTGGGCGCCTGGGCCGGCGGCGCGGCCATCGATGCCGGTCAGGGCCTGCGCGCACCCCTGTGGGTCGGTCTGGGCATGGCGCTGCTGGGCGTGCTGAGCCTGGTGCCCAGCCTGGTGCAGCGACTGGCGCTGGCGTCATCCCCAGCGGGTCGCTGCTAGTACCTGGCAGCTGGGGCGACCTGGTCGCGTCGGGCTGCCACCGCGCGCGCCCGGGTTTCGTCGCTGAATGGCTCTACGGTGCACCTTTCAGCGGGATTGCGTGTGCGGCCTTCACTGTAGCCTGACTGTCATCTTTCCCTGGCATGTTGCCTTCCGAACACGGGAGGCGCGTTTTCGCGCTTTCGATTCCTGGACCTTCGACAAGGGCGGTACGGACATGCAGGCTTCGCTTCGTGGTATGACGTTGGGTGTGGTACTCGGGCTGCTGAGTGGTGGCCCGGTATGGGCGGCGACGCCCATTCCCTTCTGGCATTCGATGGATGCGGAGCTTGGCAAGGAGGTCGACTCCCTGGCCCAGCGCTTCAACCAGACGCACCCGGAATTCCAGGTGCAGCCGGTGTACAAGGGCAACTACGAGCAGAATCTGGCGGCTGGCATCGCGGCCTTCCGGACCGGCAAGCCGCCGGCCATTCTGCAGGTCTACGAAGTGGGCACCGCGACCATGATGGCGTCCAACGCCATCGAGCCGGTCTATCAGGTGTTCAAGGATGCGGGTGTGAAGCTGGATGAAGCGGGCTTCGTACCCACCGTCGCCAGCTACTACAGCGACGCCAAGACCGGTCAGCTGCTGTCCATGCCGTTCAACAGCTCCACCCCGGTGCTCTACTACAACAAGGCGGCCTTCAAGCAGGCCGGCCTCGATCCGGAAGCGCCACCCAAGACCTGGAAGGAGCTCGCCGACGACAGCGCCAAGCTGCGCGCCGCTGGCCTGAAGTGCGGCTATACCAGCGGCTGGCAGAGCTGGGTCCAGCTGGAAAACTTCAGCGCCTGGAACGGCCTGCCCTTCGCCAGCCAGGACAACGGCTACCTGGGCAGCGACGCGGTGCTGGAGTTCAACCAGGCGCCGCAGGTCAGGCACATCGCCCTGTTGCAGGCGATGGGCAAGCGCGGCGACTTCACCTACGTCGGTCGCAAGGACGAACCCACGGAGAAGTTCTACAACGGCGACTGCGCCATGCTGACCACCTCGTCCGGCTCGCTGGCCAACATCCGCCACTACGCCAAATTCGACTTCGGTGTGGCCATGATGCCCTATGACGGCGACCTCAAGAGCGCTCCCCAGAACGCCATCATCGGCGGCGCCAGCCTCTGGGTGTTCAAGGGCCAGGATGCGGCGGTGAAGCGCGGCGTGGCCGAATTCCTCGCCTTCCTGGCGCAGCCGGAGATCGCCGCCGAATGGCACCAGCTGACCGGCTACCTGCCGATCACCAAGGCGGCCTACGACCTGACCCGCGAGCAGGGCTTCTATACCAAGAATCCGGGGGCCGACATCGCCACCCGGCAGATGTTGAACAAGCCGCCGCTGGCCTTCACCAAGGGCCTGCGCCTGGGCAACATGCCGCAGATCCGCGCGGTGATCGACGAAGAGCTGGAAAGCGTCTGGACCGGCAAGCAGGCCCCGCAGCAGGCGCTGGATGCCGCCGTGCAGCGCGGCAACGTGCTGTTGCGCCGCTTCGAGAAATCCACCCAGTAAGCCTGGTATCCGCCCTGGCGGCGCCGGCCGATGACTGCCGGCGCCGCTCCTCTTTTCGCGACGATGCGTGCGCCCATGTCCACATCCCGTCAGGTCTTTCCCACCGGCTGGCTGCCCTATGCGCTGCTGGCACCCCAGCTGGCGATCACCGCCGTGTTCTTTCTCTGGCCCGCCGGCAAGACGCTCTGGTATTCGCTGCAGAGCGTCGATCCCTTCGGCCTGTCCAGCCAGTTCGTCGGCCTCGACAACTTCCGTCAGCTATTCCAGGACCCGCTGTATCTGGCCTCCTTCTGGACCACCCTGACCTTCAGCGCCCTGGTGACCGGCTGCGGCCTGCTGGTGTCTCTGGTGCTGGCGGCGCTGGTCGACCTGGTGGTGCGCGGCAGTCGGGTCTACCAGACCCTGCTGCTGCTGCCCTATGCGGTGGCGCCGGCCATCGCCGCGGTGCTGTGGATCTTTCTGTTCAACCCCGGTCTCGGTCTGCTCACCCTGCTGCTGGAGCGCTACGGCTATCACTGGAACCACGCCCAGAACGCCGGCCAGGCGATGTTCCTAGTGGTGCTCGCCTCGGTGTGGAAGCAGATTAGCTACAACTTCCTGTTCTTCTTCGCGGCGCTGCAAGCCATCCCGCGCTCGCTGCTGGAGGCAGCCGCCATCGACGGCGCCGGGCCGCTGCGCCGCTTCCTGCAGCTGTCGCTGCCGCTGATCGCGCCGGTCAGCTTCTTCCTGCTGGTGGTCAACCTGGTCTACGCCTTCTTCGACACCTTTCCGGTGATCGACGCCGCCACCGGCGGCGGTCCGGTGCAGGCCACCACCACGCTGATCTACAAGATCTACCGCGAGGGCTACACCGGGCTCGACCTCTCCGCCTCTGCTGCCCAGTCGGTGGTGCTGATGCTGCTGGTCATCGTGCTCACCGTGGTGCAGTTCCGCTATGTCGAACGCCGGGTACGCTATCAATGATCGAGAATCGCCGCGGACTGACGCTGCTGTGCCACCTGATGCTGGTGCTGGGCATCGGCGTCATCCTCTTTCCACTCTATGTGGCCTTCGTGGCCGCCACCCTCGATGACCGGGCGGTGTTCGCCACGCCCATGAGCCTGATCCCGGGGCGCCATCTCTGGGACAACCTCAGCCTGATCTGGACCCAGGGCGTGGGCAACAGCACCGCGCCGTTCTGGCGGTTGCTGCTCAACAGCTTCCTGATGGCGCTGGGCATCACCCTGGGCAAGCTGTCGGTGTCCATCCTCTCGGCCTTCGCCATCGTCTGGTTTCGCTTTCCACTGCGCACCCTGGCCTTCTGGCTGATCTTCATCACCCTGATGCTGCCGGTGGAGGTGCGCATCTTTCCCACCGTGGACACCATCGGCCATTTGGGAATGATGGACAGCTACGCCGGCCTGACCCTGCCGCTGATGGCCTCGGCGACCGCCACCTTCCTGTTCCGCCAGTTCTTCCTGACGCTGCCCGACGAGTTGCTGGAAGCGGCGCGCATCGATGGCGCCTCGCCGATGCGCTTCTTTCGCGACATCGTCCTGCCGCTGTCGCGGACCAACCTGGCGGCGCTGTTCGTCATCACCTTCATCTACGGCTGGAACCAGTACCTCTGGCCGCTGCTGATCGTCAGCAACCCCGATCTTGGCACCGCCGTGGCCGGTATTCGCGGCATGCTCTCGCTCGGCGAGCGGGCGCCGCAGTGGAACCAGGTGATGGCGGCCATGCTGCTCACCCTGATCCCACCGGTGGCGGTGGTGCTGGTCATGCAACGCGCCTTCGTGCGCGGTCTGGTGGATAGCGAAAAATAACCATGGCAAACCTCGAACTCAGAGCCGTCTCCAAGAGCTGGAACGGCAAGACCCAGGTCATCCAGCCGCTCGATCTTCAGGTGGCGGATGGCGAATTCATCGTGCTGGTGGGCCCTTCGGGCTGTGGCAAGTCCACCCTGCTGCGACTGGTGGCCGGGCTGGAGCGGGTCAGCGCCGGTAGCATCCACATCGGCGGGCGGGACGTCACCGCGCTGGAACCCAAGGCGCGCGGCATCGCCATGGTGTTCCAGAACTATGCTCTCTATCCGCACATGAGCGTGGCCGAGAATCTGGCCTGGGGCCTCAAGATCGCCGGTCTCGGCCGCGCCGAGATCGCCACCCGGGTCAAGGAGGCGGCGCGCATCCTGGAACTGGATGGCCTGCTCGAACGGCGGCCGCGAGAGCTGTCCGGCGGCCAGCGCCAACGGGTGGCCATGGGCCGCGCCCTGGTGCGCGATCCGGCGGTGTTTTTGTTCGACGAGCCGCTGTCCAACCTGGACGCCAAGCTGCGGGTGCAGATGCGCCTGGAGTTGCAGCAGCTGCACCAGCGACTCGCGACCACCAGCCTCTATGTCACCCACGACCAGGTGGAGGCCATGACCCTGGCCCAGCGGGTGGTGGTGATGCAGGCAGGGGGGGTCGAACAGCTCGGCACCCCGGTGGAGGTCTACGAACGCCCGGCGACGCGCTTCGTCGCCAGCTTCATCGGCAGTCCGGCAATGAATCTGCTGGACGGCCAGGTCGACGCCGCGGGCAGTCACTGCGACGTGCCGGGCGGTCTGCGGCTGCCCCTCGGGCCGGGCTATCGCCACCTGGCCGGACGCCCGGTCTGCCTGGGCATCCGGCCCGAGCACCTGCAACCCTGCAGCGACCCCGAGCAGGGGCTGCCGCTGGTGGTCCGCACCCTGGAGATCCTCGGCGCCGACAACCTGGCCCATGGGCGCTGGGGCGAGCAGGGGCTGGTGGTGCGCCTGCCGCATCAGCAGCGGCCGGCGCCGGGCCACGTCCTGCAGCTGCGCGCGCCGCAGGAGCACCTGCACCTGTTCGATGCCGCCTCCGGTCAGCGTCTAGAGGCGCGGTACTAGGCTTCAGGCACTAGGCACGCCGGTCCGGTCAGGGCGTGGGGCGGTTTCCCTCCGGCGCCCCGGAGAGGATACTGCGCCCTTTGCCGCGCTGACCGCCGATACCCATGGAAAACCTCCCGCTGTTCGATCTGCCCGCCGCCCCCGAGGAAAAACCCAAGCCCAGGCGCGCCCGCAAGGCTTCGCCCGCCAGCGGCCTGCGCCTGCTGCACACCTCCGACTGGCACCTGGGGCAGCATTTCCTCGGGCGCACCCGCGAGGCCGAGCATCGCGCCTTTCTCGCCTGGCTGGTCGACCAGGTGGCGGAGCAGGAGGTGGACGTGGTGCTGGTGGCGGGAGACATCTTCGACACCGCCACGCCGCCGAGCTACGCCCGCGAGCTGTACAACGGCTTCATCGTCGCCCTGCGCGCTACCGGCGCCAGCCTGGTGGTGCTCGGCGGCAACCATGATTCCGCCGCGGTGCTGGCCGAGTCCCGCGAATTGCTGGCCTGCCTGGACACCCGGGTGATCCCCTGCGTCAGCGCGACGCCAGCCGACCAGCTGCTGGAATTGCGTAGGCGCGACGGCGAGCTCGGCGCGCTGCTCTGCGGCATTCCCTTCGTGCGGCCGCGTGACGTGCTGCAGAGCCAGGCCGGGCAGAGCGCCGATGACAAGCGCCAGGCGCTGCAGCAGGCCATCCAGGGCCACTACGCCGAGCTCTACGCCCTGGCCGAGGCGCGCCGCGCGGAACTGGGCGCGACGCTGCCGATCATCGCCACCGGCCACCTGACCACCGTGGGCGCCAGCGCCAGCGAGTCGGTGCGGGAGATCTATGTCGGCAGTCTCGACGCCTTTCCCACCAGCGCCTTTCCGCCGGCGGACTACATCGCCCTCGGCCATATCCACCGACCCCAGCGGGTTGGCGGCCTGGAGCAGGTGCGCTACAGCGGCTCGCCGCTGTGCCTGAGTTTCGACGAGCAGCGGGACAAGGAAGTCCTGCTGGTGGAGTTCGGCAGTGCCCTGGAGCGGATCACGCCCCTGGCGGTGCCCTGTTTCCAGCCCCTGGCCGTGGTGCAGGGCAGCCTCGACACCCTGGGCGCGGCTCTGATCGAGGCAGCGGCCGATGGCAGTCCCGCGTGCCCGGTGTGGGCCGAGGTGGTGGTGGTCGGTGACGACTACCTGGCCGATCTGCAGCCGCGTATCTCGGCACTGGTGGCCAACCTGCCGCTGGAGGTGCTGCGGGTAAGGCGTGCGCGCAGCCTGGTAGCGCCTACCTTGCAGGGCAATCCGCGCGAGACCTTGGAGGAGCTCAGTCCGCTGGACGTCTTCAGCCAGCGCCTGGCCGCCGAGACCCTGGATGACGAGCTGCGCAGTCGTCTGGAAGGCCTTTACCGCGAGGTTCTCGGCGAGTTGCCGGCCTGATCGCAGCGAAACGCTTCCATCGGACCAGCTTTTTCGTCCGGAACAAGGCCCGTTTGCCCGGGGTCACCCTCTCTATGTAGCCCATACCGGAGGAGACCCCATGCACGACCTATCGCAACCCCTCGCTGCCACGCGCCACGAGCGCTCCGACAACCAGGTGCCCAATGTCCAGGGCACTGAACGCCTGGTGTCCCTGCTGGGCGGCGGCCTGCTGATCCTTGGCGGTCTGCGCCGCGGCGGCCTGACCGGCTGCGTGAAGCTGGCCCTGGGGGCCATGGCGCTCAGCCGCGGGGTCCGGCAGCGGTGCGAACTCAAGGCCGCCTTGCAGCCTTCGCCCTTCGAGCAGGCCCTGGCCGAGCGCTGGGGCTGGCGCAATCCCACCGCCATCCAGCGTAGCGTCACCATCGCCAAGCCGCGTGAAGAGGTGTTCGCCTATTGCACCGACCTGCAGCACCTGCGCGAGCTGCTGCCCTTCGTCGACCGCATCGAGCTGGGCGCCGATGGCGACAGCCACTGGCATGCCTCCGGTCCCCTGGGGCGCACCCTGAGCTGGACCCTGGAGCAGAGCGAGCGTCGCGAAAACGAATTCCTGCTGTGGAGCACCGTGCCCGGCACGGTCATGGCGCACAAGGCCAGTCTGACCTTCAGCGACGCGCCCCAGGGCCGCGGCACCCTGGTTCAGGCGGTACTGGCCTGCGAAGCCCCGGCCGGCCTGCTCGGCCATGCGGTCACCGAAGGCATCAGCCGCTTCACCGGCAAGGCGGTCAACCTGGGTCTGCGGCGCCTCAAGCAGCAACTGGAGACCGGCGAGATCGCCACCCGCGAGGTCACCCGCAGCGGTCGACCCTTGGCGCCCCCCCATCCGCCGGTGAGCCGTCCGGCCGACGAACCCCAGGCCGACCTCGACGCCGGCCTGGGCACCCAAGCGAGGACCGAATGATGCGCGCCCTGACCTGGCAAGCCCCCAACCGTCTGCAGGTGGAAACCGTCCCGGATCCGGAGATCCTCAACCCGCGTGACGCCATCGTGCGCGTCATCATGTCCTCGGTATGCGGCTCGGACCTGCATCTGCTGGGCGGCTACGTCCCGGCGATGAAGCCGGGCGACATCATCGGCCACGAATTCCTCGCCGAGATCGTCGAACTGGGCAGCGGCCTGCGCAATCAGGGCCTGGCCATCGGCGACCGGGTGGTGACGGTCTCCATCCTCGGCTGCGGTGACTGCGAGCACTGCCAGCGCGAAGACTACAACTGCTGCGACAACAGCAATCCCAAGCCCGAGCTGACCGAATTGGCCTATGGGCAGCCCTGCACCGGCATCTTCGGCTATAGCCACGCCTTCGGTGGCTATGCCGGCAGCCATGCCACCTATGTGCGGGTGCCCTATGCCGACGTCAATCTGTTCAAGGTGCCCGACGGGGTCAGCGACGCCCAGGCGGTGTTCGTTTCCGACGCCGTGCCCACCGGCTACTACGCCGCCGACATCGCCGACATTCAGCCCGGCGACACCGTGGCGGTCTGGGGCTGCGGCGGGGTCGGGCAGATGGCCATTCGCAGCGCCTACCTGCTGGGCGCCGAACGGGTCATCGCCATCGACCGCTTCAGCGATCGCCTGCAGCTGGCGGCCGAGAAGGCCGGCGCCATCGTCCTCGACTACGAGACCACCAACATCCATGAGGCGCTGCTGGAGCTGACCGGTGGCCGCGGTCCGGATCGCTGCATCGACTGCGTCGGCATGGAGGCCCATGGCACCCAGGTCGACTACGCCTACGACAAGACCAAGCAGCTGCTGCGCCTGCACACCGAGCGCGGCTCGGCGTTGCGCCAGGCCATCCGCGCCTGTCGCAAGGGTGGCACGGTCTCGGTGATCGGGGTCTATGGCGGGGTGATCGACAAATTCCCCATGGGCGCCATCGTAAACAAGGCCCTGATCCTGAGATCGGGCCAGCAGCCGGGCCAGCGCTATGTGGAGCGGCTGTTCGAACACATCCAGAAGGGCGAACTGGATCCGTCCTATCTGCTCACCCATCCGATGAGCCTGGAAGAGTCGCCCTATGGCTACGAGCTGTTCAAGTCCAAGGACAAGAACTGCATGAGGGCGGTATTCATGCCGTGAGGGGTCGCCCGGTGATCTAAGGGCTCACCGGGCTTTCCAGCACCTAGACCAGCCAGGTCGCCAGCGGCTGCCACAGCGCCGCGACCTTGTGGCCGCCACTGCAGCTGACCAGCGCCAGGGTGCCCAGGCCGACCAGCAGGGGCATGCCGAGAAAATCTAAGGGAGACAGGGGCGAGCGCACGACGAATCCTCCTGGGATACGTGGTTGCAGAGCGATACCTTGCAGTTGAGAGCGTAGGCGGGGGCAAGTTCAGCGGTGGGCACGACCACAGGTCGAGTGGTCGGTTGGCATGGGCGAGCGCGCCCAACAATGCCAGAATCGGCGGTTCGCCGAGTCGTCCTGGAAAAGCCCGATGAAGATCCTCACCCTGCGCCTGAAGAACCTCAATTCCCTCAAGGGTGAGTGGAAGATCGACTTCACCGCCGAACCCTTCGCCAGTAGCGGCCTGTTCGCCATCACCGGGCCGACCGGGGCGGGCAAGACCACCTTGCTGGACGCCATCTGCCTGGCGCTCTATCACCGCACGCCGCGCATGAGCAAGGTGGGCGGAGAGAGCAACGAACTCATGACCCGTCACACCGGCGACTGCCTCGCCGAGGTGGAATTCGCCGTGCGTGGCGAGCGCTATCGGGCCTTCTGGAGCCAGAGACGCGCCCGCGACCGCGCCGATGGGGCGCTGCAGCCGCCCAAGGTGGAACTGGCCAGGCTCGACGGCAGCATCCTCGCCGAAAAGACCGGCGACAAGCTCAGACTCACCGAAGAACTCACCGGCCTCGACTTCGAGCGCTTCACCCGTTCCATGCTCTTGGCCCAGGGGGGCTTCGCCGCCTTCCTGGAAGCCAGCGCCAGCCAGCGCGCCGAATTGCTGGAAGAGCTGACCGGGACCGCGGTGTACGGGCAGATCTCCCAGCGGGTGTTCGAACGCGCGCGCGAGGCCAAGGGCGTGCTGGAGGGCCTGCGCCAACGCGTCGCCGGGGTCGAGGTGCTGGATGACGAACGCCGTCAGGCACTGGCCGCCGAAGGCACCGGCCTGGCGCAGCGCGAAGAACGCCTGGGCGCGGACCTCAAGACCTTGCAGGTCCAGCGCCAGTGGCTGAGCGCCCTGGAGCAGGCGACGGCGGGCGAGCAGCAGGCCGCCACCCGGCTGGCTGCGGCGCAGCAGGCCTGGGACGCCGCCGAGCCGCAGCGCCAACGGCTGGCCGCGGCCGAGCCGGCGGCGCGGCTGCTGCCCATCGAACAGGCCTGGCGTGAGGCCGCGGCGCGTGAACAGCGCAGCCGGGACGAACTGGCCCAGCTCGACCAGCGGATCCAGACCCTGGCCAGCCGCCGCGACGCCGCCCTGGCCCAGGCCCTGGGCGCCAGTGGCGAACAGCTGCGCCAGGCCGAGGCGGAGCAGGCGCAGGCGCTGGATGAACAACAGCGCCTGGAGCAGAGTCTGGCCGAGCGGACCCGCCATGCCGAACTCGGCGAGCGCCTGGGCGACTGGCGCAGCCAGCTGGCCCTGCGCGACGAAAGAGCCGAGGCCCTGGCGCGCCTGACGCGCCGCCAGGAGGAACAGACCCGTCAGCTGCAGCTGCTGGCCGAGGAGCGCGAGGCCCAGCAGGGGGCGCTGACCCGTGCGCAGGCGCAGGCCGCCCAGGCCCAGACGGCGGAGCAGGCCCAGAACGAACGCTGGCAGGCCGCACTGGACGGCCGCGACGAAAAGGCCTGGCGCGCCCTCTGGCAGGCGGCGCTGGGACGGGTCAACGAGGTGGACCAGCTGGACCAACTGGTCGAGCGTAGGCGTCAGCTGCAGGCCCAGCTGGAGCGCCTGGCGCGCAGCCAGGGTGAACGCCAGCGCCAGCATGGCGAGCATCAGGTGCGCCTGGAGGCCCTGCGTGGACGCTATCGTGAAGTCGCCCAGCAGGTGCGCGAGCGCGAAAAGCTGCTCGAACAGGAAAGGGTCATCCGCAGCCTGGAAGCCCAGCGCGCCGAGTTGCAGCCCGACGAACCCTGTCCGCTGTGCGGCTCCCGCGAACACCCCGCGGTGGCCGACTATGCCGCCCTGGACGTCTCCGCCACCCAGACCGCCCTGCAGGACGCCAAGGCCGAGCTGGAGCGCCTGACCCAGGAAGGCAAGGACCTCAGCGAAGCCCTGGCGGCGCTCAAGGCGCAACTCGATCAGGCCAACGAGCAGCAGGCCGAGGCCAGTCAGCAGCTGGACCAGTTGGGCGAACTCTGGCGCCAGCGTTGCACGGCCCTGGGCGCCGATCCCGAGGCGCCCGGTGCTATCGCCGAATTGCGCCGCCGGCAGGATCAGGAACTGGCGCGCATCCAGCAGGTGCTCGCCACCCTCGATGGCCTGCGTCAGCAGGGCGAGGAGGGGCGCAACGAAGCCCAGCGCCTGGCGCGTCAGCAGGCCGATGCCGAACAGCGCCTGGCGCTGGCCGAGGCCGCCTGGGAGCGGGCGCGCCAGGCGCTGGCCGAAGGTGCCGAGGAGCTGCGTCAGGCCCAGGCACAACAGGCCAGGGCCGAGCGGCAGCTGGGCGAGGAACTGGCTGGCTGGGGCCATGAGGTCCCCGGTCGTGCCGGCGAATGGCTGGCCCAGCGCGACCAGGAGTGGCGGCTCTGGCAGGCCGACAGCCAGCGCGCTCAGGCCTTGCAGCAGCTGCACAAGGAGCTCGCCCAGCGCCTGGCCATCCTGGCCCCGCTGGTCGCGACCTGGCGCCAGCGCGCCGGCGAGGTCACCCCCGCCCCGGTAGCGCCGGAGGCCGCTACGGCCGTGCTCGCCGAGTCGACCGCGACCTGGGAAGACTGCCGCGAGCAGGGTGCGGCGCTGCAGGGCACGCACCAGGCGCTGCACGAGCGGCTGGCGGGTGAGGTGCAACTGGCCCGCGAAGCCGCCAAGCGCTGGCAGGCCGCCCTGGCCGCCAGTGCCTTCGCCGATGCCGCGGACTGGCGCGCCGCGCAACTGGACGACGACGAGCACTCCGTCCTGACCGCGGAGCGCACCCGCCTCGAGACCGCCCTGACCGAAGCCCGCGCCCTGGCAGGGGCCGCGCGGGAGCGGTACGCCGCCCTGGCTGCCGAGCCGCTCACCGAGCGCAGCGCCGCCGAGCTGGATGCCGAACTGGCCGCCGCCGGCGCCGAATTGCGCGCCCTGGGTCAGCGCCAGGGCGAGGTCAATGCCGCCCTGCGCGAAGACGAACGGCGGCGGGACGGCCTGCAGGCGCTGATCGGCGAGATCGCCGCCCAGGAGCGCGATCACGATCTCTGGCAGCATCTCAACGGCCTGATCGGCTCGGCGGATGGCGCCAAGTTCCGCAAGTTCGCCCAGGGCCTGACCCTGGACCACCTGGTGCACCTGGCCAATGGTCAGCTGATGCGCCTGCACGGTCGCTATCGACTCTTCCGGCGCCAGGCCGCCGAACTGGAATTGCAGATCCTCGACACCTGGCAGGCCGATGCCCTGCGCGACATCCGCACCCTCTCCGGCGGCGAGAGCTTCCTGGTGAGCCTGGCCCTGGCGCTGGCCCTCTCTGATCTGGTCAGCCAGCGCACCGGCATCGATTCGCTGTTTCTCGACGAAGGCTTCGGCACCCTGGATGGCGAGACCCTGGAGGTCGCCCTGGATGCCCTCGACCAGCTCAATGCCAGTGGCAAGACGATCGGCATCATCAGCCACGTGGAGGCCCTCAAGGAGCGCATCCCGGTGCAGCTCAAGGTGCGCAAGGGCGTCGGCCTGGGCCATAGCGGCCTGGAGCGGCGCTATGCGGTGGAGAAAAACGCGACCGAGTGAGTAATTTTTCCGGTGCAGTGGTCGAAGCCCAGCGCGAAGCGAAACGTCGAAACTGTTAACGTAGACGGGTTCGCCTCGTCTGCTGGCGTTATGACATCTCCTTCTCCTACCGGCCACTAACCACCATGTCCCAGTTCCTTGCCGTCGGCCTGTTCGAATACGATCCCAGCCGCGCCAGATGGCGCGCGGATGCCGTCTGCGCGGCCATGCTGGAACGGGACGCCGAGGTACTGTCCCGGGGGCTCGCGCCCGCCGAGTTGCTGAGCGATCTGCAGAGCCGCAGCGCGCCACCCGAGGGCTTGCTGCCCGCCCCGGGGCAGGTCTGGGAGGCCTGGCGCCAGGGCGCCGATGGCCAGCTGCGCTGCCTGCAGTTCCAGCGGCGCGAGGCCGGCGGCGTACTGCTGGACGTCACCGCGCAGCGTCGCCATGAAGCCGAACTCTGGCAGGGCGAGGCCTTCAAGCGCAGCGTGATGGTCTGCAGCGTCGACTGCATCAAGCTGATCGATCTGGAAGGGCGCCTGGAGTACATGAATCCGGGCGGTCTCATGGTCATGGAGATCGACGACTTCATTCCCTTCCAGGGCCGCCACTGGGCCGAACTCTGGCCCGAGGAGCAGCGCCATGAGGTGACCGCCGCCATCGAGGCGGCGCGGCAGGGCGGCATCGGCCGTTTCACCGGACTCGCGCCCACCGCCAAGGGCACCCGGCGCTGGTGGGACGTAGTGGTCACGCCGATCCTGGGCGATGACGGCCAGACCCTGAAATTCCTGTCCATCTCCCGCGATGTCAGCGAAGCCGTCCATACCCGCGAGGCGCTGGACGAACTCAATCGCAACCTCGAAGAGCGCATCGAAGCGCGCGGCCAGGAGCTGGTGGCCCTGGAAGAAGAGTTGCGCCAGGCGCAGAAGATGGAAGCCATCGGCCAACTCACCGGCGGCATCGCCCACGACTTCAATAACCTGCTGACCGGCATCGTCGGCTCCCTCGACCTGATGCGCCGTCGGGTGCAGCAGGGCCGTATCCAGGAGCTGGAACGCTACCTGGACACCGCCACCCGCTCGGCGGAGAACGCCGCGGCCCTGACCCAGCGGCTGCTGGCCTTCGCTCGCCGCCAGGTGCTCGAACCCCGCCCGGTGGATGCCGGCCAGCTGGTGCAGGGCATGCACGAATTGCTGCGCCATAGCCTGGGCAAGAAGATCCGCAAGGACGTCCAGCTCGACACCGACCTCTGGCTGCTGCACTGCGATCCGCACCAGCTGGAAAACGCCATCCTCAACCTGGCCATCAACGCCCGCGACGCCATGCCCGAGGGCGGCAACCTGAGCATCCGGGTGGACAATGTCAGCGGACCCCTGAGCATCGGTCTGCCGATCGAGACGGTGGACGGCGATTTTGTCCGCATCCAGGTCTGCGATACCGGCACCGGCATGGACGCCGATACCCTCAAGCGCGCCTGCGAACCCTTCTTCACCACCAAACCCAGCGGGCGCGGCACCGGACTCGGGCTGTCGATGATCTACGGTTTCGTCCGCCAGTCCGGTGGCCAGGTGGAGATCCACTCGGTGGTGGGCGAGGGCACCTGCATCAGCCTCTATCTGCCGCGGCTGCTGGCCCGGCCGGCGCCGGAAAGCGCGCCCAACGACGCCGAGGGCCCGGTGCTGCCGGAAGTCTCCGGCGACTGCGCGCTGATCGTCGAAGAAGAGCGCGAAGTCCGCGTCATCATCGGCGAGGTGCTGGCGGAACTGGGCTACACGCCGCTGGCAGTGGCTGACAGCGCCACCGCTGTCACGCTCATCGCCTCCGGCACCCTGCGCATCGACCTGCTGGTGACCAGTCTCGGTCTCGCCGGGCTGGACGGCCGGCAACTGGCCGAGCAGGCGCGAGCCACCACGCCCGGACTGCCGGTGCTCTATCTGTCCGGCCAGGCGGATCCCGCGTCCCTGCCGGAGCTGGCGGAAGAGGGCGTCGAACTCATCGGCAAACCCTTCGGCCTGGAAGAGCTGGCGCGCTGCGTGAGGCGTCTGCGTCCAGGCGGCTGAGCCGGTCGCGGCGAACTGTCGCGGCGCGCCAGGGTCGATCCTTTCGAGTCGCAACCTCCGTTGCGGCTGCTGTCGTGTCGACAAGAAAAGGAGCGCTTCATGAAACGCCTGCCACCTGCGCCACCCGCGCGGATGCTCGTCCTGTCCCTGTCCATCGCCTTTCTCGCCGCCTGCGCCCATGAGGGCAGCAAGCCGGAAACCCCGACCTGGAGTTGGCGCGACGCCAGCAACGCTCGCGCCGTGCCGCCGGACCAGGCCTATCCCGAGCTGTTCGCCGCGGTGCAGCAGGGCAAGCTGTTCAGCGACCAGAAGCACTTCGTCGATGCCCTGCCCAAGCGCAATCCAGCCGACATCCGCCAGGACTACCTGGCCCAGCGCGACAAGCCGGGCTTCGACCTCAAGGCCTTCGTCAGCGCCAACTTCGAAGAATCCGATCCGATCAAGGCCGCCCCGCCCAAGGCGGGGGCCGACCTGCCCACCCACGTCAAGGACCTCTGGCCGGTGCTGACCCGCCATTACGAAGAGGTACCGGCCTACAGCAGCCTGCTGCCGCTGCCCAAGCCCTATGTGGTGCCGGGTGGCCGCTTCCGCGAGGTCTACTACTGGGATTCCTACTTCACCATGCTGGGGCTGGCCAAGGACGGGCGCACCGACCTGGTCCGCGACATGGTGGACAACTTCGCCCATGAGATCGACGTCTACGGTCACATCCCCAACGGCAACCGCAGCTACTACCTGAGTCGCTCGCAACCGCCGTTCTTCGCCTACATGGTCGACCTGCAGGCCAGCCTGGAAGGCGACTCCGCCTATCGTCGCTACCTGCCGCAGCTGCAGAAGGAATACGCCTACTGGATGGCCGGCGCCGAAGGCCTGCAACCGGGCCAGGCCAATGCCCATGTGGTCAGGCTGGCCGATGGCACCCTGCTCAATCGCTACTGGGATGCGCGCGACACCCCGCGTCAGGAGTCCTACATGGAAGACCTGGCCACCGCCGCCCAGGCCAAGGGCCGACCGGCCGGCGAGGTCTATCGCGACCTGCGCGCCGGCGCCGAGAGCGGTTGGGACTTTTCCTCGCGCTGGCTGGGCGACGGCAAGACCCTGGCGACCATCCGCACCACCGCCATCGCGCCGGTAGACCTCAACAGCCTGCTCTATCACCTGGAGCAGACCATCGCCAAGGCCTGCGAGAAGACCGGCGAGGCCAGTTGCGTCCAGGCCTACAGCCAGAAGGCCAAGACCCGTCAGCAGGCCATCGACCGCTACCTGTGGAATCCGGCCGGTTACTACACCGACTTCGACTGGCAGGCCAAGCGCCGCACCGACAAGCTCTCCGCCGCCACCCTGTTCCCGCTGTTCGTGGGCGCCGCCAGCCAGAGCAGTGCCGACCAGACCGCCGCGACCGTGGCCAACCAGCTGCTGCGTCCGGGCGGCATCGCCACCACCACGGTCAAGACCGGCCAGCAGTGGGACGAACCCAATGGCTGGGCACCGCTGCAGTGGGTGGCCGTGGACGGCCTGCGCCGCTACCAGCAGGACAAGCTGGCCGCCGACATCGGCACCCGCTTCCTGACCCAGGTGCAGAACCTCTACGCCCGCGAGCAGAAGCTGGTGGAGAAATACGACCTCACCGGCGGCCAGGGTGGCGGTGGCGGCGAGTACGAGTTGCAGGACGGTTTCGGCTGGACCAATGGCGTCACGCTCAAGCTGCTCGAACTCTACAAACCGCAACCCGGCGCGAAATAGGGCCAAAAAAAGGTCCGCTACGGCGGACCTTTTTCATCGTGAGACCCGTAGGTTATGCTGAGACAGCTCCATCGTCGAAGCCCAATAATCCGAAAGTGATGAATCACCCGTTGGGCGTCGCTGCGCTCAACCCAACCTACGGGCGGCTCTTCCCGCTCTACCTCCGGGAGAGGGCCGGGGTGAGGGCAAACCCTACGCCAGCGCTATCCGAATACTGACGCTAGATTTCACAGCGGATCCACCGGCGGCGCATCGTCCTCGTCGGCCGGCAACTCCGCCGGATGCAGCCCTTCCGGGTCTTCATCCTCGGGCAGCGGCAGGATGGCGTTCATCAGCTGTACTCCGGATTGCGCGGATTCTTCTGCGGCAGGCGCTCCTCGACCGGCTTGTCATCCGGATCTTCGCCCACGGGCTCCTCGGGATCGGGCGCGATGTCCGGATCGATGTCCAGGTCGTCGGGGTTTTCCTTGATCTGATCGTTCATGCGGCCTCCGCGAGTGGTTGTCAAACGTTGGGCAGAGCCCCTGGCGCGAAGTTCGCCACCGGCGATCAGCGATAGCCTCTGGCCTGCAGATCGAACAGCTGGGCATAGCGACCACCGCTGGCCAGCAACCCCTCGTGATCGCCCCGCTCGCGGATCTCCCCATCTTCCAGCACCAGGATCTGGTCGGCGTTGCGCACGCTGGAGAAGCGATGGGAGATTAGCAGGGTCATGCGTTGCTGCGCCTGGGCGCGAAAGCGCTCGAAGATCACCGCCTCGGCCGCGGCGTCCAGCGCGGCGGTGGGTTCGTCCAGCACCAGGATGTCGGCGTCCTCGCGCATATAGGCGCGGGACAGGGCGATCTTCTGCCACTGCCCGCCGGACAGTTCCTGGCCGCCCATGAACCAGCGTCCGAGCTGAGTCTCGTAGCCCTCGCGCAGACCGGCGATGACCTCGTCGGCCAGCCCCTGCTCGGCCGCCTTGCGCCAGCGCGCCTCGTCATTGAAGGCCTGGGTGTCGCCGACGCCCAGGTTTTCACCGGCGGTGAGCTGGTAGCGGATGAAGTCCTGGAAGATGACGCCGATGCGCCTGTGCAGGGCCGCCGGCTGCCACTCCTGCAGATCGCTGCCATCGAGCAGGATACGGCCTTGCGTCGGGCTGTGCAGGCGGGTCAGCAACTTGATCAGGGTGGTCTTGCCCGAACCGTTGGCCCCCACCAGCGCCAGGCTCTGGCCCGGCGCCAGGTGAAAGCCGATGTCCTTGAGTGTCGGCGCGGCCGCACCCGGATAGGTGAAGCCGACCCCTTCGAATCTCAGGCCGTCGCCGGGCTGGCTGCCGGCGGTGAGGCTGCCGCCTTCGGCGCTGGTCGGCTGGCCCAGGTAGTCATAGAGATTGCTCAGGTAGAGGCTGTCCTCGTAGAGGCCGCCCAGGGCGGTCAGGCTGGCGCTGACCGCGGCCTGGCCCTGGCGGAACAGGGTGAGGTAGAGGGTCATCTGGCCCAGGCTCAGGCGGCCACGCACGGTATCGAGCACCACCCAGGCATAGGCGGCATAGAAGGCGAGGGTGCCCAGCAGGCCAAAGACGAAACCCCAGCCGTCACGTCTCAGGGTCAGGCGGCGGTCCTCGGCATAGAGCTTGGCGAAGGTGGTGCGATAGCGCTCCAGCAGCAGCGGCGCCAGGCCGAACAGCTTGACCTCCTTGATGTAGGCCTCGTGGGAAAGCAGCGTCTCCAGATAGGTCTGGCGGCGGGTCTCGGGCGCACGCCGGCTGAACAGCCGAAAGGCATCGCCGGAAAAGCGCGCCTCGGCGAGGAACACCGGCAGGGCGCCCACCACCAGCAACAGCAGCGCCCAGGGCGAGAAATGCACCAGCAGCACGGCGAAGCTGACCAGGGAAATGAGGTTCTGCAACAGGGTCAGGGACTTGGTCACCAGCGCCAGGGGCCGGATGGAGGCCTCGCGCCGGGCTCGCACCAGCTTGTCGTAGAAGTCGGCGTCCTCGAACTGCGCCAGCGACAGGGTCTGGGCCTTTTCCAGGATCAGCAGATTCACGGTCTGCCCAAGGCGTACCCGCAGCAGCGATTGCTGCACCGACAGCAGCCGCTGGGCGCCCGCCAGGGCCGCCAGTACCCCGGCTTCTGCCAGCACGAACTTCAGTACCGGCCACAGCGGTGCCTGGCCCTGGTCGGCATGCAGCCGCATGGCCGCCACCACGGCATCGACGATGCGCTGCCCCAGCCAGGCGGCCAGCGCCGGCAGCAGGCCGGCGACCAGGGTCGCCAGGATCAGGCCGATCATCAGCGCGGGTGAGGTACTCCAGACCAGGCCGGCGGCGCGGCGCATCTGCTGTTGCACGATAGCGAAGGAGGTCGAGAGGGCCATGGCGGATCTTCGGCGGAGGTCAGCATTAGTCGAGGCGGCGATCGCCATGTTCCCCAGGCTATGGCAAAAGGCTTACACCGACTGGTGTCACCTGGCCATGTTGCCACCTGCGGGAGCTGCGTAATCTACACCCATCAGCCGCGCAGGATGCGCAGCCCTGAGGTCACGGATGAAGACCAGGCCAGGATGGCGCCTGACAGGACGTTGGGATGGTCGCAACAGAGAACCCGCTTCGGCGGGTTTTTTGTTGGGCGCGATTTATGGTCGGCGGGCGGACCGGGCGGGGTATGGCAAAAGGCTTACACGCACTGGTGTCACCTGGCCATGTCGCCATCCGCGGGGGCTGCGTAATCTACACCCATCAGCCGCGCAGGATGCGCAGCCCTGAGGTCACGGATGAAGACCAGGCCAGGATGGCGCCTGACAGGACGTTGGGATGGTCGCAACAAAGAACCCGCTTCGGCGGGTTTTTTGTTGGGCGCGATTTGAGGTCGGCGGGTGGACCGGGTGGGGTATGGCGAAAGGCTTACACCGACTGGTGTCACCTGGCCATGTTGCCACCTGCGGGGGCTGCGTAATCTACACCCATCAGCCGCGCAGGATGCGTAGCTTTGAGGTCACGGATGAAGACCAGGCCAGGATGGCGCCTGACAGGATGTTGGGATGGTCGCAACAAAGAACCCGCTTCGGCGGGTTTTTTGTTTTGGGCGTCATTCCGGACTGGCAGGGGCTTCGGGCCCGGGCTCCGCGGCGATGCGGTTGCGACCGGCGCCCTTGGCTGCATAGAGCGCCCGGTCGGCGCCTTCGGTGAGGCTGTAGGCATCCATCCCGGCCCTGTGGGTGGCCAAGCCGACGCTCAGGGTGATGGGGCGCCGTGACCAGGTGTGGTTGGCGACGGCGGCGCGGCAGCGTTCGGCCACCAGGTGGGCCGCGGTGAGATCGGCACCCGGCAGCAGGATGGCGAATTCCTCGCCGCCGTAGCGGAAGCAGGCGTCGTTGTCGCGACAGCTCTGCAGCAGCAACTGGCCGACGGCCTGCAAGGCGCTATCACCCGCCTGGTGACCATAGGCGTCGTTGTAGGCCTTGAAGTGATCCACGTCGATCAACAGCATGGACAGCGGCGTGCGCTGCTCCTCGGCGCGCAACAGGTGCTCCGCCAGGCGCAGGTCGAAGGCGCGTCGATTGAACAGGCCGGTCAGGGCATCGGTGACGCTGCGCTGTTCGGCGGCCTGCATCATGCCCAGCAACTGGCGTTGCGAGGCCTCTAGCATGTGCTGTTGCTCGATGTGCTCGGTGACGTCCACCGACAGGCCTGCCAGGGCGATGCCCTGCCGGGTGACCAGGGGAAACTTATAGGACTGCCAGAAGAGGCGCCGACCATCGAGGGCGGTCATGCGCTCGACGAGGCGGCTCGGCTTGAGTTCGTTCATCACCTGCTCGTCGACCTGGCGAAAACGGGGCGCCGCCTCTGGCCAGATGGTGAAGTCGTCCTGGCCGATGACCTCGTCGCGGGTCAATTCCAGCTGCTGCAGAAACGGCTCGTTGACATAGCGGTAGCGCCAGTCGCGGTCCTTGATGTAGGCGATGAAGGGCCCGTTGTTCATGAAGGCGGAAAAGTTGATGTCCAGCTCTTCCAGCTGGCGCAGGGTCTCGCGCTGTTGCAGCAGGATGATGACCTGTCGGGCCAGCCGTTGCAGGTTGTCGACCTGAGCCGTCTCGAAGCGCCGAACCCGGTCGTCCATCACGCAGAGGGTGCCGAGGGCGACCCCGTGTCGGTCGAGCAGGGGGATGCCCAGGTAGGCGCGCATCCCTTCCAGCCCGGGTGCAGACCGGAGATGGGCGACGCGTGGGTCGCCTTGCAGGTCTTCCACCAGGAAGGGCTCACGCGGGGTACGGATCGCCAAGTGGCAGAGAGAGGCGTCGACCGGCACCTCGGCTATCGTCGGGCCCTGACAGGCCTTGAACCAGAGACGATGTCGATCGGCGAGGGTAATGAAGGCCACCGGCGCCCGGGTCAGCTGGCAGGCCAGGACGACGATGTCCTGGTAGGCGGCTTCGACGCCGCTATCGAGAATCTGCAACTCGCTCAGGGCGTGGCGACGCTGGGCGTCATCGGGGGCAGTCATGCGGGCTCGCGAAGGCGGGATGTCTAGCTAGAGCATAGTAGCCGGGGTGGCCGAGGAAAACTGCAGTCTTGCCGCAGTCCGCCGCGGTACCGGTCGGGACCGGCACCGCGGCGTGCTCGGGTTAGCGCCGGGGTTGCAGCAGCAGCGCCACCAGGGCGCTCCAGCCGGTCTGGTGGGAAGCCCCGAGTCCGCGGCCGTTTTCGCCGTGGAAATACTCGTGGAACAACACCAGGTCGCGACTGCGCGGATCGTTCTGCAATTGCGGATAGTCGACCATGCTCGGGCGCTTGCCGTCGGCGTCCTTGAGGAACAGCCGGGTCAGGCGCTGGCTGAGGCCGTCGGCGACCTCTTCCAGATTGGCCAGGTAGCCCGAACCGCTGGGATATTCCACCGAGAAGCTGTCGGCGTAGTAGCGGTGGAATTCGTGCAGCGACTCGATGAGCATGTAGTTGATCGGCATCCACAGCGGCCCGCGCCAATTGGAGTTGCCGCCGTACAGGCGCGAATCCGATTCCGCCGGCTGGTAGCGGGCGCTGAGCAGATTGCCGTCGGCCTGGCGCATCTCGAAGGGTTGCTGTTCGTGGGCCTTGGACAGTGAGCGGATGCCGTATTCGGAAAGGAATTCGTTGTCATCCAGCATGCGCTTGAGCAGCAGCTTGGTGCGATGGCCACGCAGCAGCGAGAGCAGGAATCGGTTGCCCTGGCCGGGCTCGGTCCAGCGCGAGACCAGTCGGGCGAGATCCGGTCGCTGGCGCAGGAAGCCGCGCAGTCGTCCGCCGAGGCCGGGGAGACCCTCGTGCTCGCGCTGTTCCAGGACCTGCACCGCGAACAGCGGGATCAGGCCGACGATGGACCTCAGGCGTAGCGGTTCCGCGCTGCCATCCGCCTTGTGCAGGACGTCATAGAAGAATTCGTCCTGTTCGTCCCAGAGGCCGTCCTCGCGGTCGTCGCTGTGGTTGATGGCGCCGGCGATGTGCAGGAAGTGCTCGAAGAACTTGACTCCGAGATCGACGTACACCGGATTTTCCTTGGCCAGCTCCAGGGCGATGCGCATCAGGTCCAGGGCATAGGCGGCCATCCAGGCGGTGCCGTCGGCCTGATCCAGGTGATAGCCCGGTGGCAGCGGTGCCGAGCGATCGAAGAGGGCGATGTTGTCCAGGCCAAGGAAGCCGCCCTGGAAGATGTTGCGACCCTCGGTGTCCTTGCGGTTGATCCACCAGGAGAAATTCAGCAGCAGCTTGTGGAAGACGCGCTCGAGAAAGACCCGATCGCCCACCCCGGTCAGGGACTTCTCCTGCAGGTAGACGTGCCAGGTGGCCCAGGCATGCACTGGCGGATTGGCGTCCTCGAAATTCCACTCGTAGGCCGGCAATTGCCCATTGGGGTGCATGAATCTGTCCTTCACCAGCAGCAGCAACTGCTGTTTGGCGAAGCCGGGATCGATCAGGGCATAGGCCACTGCCTGGAAGGCCAGGTCCCAGGAGGCGTACCAGGGGTACTCCCATTTGTCCGGCATGGAGACGATGTCGAAATTGAGCAGGTGTCGCCAGTGGCCATTGCGAATGCGCTGACGCTGCGCCGGCGGCGTGGGCTGCGCAGGATCGCCATCGAGCCAGCGATTGACCTCGAAATAGTAGAGCTGCTTGGACCAGAGCAGGCCGGCCAACGCCTGGCGCTGTACCAGGCGAGCATCGGGATCGGCGATCTTTTCCTGCAGGGCGGCATAGAAGGCATCGGCTTCGGCGATACGTTCGACAAAGATCGCATCGGCATCCACCGACAGGGCATTGGTGGGCGCCAGGCGCAGGTAGACCACGGTCTTGGCGCCACCCTCCAGCTCCACGGCGAAATGGGCGGCCGCCTTGCTGCCGAAGTCGCGGCGGATCGCCTCGCGGGCGCCGCGCACCACGTAGTCGTTGATGCCGTCCTTGAAGGGCCCTTCGGCAGGCTCGCCAGTGAGGCGGGGCAGGTTGGTTTCGTTGTTGCAGAACAGCCACTCGACCTCGCGCGGGCCCCAGGCGCTGACCACCAGATCGGGCCGGTCGAAATAGCTGGCACGGACCTGATCGCCTTCCAGGCTGAGCATGGAGCGCGGCGGGGTGCCGGTCCAGGCCCAGGTGTTGCGTGACCAGATCTGCGGCAGCACCCGCAGGCTGGCGCGCTCGGTCCCGCGGTTTTCCACGGTGACCCGCATGAGGATGTCGTCGGGGTTGTGCTTGGCGTATTCGACGGTGACGTCGAAATAGCGATCGTCGGCGAAGACGCCGGTGTCGAGGATCTCGAACTCACGATCGTTCAGCCCGCGCCGGGCGTTTTCCTCGGTGAGCCGGGCATAGGGAAAGGCGGCGTGTGGATACTTGTAGAGCATCTTCTGGTAGGCATGGCTCGGCACCCCGTCCAGGTAGAAGTACAGCTCCTTGACGTCTTCGCCATGGTTGCCCTCGGCGTTGGTCAGGCCGAACAGCCGTTCCTTGAGGAAGGGGTCGCGCTCGTTCCAGAGGGCGATGCCCAGGCACCATTGCTGGGCCTTGTCGCTGAAACCGGCGAGGCCGTCCTCGCCCCAGCGATAGGCGCGACTGCGCGCATGGTCATGGGGAAAATAGCGCCAGGCGTCGCCATCGGCGCTGTAGTCTTCACGGACCGTGGCCCACTGGCGCTCGCTCAGGTAGGGTCCCCACTGCCGCCAGGCGGCGGCGTCGGTATCAGCCAGGCGCTGGCCTTCTCGGGTATGCAGGATGCCCGGGGCGGGATGTGCCGTCATCGTGTCTCCAGATTCAGGTAACGGTTAAGGCTCGAGGATAGATCACCATTGTGGCGTGCACAGAGCGGCCTCGGCGTATCGCTGCAGTTTTAGTGCCTGTCTGGCGGGAAAAAATTCACGCCGTTGCGGTTTTCGTCACAGGGCCCGGGCCGGACGCAGGCGAAAAAAAGCCCCACGCCGGATCCGGGTGGGGCCTTGGGTCATCGCGGTGAGCCCGCTGCGCATGCAGCGGGTCGGGCGGCGATTTACAGCGCCATGTCGTTGGCGGCCTTTTCGACACGCGGAGCGCTGGCGGTGGCCTTGGCGTTCTCGGTGCCGGTGGCGACCGGCGGGGTGGCCAGTTGCAGGACTTCGGCGGTGTAGTTCCACTCTTGCTGCACGCGCGCGGGGTCGCTGTTCAGCTTGGTGCCGTAGCTGGGCACGATCTGGTGCAGCTTGGCTTGCCACTCCGGGGTCGCGACCTTGTCCTTGAACACCTTCTCCAGCACGCTCAGCATGATGGGCGCGGCGGTCGAGGCACCCGGGGAAGCGCCCAGCAGGCCGGCGATGCTGCCGTCCTTGGCCGCGACGATCTCGGTGCCCAGCTTCAGCACGCCACCCTTGTCGGCGTCGCGCTTGATGATCTGCACGCGCTGACCGGCCTGCCACAGGCGCCAGTCTTCCTTCTTGGCGTTGGGGAAGTACTCGCGCAGGGCGGCCATGCGGTCGTCATCCGACAGCATCAGCTGACCGGCGAGGTATTCCACCAGCGGGTACTCGGCCACGCCCACGCGGACCATCGGCCAGGCGTTGTGGGTGTTGGTGCTGGTCAGCAGATCCAGGTAGGAACCCTGCTTGAGGAACTTGGTGGAGAAGGTGGCGAAGGGCCCGAACAGGATCACGCGCTTGCCATCGAGCATGCGGGTGTCCAGGTGCGGAACCGACATCGGCGGTGCGCCCACCGAAGCCTTGCCGTAGGCCTTGGCCAGGTGCTGCTGGGCGATCTCGGGATTGTCGGTGACCAGGAAGGAGCCACCCACCGGGAAGCCGGCGTAGTCGTTGGCTTCGGGGATGCCCGACTTCTGCAGCAGGTGCAGGGCACCGCCGCCGGCACCGATGAAGACGAACTTGGCGTCGGTCTCGGTCTTCTTGCCGTCCTTGAGGTTCTTGTACTCCACGCGCCAGCTGCCATCGGCATTGCGGGTGATGTTCTCGACTTCGCTGGACAGGTTCAGCTTGAAGTTCGGCTTGGACTGCAGGTTGGCGGCGAACTGGCGGGTGATCTCGCCGAAGTTGACGTCGGTGCCCAGCGGACTCCAGGTGGCGGCGATCTTCTGCTTGGGGTCGCGGCCTTCCATCATCAGCGGAACCCACTGCTTGATCTGCGCCGGATCCTCGGAGTACTGCATGCCGGAGAACAGCGGGCTGGCCTTGAGCGCCTCGTAGCGCTTCTTCAGGAAGGCGATGTTCTCGTCGCCCCAGACGAAGCTCATGTGCGGGGTGCTGTTGATGAAGCTCTTCGGGTCCTTGAGGACGCCGTTCTTGACCTGCCAGGACCAGAATTGACGGGAGATCTGGAAAGCTTCGTTGATCTCGATGGCCTTGGAAATGGTGACCTTGCCGTCCTTGTCTTCCGGGGTGTAGTTCAGCTCGGCCAGGGCGGAGTGGCCGGTACCGGCGTTGTTCCAGCCGTTGGAGCTCTCGTCGGCGACCTTGTCCAGGCGCTCGACCATTTCCATGGTCCAGTTCGGCTCCAGCTCGTTCAGCCAGATGCCCAGGGTGGAGCTCATGATGCCGCCGCCGATCAGCAGGACGTCGACCTTCTTGGTGTCTTCGGCCTGTGCGGTGCCCAGGGCGGAGGCGATGGCGACGCCGAGCAGCGCGCCAGTCATTTTCTTCAGCATGTGATCTCTCAATCGATAGAAGCTGGGTCTGCTTATCGAGTTTCGGTGCGGTGCGGCACCATGGCACATGGGTGGATGTGCAGTGGGCAAGGCAGAATGCAGCCGGAAACACGCAAGGGCAGGTTTCTTGTCCCTCCACCGCCCCTCTCTTGTGCGTCATCGGAGGAGTCGGAGCAAAAACGCAATGCGCGGCCTTGGCAGCGGCAGACCGGAGACGGAGGTCTCGGGCGCGGCTGCGTGCGCGTGGCGTTTTTGTTGGCCGGCATTTTAATGAGAAGGCCCTAGGATTCCTAGTCCGTAATTCATAGGCTTTGGCTATTAGCCTTTGGTCTAATCCTTTGCGACCTGGGTCAAAGTCCCGTCAACTGCCCACTCAGGCGAAGCGGACAGGTCTCACGCGCCTTCTTTCGGGCAGGGGGCAGCACCGACGAAACCGGCCAGAAAGCCGCCAAAGGGTCAAGACTCGACATACCGGCGGACGTCGGGACGCTTGGCTAGGCGAAGCGCCAGGCAAGAAAGCGGCTTTGCTTCTGGCCCTGGGCCATGGTCACCACACGGATCTCGCCGGCCTGCTCGCGGCGCAGCGCCGCCTGCAAGGGCGGCAGGTTGCTGGCCTTGGACACCAGGCAGGTAAACCAACCCACCTGGGCTGCGAAGGTGCGGCTCTCGCGAATCATCCGTTCGATGAAGGCCGCTTCGCCGCCGGGGCACCAGAGTTCGGCCGCCTGGCCGCCGAAGTTGAGCAGGGGTGCCTGCTTGCCGGTGGTCTTGCCCAGATTCTTCCACTTGCGCCGGCTGCCGCGGACGGCCTCGTCGGGGCTGGCGTGGAAGGGCGGATTGCACAGGGTGGCGGCATAGCGCTCGCCGGGTTGCAGGATGCCGGCAAAGATCGCCTGGGGCTCCGGCTGCAGACGCAACTCGATGGCGGCGGCGCAATCCGGATTGGCCGCCAGGGTGCGTTTGAAGGCATCCAGCGCCGCCGGGGCGATGTCGCTGCCGACAAAGTGCCAGCCGTATTCCTTGAAGCCTATCAGAGGATAGACGCCATTGGCGCCCGTGCCCACGTCCAGCAGTCGCGTCGTCGCGCCCCGGGGAATCCGGCCGCCATTGCCCTCGGCCAGCAGGTCGGCCAGGTGGTGCAGATAATCCGCCCGGCCGGGAATCGGTGGGCAGAGAAAATCGGCAGGGATGTCCCAGTCGCGCACGCCGTGATGCAGCGCCAGCAGGGCCCGGTTGAGCGCCCGGACCGCCTGGGGATCGGTGAAATCGATGGACAGATTGCCCCGCGGCGTCGGTGCCACGAAGGCCTTGAGCGCCGGGCTCAGGCGCATCAGGGCCGGAAAGTCGTAGCTGCCCTGGTGGCGATTGCGGGGATGCAGAGGCGCGGGGCGGCCAGGCAGAGGGCGGCGGGGCGAGGTCATGAGGGCAGGCAGGGTGGAAAAGGGGCGGCGAGCCTAGCACAGCCGCCTCTTTCACTCACGCGGGCGTCGGGGCGTCCTCCGGCAGCACGCCGATCTCGCGCAGATTGCGCCAGAAGGCGGCCGGGATGGGCGCTCGCAGCCGATCGGCGTTCTGCCGGGCCCGCTGCGGGGTACTGCTGCCGGGAATGGTGGCGGCCACCGTGGGATGGGCCAGGCAGAACTGCAGGGCCGCGGCGCGGATGTCCACGCCGTGATCCTGGCAGACGCCCTCGATCAACTCGACCTTGCGGCGCAGCGCCGGCTCGGCTTCGGCATAGTTGTAGTGCTTGCCACCGGCGAGCAGACCGGAGTTGTAGGGCCCACCCACCACGATGCCCACTCCGCGGCGTTCGCATTCGGGGAAGAGGGTGTCCAGGGCTTCTCGGTGGTCCAGCAGCGAATAGCGGCCGGCCAGCAGGAAGGCGTCGGGATCGCTCTGCTCCAGCGCCAGGCGGCAGGGCTCCACCAGGTTGACGCCCAGGCCCCAGCCCATGATCAGGCCCTCTTCGCGCATCTCGGTAAGGGCCTTGGCCGCACCCTGCATGGCCTGGGCGAAGTAGTCGCGCCAGGCTGGGCCGTGCTGGTCTTCGGACAGGTCGTGGATCCACACCAGGTCGAGGCGATCGGTCTTGAGACGTTCCAGGCTGGCCTCGATGGAGCGGCGGGCGCCGTCGGCGGAATAGTCGAGCACCCGCTTGAAGGGTAATTCATTGACGAACGGCGGCGCGTTTTCCGGCTGATCGGCCGGTTCCAGCAGGCGGCCGACCTTGCTGCAGAGGACGAAATCGTCGCGCGGCTTGTCGGCCAGCACCTCGGCGAAACGTCGCTCCGACAGCCCGGCGCCATAGTGGGGCGAGGTGTCATAGAGGCGGATGCCCGCGTCCCAGGCGGCTTCGAGGGTCGCCCGGGCCTCGGCGTCGCCTACCTCGCGGAACATGTTGCCCAGCGGGGCACCGCCAAAGCCGAGGGAGGGGATATCGATACGCATGAGAGGTCTCCAGGGTGACGTGTCTGCATCCCGACCGGTGCCCCGCCGCTCCTGTTCCCCTAATCCGCCGGACGTAGCAGCGCCACCTCTGCGGGCGTGAGTGGACGACAGTCGCCCTCGGCCAGTGCCGGATCCAGTACCAGGCTGCCGATGCGATCGCGATGCAGGGCGATGACCTCGATGCCGAAGCGGCCGAACATGCGCTTGACCTGGTGATAGCGACCTTCGACCAGGGTCAGGTAGGCGTTGTGCTCGTCCAGCAGCTCCAGCCGCGCCGGTTGGGTGGTGAGGTCTTCGTAGGCGAAGTAGAGGCCCTCGGCAAAGGCCGCGACCAGGTGCTGGGGGATGACCTCGGCGGTGGTGACCCGGTAGCGTTTGGTCTGCTTGTGGCGCGGATGACTCAGGCCGCGCGACCACTGGCCGTCGTTGGTGAGCAGCAGCAGGCCGGTGGTGTTGAAGTCCAGCCGTCCGGCCAGGTGCAGATCGGCACGCTGGTCCGGCGCGAGACAGTCCAGCACCGTGGCATGGCGGGCGTCGACGGTGGCGCTCACGCAGCCGCGCGGCTTGTGCAGCATCAGGTAGCGGCCGCCGGGACCGTCCTGCAGCAGGCGCTCGTCGGCCTCGATGCGATCGAAGGCGAACACCTCCTGGGCGGCCTGCAGGGTGGTGGCGCCGTTGACCCTTACCCGACCTTCCGCGAGCAGGCGTCGGGCGAGTTGGCGGCCCAGCTCGGGTCGGTTGCCCAGCCAGCGGTCCAGGCGCATCAGCGAGGCTCGCTCGCGACGCCGGCCGCGCAGGCCGGGCAGAGGCAGCGTCGATCACGCTCTTCCGCGGGCAGGCGTTCCAGGGCGGCGGGATCCATCGGCGTCTGCAGGCACCAGCAGTCGCGGAGCTCGCCACCGGCCGCCAGGACGCAGCTGTTGGCCTGGCCGCACAGCGGGCAGCGGGTGGGATCGAAGGGCGTGGGCGATGCGGCCATGGTGATCTCGTCGGGCGAAGCGGGCGGCAGAGTACCGGAAATTGCGACCTGGATAACGTCCGCTACGCTGGGGGTCTGCGTACTGTCGCATCCGGGGTGCAAGCTGCATCCTAGCTCCGATCGTCGGACCACCCGAGGAACCCATGACAATAACTGCTCTGCGCACCCTGATCCGTACCCTCATTCCCGGCACCCTGCTGGTCAGCCAGCTGGCGCTGGCCACCGAAGCCGATGTCGGCCAGACCCTGGCCCGGCAGGCCGGCATTCCCTGGCCGGCGGTGATCGCCCATCGCGGCGCCTCCTTCGACGCCCCCGAATCCACCGCCCCGGCCTACCTGGTGGCGCGGGAGCTGGGCGCCGACTACCTGGAACTCGACCTGCAGCGCACCAAGGACGGCCAGCTCATCGCCCTGCACGACGACACCCTGGAGCGCACCACCGACGTCGCCAAGCGTTTCCCCGAGCGCGCCAAGGCGCCGGTCAGCCAGTTCACCCTGGCCGAACTCAAGTCGCTGGACGCCGGCAGCTGGTTCAACCAGGCCCATCCCGACCGTGCCCGGCCAAAGTTCGCCGGACTCAGGATCCTCACCCTGGACGAGGTCATCGACATTGCCGAGGGCGGTCGCAACAAGCCCGGGCTGTACATCGAGACCAAGCAGCCCAAGCTGTTTCCCGGCATCGAGCGCGATCTCAAGGCCAAGCTGACCCAGCGCGGTTGGCTCGGCAAGCCCAAGGCCGGCGCCACCGGCGTCGCCGCCATGCCCGGGCGGGTGATCCTGCAGACCTTCGAGAAAGGCAGCCTGGAGCTCCTTCAGAAGGAGATGCCCGACACGCCGAAGATCCTGCTGCTGTGGCTGGGTGACGACTACATCCCGGCCAAGCCCGGGCCCACCTACGCCGAATCGGGCGAGGCCAGCAAGGCGGCCTACTATGCCAAGCAGCAGGTGCGCTCCGAGGGCGATTTCACCGCCTGGATCGAGTGGGCCAAGGCCCATGGCGCCATCGGCATCGGCCCCTCGGCGGCCCTTGAGGAGGGCGGCGACCAGAGCTATGCGGACCTGGTGAAGCCCTGGATGAACGACGTCGCCCACGAGCGGGGTCTGCTGGTGCATGCCTATACGGTGGACTCGGCGGTGGACTACGCCCGTCTCGCGCCGCGTGGGGTGGATGGCTTCTTCAGCAATCGCGCCGCCGAATTGCTGAAGTTCTATGAGCGTCCGGCCAAGCAGGCACCCGCGGCCCTGCTCAAGCAGCTGGGTTACTGAGTCCAGACGGGGAGGCCTGGCGGTCTCCCCCATCGCCACCGGAGGCCTCCGCATGTCCCGCCATGCCTTCAACGGCGCCAAGCTGGCGCTGCTCTGCGCCGAGCAGATCCTGGTCTATCAGCGCGATGACAAGCCCGACATCCCCTGGCCGGCTCTCTGGGACCTGCCGGGCGGCGGGCGCGAAGACGACGAAACGCCCGAGCGCTGCGCCCTGCGCGAGCTGGAAGAGGAATTCGGCCTGGTGCTGGACGAGGCGCGGTTGACCTGGGGACGTTGCTATCCACCGCGTCAGCCCGGTTATCTGCCCAGCTGGCTGTTCGCCGGGCAGTTGCATCCCGCCGAGATCGCCGCCATCCGCTTCGGTGACGAAGGCCAGCACTGGCAGCTGATGAGCATCGTCGACTTTCTCGCCCATCCCCAGGGCGTGCCCCATCTGCAGGCGCGGCTGCGGGACTACCTGGGCGAGCGGAAGGAAAGCGGACCGGCGTCTCTTAATCCCGGCTGAATGAACGCGCGATAATCGAGCGCGAGCGGCGGGCGCAGCTTAAGCTTTCTCCAGGCCCATCCGGGCCGTTCTGGAGATCTCCCCCATGCGCCATTTCCTCTTGGCGTCGCTCTGTGCCCTGACCTTCACCGGCTGCACCGTCTACGACACGTCCCCGCGCTATTACAGCCGTCCGGCACCCCCCGCGGCGGTCTTTTACGGCACGCCAGCCTATCCGCCGCCCGCGGTCATCGTGCGGCCCTATGGCTACGGCTACTACTATCGACCGGCCCCGCCACCACCGCCCCACTGGGGGCCGGGTCCCGGTTGGGGACCGCCGGGCTGGGGGCCGCGCCCGGGTTATGGTCCGCCCGGCTGGGGCCCGCGCTACGGTCCACGCTGGTAGCGGGTTTGACAGGGGCAGCCGGCTTTTCTAGGGTGCTGCCCTTGTCTTGACCAGGAAGCCTCGAATCGTGGACGACGATCGCATCAAGCTCGACCCCCAATGGAAAGCCGCGCTGCGCGACGAATTCGAGCAGCCCTACATGCGTCAGCTGAGCGAGTTCTTGAGGCGCGAGAAGGCGGCGGGCAAGGTCATCTATCCGCCCGGTCCGCTGATCTTCAATGCTCTCAATACCACCCCTCTGGATCAGGTCAGGGTGGTCATTCTCGGTCAGGATCCCTACCACGGTCCGGGCCAGGCCCATGGCCTGAGCTTCTCGGTGCAACCCGGGGTGCCGGCGCCACCGTCGCTGCAGAACATCTTCAAGGAACTCAAGCGCGACCTGAACCTGCCCATTCCCAACCATGGCTATCTGCAGCACTGGGCGGAGCAGGGCGTGCTGCTGCTCAACACCTCGCTGACCGTGGAGCAGGCCAACGCCGGCTCCCACGCCAAGGCCGGCTGGCAGCGATTCACCGATCGCGTCATCGAGGTGGTCAGCGCCGAGCGCGAGAATCTGGTGTTCCTGCTCTGGGGCAGCCATGCCCAGAGCAAGCAGGCGCTCATCGATCCCCAGAAGCACCTGATCCTCAAGTCGGCGCATCCCTCGCCACTGTCGGCCCACCGCGGCTTCATCGGCAACGGCCACTTCGGTCGCACCAACGAATTCCTGCGCAACGCCGGGCTCACCCCCATCGACTGGGCCTTGCCGCCGCTGGCGTAGGAGAGGCGCAGCCGGCCGGATACTCAGGGTCAGGTCGCCGCCGCCGCTACCGTCCGGGCCGGGCGCCGGTGGCACTGCAGGCACCAGCTCGTCCCGAGCAGGAGCAGGAGGATCGCCAGGGCTTCCAGGCGAGTCGGCCAGCGCCCGTTCCAGAGAAAGCCATAGGTCAGCGAGGCCAGGGTCTCGATGACGATGGCCTGGCCACTCAGGGTCAGGGGTAGCCGGCGGCTGGCCTGGTTCCAGCAGGCGCCACCGATCACCGAGGCGAGCAATGCCACGCCGGCAGCCACCAGCAGTGGCTGCAGCCAGTCCGCCGGTGCTCGCAACGCCAGCTCCTCGCCGAGCAACCAGGGCGCGGCCAGCAGGGCCTGAGCGCCGGTCATCCCGCCCAGCAGCAGGCCCCAATCGTGGGCGCCGATCGGCGTCCTGGCCAGGAAGCGCGTGTTGACCACCGCGAACCAGCTCCAGGCCAGCAGGGCGCCACAGGCGCACAGCAGGCCCAGGGCGGGCTGCTCGCCGACGGCGGTGGTGGTCAGCGTCTCGTAGCTGATCAGGGCAACGCCGAGCAGCGCGCAGCAGAGCGACGGCCAGAGGCGCCCGAAGCTCACGGCGCCCGCGTCGCGCTGCCCGGCCAGGGCCACCAGCAGCGGGATCAGGCCGACGATCAGGGTGGTCGCCGCGATACCGGCCTGCTTCACGCCCACGCCGACCAGGGTGTAGTAGCCCAGGTTGCCGATCAGGCTGAGCCAGAACAGGCGCCTGCCATCGGCCCAGCTCAGTTGCGAGCGCAGTCGGCGCCAGCAGCGCAGCAGCAGCCCGAGAGACACCAGGCCGTAGCATAGAAAGCGCAGCACGGCGAACTGGGCGCCGCTCAGGTCGGGGACCAGCGCTGGCGCCAGAAAGATCACGCCCCAGCACAGGCCTGCCGCCAGCCCATAGCCGATACCCACCGCCGATAGTTCTCGTTCCTGCATCGCACCGTCTCCACCCATTCGCCACCAGTGTGGCGACGGCTAGGGGAACCGGTCTTGCGCGAGGCTGCGGGGCTTTTTACCTGGACTGCTTACCTGGACTGAGTTACCCGGGCAGTCGCTGGCCGCGCCGCCAGGCGGCCGGGCTGATGCCCTGGCGGCGGGTCATGGCGCGGGTCAGGGCGGCCTGATCGGAAAAGCCGACGCGCAGGGCGATGTCGGCAATCGGCAGGCGGCTGTCGCCCAGCCAGCGCTGCGCCTGGCGCAACCGCAGATCGGTCAGCCAGGCCTGGGGCGTCTGGCTGAAACGCTGGTGGAACAGCAGGTGCAACCGCGTCAGCCCCAGGCCCGCCAGACGGGCCATGGCCGCATTGTTCCAGTCACCCGCGGGCTGGGCCTCCACCTGGGCCAGCAAGCGGTCGAAGGCCGAGCCGGCGGCAGTGGCGTCGAGCGAGGCGAGCAGCAGGCGGGTGAGTTCGGGCGCGTGTTGATCGAGGGCATCAGGCGAAGTCAGCTCGGCGAAGGCGATCAGCTGCCGCGTCGCGGGCTGGATCGCCAGACCCGGCTGCCGTAGCGCGCGATCCAGAATGGGGGCAGGCAACCAGTCGGCGGCGCAATCGATCACCAGAAAGCGGCTGCCTGGCTCCGATTGCTGGGCATGACCGCAGTCGGGCGCCACCAGGGCCGCGAGCCCGGTATGCAGCCGCGTCCCGCTACGCCCGGCGAGTTCCAGCTCCATGCCGCCCTGGATGGGCAGCACCAGCTGCGCGAAGGCATGGGCATGGGGCTGGTGGTCGCCCTGATAGCGCTTGATGGCGAGGCGAGGAGTCAAGGCGCACCTCGGTGGAGAAGCGGGAGGTCGAGAGCCTTGATCCTAGCATGCCACGCCGAGTCTCTTGGAGTTCAGCGCACCGGCTGCAGCGGCAATTCCACCTCACCACCGCTGTTCAGATCCACGGTCACCGGCTGCTGGGTCAGGTACAGCGGGCGACCGCCGAGCAGGATGCGGCCGCTGAGCAGATAGCGCTCGCCGCTCTTGACCTTGGCCGGGGCGTAGTCGAGGCGGAAGGGCACCTGGCCGGGTTGCTTGACGAACAGGGTGCGCTGGGCCAGGCGACCGGCAGGGGTATCGCCGGCGCTGGCGCTGTAGAGGCTGACGGTGAGCTTGGCGGTGGGCGGTACCGGCTCGTTGGCGGTAAAGGTGGCCTGGCCGCTGAGGCTGGTCATGCTCGGCTGGGCCGGCACGCCAGGGGTGGTGGTCTGCGGCTGCTCGGTGGGCGGTAGCGGCTGGCCGGCCGGCGGCGGTGGCGTCGCGGGACCGGGGCGCAGCCCGCTACAGGCGCTGAGCAGCAGCGAGGTGGCGAGCAGGGTGGCGATTCTTTTCATGGGTAGATCCTGGACTGAAATCGACTGCTGTGACCCATGGATGCCCGCTTAGTTGCCGGCGACCACCGTGGATTCGGCTTCCGGCAGGTTCGGGGCCTCGGGCCGATCCAGGGCCACCTGGCGGATCGACAGGCGAATCTCCGCCGGCAGCACCCGCTTGCCCGCACCCTCGGCCAGTTCACCGAGCAGTTCATGGTGACCCAGGGTGCCGTCGTCGGCCTTGCGCAGCACCCCTTCGGCCAGCAGCGTCTGGATGAAATGGCGGAACAGCGACTTGTCGAAGAATTCCGGCGCATTGAGGCCATGCAGCACCGACAGCCGCTGGGCCATCACCGTGCAGAGTTCTTCCAGCTGCGGCGCGGTCAGGCTGTTCTGCCCGTGGTTGAGGATCAGCGCAGTGGTCATGTAGTAGCGCTGCAGGGTCTGCAGGATGGCCCGCGCCAGCAGGGTGAGGCGGACGAATTGCCGCGAGCTGGGCGCCGCGCGCACGAAGACGTCGTCCTCGATGCGCAGCAGGCCGCGCTCCACCATGGCTTCCAGCCAGCCGTCCAGCACCAGCGGCAGCTCCTCGCGCTCCCAGTGGATGAACAGTTCGGCCTGCAGATAGGGATAGAGCGCCAGGGCGAATCTATGGATCAGCTCGCGGGTCATGCGCCCGGTGTTCTGGAAGAAGCTGGCGATCAGCGCCGGGATGGCGAAGAGGTGCAGGACGTTGTTGCGGTAGTAGGTCATCAGCACCGCGTTCTGCTCGTCCAGGTAGAGGATGCGCCCCAGGGCGTCCTGCTGCTCGGAGAGGAAGCCGAGGGCGCGCACCTCTTCGATGATCGCCTGGCCGTCGCCCTCGGGCAGGGTGACGCTGGTGGAGTAGGGGACCCGTTTCAGCAGATCCAGATAGAGGTCGATGGCGCGCACCAGGGCGCCTTCGTCGAGGGCCTGGCGATGGGTCGACAGCAGCGCCAGGGCCACCAGGTTGACCGGGGTGACGGCCGCCGCGGCATTGATGCGGCGCACCACCCGCTCGCCCAGTTCGTGGGTGACCGAATTGAACCAGGCGGGCTTCAGGTCTTCGCCCAGGGGTTCGTCGCGCCAGCCTGGACGGCGGGCATCGAGAAAGCTCTGCAGCGGGATGGGCTCGCCGAAGTTGACCCAGACCCGACCGAAGCGCTGGCGCAGGGCGCCGAAGACCTTGACCAGGTCGAAGATGGATTCCTTCTTCTTGGCCGCGCCGCGCAATTCACCGAGGTAGGTGCGACCCTCGAACACCTTTTCGTAGCCGATGTACACCGGTACGAAGACGATGGGCCGCCGGGAATCGCGCAGAAAGCTGCGCAGGGTCATGGCCAGCATGCCGGTGCGTGGCTGCAGGGTACGGCCGGTCCGCGAGCGCCCGCCCTCGACGAAGTACTCGGTGGAGAAGCCGCGGCTGAACAGGCTGTGCAGGTATTCGTTGAACACCGCGGCATAGAGGGCGTTGCCCTTGAAACTGCGCCTCATGAAGAAGGCGCCGCCGCGTCTCAGGATGTTGCCCACCACCGGCATGTCCAGGTTGATGCCGGCGGCGATGTGCGGCGGGGTCAGGCCGTTCTGGAACAGCAGGTAGGAGAGCAGCAGGTAGTCGATGTGGCTGCGGTGGCAGGGGACGTAGACCACGGTATGACCGGGCGCCATCTCTTGGATCCGCTCGATGTGGCTGACCGTGACGCCATCGTAGATGCTGTTCCAGAACCAGCGCAGACCGACGTCCAGGCAGCGCACCACCGGATAGGAGAAGTCCGAAGCGATCTCCCGGGCATAGTGCGCCGCCTCGTCTTCGATGCGTCCGGGAGTGGCCTTGCGCTGGGCGATCTCGTGGGCGATGGTCGCCCGCACCTGGGGTGCCCGCAGCAGGCCGCGCAGCAGGGTGCGCCGGTGCGACAGGTCCGGACCGATCACCGCCTGGCGCACGTTGCGGAAGTGGATGCGCAGCCGGCGCATCACCAGACGCTCCAGGCGTTGCGGATCGGGGCGCTGGCTGGCCAGTTCGCCCAGGGACAGCGGCTTGGAGAATTGCACTCGGGTCAGCCGGCCCAGCACCAGGATGCGCGCCAGCTTGCGCAGCCGGCCGGTCACCACCCAGTTGTCCGCCCAGAGCAGTTTCCAGGGACTGGTCTCACGATCCGGCGACTGGCCCCAGAAGACGCTAACCGGCACCAGCTGGACGTCCGCCAGCTGCTGCTCGGTTACCGCGGTGACCACCCGGCGCAGGGTAGGGGGCACCGAGCGCCGCGCCGGGCGCCCGCGCCAGTTGGCCTTGCCGGTGGCGTTGAAGTAGGCCAGTGGCTCGGTCTTGCTGCCCAGCACCAGCGGGCGCAGTGGTCGCGGCAGCCCGGCCTTGCGGCACTCCCGGTCGAGCACCGCCAGATCGCTCAGCGAGGCTTCGGGGAGGACATAGAGCACCGGCTTGGCGGGATCGATGCGGCTGAGCAGACTGGCCGCCTGGGTGGTCTCGGAGCGAACCCAGAGATAGAGCAGGCGCTTGAGCAGCGAGAAGGCCAGAAGGCGCAGCGGCGAACGGGTCATGGAGGGCTACCGGAATGACGGGGCGGCAGTGTGCCGGATGGCCTGGCGGGCGTAAAACCGCCCGTGTTGTTCTGACTTCGACCCGGCAGTCGGCGCCTTGTCCCCGCTGTCGAAAAAATGCCGCTTAAATCGTCGAAAACCCGGCGCTGGCGCGGCTTCCAGCCGTGATGGCACTTTGCGTAAAGAACGTTGCTTTTGCCGGGAAAGCCATGCTTCATAAGGTGTCGGCAAGTTGTTGCCAGTGGTCGGACCCGGGCTGCCAGCCTGGCGACCGATCCGATGCGCGATCCGTACCGATACCAAAAGGCAACCCGGTCGCCCAGGCTGTGGCGAGCGGGGATAGGAAATCCAGAAAGCTTCGGAGAGATGTGATGGGTGAGCAACGCGAAACCGGGACCGTCAAGTGGTTCAATGACGCCAAGGGATATGGATTCATTCAACGCGAGGGCGGTGCCGACGTGTTCGTTCACTACCGCGCCATCCGTGGTGAGGGCCACCGCTCCCTGACCGAAGGCCAGCAGGTGGAGTTCTCGGTGATCGAGGGCCAGAAGGGCCTGCAAGCCGAAGACGTGGCCCGGGTCTAGGCCCGCTGTGCGAGGAGCGCAAGGCTCCTCGCACCTTCAGTTCACTCGGTGCGCCAGACGATCTCTTCGACGCCCGCCTCCGTCACCTTCAGCCAGCGATCGGCGGCCTCTTCCTCTTCTTCCTCGCTCCAGCCACTTGGCGCGCAGCGCACCTGCACCTGCAGGGCCGCATGGGCATCGCGGGCACAGGCCAGGTCATCCACCCAGGGCGATACATCGCTTTCCAGCAGCAGGCTGTGCCATTTGCCCACCGCCTTCGGCAGCCAGGTGACCGGAATGGACTCGCCGCCATAGCGCAGGGTGCACTTGAAGGTCTGCCCGCGCGCCTGCCAGGCGCAGGGCATGGCGAACACCTGTTCGAGCCAGGCCGAGACGGCGTCCTGGTCGACGTCCTTGAGATAGATTTCGATATCGGGCTGGCGCATAGGGCTTAGGCTCCGGATTTGACGATCCAATCGTAACGTACTGCCACCCGCACCTCGAAGGGCTCGGCGAGGACCCGCTCCCGGCGTTCGGCGTTGACGCGCCAACCGTGGGGGGTCATGGCCAGCAGGTTTTCACGGGTCTGGCGTTCGGCCAGCGGCAGCACGAATTCGAGCCCCTCGCTGTGGGCCAGTTCCAGGCCCTTCGGCAGATCCTGCAGGTGCTTGTCTTCGGCATAGTCGCGCACCTCGTCATAGAGCCGCTGGCGCAGCTCCAGCAGGTGGGCGCTGGCCGGACCCAGGCGCAGGATGCCGCCGCCGGGTGCCAGCACGCGCTGGGCTTCAGCCCAGTCGATGGGGCTGAAGACACTGGCCAGCAGCTGGCAACTGGCGTCCGGCAGCGGCAGGCGCGCCATGCTCGCCACCAGCCAGGTCAGCGCCGGGGTACGCCGGCAGGCGCGGCGCACCGCCTCGCGGGAGATGTCCAGGGCATAGCCGTCGGCCGCGGGCAGCGCCTGGGCCAGGCGCGCGGTATAGAAGCCTTCGCCGCAGCCCACGTCGATCCAGCGCTGGGGTGCGCGTTCGGTGGCCAGGTGCGCCAGGCGCTCGGCCAGGGGCACATAGTGACCGGCATCGAGAAAGCGTCGGCGGGCCTCGACCATGGCGGCGTTGTCGCCCGGGTCCAGACTCTTCTTGTGCTGCACCGGCAGGAGGTTCAGATAGCCCTGGCGGGCACGGTCGAATCTATGACCGGCGGCGCACCCGACGCCACCCTCGAGTTCGGCCAGCGGGGCTTGGCAGAGCGGACAGATCAGCTTCATGCCAGCAACCGCACCAGGGTGCCGTAGTACACCTCGGTCAGTAGATCCAGGTCGCTGGCCAGCACGTGCTCGTCCACCTGGTGGATGGTGGCGTTGACCGGACCCAGTTCCACCACCTGGGCGCCCAGGGTGGCGATGAAGCGACCGTCCGAGGTGCCGCCGCTGGTGGAGGCTTCGGGGCGGTAGCCGGTGACGGCTTCCACGCTGGCCGAGACGGCGTCGAGCAGGTCGCCCGGCTCGGTGAGGAAGGGCAGGCCGGACAGCGACCAGTCGATGTGCCAGTCCAGGCCGTGGCGATCGAGGATGGCCTCGACCCGGGCCTGCAGGCCCTCCACGGTGGATTCGGTGGAGAAGCGGAAGTTGAACAGCGCCTGCAACTCGCCCGGCACCACGTTGCCGGCGCCGGTGCCGGAATTGACGTTGGAGATCTGGAAGCTGGTGGGCGGGAAGAAGGCGTTGCCCGCGTCCCACTGTTCGGCGGCCAGATCCGCCAGCGCCTGGGCGGCCAGATGAATGGGGTTGCGCGCCAGGTGCGGATAGGCCACATGGCCCTGTTTGCCGCGCACGGTCAGGCGACCGTTGAGCGAGCCGCGACGCCCGTTCTTGACCACGTCGCCTAGCAGCCGGGTGCTGGAGGGTTCGCCGACGATGCACCAGTCCAGTCGTTCGCCGCGCTCGCGGAGGCGCTCGACCACGGCACGGGTGCCGTGCAGGGCGGGGCCTTCCTCGTCACTGGTGATGAGGAAGGCGATGGCGCCGCGATGGTCCGGGTGGTCGGCGACGAAGCGCTCCACGGCGATGATCATGCTCGCCAGGCTGCCCTTCATGTCGGCGGCGCCGCGACCGCGAAGCATGCCGTCGGCATCCACGTGGGCATTGAAGGGGGCCTGCTGCCAGGCCTCCAGGGGGCCGGTGGGCACCACGTCGGTGTGCCCGGCGAAGCACAGCACCGGACCCGCGCCGCCACGCCGCGCCCAGAAGTTGTCCACCTCTTCGATGCGCAGGGGTTCGAGGGCGAAGCCCAGGCGCTCCAGGCGCTGCATCATCAGGGCCTGGCAGCCTTCGTCCAGCGGCGTGACCGAGGCCCGGCCGATGAGGTCGCAGGCGAGTTCCAGGGTGGGGGTGAGGGCGGTGGTCATGGCGGGTCCCGGGAGGCGGCTAGGGTTCAGGGGGAGCGGTATGGTAAAGGAAAACCTATACTGTGGCTTTTGTGGAAAGCCTTCATGACGTTCGATGAACAACGCTTCGGCGGGATCGCCCGGCTCTATGGGCAGGAGGCCGTCGAGCGCCTGGCCGCCAGTCATGTCGCCGTGGTCGGCATCGGCGGGGTGGGCTCCTGGGCCGCCGAGGCCCTGGCCCGCAGCGGCGTCGGCCGCATAAGCCTGTTCGATCTGGACGACGTCTGCGTCAGCAACACCAATCGCCAGGTGCATGCGCTGGAAGGCCAGGTGGGGCGGCCCAAGGTCACGGTGATGGCCGAACGCATCCAGGCCATCAATCCGGCCTGCCAGGTCAAGGCGGTGGCAGACTTCGTCACCCGCGAGACCATGGCCGACTACATCACTGAAGAGCTCGACCTGGTGCTGGACTGCATCGACAGCGTGGCCTCCAAGGCGGCGCTGATCGCCTGGTGCAAGAGACGCAAGATCGCCATCGTCACCACCGGCGGCGCCGGCGGCCAGATCGACCCCACCCAGATCCAGGTGGTCGACCTCAATCGCACCTACAACGACCCCCTGGCCTCGCGGGTCCGCTCGCTGCTGCGCCGCGACTACGGCTTCTCGCGCAATCCCAGTCGCCACTACAGCGTGCCCTGCGTCTTTTCCACCGAGCAACTGCGCTATCCCAAGCCGGACGGCAGCGTCTGCCAGCAGAAGAGTTTCGTCGGCGAAGGCGTCCGCCTGGACTGCGCCGGCGGCTTCGGCGCGGTGATGATGGTGACCGCCACCTTCGGCATGGTCGCCGCCGCCCGCGCCGTGGACAAGCTGATCCAGAAGCCGAAGAAATAGCGCTTTTCGTCGGTTGGGTTGAGCGCAGCGAAGCCCAACGGTGCCCCGATCGAGCCGGCCATGTCGGGCGTGAAGGCGCCCGCGGGCGCGTAGATACCGTCTTCGCCCTTCAGTGTGCAATGGCTAAAGCAGGGTCGAAAGGCTTGCCCGATTTGAGCACGCCATAGGCGATGGTCAGCAGCTTACGCATGGCGGCGCAGACGGTTTGTTTACCTTTCTTGCCCCTGGCTTTCAGGCGCTCGGCTTGCGCCTTGATAGCCGGGTTATAGGTCAGCGCCACGACAGCAGGTAGGTATAGCGCACTTCGTAAGCGGACTGATCCCATGCGCGAGATGCAGGTATGGCCGCGCGCGAGGCCGGACTCCTGCAGGCGCGGGTTCAAGCCGGCAAAGGCGGTAACGGCGCGCGCATCGGCGAAGCGGTCGATATCGCCGAGCTCCGCCAGGATCAGGGCGGCGGTCTTGTCAGCGATGCCGTCGATACTCACCAGCAGGTCGCGCTTACCACGCAAGTCCGGATCGTCGTCGATATGGCGTTTGATCTGTTCGAGCGTCCAGGCGATCTGCTCATCGAGCCGTTGCAAGACTGCCCGGATCGAGTCCTGGACTTTTTCCGGACTGATCTCAAGCCGATTGAGCTCCATCTGCCGTAGCGATTGGAGATCCTCCAGGCGCCGGGTCAGCGCGCGAAGCGCGCGGATGGACACAGGTTCCGGGTGCCAGGCTCGCAGACTATCTTCATGCCGCTGGCCATAGGTGGCAATCAGCTTGGCGTCGAGTTTGTCCGTTTTGCTGCGCTGCAACTGGCTTTGCGCATAACGGGCGATCTGTGCTGGATTGAGCACCGCGATTCGGTAGCCCAACGCATGGAAGTGCCCGGCGAGCGATTCGTGATAGATGCCCGTGGCTTCCATCACGATCCAAGCGCCTGGCTCGGCATGCTGTTGCAGCCAGTCAGCAAAGACCGCGAAG